>CAMHMZ010000004.1 GCA_946186375.1 uncultured Clostridia bacterium
GTATAGGGACGAATCTCCAGCAAACCGTTCTCCTCCGGCTGCCCTTCGCAGGCGGCTGCAAAGTCAAAGGCATCTGCCAGCGCTTCTGCTTGCTCCCGACCTCCGGGAACCTGACAGCTCAAGGTGAGGAAAGCATTTTCAGAGGTGTAATGCAGAATGACCGTGTGGGCAAACTTCGTCTCCTCCGGCGCGGAAGGATCGTAATAAGGCGAGTCTGCCTCCCTGCTGTAGTCTATACAGACTTCGTTGCCAAAGGCGTTTTGGTAGCCCCATTCCTCATAGGCATCCGGATTTTGGATCAGGCTCATATAAGCCGGGATGGTGCCGTTCAGATAGCGGCTCAAGGACCAAATGAAAGAAATACCGTCTATTTCAATGTCGCCCTCCGCATGATAGGCTCCGTCCTCAAAGACGTACATCGGTGCAAAATAGCCCTCGCCGTTGAAGAAAGGAGTTGTCCCGGTCAGACGGTAGAATTCGGCTTCTGTCGGCGGGAATACCTCAGAACTGTGAAGCTTCAGTCCGTAGCTCGCTTGGATTTCCAACAGCTTTTCTGCCATCTCTGCATTGCCGGCACCGTAGATGTTGTTGCCCAGAAGTGCCTCCGCTGCGTCCATATCCAGCCAGTCCCAAGGGCCGTTTCCTGCGGCGACGCTCTCATCCACCTTGGCTTCCCGGTATTGCAGTTCATAAGCGAACCATTCTGCCGCCGCCTTGTATTCAGGGCTGTCCCGGTAGCCGGTGGGAAGCAAAAGGATGGCCTCGGTCTTTTCCAGATGGGACTGGCCATTTTCTTCATAGACCGCATGATCGGTTTCTCCTCCCGTGCTGACAGATCGCTCACGGAGGCCAAACCATCCCAGCGCGTAAGCCGTCACGGTAAACAAGCTCACAAGGATCGCCGCAACCAGCGCTGTGCGCAGGACGATCACCAGCGCCGTCCTCTGTTTTTTCGCGGGCGCAGGAGCCTCGGCGAAGATCGGCTCCGTCCCGCTGTAATCGGAGAAAAACTGCTCGAGGGAGGCGTCGGTATCCGGCATGGGCTGATCAGTGCGCTCCGTATAGGCGTCCATGACGAGCATCCAGAAATCCGGGTCACAGTCTGCCGGAAGCGTGCGGATCAGTTCCTCCAGCTTTTCCATGGGCATGGTATTCAATTCATCTCTGCTGACCTTATCCGACATGCTGTTTCCCTCCTTTCTGTTCACAACCCATTTCCCGGCGCAATCGCTGCTTGCATCGGTATAGCCGTTTGCGGCAGGCTTCCAGGCTCAGCCCGCAAAGCTGTGCCGCTTCTGCAATAGAGTAGCCGTCGCAGTAGACAGCGCGCAGCAGCAGCCATTCCTCCGGACTTACCCGCTTTTTCAGATCTTCGTCTTCCGTTTCCGGGGGCGGCGCGATCAGCTGTGTCTCTTCCAGAGATACCGTGCGCTGTTCTATGGTTTGCCGGTCACGTTGGGCGTGCAGCACAGCATATCCCATGGCACGTACCAGCCAGCCCTGCGGATTCGGGCTTTTCCGCAATTCTCCCAGCTTTTCCTGTGCCAAAACGAATACATCCTGCGTGACCTCCTGCGCAAGCTGCTCGTCTCGCAAGCGCAAGCGCGCATAGGCATATAGTTTCTGATACATCTCTCGGTAGAGATCTTCCAAAAAGGAATCGGTCACAGATCCACCGCCTTTCTTCGGCTCCACAGTATAGCAAAATGAAATCTTTTTTCAAGCTGTCCCTTTTTTGAGCCTCTACTGGAATATTCCATTGGGGCCCCAAAAAAGAGACATTTTGCGAGGAGATTTTTACGATGAAAATGAAAAAGTGGATCGGCTGGCTGTTGCTGTTTGCTGTATGCCTGTCTCTTTGCGCCTGCAGCTCCGCGCCGCAGGGCAGCGGAGCACAGAACGGAAGCAGCAGGCCAAAGAAAAGCTCCGAGCCGGTTGGCATTGTCCAGGAGGCGCAAAAGAATGTGGTTCAGCGCCTGGCTTCCACAGAGATCAAGCCACCGGAGGGAGAAAACATCAACTGGATCAGCAGCCTTGCGAAGATGGATGGGCGGCTGTACTTCAAAACGCAGAGCATGGAGGGCTGCAGACTGTTTTCCACAGATTTGAACGGTGAGGACCGACAGGAGCTCTCTTCCTATAACGGAGAGATTATCCAAGGCTTCGCTGCTTCTGACCACGGGACGCTGTATGTACTCAACAATCCGTATAATGAAGATTCGCGGCTCTATGAATACAGCCTGCAGGAGATCGACAAGACCGGCGCGGCCGTGCGGACGGAATCGCTCGGCAGCCTGATCCGTGAGGACTTCATGCCTTTCTGGGTGGCAGCCAACGGAGATACAGTCTTCCTGCTTGGCAGCGGGTATCTGGTTGCCTTGCGAGTGGGCGATCATCTTGAGAAGATTTGTGAGCGAGAAGTTGATCCCGCGGCGATGATGACCGTTCTTGCGGATGGACGCCTCCTTTTTGGAGAGCGTGACGGCGGACAGTACGCGCTTCGCTTTCTGGATGCGCTTTCCGGTAATGTTACGGATGCTTTCCGTTTCGACAAAGGCAATTTGAACCTGCTCTGCGGGGGCGAACGCTGGGATGTCTATCTGAGCGACGGCACCTCGGCCTATGGCTTCGATCTGGCAACCGGAAACCTGGAAAAGCAGTTTGAGTGGCTGAGCGTCGGCATTGTTGGCCGCGCGCTGCTGGAAGCTCCGGATGGAGGCTTCTTCGCAGCTGACGGGAACAGCCGCCTGTTCCGGATGCGTCAGGTGGATGTGGAAGTCGGGGAAAGCGGTGAGCCTGAGACGATGACTCTCGTCGTTCTGGACCGCATGTTCATGTCCCCGGTATTGGAAACTGCCATCCTGGACTGGAACCGGGAGCACCCGGAGTGCATGATCGTCGTGCGTGATTACTACACCGGCGAGCACTCCAACGACTGGCAGAAGGAAGAACAGGCGATCGAAGATGCCCAGAAAGCCATGGCGATGGACATTATCACCGGAGGCGCGCACCCGGATCTGTTCGATCTGAGCAGCTTGAACGCGGCGGCTCTGGCCGTCGGCGGGAAGCTCGAAAACCTCTATCCTTATCTTGACGCCGATCCCGAACTGAGTCGGGAGAGCTTCTATCCGAATGTTCTGAAAGCCCAGGAGATCCGCGGCGGTCTGTATGAGGTGGTGACGAATTACTCCATGCTCACAGCCACGGGATTTAACTCTGAGTTGGGAAATGCTCAGAGCTGGGACGAGCTGTTTTCTCTGGCCGCGAACACGCCCCGCTGTGAACGACTGCTTACCGCGGAGGCATGGAGCCGGATGGAGCTGCTGCAGCTCTTGACCGACGCCTCCGGTAAAAAGCTGGTGGATTGGGATACCGGCGAGTGCCGCTTTGACAGCCGGTATTTTCTTTCGATCCTGGAAGCTGTAACACAGCTTCCCGCACAGGCGGTCGCTCCTGAAGAGTATTACCGTGTTCAGCACAGTCGTGCCGAGGGCGAGGGCTTGCTGACGGTCGGTGAATTTCCGGATTTGTGGCTTGGAGCCAATGCCGGAAAGGAATACGGCGAGGGCAACTGTGCCGTCATTGGCATCCCCGAACTCGGCAATGTTCTGAAGCCCTCCAGTGAGCTGGGAACCTCAACTATGGGCATGGCTGCAGACTCAAAACACAAGGATGAGTGCTGGGCCTTCCTGCGGGGCTTTTATCTCAATCCTCGTACCTATACCATGAGCGTTATCCAAGGCAGTCTCGAACAATCCATTCAGAGAGAGCTTAAGCAGCGTGAAGAGGAAGGAAATGCGGCAAGCTGGCCGCACGCCGAGGCGGATATGCGCCTCTTTGCCGACGCCTTTACTGGCGCGACCGTGCTTTACCGCCACGATGACGCGGTGTGGGAAATCGTACAGGCCGAGGCTGAGCGTTACTTCGCTGGTCAGATCAGCGCCGAGGAGTGCGCGAAGGCCATCCAGAGCAGAGCAAGCATCTACCTCTCCGAGCAGTGCGGATAAAGTACAGCCCCGCCGGAGCGATCCGACGGGGCTGCATTAGTCATTTTAAGATCCTTCGACTCCGCTGCGCTCCGCTCAGGACGACAGCGCGCTGCGCGCTGGATGACAGGACGGGTGGTCGCAGGTCGGCAGAATAAAATCGTGTGATCTTGTTATTTCGGAAAAAGCTGCTATATTTTTGTCTGTTCTGTGTAAGATTTGCTCCTCCATCCCGTGATACAGGGTGAGGCGGAAAGGAAGTGACGCGAATGGAGGACAGTCAGATCATCAGCCTGTTTTTTGAGCGCTCGGAACAGGCGATCGAAGAGCTGGACCGCAAGCATGGGCCCGCCGTGAAGCGCGCGGCGGCCAACATTCTGAAC
This sequence comes from uncultured Clostridia bacterium, assembly GCA_946186375.1. Taxonomy (GTDB): domain Bacteria; phylum Bacillota; class Clostridia; order Oscillospirales; family Oscillospiraceae; genus Limivicinus. The sequence goes on from CAMHMZ010000004.1 coordinate 4,370, forward strand.
GATCGGCTGGATGTGGAAGAATGCGTAAGCGATACCTACCTCAGGACCTGGAACAGTATTCCGCCTCAGGCTCCGGATCCTCTGGCAAGCTACGTTTGCCGCATCGCCCACAATCTGGCCATCGACCGCTACCATGCCAACACCGCCCAGAAACGCAGCGGGAAGTACGAGCTCGTGCTGGATGAGATCGAGGAATGCATCCCCTCCGGCGTGAGTGTGGAAACAGAGCTGGAGGCCAAAGAGCTTGGGGCTTCCATCAACCGTTTTCTGGGCACGCTGAGCAGGGACGACCGCTTTTTGTTCGTGCGGCGCTACTGGTACGCGGATCCCGTCCGGGAGCTGGCCGCCCTGACACACAGCAGCCCCAACCGGGTCTCCGTCCGTCTTTTCCGCCTCCGTGAGAAATTGCGGAAAACTTTAACGAAGGAGGGCTTGCTTGTATGAATCGGGAACTGTTATCCAAGGCGCTCTGCGAGATCGACGAGCGATTTATCGACGAAGCGTACCGTCCTGTGCCCGAGAGTGCATCCGGCTCCTCGGAAAGGATCGTACACATGAAAAAGAAACGGATCATCACTCTCGCCCTGGCCGCCGTGCTGATTCTGGCGCTGGGGGCGACGGCGTATGCCATCGGGGTGCATAGCGGTTTTTTCACTTCGGTTTTTGGAACCGGGCTGAAAGGGCGGAACGCCTTTGATGTTGAGATCACAGACGACAGCGGCAACACGGTAACGACGGAGCATTATCCCGCGATCGAGCGCGTTGAGGTGGACGAAGAGCTGGCCGAAACTCTGACCGGCGACTATATCGCAGCCGTCGGCCAAAGCGTTGAGCTGGAGGGATACACCTTCACCATCCGTGAGGCGCTTCTGGACGAAAACGGCATCGGCGCGCTGACGGTGCATATCTCGAACCCCAAGGGTCACGGGCTCCTTCTGAGCGGGTTATATGAAAACGGCGAAATGCCGCCCTTTGGCTGGAACGTCTACCCGCAGGGAGACGAGATACACATGCTGGACATGCGCGACTATATCCTCCCCGACGCATTCAGTGATACGGATGCCGATCTTGTTCTCTACATCACGCCCTTCACGCCGCTTCCGGCGCAGACGGGGCTTTCGCTGCGGATCGTTCTCAACAAGGCGGACGTCGATTTTCCGGATCGGCCCAGAGCGGAGATGCTGATCCCGGCGCAGGAGAAGCTCCCCAGCCGTGAACTGACCGGTGAGGGGATCACCGCGAAGATCTCTCCTGTCGGCTTGACGCTCTGCTATGATATTCCGAGCGCGCAAGAGGTCATTGACGACAGCATGGAGCTTGTTTTTTCGGATGGCAGCACCTATACGATCAAGGGCGATGATCTGGTCAATTTCTCGGTGGCCTCCCGCAGTCCGGATCAGAGGACTCTGTACTATTGCTTCAACCGTCTGTGTGACGCCGAAAAAGTAACGGAGCTGCATATTCAGAGTCACTGGTATGCCGCGGGAGCATCGGAGCATCAAACGATCGATACGGTTCTTCGCTGATCTCTTTTCAAGCAAAGCCCGCCATTCCTTTCCGGAGCGGCGGGCTTTTGCTGTTACGAAAGATAAAACCGTTTTTTCAAGTTTTCCTTTGCACTTTTCCGCGCATCTGCTATACTGTCAGCAGTAAACATCTGGAGGCTTTTCCGTGAAACACGTTCAACATGCCGCGAAAAGAAGACCTTCTTCCCTTCGCGCGCTGCCCATCATCCTCGCGCTGATCCTCGGCGCGGGCGTGCTGCTGCTCGGCGTTTACTTTATCGCGCCGCTGACCGAACGGGTCGATCCCACGCCGGTCGAGGGCTCGGCCGACTGGATGCGCCGTCTCGACGACGCGCGGCCGGTCAACGAGCTCGTCCTTCCCGGCACGCACAGCAGCGCCGCCCGCACCACGGAGCGCGCTTTTTTCACCAAATGCCAGGCCCTCACCGTCGCCGAGCAGCTCGACGCCGGGTTCAGGCTTCTGGATCTGCGCCTTGTCGCAAATGAGTACGGCGACGGCTTTCTGCTTGCCTGCGAGGGCTCCGTCTGCAAGTCCGGCGGCGCGGCGCTGACGCTCGACGAAGTGCTTCGTGCGTGCTATGCTTTTCTGGAGCAGCATCCGACAGAGACCGTGCTCGTCTCGGTGCAGAACGGGGACGAAAACATGAGCACGCGCGACTTTCAGTTTTTGCTGGACGCCTATATCCGCGAGACGCCGCAGCGCTGGGCGCTGTGCGAAATGCTCCCGACCCTGGGCGAGCTGCGCGGAAAGCTCGTGCTGCTGCGCCGCTATGAGGACGCGGCGGGGCTCGGCACGGAGGCCGGGCTCCCCTTCCTGTGGAAGGATCAGGGCGGTGCGGAGGATCCCACGCTCGACGCGGTGGCCGAGGATAACGGTAGCTATCTCCTGTACGTACAGGATCGCTATGAATACGGCGCCAAGGACAAATGGGACGCCTTCCTCGCCGGCCGGCGCGGCGTGGGCGAGGGCGTCGTATCGCTGAGTTTTCTGAGCACGAAGGGCGACACGGCCTACGGACACCCCTATGAATACGCCAAAAAGCTCAACGAGCGTTTGCTTTCGGCGGAGGACGGCCAAATCGGCGGCTGGATCCTCGTGGATTTCGGCTCCGCGACCCTGGCCGAGCGGATCTACCGGCTGAACCGCTGATTCCCTCTTCTTCTAAAAACTACAAACTTAAAACTAAAAGCTGAAAAAGCAGCCTGTAAAAAACCGAGGTTTTTACAGGCTGCTTTTTCACGGAAGGATCACCGGGCTGCTGCGGTAGTCTCCCCCGCCGCGGCGCTCCTCGACGGCCGGGCAGCCGAGCACCCAGAAGTCGTGTGCGCGGGAGCCGAGCTCGAACACGCGGCGGCTCTCCGGCGAGAGCTCCTTCACCGCGGCGGACTTGGAGAGGATGGGGATCGCTCCCCTTCTCTCCGCCTCGCGCAGAAGCTCGCAGCCGCGGCCCGTCGCGGCCAGCACGCGGGCATAGGGAGGCAGACCGCTTGCGTCCTCCGCCGTGACGCCGAGTACGGCGCAACAGAGCATGCGGCGGATCCGGGAGAGCGCATAGCGCTTCGTACCGGAGGCAGCCAGCACCGCGTTGAGCGTCGGTTCGCTGCGCGCGGCGTGGTAAAGCCTCGCGCCGAGGCCGTCGCGGGCGTCGGGAAGATTGTCAAATGTCTTCGCATCCAGCGCGCGCAGCCGGGAAAGCGACGCGGTCTCGATCGTCTTCTGATCCGAGAGCGCTTTCCCGAGGCGCAGCTGCCGGCTGTAGACCTCATAAGCCTCGTCCGGCACCTCGCCGCGCAGATCCTTTCCCGCGCGCAGCTGCTTGCGCAGCTCCGAGGCAGAACGGAGCGCTCCGCCCTCCCCGTCGTGTGCGCTGCCCTCGCGCCGCACCGCGATCGGCCGCAGCTCCAGATGCAGCTCATAGAGCGCCTTGAGGTATTCCACGGCGAGGATGTTGTTCGGCTTTTCCAGCAGCGCCGCGCGCTCGCCGTCGAGCCGGTCGGCCACCACGCGCTGCCGCGCGGCGGCATAGGAGAGCGTCTCGTCCGCGGCGAGCTTTTCGCGGATACGCGCTTGCAGCGAGGGACTTACGAGCTCATAGGCGACCTGCTCGAGCGCCTCGAGGTCGCCTGACTCGCTGCCGAAGCTAAGCGCCGTGCAGCCGAGCGCGCCCAGCAGTGAGACGGAGCCGCGCGCGAAGCCCTCCGCCGAGGAGATCGCCCAGGGCAGCGGCAGCTCGACCACGAGATCCGCTCCGCAGCGGCAGGCCGCCTCGGCGCGCGCGGCCTTGTCAAAGATCGCGGCCTCGCCGCGCTGGACAAAATCGCCGGACATGACGCAGACGACGGCCGCGTCTTCCCCGGCCGCGGCCCACGAGCGGGCCAGATGGAGCGCATGCCCCTTGTGGAAGGGATTGTATTCGGCTACGACGCCAACGGCCTCCATCCAAAACACCTCCTAAAAAAGGCTTGCATTTTCCGCTGTTTGTATTACAATATCTATGGTTTAATTCTACAGAAAATTTTGTCAGAATACAAGGGAAAGGAAACGATTTATGAAAATTCTTGTGATCAACGCGGGCAGCTCCTCTCTGAAATATCAGCTGATCGACATGGAAGGCGAAAAGCTGCTGGCCAAGGGCCTGTGCGAGCGCATCGGCATCGACGGCCACCTCAAGCACACCCCGCTCGTCGAAGGCAAGACGGTCTTTGACGAGGACGTCGCCATGCCCACGCATTCCGAGGCGATCGCCGCCGTGATCGACAAGCTCACGAGCCCGCAGTACGGCGTCGTCAACTCCATGAAGGAGATCGACGCGGTCGGCCACCGCGTGGTCCATGGCGGTGAGAAGTTTGCCGCCTCCGTGCGCATCGACGATGAGGTCATGAAGGCACTTGAGGAGTGCACGCCCTTTGCCCCGCTGCACAACCCCGCCAACATCACCGGCATCAACGCCTGCCGCGCCGTCATGGGCGACGTGCCGATGGTCGCCGTGTTCGACACCGCCTTCCATCAGACCATGCCCAGCAAGGCCTATATGTACGCCCTGCCCTATCAGTACTATCTCAGCGACGGCGTGCGCCGCTACGGCTTCCACGGCACCAGCCACCGCTTCGTCTCCTCCCGCTGCGCCGAGCTGATGGGCAAGCCCATCGAAGAGCTGAAGATCATCTCCTGCCACATGGGCAACGGCTCCTCCGTCGCCGCCATCAAGAACGGTCAGTGCGTCGACACCTCCATGGGCTTCACCCCGCTGGTGGGCCTGCCCATGGGCACCCGCTGCGGCGATCTGGACGCGGGCGTCATCCAGTTCTTGATGCACAAGTACGGCTACTCCATCGATGAGATGCTGAACATCCTCAACAAGAAGTCCGGCGTGCTGGGCATCTCCGGCGTCAGCTCCGACTTCCGCGACCTCGGCAAGGCCGCCGCTGAGGGCAATGAGCGCGCTCAGCTGGCTCTCGACATGTTCCACTACTGGGTCGCCAAGACCGCGGGCGCCTATGCCGCCGCCATGAACGGCGTGGACGCCGTCGTCTTCACGGCCGGCGTCGGCGAGAACGGCCCGGACAGCCGCGCGGCCATCTGCGAGTACTTCGGCTATCTCGGCGTCAAGATCGACAAGGACGCCAACAACTGCCGCGGCAAGGAGGTTCTCATCTCCACGCCCGATTCCGCCGTCAAGGTCTTCGTCATCCCCACGAATGAGGAGCTCGTCATCGCCCGCGACACCCGCGACATCGTCGGCTGAGAAATCATCTGAACTATATAAACCCCGCCGCAGGCTCTGCCCGCGGCGGGGTTATTTGCGTTTTATAAGTCTCAGCCGACACCGACGTCGATGAGGCCGTGATACCAGACGTCCTCAGGCGCTTCGGCGGCGCGCTGCGTGATGCCCGTCACATGAAACTCCATGTTCTCCGCGATCTTTTCCAGCTCGGCGACGTCGATCGTGCCCGCGATCTCCACAAGATAGCCGTCCTTTTCGTTAAAGAGCAGCAAATAATGGCAGACGCCGAGGTTCCGCACGCCGGGATTATCGCTGACGGTATAGTCCATGGTCAGCTCAATGCAGGAATAGTCACCGTCCGTCCATTCCCGCTCTACTTTTCCCTCGCCGCCGTACTGGCCGATCACCATGTCGCGCTCGTACAGCCAGGCGCCGCTCAGCACGTCGACGTAGAACTGGATCCCCTTCCCGCCGATGGAGCGGCAGAGATATCCGGCGTTCCAGTCCTTCCACTCTTCCTCCGGCAGCCCCAGCGCGGCGATATAGCCTTCCCTGTCCGCGGGGCTCTCCTCCTCGATCCAGGAGCGGTTATACGTGAGATAAGGATAGTTAAAGCGATCCTCCACCCAGGTATCGAGCGGGTTGCTCCAGTTGGTCTGGCCAGGCAGCCAGTTGACCTTATAGACGACGGGGTGCGTCTCCTTCGCCACCTCATAATGCAGGATGATCCCCACGTCGTGCCGGGCGATCGGCGGCATATCGTACCCGTTCGGGCCGGTGTCGACGTAGATTTCCCCTTCTCCGGGGGTATAGACCTCCGCGCCGCCGAAGATGCTGCGGATCCCCTCGACGATCCCACGGGCGTCTCCAGCCGAGGCCGCGATCGCCATGGCAGCAATCAGGCAGGTCATGACCGCCGCAATAAGCGCCGTGCGCAGCACCCGCCTGCGCGGGAAAACGCTCTTTTTCTCCGCGTGCAGCTTCGCCATGGTGCGCGCGCTGACGCGGGAAGCGTCAAAAAGCTCCGTCTCCGCCACTTCGATCTCCTCCGAAAGCTCGTCCATCATATCCGAAATGCGTTTATTCATGCTCATAGCCTCCTTCCGCAAGCGCCAGGCGCAGCTTTTCCCGGCCGCGCTTGAGCTTCGTCTGCACCGTGTTCACGTTCATGTCCAGAGCCGCCGCGATCTCTGCCGTCTTCTGACAGAAATAATAATGCCGGATGAAGATCGTGTGATCCGGCTCCGGGAGCTCCGACAGGGTTTTTCTCAAAAGCCGACGCTCCTCCGCCTGGGTAAGCTGCCGCTCCGGGTCTGCGTCCGGCAGGGCCAGCACGTCCTCCTCGAGCTCGAGCGTCTCCCCGGAGCGGCGCAGCGCGTCGAGAGCGCGCGAGCGGGCGATGCTGGCGAGATAGCCCTTGAGCTTTCCCGGGCGGATCCTGTCGGCGTTCTTCCAGAGCGTGAGAAACACGTCCGAGAGGATCTCCTCCGCGTCGTCACGAGTGAGCTTCCCGCCCACGATGCCCCAGACGATCGCCCCGGCATAGGGCGTATACTGTCTGATGAGCTGCTCGAGCGCCTGTTCGTCTCCGCGCCGCAGCGCGGCGATCCGGCTCTCTTCCGTATCGGGCTTTGACAAGCCTGTCACCTCCACATGAAGATCGAAACATGTTTCATCTATATAAACGTGCTTTTTCTGAACTTGCGTTCAAAATTTTTAATTTTTCTTCCGCTCTTTCAAAGGCATTGACGAAAGAAAAGCGAACGAGTAAAATAGAGAAGAACAAACCGGAAACACTATAAACAGGAGGTCAGATCCATGCCCACTTTCACCGATTTTACCTTCCCCTCCAGCACCGGGAAAAACACGATCCACGCGCGCAAATGCGTGCCGGATGGTGAGGTGCGCGGCGTCGTACAGATCGCCCACGGCATCGCCGAGTATATCGACCGCTATGATCCCTTTATGCGCTTTCTGGCCGAAAACGGCTTCGTCGCCGTCGGCAACGACCATCTCGGGCACGGCAAGAGCATCACGAAGCCCGAGGAGCAGGGTATCTTTGCCGAGCAGGACGGCTGGAGCTACGTTGTGGCCGACATGGACAAGCTCCACGATCTGACCGCCGCGGAGTATCCCGGCCTGCCGTACATCTTCTTCGGTCACAGCATGGGCAGCTTTCTCACCCGCACCTACCTCATCCTCCACCCCGAAAAGCCGACGCTCGCGATTATCTGCGGCACGGGGCACCAGTCCGGCGTAATGGTCTGGGCGGGCAACACGATCGCCCAGATGATGGTCAACAGCAAGGGCCCGCGCGGCAACGGCGAGACGCTCAACAACATCGCCTTCGGCTCCTACACCAAGGGCTATGCCGAGGTGCGCACCCCCTTCGACTGGCTCAACCGCAATCCCGACGAGGTGGACAAGTACATCAACGATCCGCTCTGCGGCTTTATCGCCAAGGTCAGTCTCTTCCGCGATATGATGGGCGGCATCAAGTTCATCCAGAAGAGCTCCAACGCCGCGAAGATGAACAAGGACACCCCGATCCTCTTCATCTCCGGCAGCGCCGATCCCGTCGGTGAAAACGGCAAGGGCGTCGACCGCGCGTATCAGTTCTTCTTGCGTGCCGGCATGAAGGACGTCACGGAAAAGCTCTATCCCGAGGCGCGCCACGAGCTGCTCAACGAGCTCAACAAGGACGAAGTGATGGCCGACGTCCTCAAGTGGATCAACGAAAAGCTCGGCTGAGCTGAGTTCTACCGCTCTTCTCTGTCATTCTGAGCGCAGCGAAGGATCTTTCCAACCGTTTTGGACGGAGGGAAAGATCCTTCGTCGCTTCGCTCCTCAGCGACGGCGCGAAGCGCACGGTCCTTCAGAGGATGACATATTCAGATCAACGACGCAAAAAGCCTGGCCCCTTTCGGAGCCAGGCTTTTGACTTTATTGTGAGGGATTACTCCTCGACCTCGTCGGTCTCGGGAGCAATGCCGGTGGCCTTGCCGTCGGCAGAGACCTCGTAGACCAGAGCGTCCTCGCCGCTCTCTTCCACTTCTTCCTCTTCCTCGACAGCCTTCGGAGCGGGCGCGGGCTCGCTCAGCGCGCGGATGGAGAGGCTGACCTTGTGCTTGTCGTCGTCGACGCCGGTAATCTTCACCTCGACCTCGTCGCCCACGGTGAGCACGTCGCCGGGCTTGGCGATGCGGCGGTTGGCGATCTGGGAGATGTGGATCAGGCCGTCAACGCCGGGCAGGATCTCGGCGAAGGCGCCGAAGTCCATGAGCTTGACGATCTTGACAGGGGCCACGTCGCCGACGGCGTACTTGGCCTTGAAGAGAGCCCAGGGATTGGCCTCGGGATCCTTGTAGCCGAGGGAGATCTTGCGCTTCTCGCGGTCGAAATTGATGACGTAGACGTCGATCTCGTCGCCGACGGAAACGACCTCGGAGGGCTGGTGGATGCGGCCCCAGCTCAGCTCGGAGACATGGACCATGCCGTCGATGCCGCCGATATCGACGAAGGCGCCGTAGCTCGTGAGGCTCTTCACAACGCCGTGGTACTTCTTGCCGATCTCGATCTCATTCCAGATGGCCTCGTTGCGGGCGCGGCGCTCGGCCTGAGCGACGCGGCGGATGGAGCCGACAACGCGCTTGCGGGGCTTGTTGACCTCGGTGATCTTGAGACGGACGGTCTTCTTGAGGAGCTCGCTCAGATCGGCCTCACGGGGCAGATCGGTCTGGGAAGCGGGAACGAACACGCGCACGCCCTTGACGTTGACAACGACGCCGCCCTTGTTCTGCTCGGTGACAACGCCCTCGAGAACAGCGCCGCTCTCGACAGCCTCTTCGACGGCGATCCAGTTCTTCTCGGCGTCGAGGCGCTTCTTGGACAGCTGAGCCGTTCCTTCCACGTCGTTAACGCGGACAACAACAGCCTCGATCGAGTCGCCGACCTTGACGGCGTCTTCGATCTTGCCGCCATCTTCGGTAAACTCGGTGGTGGGGATGAAGCCGGAGTACTTGGTGCCGAGGTCAACGCTGACTTCGGTGCCGGTGATGGCCACGACTACGCCGTTTACCTTATCTCCATTATATATTGTTTTGAGCGTCTCCTCCAGCATTTCGTCAAAGGACTGCTCCTTCGCAGCGACCGGGGATTCCTCAACTTTGATTTCCATTTCGTCCATTTTGTTTCTTACCTCCTTAATGATCCACGCCGGGGTGGAAGCTCCGGCTGTGACGCCGATGACGCCCGCGGAGCGAAGCTCGTCCGCCTTCAGCTCGTCCGCTCGCTGGATGAACTGCACCGACCCGCAGCGGGCCGCGCAAATCTCCGCAAGATGGCGGCTGTTGGCGCTTTGCCTGTCTCCGATGACGACCATCGCGTCGCATTGGGCGGCTATCTCCGCAGCCTCCTGCTGTCGCGTGGACGTAGCGAAGCATATTGTATCAGATATTTTCAGATTTGTACATCTTTTTTTTAATAAAGCACAACATTCGTTGAAATTTTCCTGTGTCTGGGTGGTTTGAGACACAACTGTTAGCGGTTTGGCCCAAAAATCCGCACTTTTTTCCATATGCTGGGCCGTTTCTGCCGGGTTTGCGAGCACCGCGTGTTCCCCGCACCAGCCCCGGATCCCCTCGATCTCGGGGTGTCCGGCGTCGCCGATGATGACGACGAAGCGTCCCTCCTCCGCCGCGCGGCGGACGATCGTGTGGATCACGCGCACCCGCGGGCAGGTGCCGTCCACGACCTCGACGCCGCGCGCGCGCAGCGACTCCTCTATCTCGCGCGACACGCCATGGGCGCGCAGGATCACCGTCTCCCCCGGCTGCGCCTCGTCCGGCGACGAGAGCACGCGCAATCCGCGGGACGTGAGCGCGGAAATCACGTCGTCGTTATGGATGAGCTTACCCAGCGAGCAAACGTTTTTCCCTTCGTCCAGCAGCTTCTCCGCCAGCTCCACGGAGCGGCGCACGCCGAAGCAGAAGCCCGCGCTCTTGGCAACGAGAAGCCTGCTCATTTGATCTGCTCCATGCGCGCGGCGATCAGCGCGCAGAGCGCGTCGACGCTCTCCTCCAGACCGATCTCCGAGGTATCGAGCAAGACGGCGTCCTCCGCCTGTCTCAGGGGCGATGCGGCGCGGGAGCTGTCCTGCTGATCGCGGTACTCGATATCCCGCAGGACTTCTTCAAAGCTGGTCTTCACACCTTTCTGCTCCAGCTCCAGCAGACGGCGCGCGGCGCGCGCCTCGGCGGAGGCTGTCAGAAAGACCTTCAGCGAGGCGTCCGGCAAAACGACCGTGCCGATATCGCGCCCGTCCATGATGACGCTGTTCTCACGGGCGAGGCTGCGCTGCATCTCCAGAAGATACGCGCGCACCGCCGGGAGGGCCGAGACGTCGGACGCGGCGATGGACACCTCCGGCTGCCGGATCTCGGAGGAGACGTCCTCCTCGCCGAGGAACATCCGCTGCTCGCCTTCGCGATAGGCCAGATGGATCTGCAGCTCAGGCAGCAGCGCCTCCACGCGCGGCGCGTCCTTCGTGTCGATCCCGCGGCGCAGGCAGCTGAGGCCCACGCAGCGGTAGATGGCGCCGGTATCCACATACAAAAAGCCGAAGCGCGCCGCGGCCCGGCGGGCCAGCGTGCTTTTTCCGGCCCCGGAGGGGCCGTCGATGGCGACGGAAAACGGTGTATTCATTAGTATCTCTCCTTTTATACGCTCATGCCCGCGAGATGCCCGGTGCTCCAGGCGATCTGCAGGTTAAAGCCGCCGGTGTAGGCGTCCAGATCCAGCACCTCCCCGGCAAAATAGAGCCCGGGAATGAGCCTCGACTGCATGCTGCGCGGGTCGATCTCCTTGACATCCACGCCCCCGGCGGTCACGATCGCCTCGTCGATCGGGCGCGTGCCGGATATGGAGACGGGAAAGGCCTTCAAAAGCTGCAGCAGCGCGCGGCGCTGCTCGCGGGTGATCTCGCTCACTCGCGTCTCCGGCGGGATGCCGGAGAGCTGCACGAGCACCGGGATCATCGAGCGCCCGGCGAGATCTCCGAGCGCGTTTTTGAATTCGCGCACGGCGTATTTTTCAAAGTCCCGCCGCAGCCGCGCGTCGAGCGCCGTCTCGTCCAGTCCCGGTTTGAGGTCGATGGCGAGGCGGTAGCTTGCCTCCCGCATGCGAGGCATATGCGCGCTGGCCGAGAGCACCAGCGGGCCCGAGACGCCGAAATGCGTGAAGAGCATCTCGCCGAGCTCGCTGTAGATGGGCTTATCATCCTCGTAGGCTGTCAGACGCACGTTTTTCAGCGTGAAGCCCTGCAGCTCGGCGCACCAGGGATCCGGGCTCTCGAGCGGCACGAGCGAGGGCCGCGTGGGCACTATCGAATGCCCCAGGCTGCGGGCCATACGATAGCCGTCGCCGGTGGAGCCGGTTTTCGGGTAGCTCAGGCCGCCGGTGCAGATGGCCGCGGCCCGGCAGCGAACGAGGCCCTTTTCGGTTTTGACGCCGCGGACGGCGCCATCGTCAAGGCTGATCGCCTGCGCTTTGGCGTGCAGCTGTCTGACGCCGAGGCGCGTGCAGAGCGAGGCGAGCAGGTTTGCCACGTCGTTTGCGTTATCGGAGACGGGGAAGACTCTGTTCCCGCGCTCGGTTTTGAGCTTCAGCCCCCGGCTTTCAAACCAGTCCATCGCGTCACTCGGCGAAAAGCGTGTCAGCGCCCCGTAGAGAAAGCGCCCTCCCGCGGGCAGATGCTGCAAAACGGTCTTCACGTCGCAGTTGTTTGTAAGATTGCAGCGCCCCTTGCCCGTCAGCCGCAGCTTCCAGCCGAGTCTGTCGTTCGGCTCGATCAGCAGGACGCTTTTGCCGTGCTCGGCCGCCGTGACGGCGCACATGAGCCCCGCGGCTCCGCCGCCGATCACGGCCATATCGTAGATAAGATCCTCTGTCATCGGTTTATGTATCTCCATGGGCGCCGCGCTTCTTCGCGGCAGCGCCTTCTGATTTCTTCAGTTCCGCAAGCTCCTCCGCCGTCAGCTCCCGCCACTGTCCGACCGGCAGCGCTCCGAGCCGCAGCGGCCCTTCCGCCACGCGCAGCAGCCTTGTCACACGCAGGTCCTGAAGCTCGCACATCCGGCGGACCTGGCGGTTGCGCCCCTCGCGGATCGAGATCTCCACGCAGGCGCTCCCCTTCTCCGCCGACAGGAGTCTCGTTTTGACCGGCGCGAGCGGACGGCCGTCGAGCGCCATGGGCTTTTTTAGCCGCTCCGCCGCCGTCTCCGCCTCCTCGCCGCGCACCCAGACCCGGTAGGTCTTCGGGATCTCCCGGCTCGGGTGCGTGAGCGCATAGGCAAGCTCGCCGTCGTTCGTCATGAGCAAAAGGCCCTCGGAGTCGAGGTCGAGCCTGCCGACGGGATAGAGCCGCTGCGGCAGGTCTGCGACAAGCTCGGCTACCGAGCGGCGGCCCTTCTCGTCGTGCATGCTGCACACATAGCCACGCGGCTTGTGCAGCAGCACCGTGAGCGTCTCCTCTCTTCCGGGCAGCGGCAGGCCGTCGATGAGGATCTCGTCGCGCCCGGCCTCGGCGCTCTGCCCGAGCTCGGCGGGTACGCCGTTGACTGTGACGCGTCCGGCGCGGATCAGCTCCTCCGCCGCGCGGCGCGACATGAGGCCCGAGGCCGCTATGAGCTTTTGTATCCGTTCCGCCATGCGGCGATCCTCCTGTTTTTTAAGCGCTGGTTTTCAGCGCGGCGTCTTCTTCGTAAACAAGCGGCAGCTCCGCGAGCACTTGCCCGCCGCATAAAATGCGCAGTTTGCCGGCCACCTCGCCCGCGCGGATCGGAGCAAAGACGAACCAGGGCAACTCCGCCGACAGCGTGAGCTCCGCGTCTCTCGGCACGAGCAGCTTCAGCTCCTCAGCCGGGACCGCGCGCACGCTCTCCTTTTCCCCGGACAATACCGGGACGGAAAAGGCCGCGTTCTCTGTCACATTTCGGTTAACATAATGTTCAAAGGCCCAGTCATACAGCGCCTCATGATCGCGCCAGTCGTCGCTGTCCGAGAGCGTCACGCAGACAAAGCGCGTCCCCTCCCGCTCGACACAGGAGACGAGGCAGCGCCCCGCCGCGCGGGTATAGCCCGTTTTCCCGCCCAGGCAGCCCGGGCAGCGCCACAAAAGCTTGTTGTGGTTCTCAAAACGCTGCTCCCCCGCCGCGCCCTCCCGCTGTGACAGGAGCGAGGCGAGAGCCTCATTTTGCATACAGGCGAACATCAGCACGGCGAGGTCGCGCGCCGTGGAGAAGTGCTCGGCCTCGTCTAGCCCATGCGGGTTAACATAATGCGTATTCGTCATGCCGAGCGCGGTAGCCCGCTCGTTCATCAGCACAGCAAAGGCCTCTGCGCTCCCGGCCGTAAAGCAGGCCAGGGCGACGGCGGCGTCATTGGCGGAGGCGAGCAGAAGCCCCGTCAGCAGCTCCCGCACGCGATAGCGGTCGCCCTGGTGCAGCTCCATGGAGCTGCCCTCCGCGCCGCACCAGTCCGGCAGAATCTCGACCTCGGCCTCCATATCCGTGTTTTCCAGCACCACAAGCGCCGTCATGAGCTTGGTCGTGCTTGCGATCAGGCGTTTTTCATCCGCCGCATGCTCATAGACTACTGTCCCGTCCTCCGCCATGACGACGGCGGAGGCAGCGGAGATCGTAGGCGGCTCCTGCGTGTACACGCCTGGCGCCGAAAGCAGCAGCGCCAGCAGCAGACAAACGGTTTTTTTCAACAATAAGCACCACCCTTGTCAGTGTGGTGCTTATTATGTCCGTTTTCACCTGTGGCATTCGGCCCTGCGCGGCTTATTTCTCGTTCTGCTTGTTGATGAAGCTGTCGACGCGGTCGATGACCTGGGGCACCAGGTCGATGATGCGGTCGATGGTGGTGTTGGCGGGAGGCATGATGTTCACCATGCGGATGTTGCCGTCCTTGATGACGAGAAAACCGATGGGGTCGATCTTCACGCCGGTCGCGTTGCCGCCGCCATAGGGCCTGCTCTCCCCGGCCTTCTTGGCGCCGAATTCGAGACCGCCGCCGCCAAAGCCCACGCTGATCCTGCTGACGGGTACGAGCGTGATCCCGTCCGGAGTGAAAATCGGGTCGCCAACAACGGTGTCGACCTTGAGAATGTTCTTCACATTCTCCATCGTAGTCTGCATCAGTTCGCCGATCGGGTTCGTGTTATCCATTTGCTGCCATCCTTTCCTCGTCCTGTATGGTTTGTGTTTCTGTATGTTCTGTTTGATCCGCTGCGTCCGCGTCGGGCGGCGGAAGTTTTTTCTGTTCTTTTTCTTCTCGCTTCTGGCGGCGTCTTGCCTTCAGCACGACGCCGAGCGCGGCAAAGGCGATGGAAAACACGAGTCCGAAGATCTGGCCGATCCGGATCGTCATCGCGAGGGCGATATCGAGCCTGAAGCGGTTTGCCATGAAGTCCAGATCCGTTGACACATCGCTCTTTTTGACCTTGAAGGTACGGCGGCACATCGGCGCGAGGATACACAGGACCTCGTTGACATAGGCATAGGTCATGGCCGTGTAATAGGGATCCGCTTCCGAGGCCGTGAAATGCAGGAGGAAATTGTCCACCCGGAATTTCCGTCCGAAGCGGCCGAGCCGCTGCAGCACCTTCTTGATGATCTCAAAGAGATCGTCCACCGTGAGCCCCAGCGGGAGTCCCTTCTTTTCCTCTTTGGCGGGCTTCTCCTCCTTGGGCGGCTTCGGCTTTTTCTCTTTGGGTTTCTTTTCCTTGCGGGGCTTTTTCTCCTTTTCCGGCGGCTTCGGGATGAGCTGCAGCTTCACACCCGCGGCCATGGCCGCCAGGCGGAGCTTGTCGTCAATAAAGGAGACGTCCACGCCGATGGGGATGAGACAAATACCCACGATCAGCGCGACCAATACGCCCAGGATGATCCATCCGACCATCTCGATCACTCTCCGTTATCTTCTGTCTTTCCGGGGTCGTTCACCAGTTCCTCCATCGTGATCTGCGCGTTCTGAGCCTGGCGCAGCTCGTCGATGGTCTTCTGCAGTTTTTCCACGCCCTCGCTGCCCGTCATATCGGGAAGCTCCGGCAGCTCGGCCAGCTCCCGCAGCCCCATCACGCGCAGAAAGGCGTCCGTCGTGCGAAAGAGCGCGGGGCGCCCCGGCACGTCGAGGCGTCCGCAGGGCTCTATGAGGCCGCGCTCCAGAAGAGAGCCGACCGTATAGGAGCTGTCCACGCCCCGCACCTGGTCGATGTAGGCACGGGTGCAAGGCTGAAAATATGCCACGACCGCCAACGCCTCGAGCGAGGACTGGCTGAGCATGGGCGGCTTGCGCTGCTCGAGCGTTTTACCGATGAGCGGCGCGTATTCCGGCGCCGAGCACATCTGGAGCTTGCCGCCGAGACGCAGGATGCGCACGCCGCGCTCCTCCCGCTCGCACTTCTCCGCGAGCTCTTCGGCCGCGCGGAGGATCTCTTCCTCCTCCATCCCGAGCACGAGCGAAAGCCGCGCCGCGGGGACCGCCTCTCCGGCGGCGAACAAGACCGCCTCGAGGGCGGAAACAAGGTCTGTCATGTCTCTTCGATCCGTTCCAGTAAGTCTTCCATATTACCGCCGGCAAAGCGGACGGTGTAGTCCTCTCCTTCGCGTCCGACGGTGATGCCGCCCATGCTGCACAGCTCCAGCACGGAGAGGAAGGCGGCCACGAGTTCGCTGCGGCTGCGGCAGCTCTGATACAGGCCGCGCAGCGTCATGCCGCCCTCGCGCAGCCTGAGCAGGATCTCACGGCTCTTGTCGCGCACGCTGTAGACGATGCGGCGCGGCATGGCGGCAGTCACCGACTCTGTGTCGGGCGTGCGCCCGCCGCGTCCGTAGATCCGCGAGAGCGCAAGCAGAAGATCCACCGGCTCGTGCCGATAGTCGTATTCCGCCTTGGGCAGAGGCTCGGGCAGCTTGGCATAGTACTTGAAGCCCTGCTCGGAAGCGGCTTTCAGCTGCGGCGTGACCTGCTGCAGCGCGGCATAGATATCGCGGCTTTTGAGCTGTTCCAGAGAGGCAAGCAGAATTTCAAGCTCGGAGGTCTCCTCCTCGACGCTCAGCAGAGAGCGCGTTTTCAGATACAGCAGATGCGAGGCCATCTGCACGAATTCGCTCGCCACGTCGAGATCCATGCGCTCCATCTCCTCGAGCCAGGCCAGATACTGGTCGCAGAGCTCGGAGATCTTCACGTCGCGGATCTCGATCTTGTTTTTCTGCAGGAGCATCAGAATAAGGCTCAGCGGGCCCTCGAAGTCCTGCAGCTCGTCCCTGTCATGGACGACGCTTTCCAGATGATAGCTGGGGTTTTCCATGCTTCCTCACGAAATGATCAGTTGATAGGAGAGGCTCGCTCCCCACTCGGCCAGCGGCCATAGAAAATCGAACACGGCATTGATGGCGCCGCTCAAAAGCCTGCCCGTCACGCCGAAATAGGCCAGCGCGAACAACAGCAGCATCCCATAGCGCTCATAGCGCATGAGGCGATAATAGCTCTCGTCCGGGATGACGGAGAACAAAACCTTCGAGCCGTCGAGCGGCGGGATGGGCAGAAGATTGAAAAGGGCAAGGCCCAGGCTCAGATGTGCCGTCACGAGCAGCAGCTCGGCGAGCGTGAGCGAGAGCGTCGTGCCCGCACGTGTTGCAAAGGGAAAGGCCAGGCCGTACAGGAAGAGAAAAACGACTGTGATGACAATATTGACGCCCGGCCCGGCCAGGGCTGTGATCGCCATTCCTCGCTTCGGATTTTGGAAATGGCGCATATCCACCGGCACGGGCTTTGCCCAGCCGACATGGGCCGTGATGAGCATCAGAAGGCCAAACGGGTCGATGTGCTTCAGCGGGTTGAGCGTGAGCCGCCCCGCGTTTTTCGCGGTGTCGTCTCCCAGGAGATATGCAACGAAGCCGTGGCCCATCTCATGCAGCGTGATGCACAGCAGCGCGGGGATCGCACTGAGCAGAAGATCCGTCAGTACGGAGAAATCGAAGCCGTTCATGATCTGTTCCCAAGCGCTGATATCCAACACCTCCCCAAGATACAAAATATTATACCAATACAGGAGAAAAAATACAAGCTTTGCTTGGATTGTTTTTCATTTTCTGTTTTGGCAGGGACTTTGATGCGGAAAAGGAGGCGCCCAACGGAACCGGTTCCGTTGGGCGCCTCCTCGCGGCAGATAAGGATGTGTTTGCCGCTCAATGCACGAGCGAGAGGATCTCGGCGACGATGCGCTCGGTGGCGTCCGTCACGGCGAGGCCCGCCATGGCTCGCGACATGCTCTCGAGGCGTTCGCGGTCGCTTAGAAGCTCACGCACGGTTTGGAGCAGAGAGGCCGCGTCGAACTCTCCCTCGAGCAGGACCTTCGCGCCGCCGGCCTTTTCCAGCACCCGGGCGTTCTTCTCCTGGTGGTTATTGGTGACATTCGGCGACGGGATGAGCAGCGCAGGCTTTCCGATATACGTAAGCTCCGAGAGCGTCGAGGCGCCCGCGCGGCACAGGATGAGATCCGCCGCCGCCATGACGCGCGGCATGTCGTAGATATAATCACGCACAGCCACGCCGAAATCGGCGCAGTCCGGCGCCGTTTCAGCCAGCTTCGCGCTGAAGTCCTCATAGTAGCGCGTCCCCACGGAGTGGATCATCCTGAAATCCGCTTTCTCGCGCATCAGCGGGATCATCTGCAGGATGGTGTTATTGATATCGCCCGCACCGAGCGAGCCCCAGACCGAGACCACGAGCGGGATGTCTCTGGGGATGCCGAGCTGGTCGCGCGCCAAGTCGCGGGTGAAGTTGTTGAAATCTCCGCGCACGGGCGTGCCGGTGACGATCACCTTCTCCGGGTCTTTATACTGCGCCCTGCTCTCCTCAAAGCCCACCATCACGCGGTCGATATGCCCGTCGAGCAGCTTTGTCGTCAGACCCGGTACGGCGTTGCTCTCGTGCACGAGCGTGGGGATCCCGCGCTTTGCCGCCTGCCGCAGCACAGGGTAGCACACATAGCCGCCCGTGCCGATCACGGCGTCGGGCTGGAATTCCTTCAACAGTCTGTCTGTCCTGTGCATGGATACTGCGACGTTCTCCAGTGCCTTGACATTGTGCGCAAGCGCCTCGAGGCTGTGCTCCCGGCTGAGATTATTGACCGGCAGAGCGCGGATCTCATAGCCCTCGCGGGGCACGAGCTCCATCTCCATCTTCCCCTCCGCGCCGGCGAAAAGGATCTCGCAATCGGGCATCAGCTCGCGCAGGCGCCCGGCCACCGCGATGGCGGGATTGACATGTCCGGCCGTACCGCCGCAGGCAAACAAAAATTTCATGTTCATTTCCTCTGTTTCTTTTCTGTTCATCTATTCGCTCAAAATGTCTCGCGATGCGCTCAGAATGATCCCCATTTCAGCCAACTGGATCAGCAGCGCCGTCCCGCCGTAGCTGAAAAACGGGAGCGAAATGCCGGTGCAGGGGATCAAATTGGTCACCACGGCGACGTTTAAAAACACCTGGATCGCCAAAAGCGTCGTGATCCCGGCGCAGACGAGACAGCTGAAGCGCTCCCGGCAGTGCAGGGCGATCCAGTAGCCGCGAAGGATCAGCATGGCGAAGAGCAGCAGGATCAGCGCGGCGCCGATGAAGCCGAGCTCCTCGCAGACGACCGAAAAAATAAAGTCATTGTGCTCCTCCGGAAGGAAGAGATACTTCTGTCGGCTCCCGCCGAGGCCGAGCCCGCTCAGGCCGCCGGAGCCGATGGAATAGAGCGACTGGACGATCTGGTAGCCCTCGTCGGAGGAACTGGAGAAAGGATCGCGCCAGGTCGTGATGCGGCTCGAGGCATAGGGGAAAAAGGTCATCAGCACAAAAAGCCCGCCGATCGCCGCGCTGCCCGCCGCGGCAAAATAGCCCAGCGGCACCTCGCCGAGGAAAAGCATCGCTCCGCCCACCGCGATCAGAATGACCGAGGCGGAAAAATGCGGCTCGAGCACCAGAAGGCCAACGAAGACCCCGAGGATGCCCAGAAAAGGCAGCAGCCCGTATCGAAAGCTGTGCATCCGGCTGCGAAATCGACAGATGAGCCGCGCGAAAACAAGGATCACCGCAAGCTTTGCCAGCTCCGAAGGCTGCAGCGTCAGCCCGCCGAAGCCCAGCCATCGGCGCGAGCCGTTGGCCCTCACGCCGATGAGAGGCACCAGCGCCAGGAGCGCAAGCGTAAGTATCAGAAACAAAAGCGTATAGCGCCGGTAAAAGCCCATCGGGAGCTTCGCACACAAGAGCATCGCCGCCACGCCTGCGAGCGCGAAAATGAGTTGACGGACGAAATAATAGACAGCGTTGCCGCCCGTGACGCGCCCTGGGTCGTAATAGGCGCGGGGAAAGCTTGCCGAGAGGACCATCACGACGCCCAGAAACAGCAGCAGCAGAACCGTCAGAAAAAAGGGCAGATCGAAAGAGGCGCGCTTCGTGCCCGGCGACGGCGCAAAAGCGGAGAGGCGGGCCGCATCGTACTGCAAGCTCCCACCTCCCCGTTTCGTTCAGATATGATAGCGCTGGAACACCCACAGAAAGGATATGACGCAGAAGAGCAGAGATATGCCTCCGAAGAGGAAAAACAGCTCCTTCTCGCTCCACTTTTTTCCGGTCCAGCCGCCCATCTCCAGATGGTGATGGAAGGGCGCCATGCGGAAAATGCGCTTGCCGTGGGTAAGCTTGTAATAGCACACCTGGATGATATCCGAGAGCGTTTCGATGATGAAGATGATGCCGACGGTGAGCAGGATGAGCGGCATATCGTAGGCAAAGGCCATTGCGGCGATCGCGCCGCCGAGAAAGAGCGAGCCCGTGTCACCCATGAAGACCTTTGCTGGGTTGAAATTATAGACGAGAAAGCCCATCAGGCCGCCCAGCAGCGCCGAGGCAAAGAGGCCCTGTTCGAGGTATTCCTCTCCCCAGGCGATGCTCACCGCCGCGAAGAAGAGGCAGACGGGGATCGAAGTGCCTGTTGCGAGGCCGTCCACGCCGTCGGTGATATTGACGGCGTTGACCGTACCGACGATGACGAAAGCCGCAAAGCTGAAATACAGCCACTCCGGCAGGGGGATGATCCGTCCCGTAAAGGGCACATAGAGGTTCGGTCTCACATGGCCGAACATGCGCATCAAAAGCAGGAACACCAGCGCGGCCGCCAACTGCAGCAAGAACTTCTTTCCCGCTGTCAGGCCGAGGTTCTGCTTGTTCTTGATCTTCTCCCAGTCATCCAGGAAGCCGATCGCGCCGAAGACCATGGCAAAGAGCAGCACGAAGATGTGGACAAAGCGCCCCCTGAGCATGCTGGGGAAACCCAGGGTGAGGCAGACCACGGTCACGGCCAGGATAAACATGGCCCCGCCCATCGTGGGCGTGCCGCTTTTCGACATATGCCAGGTGGGGCCGTTGTCCTTGATGGACTGGCCCGCCTTCTGCCGGCGCAGCCAGGGGATATAGTACTTGCCAAAGGCTGTCGCGATCACAAGCGCCACAGCGAAGGCGCAAATCAGCTTAATCGTCATCTCTTTTTCCTCATCTCCAGGGCGGCTGCCACGATCTCTCTCTCATCCATATGGCGCTTTTCGTGACCGACGATCTGATAATCCTCGTGTCCCTTGCCCGCGAGCAGGATCACATCGCCGCTGCGGGCCATGTCGATCGCGCTGCGGATCGCCTCTTCCCGGTCACAGATCACCTTGACCGATTTCTTTTTCCCGTCTATGCCTGCCATGATCTCGCGGATGATCTCCTCCGGATCCTCGGTGCGGGGATTGTCGCTCGTGACGATCACGAAGTCCGCGTTTTCTGCGGCAATCCTTCCCATGATGGGCCGCTTGGCCCGGTCGCGGTCTCCCCCGCAGCCGAAAAGGACGATCAGCCGCCCCTTCGTCACGCTTCGCAGCGTCTTGAGCGCCTTTTCCAGCGCATCCGGCTTGTGGGAATAGTCGATCAAAATGCTGTAGTCCCCGTCCGTCGGCACACTCTCCATGCGCCCCTTGACGCCGGGAGCGGAAGCCAGAGCACGGGCGCATTCGCCCAGATCCAGCCCCAGCGTGAGGCAGGCGGCCAGCACGCTCAGCGCATTATAGACAGAGAACATGCCCGGGATCGAGAGCTTTGTCAGCGCAAGCTCCCGGCCGCAATTGGCCGCAAAGCGCACGCCGGAAGCGCTCAGGC
This sequence comes from uncultured Clostridia bacterium, assembly GCA_946186375.1. GTDB lineage: Bacteria > Bacillota > Clostridia > Oscillospirales > Oscillospiraceae > Limivicinus. The sequence continues at coordinate 25,869 of CAMHMZ010000004.1, forward strand.
GGATGTCTCCCGCCGTCAGATCGGCGTCGTTTTTTTCAGCAGAATAAGTGAGGATCGGGCAGGTGACGCCATCCATCATGAAAGGCGCCCAGGCGTCGTCGATGTTGACGCAGCCGACGCGGCACTGCGAGAAGATCTTTTTCTTGGCCGCGGCGTACTCCTCCATCGTCCCGTGCAGGTCGAGATGATCCTGCGAGAGGTTCGTAAAGACCGCCGTGTCGAAAATGATGCCGGCCACGCGCTCCAGGAAAAGCGAGTGGGAGGAGACCTCCATCACCACGTGCGTGCAGCCCGCATCCGCCATCTCACGGAAGAGCTTCTGCAGTTCGTAGCTCTCGGGCGTGGTGTGATCGGTATGCAGGAGAGTGTCGCCGATCATGTTGCCGTTCGTGCCGATGAGGCCCACCTTCGCGCCGGCGGCCGTCTCCAGCACATGCTTTAAAAGCTGCGTGGAGCTGGTCTTGCCGCTGGTGCCGGTGAAGCCGATGATCTTCATCTCAGAGGCGGGATCGCCGAAAAACGCGCGGCTGGCCAGCGCCAGCGCAAGGCGGCAATCTGCCACCTGCACAAAAGGCGTGCCGTCCTCCGGGGGTGTTTCGCAGAGCACAGCAGCCGCTCCTTTTTCCACGGCCATGGGGATAAAGCGGTGTCCGTCGGCGGAAAAGCCGCGCCAGGCCACGAACAGATCGCCCGGCTTTGTGATGCGGGAGTCATAGCTGATGCCCGAGATTTCAGTCTCGGGATCGGCCGTATCGGACAGGATCGTAAGATCCCGGATCAGTTCTTTCAGTTTCATTCTTCAGTACCTTCCCAGCATGGTGTCGTCCACGCTCACGAGCGTGACCTCCACGATGCTGCCATGCCCCACGGCTGTTCCCGCCGCAAGGCTCTGTGTGCTCACGCGCTGGTCAAGCGCGTTTTCGACGCCGGTGCGCGTCCGGATAAAAAGGCCAAGCGCAGCGAGGGTGTCACGCGCCTGCCGATAGGTCATTCCGGTGATCGTCGGGACCGTCTCCGGTTCCTCAGAAGGCTGCGCGTCAAAATACAGGAGGACCTGGCTGCCCGGCGCGATGCGCGAGCCCTGCGAGGGAAGCTGCCCGGTGACCGTGTCGCCGCCGCCGAGGCTTCGGAAAGAAAGCCCTTCTTCGCGCAGCGCGCTCTCCGCTTCCGCGGCGCTCAACCCCACCAGCTTCGGCACCGCCGCGTCCTGTCCGCTGTCTTCTCCCGGATCGGGCTCGACGCCGAGATAGGGCAGAATATCCGCCATCATGGCCCCCACCACGGGGGCCGCCATCTGACCGCCGCTGATATACACGCCGGACTTTGTCGAGGGCGTGTCCAGGAAGGCCAGGATCGCGATCTTCGGGTCGTCGGCGGGAGCGAAGCCCACAAAGGAGACGATATACTGCTTCTCCCCTGTCTGCGCCTCGAGACTCACCTTTTCACTCGTGCCGGTCTTGCCGCCGATGCGGTAGCCGGCAACGGCAGCGTTTTTCCCGGTGCCGTCCTTCTCATCGCCCACGACCTGCTCGAGGATCTGCCGCACGGCGGCGGAGGTCTCCTCACGGATCACCTGCCGCACGAGCTTCGGCTCGCGCTCGCTGAGAACGGTTCCGTCCGGCGCGCAGATCTGCCGCACCACAAAGGGCTGCATGAGCCTGCCGCCGTTGACACAGGCGCTGACGGCCGTGATGAGCTGCAGCGGTGTGATCGTAAAGGTCTGGCCGAAGGAGGCCGCGGCGAGCTGCGAGAGGTTTTTTGGCGAGGTGAAAACGTTCTGGCTCCACCAAATGCTGCCGCTCTCGCCGTAGAGGTCGATCCCAGTCCTGGCTGTGAGACTCTCGTCTCTATCTTCCGTCAGCTCCAGAAAACCGAAGGCATCGCAGTAGCGGTAAAAGGTCTCCGCGCCGAGGCGAAGGCCGATATTGACAAAGGCGACGTTACAGGAGTGCTGCACGGCCTGCGTCAGCGTCTGGGAGCCGTGCCCGCCGTCCTTCCAGCAGCGGATTGGGCTCGTGCGGCCCGGGACGCTCACGTTCCCGCCGCAATAAAAGCCGTCGCTCAGATGGACGGCTCCCTCCTCGAGCGCCATGGAGAGTGTAATGATCTTAAAGGTTGAGCCGGGCTCGTAGGTATCGGACAGAGCCTTGTTGCGCCACTGCCGGGCCTGCGCCGCGGCCAGGAGCTCGCGGGCCTCCTCGGGGCTGGCCGCCGCATCGACGGCAGCCTGCGCCTTCGGGCTCACGGCCAGAAAATCGTTGAGATCATAGCCCTCGATCGAGGCCATGGCAAGGATCGCGCCGGTGTTGACGTCCATGGCGATCGCCCCGGCCCCGTTGAGCGCGTCATAGTCCTCCGCCGCCTGGCGGAGATGCTTTTCCACATAGTACTGCACGGTCGTGTCGATCGTCGTCACGATGTCGCAGCCGTCTTCACCGGGCTGAAACTGCTCGAACTGCTCGAACAGCAGTTCCGTACCGAAAGCATTGGTCATGCGAAGCGTCTTCCCCGCCGTACCGGCGAGGGCTTCGTCGTAGCGGGCCTCCAGGCCCTCAAGCCCGTCGTTGTCCATCCCGACAAAGCCGATCAGATGACAGGCCAGAGAGGAATTCGGGTAATAGCGCTTGGTGTCCGTCTCCAGACGCACGCCGCGCAGGCCGTGCTCCTCTTTGAAGGCGCGTACCGCGTCGGCCTGTTCGCGCTCGATCTTCCGCGCTACGGTGACGTACCAGGAGCCTGTCCGCCCGCTTTTTTCATAGATCTCTTCGCGATCGAGCCCGAGGATCTCCGCCAGGCCGTCGGCGATCAGCTCACGGTCTTCGCCGTATCGGCTGATCTCCGCCGGGCTGAGATATACGGTATCCACAGAGGCGCTCAGCGCAAGCGGACGACCCTTTGTATCGTAGATCGTGCCGCGAGAGGCCGTGGTCGGCGCCTCGCGAAGCTGCTGGGCGACGGCCAGGTCTTCATAGAAGGCATGGTCCAGGATCTGCAGGCGGAAAAGCCTTGCGAGCAGCAGCGCCGTCGCCCCGATGCCAAACAGGGCCATCAGAACAACGATGCGCCGCAGCATCCGGCGCGTTGGCGCCGAGGCGCCCTTTTGGTCAACAGACATAGCATACTCCTTTTGGCAAGCTTTGTACAGTATATTCCGCAGCTTTTCCGATTTTGCTATGTCTTTTTCTGTCTATTTCAGACTGAGGAAGCGGAGCTGATCGCTCCGGCAGGGCTGCAGCCCCAGCTCCTCGCGTGCGTATTTTTCCAGCGTCTCCAGGCTCACGCGGCTTTCGCAGCGGGCCAGGAGGACCTCATTTTCTGTTTTCAGCGCAGCGATCTCTGTCTTCATCTGCGCTGCACGGTCGCTGACGGCCGTCATATGTGCCTCCGTCAGAAGACTCAGCACCAGCAGCAGTGCTGAGAAGCCGAGGCAGATCGCCCGAAACAGGGCGTCCGCAGTCCGCCGGGCGTCTCTCATACTCTCTCCGCTACGCGCAGCTTCGCACTTCTGGCGCGGGGATTGTCCGCAATCTCCTCCTCGGAAGGGAGGATCGGCTTGCGGCTGACGCTTCTGAGCGTGCGCACGAAGCCGCAGGTGCAGATCGGCGCCTCACGCGGACAGGTGCAGCCGTTTTCGCGCGCGGCGATCCCCTGCTTGACGATCCGGTCCTCCAGCGAATGAAAGCTGATGACGCAGAGGCGTCCGCCGGGGCGCAGGCAGTCAGGCGCCGTCTCCATCATGCGCGCCACGGCGCCCAGCTCGTCGTTGACCGCAATGCGGATGGCCTGAAAGCTGCGCTTGGCCGGGTGCTGCTTTTCCCGCAGCGCGGCCGCGGGCATGGCGCTTTTGATGATCTGTACGAGCTCCTTGGTCGTTTCGATCGGCCGGAGCTCCCGTGCCTCGGTGATGGCGCGGGCGATCCGGCGTGCATAGCGCTCCTCCCCGTAGTCCCAGAGGATGCGGCTGAGCCGTTCCTCCGGCCAGGTGTTCACGAGCTCACAGGCGCTCAGGCTTTCGGTGCTGTCCATGCGCATATCGAGCGGCGCATCGCCCATATAGGAAAATCCCCGCTGTACCTCATCCAACTGCGGAGAGGACACACCGAGGTCAAAGAGCATCCCGTCCACGCCGCCGATTTCCAGCGAGCTCAGGATCTCCGCTGCGTCAGCAAAGTTTCCGTGGACGAGGCTCACCCTGTCCCCAAAGGGAGCGAGTCGCGCGCCGGCGCGCTCGATCGCCGTCGGGTCACGGTCGATGCCGATCAGGCGGCCCGTGGTCAAGCGGGAGGCGATCTCAAAGGAATGGCCGCCGAGACCCAGCGTTCCGTCGAGATAAACGCCGTCTGGACGGATATTCAGATTGTCGATGCATTCGTGCAGCAGCACCGAAACATGCTTCGCTTCCTGGCTCAAAATTCAAGCTCCTCCATCGCCGCCGCGATATTCTCCGGCGTGACTTCCGCCGCGAAGACGGCGTTCCATGCCTCGCTGTCCCACAGCTCGGCATGATTGTTGCAGCCCACGACGGTCACATTCTTCGTAAAGCCCGCGTACTCCCGCAGATTTTGCGGGATCAGCGCTCTTCCCTGCGCGTCGAGCTCACAGCGGGCCGCCTGCGCGAAAAGCGGGCGCATCCGGCGCTGCCGGACATAGGGCATGGCACTGACCTTCTCTGAGAAAGCGTTCCATGCCTCGGCACTGTAGGCGCAAAGGCAGCGATCCATGGAAAGCGTCAGGTAAAACACCTCGCCGAGCTCGTCCCGGAGCTTGGCCGGGATGAAAATACGCCCCTTGCTGTCCAGCGTGTGCTGGTATTCTCCTGTCATGGATGTCGCCCCCGTTTCTCTGTTTCCTTGCTCCATTTTGCTCCACTTTCACCCACGTCGTGCTTCAATTATAGGGGGCGCACAGGGAAAAATCAAGAGAAAATTTGTGTCGCTTTTTGTCATCTTTTGTCTGATTTTCGCCTCTTTTCATGCTTCCACAAGATATGGAAAAAGCAGCGGCGGAGAGACACAAGACGCGTCTTTCCACCGCTGCTTACGACCTGCTATGTAGTTTTTTCTCAGTCTTCCTCGTCGTCGATCTCCGCCTGCGGAGCGGCGGGGCGGGGCTGAGCGGCCGCGCGCGCATTCTGTGCGGCGCTGCCGGCGGCGTTGAAGGCGGAGTGCGCGCCGCGCAGTGCAGTCAGCGCGGTGCTTACGCTCTGCTCGGCCTGGCGCATCATATCGTCCACGTAATCGCTGGCGACACGGCGGAGCTCACTGGATTTGGCCTCGGCCGAGGAGATCATCTCTGCGCTGCGGGCCTTGGCCACGCGCACGACCTCCTGCTCCTCCACCATGATGCGGGCCTTCTCTTCGGCGGTCTTGCGCAGGGCTTCGGCCTCGCGCTTGGCATTGCCGATGAATTCGTCGCGCGCGGCGACGAGGCGCTTGGCCTCCGCGAGAGCGGTGGGCAGATTGGCCTTGATGTCGTTGATGATTTCAAGCGCCTTGTCACGCTCGATGATGCACTTGTCATTGCCGAGCGGAACGCCCCAGGCCTCGTTGACCATATTGTAAAGACTGTCCAGAAGGGCGATGATATCGTTTCTGTTATCCATGCTTCGGCCTCCATTGCTTCGCTTTTTCTTCTATCTCGTCCTTCAGCTCGTTTGGTACGAGGCCGGTGAGATCTGCGCCGTAGCGCGCCATCTCGCGGACGACGGACGAGCTGAGGAAGGTGTACTTTCCGCTGGCGGTCAAAAACATCGTTTCCAGCTGGGGGTTGATGTTTTTATTGATGAGATCCATCTGGAATTCATACTCAAAGTCGGACGCGGCGCGCAGGCCCTTGACGATCACGGCGCCCTCATACTGCTTCGCGTACTCCGCGAGCAGCCTGTCGGAGGTGTCCACGACGACGTTCGGGTAGCGCTCGCAGGCGCGGCGCGCCATATCGGCCCGCTCCTCCAGGGAGAACATGGGCGAGGACTTGGTGGAGTTGACCATGATGCAGACGATCACCCGGTCAAAGATCTTGCTGCAGCGGCGAACGATATTCAGATGCCCCAGGGTGATCGGATCAAAGCTGCCCGGGCAGATGGCTGTCCTCATCAGAGCGTGGTCTCCTTCGCTTCTTTTATATAGAAGGCAAGCTTTACCTTGCCGTAAACATATTCCTTCCTTTTGCGGTAGGGAGAGGCCATTTCCGGCAGCACTTCCTCCCGGCGAGCCTCACAGATGATTATACCACCTTCCGACAAGTTGTCAACCGATTTGATGGTTTCCAGCACCGGCTGATAAAGCCCCGCGTCGTAGGGCGGATCGACGAAAATCAGGTCGAAGCGGCCGCCGCGCCGCAGATAGGCGACCGCGTCCTCCTGCAGGACCTGTCCGGTCAGTCCGCAGGCGCGGAGATTGTCCTTCACGATGCGCAGGGCCTGTCTGTCCCGGTCGACAAAAACGGCCTCCGCCGCGCCGCGGCTGAGCGCCTCGATGCCCAGCTGCCCCGTTCCGGCGAAGAGGTCGAGCACGCGCCGGCCCTCCACGTCGAACTGCAGGATATTGAACAGCGACTCCTTGACATTGTCGGTCGTGGGGCGGATATCGTAGTTTTCCGGGGTTTTCAGCTTCCTGCCTCTGGCAGAGCCCGTGATGACCCGCATACGCCTGGCCTCCTCTCAGTCAGTCTTCAGCGGAGGACGTCTCTTCCTCCGTATGGAAATAGGCATAGACCGCCTGTGCGGTGTTCTTTGGCACGACTTTGCAGAGCTCCTCCAGGCCCGCCTCGCGGATCGCGCGCACGGACTTGAAGGCGCGCACCAGCTCGTCACGCCGCTTCGGCCCGACGCCCGGGATCTTGTCGAGGCTCGAGCCGTAGGCCTCCTGGCGCAGGAGCCTCTGATACTCGATGGAATAGCGGTGCGTCTCCTCCTGGATATTGCCGACGAGGGCAAAGACGGCGGGGTTTGCCTGGATGCCGATCTCGCGCCCGTCCGAGGTGATGAGCGCTCGCGTGCGGTGGCGGTCGTCCTTCACCATGCCGAAGACCGGCAGGCTGAGACCGAGCTCGCGCAGAGCCTCTTCGGCCACGGCGGCGTGGCGGTCGCCGCCGTCGATGAGCAGCAGATCCGGCAGCGGCGCGAACTTCTCGTCCCCGTCCAGAAAGCGCTGCAGGCGGCGGGACACGGCCTGGTGCATGCTGGCATAGTCGTCCTGCTGCTCCAGATCGCGGATGCGAAAGCGGCGGAAGTCCTTTCGCACGGGCTTGCCGTCGATGTGCACGGTCATGCCCGCGACGATGCCGCTGTCACGCAGGTTCGAGATATCAAAGGCCTCGATCCGGTGCGGGAAAGCCTCCAGTTCGAGCGCCTTCTGCAGCCACTCCAGGGTCTTGCTGCGGCGCTGGGCGGCCGTCGTGCGGCGCAGGATCTCCTCGCGGGCATTGAGCGCGGCGCTCTCGATGAGCCGCATGCGCTCGCCGCGCTTCGGCGTTTCGAGATGCACCTTTCGTCCCCCCTGTTCATTCAGAAGGGCCTCCAGCTCTTCGCGGTCCTCCAGCTCCAGAGGCAGCAGCACGGTCTTTGGCAGCGCGCCGCGCCGGGCGGCGTAATACTGGCGCACGAGACCCGATACGGCCTCCGCATCCTCCTCGAGCGGCTCGTCGAGCATCTCCACATCCTTCCCGGCCAGGTCGCCGGATACAAAGTGGAGGACGGTAAAGCAGCTCTTCGCGCCCCGGCAGAAGCCGACGGCGTCGGTGTCGGCAAAGGCGGTGGAGATGACGCGCTGGCGGTTGGTAAGGTGCTCGATGGCACGCTTGCGGTCGCGCAGCTCCGCTGCGTATTCAAAGCGCAGCTCCTCCGCGGCCTGCTCCATCTGCCGCGTGAGCTCGTCCAGAAGCTCGCCGCTCTTTCCCTCGAGGATCAAAACGGCCTGCTCCATGCGCCTGCGATAGTCCTCGGCGGAGCTGTCCTTCAGGCACCAGCCCGCGCAGGCGCCCATGTGGTAATTGAGACAGGGGCGCTCCCTGCCGATATCCCGGGGGAATTTCCGGCCGCAGTCGGGCAGCAGCAGCGCCTTGCTGAGCGTGGAGATGATCTCCTTGGTCTGGCCGCGGCTGCCGAAGGGCCCGAGATAGCGCGCGCCGTCCTTGCCGGCGCGGTTGGCAATGCTCATGGTCGGATAGGCGCTTTTGACGTCCACGCGGATGAAGGGATAGCCCTTGTCGTCCTTGAGGAGAATGTTGTAGTGCGGCTTGTGGCGCTTGATGAGCGAGTTTTCCAGCACCAGCGCTTCAAATTCGCTCCCGGCCACGATGACGTTGAAGTCCTCCACCTTTTCCACCATGGCGGCCACCTTCGGCAGGTGCTCGCCGTGGAAATAGCTGCTGACGCGGTTTTTGAGCTTTTTCGCCTTTCCGACGTAGATGACTTCGCCGTGTTTGTCGAGCATGATGTACACGCCGGGCAGCAGCGGCAGCTTATTCGCTTTTTCGGCAAGGGTCTCCGGCATATGCGTCCCTCCTGAAAAAGAGGAGGCGTGTGAAAACCCACACGCCTCTGCAACTTTTGGCTATTGAAAAGCTTATTCGGAAAAATCAGCGTCGATCAGAGCGGAAAGCGTCTCGATCGCGGCATCCTCGTCGGCGCCGTCAGCGATGATCGTGACAGGCGTTCCCTTGACGATCCCGAGGGAAAGAACGCCCAGCAGGCTCTTGGCATTGACGCGCCGGTCTTCCTTCTCCACCCAAATGCTGCTCTTGAACTCATTGGCTTTCTGAATGAAAAACGTCGCGGGTCTGGCGTGAAGGCCCACCTGATTGTTGATGACTACCTCTTTGCTGATCATACTCGCCTCTCCTTTTATTATAAACAAGAATGTACCCCTTCGTACGCCTATACCTTAACAAATTTTCAGACAATCGTCAACCGCGTTTCCGCCGTTTCGTTGTTTTTCACATTTCTTTCCACGTACTCGGCCTGTTTTTATTTCAGTTCGACCACAGTCACGCCGGTCTCGCCCTCGCCATAGCGTCCAAGCCGGAAGGACTTGACGTGTTTATTCCTGCGCAGCATGTCCTGGATCGCCTGGCGCAGCACGCCCGTGCCCTTTCCGTGGATGATGCGCACACTCCCAAGGCGCGCCATGACGGCGCTGTCGAGATAGCGCTCGGCGGCCAGGACTGCCTCCACAGCCTCCAGGCCGCGCAGATCGATCTCGGAGGCCAGCCCCGCGCTGCGAAGCGTCGCGCCGCCGGAGGAGCCGCTTGTCTTCGGCTTGGGCGCGCTCTCCCCTTCCAGAAGCAGAACCTCGTCCTCGCGGGCGGTGACTGTCATGATCCCGGCGCGCAGCGTGAGCAGGCGGTCCGGGGAGATGTCCGTGACGCTGGCCTTGACGCCCATGGACTTGATCTGCACCGTGTCCCCCACGCGCAGCGCGCGGGCCGACTTCTTTTCCTCCACGGGGGCGCTCCTCTGAGGCTGCAGCTGCTCGCCCGCCTTGTTCAGCCGGCGGCGCAGCTCGCTGCGGGCCTCGTTGATGCGCTGGGCGTCTTCCTCTTCGTTGGCGCGGCGGCGCATATCGTCGAGCTCCCGGAAGGTCTCCTCGGCGGCGGCGCGCGCCTCTTCAAGCACCCGCTCCGCCTCGCGGCGCGCCTTCTGGTCGGCCTTCTCCAGACGCACCTCGAGCTCCGCGCGCAGGAAGGCAGCCTTTTTCGCGTTCTCCTCCGCCTCGCGCAGCTTTTTCTGCGCCTCGCTGCGCTCTTTTTCAAGCTGCAGGCGGGTCTGCTCCAGCTTTTCGATCGTGGCCTCGAAGCTCGCGCTCTCGGTGCCGACGCGGCTCTGCGCCTCCTGAATGATCCCCTCTCCGAGACCGAGGCGGCGTGAGATGGCAAAAGCGTTGGACTTGCCCGGGATGCCCACCATGAGACGGTAGGTCGGGCGCAGCGTCTCCACGTCGAATTCGCAGGAGGCGTTCTGCACGCCCTTCTCGTTGGTGGCATAGACCTTCAGCTCGGCATAGTGCGTGGTGGCGGCGATCATGGCCCCGCGGCGGCGCGCGTATTCGATGATGGCGATTGCGAGGGCCGCGCCCTCGGTGGGATCGGTGCCCGCGCCGAGCTCGTCAAAGAGAAGGAGCGAGTCTCCCCCGCACTCGTCAAGGATGCTGACGATGTTCGTCATGTGGGCCGAGAAGGTCGAGAGGCTCTGCTCGATGCTCTGCTCGTCGCCGATATCGGCAAGGATATGCTCAAAGACCGGCAGGAGGCTTCCGTCCGCGGCCGGGATGTGCAATCCGCACTGGTTCATGGCTGCGAGCAGGCCGATCGTCTTGAGCGAGACGGTCTTGCCGCCGGTGTTGGGCCCGGTGATGACGAGGGTATCGAAGGCGTCGCCGAGCTCCACGTCGATAGGCACGGCCTTGGCCGGGTCGAGCAGCGGATGGCGCGCCTTGCGCAGCACGATCCCCTTCGTGTCGAGCCCGGCGCTCTGTCCGTCCATCTTGTAGGAGAGCTTGGCCTTGGCAAAGATCAGATCCAGCCGGACAAGGCAGTCGTAGTCGGAGCTGATATCGTCACGGTGTTCGGCGCAGTCAGCCGAGAGCTCGGCGAGGATGCGCTCAATCTCGAGCTTTTCCTTGGCCGCGAGCTCCCGAAGCTCGTTGTTGGCCTTCACCGCGGCCATCGGCTCGACAAAGAGCGTCATGCCGGTGGAGGAGATATCGTGTACGAGCCCCGGCACCGCGCCCTTGTGGTCGGCCTTGACGGGGACCACGAAGCGGTCCGAGCGCATGGTGATGATGGGCTCCTGCAGGGCCTTGGCATAGGAGGGCGAGGAGATGATCTTCTGCAGCGCGTCCCGGGCGCGGGCCGCGGCGGCGCGCATCTGCCGGCGGATCGTCGCCAGCTCCGGCGAGGCGGCGTCGGCGATCTCGTCCTCGCCGAGGATGGAGGTGAAGATCTTCTCCTCCAGGAATTTATTGGCGTGCAGAGCGTGGAAGAGATAGTCGATGGGCGTCTTGCCCACGCTGTCGTCCGAGAGATAGCCGCGCACGAGCCGCGCGCACTGCAGCACGCGCGCGATATCCAGAAGCTCGCGCGTGTTGAGCGCGCCGCCCAGATCAGCGCGGGAGAGCGAGGGGCGCACGTCCCGGACGCCCGAAAAGGAGGGGCTGCCGCGCACGACCATCATGGTCTTGGCCGCGCTTGTCTCCTCCAGGCGCCGCGCGACCTCCGCCCGGTCAGACGAAGGCGTGAGCGCGAGGGCGAGCTCCTTGGCGGTCTCCCCTACGGCCTGCTGTGCGAGCATGCCCAGCACGGCGGGCAGCTCGAGCGTCTGTAAAGATTTTTCAAAAAACGTCATGGTTTTTATCCTCTGTATCTTTCGGTTCAAGTCCGAAATTCAAGCTGCGTATTCATGAGCTGTTTATAATAGTCCAGCGTACCGTAGCGGCGCTCGGTCTGGCGCAGGAGATAGCTCTCCGTGACCGCCGAGAGCGTGTGCAGCGCCGGGTCGCTGAGCGAAAAGGAGAAAAGCTTTTTCGCCGGGGCCGAAGCGATATAGCGCATGGCGGCGAGCGCCTCCGCGCCGAGGGCGAGCGTACCGCCGTCGCGCGGGCAGGCCTGGCAATAGACCCGTCCCTCCATCGGACTGAAGACGGGCTCCTGCGGCTCCTCGCCGCACGAGGCGCACCCGGACAGCTCCGGCGCATAGCCGGCCAGACACATGAGCCTGAGCTCAAAGGCCGCCTTGATGAGCTGCGGGTCATAGAGCGCACGGCTGAGCGCGTAGAGGGAATTGAGCCCGAGCTGCATGAGCTCCTCTTCCGGCTCGTCCTCAACGCTGAGGGCCTCCAGGCACTCGGCAAAGTAGCTGCCCAAGGCGAAGGCCTCGAGATTCGCGCGCAGTCCGTCGAAGCCCTCGAGCACCGTGGCCTCGTTGACTGTCCATTTGCCTCGGTTATAAAACAGCGTCATCTCCGCATAGGTCAGCTGCTGTGTGGCAGCGCCCGTGCGGCTGCTTTTTCGCAGCGCGCCGCGGGCCTTGGCCGTGAGCTTTCCCTCCCCGGCGGAGAGAAGCGTCAGGATGCGGTCTGCTTCTTTGTAATGCACCTCGCGCAATACGAGGGCTTTTATGGTCTTGAACATCGTATGTACCGTTTTGCTCCGCAGGGCGGGGCTTTACCCCGGCCTGTCCCCTGTATCAGCACCTGTCCGGCCGCGCGCTGCTCCGGCCGATCTGTAATAGAGATAGATCACCGGGTCGCCCGTCTCGGCGAATACGCGCCAGATCTCGTCGTCCTTCATCTCTCTCACCTCTGTCCTTAGTATTTGCAGGCAGAGAGAACTGTAGCGTAGAAAAATTAGGAATTAGGAGTGAGGAATGAGGACTTGCAGAAAAGCGTATTCTGTCTTTCCCGCGCTCATTTCGAATTTAAGACTTAATTTTCATTAAACCCAAAATTTCTGAGCTGTGCGAGGGAGTCGCGCCAGTTTTCCTTGACCTTCACCCAGGTCTGCAGATAGACCTTCGCGCCGAGGAAGTCCTCGAGATCGGCGCGGGCCAGCTCCCCGATCTTTTTGAGCATGGCGCCCTTTTTGCCGATGATGATGCCCTTGTGGCTGTCCTTTTCGCAGTAGATCGTCGCTTCCAGCTCAATGATCCCGTCCTCCCGCTCGGTGAAGCGGCTGATCTCCACGGCCGTGCCGTGCGGGATCTCCTTGTCGAGGCATTTGAGCAGCTTTTCGCGCACGAGCTCGGCGCAGATCTGGCGCTCGGGCTGGTCGGTGATCATGTCGTCCGGGAAGAAATGCGGGCTCTCCACGGCAAACTTTTCCATCTCCCCTATAAGCTCGTCCAGCCCCTCGCCGGTTTTGGCCGATACGGGCAGGATCGCCCGGAAGGGATATTGCCCGGCATAGAGGGCCATGACCTCCAGAAGCCGCGTCTTCTCCACGGTATCGATCTTGTTGATGACGAGCAGCGCCGGCGCGTCCGTCTCGCGCAGCCGCTCGATGAGCGCCTGCTCCTGCGGCCCGATCGCGGCCACAGGCTCGACGAGCAGCAGCACGGCGTCGACGTCGGCCACGCTCTCGCGCACGACGTTGACCATATAGTCGCCCAGACGTGTGCGCGGCTTATGAAAGCCCGGCGTGTCCAGCAGCACGAACTGCGTCTCGCCGCGGTTGAAGATGGCGGTGATGCGGTTGCGCGTCGTCTGGGGCTTGTCCGAGACGATGGCGATCTTCTCGCCTACAAGGGCGTTGGTGAGCGTCGATTTCCCGACGTTCGGCCGTCCGCAGACGGTGATCATGGCAGCTTTTGTCATTTCAGTCCTTGTCCCCCATGATAAATTTTTCTCTTGCTCGCATCTGTTTTTTCATTTCGCCCTCGTCCACATGGTCGTAGCCGAGCAGATGCAGCACGGAATGTACCGTAAGATACTCGATCTCGCGCTCGAAGCCGTGACCGAAATCCCGCCCCTGCTCCTCGCAGCGCGGCAGGGAGATCATCATATCCCCCAGCATGGCAGCCCCGGTCTCCGGATCCGTGTCGCAGTCGGCCGGATCAAAGGCGCCGGGCCGCAGCTCATTGAGCGGAAAGCTCAGCACATCCGTCGCGTGATCGACGCCGCGAAACTCCCGGTTTACGCGGTGGATCCCCTCGTCGTCCGTCAGCATCACGCTGATGACGGCGCTCTCGACCCCCTCGGCCGCCAGCGCCCGCTCCGCCGCACGGCGGATATGCGCCGCAGCGCCCCGGTGCCCGAGATTTTTCTTTTCGCGGCTCACATAGATCTCAATCTGTCCCATAGTCTGTCCTCCCTCTGCCGCCGTCACGGGCGCGGGCGCCGCCGGATTTTCTTCGGCGGCTGCTTCTTCTCACTCTGCGCGGCGGGATGGCGCTTGTCATAGGCCTCGTAGGCCTCGATGATCTTCTGCACGAGCCTATGACGCACGACGTCCGCGCCCGTGAGCGTGCAGATCGCAATATCGTCGATCCCCTCCAGCACGCGCATGGCGACCTTCAGGCCGCTCGTCTTGTCCTCGGGCAGGTCGATCTGCGTGATGTCGCCGGTGATGACCACCTTGGAGCCGAAGCCGATGCGCGTCAGGAACATCTTCATCTGCTCGCGCGAGGTGTTCTGTGCCTCGTCGAGGATGATGAAGCTGTCGTCGAGCGTGCGCCCGCGCATATAGGCCAGGGGTGCGACCTCGATGTTCCCGCGCTCCAGATATTTCTGATAGGTGTCCGCGCCCAGCATATCGAAGAGCGCGTCGTACAGGGGACGCAGATAGGGGTCGACCTTGCTCTGCAGGTCGCCGGGCAGAAAGCCGAGGCGCTCCCCCGCCTCCACGGCGGGCCGCGTCAGAATGATGCGGTTGACCTCCTCCGCGCGGAAGGCGGCCACCGCGGCTGCGACGGCGAGATAGGTCTTGCCGGTGCCGGCCGGGCCGATGCCGAGGGTGACGGTGTTGTTGGCGATGGCCTCGCAATAGGCCTTCTGGCCGAGGGTCTTGGGCTTGATGGGCTTGCCCTTGGCCGTGATGCAGATCACATCCCCGGCCAGCTCCTGGATCTTCGCGTCCTTGCCCTCGCTGACGAGCTTGAGGATATAGCGCACATTCTGCGCGTCGATGTTCTCGCCGCGCGCCGCGAGCGTCAAAAGGCCGTTGATGGCCTTCTCGGCCAGCATCACATCCTCCGCCTCGCCCAGAACATGGATCTTGTTGTCCCGGTCCAGCACTTTGACGCCGAGCTCCGTCTCGATGATGCGGAGATTCTGGTCAAAGGAGCCGAAGACCTGGATCACGTGTTCCATGCGTTCTACTTCGATCGTTTTTTCTATCATCTGTATTCTCTCCCGGAGATAAATTATGGTAATTTTATTTCGCCGCTTCAAGCGTCTGCGCGATATCCTCCCGCGCGGCGGCGTGCAGGGTGACGCAGAGCTGTCCGTCCTCCCCGGACGCCGCACAGGTGACGGACAGGAGCTCGCCTCTGACGAGCGTCTCCAGCTTCTGTGTCAGACGCTCCCGCAGCTCCTCCGCATCCGTCTGCGCCGGGCCTGCCGTTTGATAGGGGCGCAGCTCTTCTTTCACGAGACGCAGCGGCAGCGTGAAGAGGCCCGGAATGCCGCACACATATTCCCGAATGATTTTATCATATCCGTCAAGAGCTTTTCCACCCTTTCTATAAAAATTCACACGCCTTTTTCCGATACAGAGGGCAAAGCGGACGCGCGCTCCTCTCCCGGCGGCGGTTTTCGCCGTCTGCGCGGGGCTGACGGCCATGAGCTCAAGCTGTGTATCGGCCAGGATCTCCGCCCGCGCGCGCACCTGGCGCGCTCCGTTGGCGATGCTCTCGAGCGTCCCGCTGACAAGCGTCTCCCCGCGCAGCACGGCCTGCCCCGGTCGAACGAGCGGCCGGCCGCTGAGGACCGAGACCTTTGTCACGATCCCTGTCCGCTCCGCGATCACATCCGCCGCCTCGTCCTCCCGGCAGATCTCCGGCTTTTCGCTGCGCTCGAGCAGCACCGCCTCGGCGCGCGAGCCGTGCACACGCACCGTCATCCACGCGAGCTCCGGCACCCGTGTGAGCATTTTGGAGCGCACCGCGTCCACGTCCACGTTCGGCCAGAAAACGCCCGGATAAACACCGGAGTCCTCCAGTGCGCGCAGGACGCGGCCCCGGCCGAGCGTCTCGGCGCCGTTGACCTCGACCTCCCAGACGTAGAGCGAGGAGACGAAAAGCCCCAGCAGCACGGCAAGCGCAAACAGCAGCAGCGGCAGTCTGCGCCGCAGCAGCGCCCGGTCCCGGCTGCCGCCCCTGCGCTGCAGAAGCTCCGCCTCGCAGCGGCTCAGCCGCGCCAGGCGCTCAAGCCGCGTGCCCTCATGCTCCGGCACGGAGAGGCGGAGCGTCCAGGCGTCGACGGAGAGGACGTCCGAGAAGGGAACGCCCTCCGCTGCGCAGGCATTGAGAAGCGCCTCCGGCTGCACGCCCGTGATCTCGTACACAAGCCGTCCCCGGAGCGCGGTCTCAAATCTTTTCATGCTATCCCTCCCATTCCGCCGCAAAGAGCCGCCCGCGGATCAGTAGCTCCCTGTCGGTCATGACCGTCAGTCTGAGCTTGCTCCCGCGCAGCACGAGCTCTCCCCCGTCAAGCCTGACGCGGATAAGCTCCTCCCCGTATTCCAGCAGCCCGCGGTGGTTTTCCACCAGCGCCTGATCGCCGCCCGTGACCGTCAGCTTCGACGCGCCCGCGGCTTCGGCGGGCAGATCGAGCCTCTCGCAGAGCTCCTGTGCGACTTTCCTGTTTTTCACGGCGCCACCTCCCGTCCGTATAAAGCTATGAGGTTTTTCATAGCTTGATGATATCCCTTGAAGGAGGTTTCCGCATGCGAAGGACGCTCTCACTTGTCGGAGCTCTGTGCGCGCTGATCGCGCTGCTCTTCTCCTCTCCTCTGGTGCTCGAGCGCGCCCGGTATGGGCTCACGCTCTGCGCGCAGCTGATCCTCCCCTCGCTTTTCCCGTTCTTCGTGCTCTCGCTTCTTTTGACGAAGCTCGGCTTTCCGCAGCTGCTCGCCCGTTTTTCATCCGGAGCGGCCCGGCGGCTTTTCGGCGTGTCCGGCGAGGGGCTCGCCGCGCTGCTCGTCGGGCTCTGCGGCGGCTATCCCCTGGGCGCTGCCTGCATTGCCGAGCAGCTGCGCGCCGGGACGATCGGGCGGGAGGAGGCGGAGCACCTGCTCGGCTTCTGCAACAATTCCGGCCCGGCCTTCCTCGTCGGCGCGCTGGGGGCGGGGATCTTCTCCTCCCCTGCGGCCGGACTGCTGCTATACGGCGCGCATATTGCGGCAGCGCTCCTGTCCGGCCTTTTAACAAGGACTTCTTCAAATGATTTACATAATTCTGTTGACATATCTTCTTTTTCTATGTTTTATGTTGCCTTTCCTGCGGCGGTGAAGGAGAGTGTGAGCGCTGTGCTCACGGTCTGCGGTTTTGTGGTGTGCTTCTCGGTTCTGACCGGGATGCTGGACGCGCGCGGCTCTCTCGGCGCCGCGGCGGCCGGACTCAGCGCGCTCTCCGGCTGGGACGAGCGCGTATTTCGCGCGCTGTTGACCGGCTTTTTCGAGCTGGGAAGCGGCGTCGGGGAGCTGCGCGGTCTCTCCCCCACGCCGGGCCATCTCGCGCTCGCCTCGGCGCTGGTGGGCTGGGGCGGGCTCTCGGTACACTGTCAGACGGCGGCTGTACTGAGTGACTGCGAGCTCTCGCTCAAAACGCATCTGTGCGCTCGTCTGTTGAGCGCCGGTCTTTCCGCGCTTTTGAGCTTTGGCTGCGCGCTTCTCCTCCGTCTTGCCTTTCCCGCCCTCTTGTGATAGGATATTGCCATCTATACAAAGGAAGGCAGAGAACCGTTTATGAGGACCGCCGCATACCGCAAGATCAGCTTTGCCAAGGCCAAGGAGCTTCTGGATACCGAACCGGAGATCCGCTTTTTCGACGTGCGTGAGGAGGAGGAATACGTCACGGGGCATGCCGACGGCGCGCAGCTCTTCCCGCTGGGGAGCATCGACGAGGAGAGCGCCGCGGAGGCCATTCCCGCTCTTGACACGCCGGTGCTCGTCTATTGCCGCAGCGGCGCGCGCAGCATGACGGCCGCGATGACGCTGCTGCACCTCGGCTACACGCGCGTGTATGACATGGGCGCTCTCAACGGCTGGCCTTACGGGATCGCGTGGTAAATTTTTCGTCCGGCTGACACAGGCCGGGCGAATTTCTGTGCGTTTTCTCTATATACAAATGAAAAAAAGCGTGTTAAAATAGCACGAATTCATCACAGGAGGGCGCTTATGCAGCAGCCGACGCTTGTTATTCTGGCCGCCGGGATGGGCAGCCGCTTCGGCGGACTCAAGCAAATCACCCCGGTGGACGACCGGGGCCACGCCATCATCGATTATTCCCTGTTCGACGCCTATCGCGCCGGTTTTCGCAAGGTAGCCTTCATTATCAAGCACGCCATCGAGGACGACTTCAAGTCCGCCGTCGGGCGCCGGATGGAGAAGTATTTTGACGTCAGCTATGTCTTTCAGGAGCTCGACCGTCTGCCGGAGGGCTTTGCCGTGCCGGAGGGCCGCGTCAAGCCCTGGGGTACGGGGCACGCGGTGTCCTGCTGCCGGGGTGTTGTGGACGGGCCCTTCGCGGTCATCAACGCCGACGACTACTACGGGCCGAGCGCCTATGAAGCGCTGTACGGCTTTCTGTCACAGGATCGTCCCGCGGGAGACTACGCCATGGTCGCCTATGAGCTGCGCAATACCGTGACGGAGTTCGGCTCCGTTGCGCGCGGCATCTGCCGGGTCGAGGACGGCGTTTTGAAAGAAGTGACCGAACGCACGCGCATCGAAAAGCGCGGCGAGCACGCAGCCTACACCGAGGACGGCAGCACCTGGATCGAGCTGAAGGGCGATACGCCGGTGTCCATGAACTGCTGGGCCTTCGGCCGGGATATGCTCGAACAGCTTGCCCGGCGCTTTCCGGCCTGGTTGGAGGAGCATCTGGCGTCAGATCCCCTCAGGTGCGAATACTTTTTGCCGAACGTCGCGGGTGCTGTCATTCAAGAGGGCGAAGGGCGCGTCAGTGTCCTCCCCTGTCACGAGGTCTGGCACGGCATCACCTATCCCCAGGACATGGACAGCGTCGTCAGCCATCTGCGCGCGCTGCGCGTGAGCGGCGTTTACTCGGATACACTTTTGGATTAAGAGATACGAAGGAGAGGGAAGACTATGAACGTACTCGTCACCGGCGGTGCCGGTTACATCGGAAGCCATACCTGCGTGGAGCTTTTGGAGCAGGGCATGGGCGTCGTCGTCATCGACAACCTTGTCAATTCCAGCGCCAAGGCCATCGAGCGCATCGAGCAGATCACCGGCAAGCACGTGGATTTTTATCAGAACGACGTGCGCGACCGCGCCGCGCTCGACCGCATCTTTGAAAAGCACGACATCAACTGCGCCGTCCACTTCGCCGGGCTCAAGGCCGTGGGCGAGTCGGTCGTGATGCCGCTGGAATACTATGACAACAACCTCAATTCCACCATCACGCTCTGCGAGGCCATGCGCGACCACGGCGTGAAGAACATCGTCTTCTCCTCCTCCGCCACGGTCTATTCGAGCGAGAACCCCATCCCATGGCGCGAGACCGACAAGACCGGCATGTGCTCGAGCCCCTACGGCTGGACGAAGTTCATGTCCGAGCAGATCCTGCGCGACACGGCCAAGGCCGTCGATGATTTCTCCGTCTCCCTGCTGCGCTACTTCAACCCCATCGGCGCGCACAGCAGCGGCCTCATCGGCGAGGATCCGCGCGGCATCCCCAACAACCTCATGCCCTTCATCTCCCAGGTCGCCATCGGCCGCCGCGATCATCTGAACGTCTTCGGCGGCGACTATGACACGCCGGACGGCACCTGCATCCGCGACTATATCCACGTCGTCGATCTGGCGCGCGGCCATGTGGACGCCATCAAGTATCTGCAAAATCACCGCGGCGAGAGCGTCTTCAACCTCGGCACCGGCCACGGCTACAGCGTGCTGGACATGATCCACGCCTTCGAGCGCGTCACCGGCGTAAAGATCCCCTACGAGATCGTCGACCGCCGGCCCGGCGATCTGCCCGCCTTCTATTCCGACCCCGACAAGAGCGCAAAGCTCCTCGGCTGGAAGGCGCAGTACGGACTTGATGAGATGTGCCGCGACACCTGGGCCTGGCAGCAGAAGAATCCCATGGGCTACGGTGAGGAATGAACGTTTCAAAAAGCAGCGGCGCCGGAGCACCGCTGCTTTTCCTTGCAAATATCTGATAATAAGGGATCATTGATGAAAAAATATGTTTTCGCCGTATTGGCAGCGGGCAGTCTCTGGGGCACGATGGGCTTCTTCTCCCGTTCTCTTTCGGGCATCGGCATCGGCCCGTCCGGCGCGATCCTGGTCCGCTGCGCCGTCGCGGCGCTCTTCTTTGCCGTGACGATCGCTTTGACCGATCCCGCCGCCTTTCGCGTTGCGCCGCGGGATCTCTGGTGCTTCTTCGGCAGCGGCGTCTGCAGTCTGCTGTTTTTCACCTATTGTTATTTTAACGCCATCGAGCTCATGTCGCTCTCCGCGGCGGCGATTTTGCTCTATACCGCGCCCGCCATCGTGGTGCTTCTGTCTGTGCCGCTTTTCCGCGAAAAGCTCAGCGCGGGCAAGCTGCTGGCGCTCGGTCTGGCACTGCTGGGCTGCTTTCTCGTCAGCGGGCTCAAGAGCGCCTCGGCGCTGAGCCTGCGGGGGCTCCTGTTCGGGCTCGGCGCGGGCTTCGGCTATGCGCTCTACAGCATATTTGCCCGCTGCGCGCTCGACCGGGGGTATAAGAGCAACACGGTAAACCTCTATTCCTGTCTTCTGGCCGCGCTCGGCGCGGGGCTGCTGTGGGGCTTTTCCGGCCCCTTCGGCGTGATGGTCTCGTCCGGCAGCGCCCTGGGCCTGTGTCTGCTGGCGGCAGTCGTGACCTGCTATCTGCCGTATCTTCTGTACACCTACGGGCTGAGCGGGCTCGAGACCGGGCGCGCCTCGATCCTCGCCTCTGTGGAGCCGGTCGTGGCGACGCTCCTGGGCGTGTTTTTGTATCACGAAAAACTGGATCTGCGCTCCGCCGCCGGGATCCTCTGCGTCCTCGGCGCGGTACTGCTCATCAACCGGAAGGCGAAAAAGGCATAACGAAAACCCGGCTGCCGATGCAGCCGGGTTTTCGTTATGCCTTCTTTTTCCCGGGGATCGTGAGCGGGATCAGCGCCGCCGCGGCCGGGATCAGGAAGATGGCCGAGTACCAGAGCCTGCGCCCGAGGCTGAGGCTCAGCGCCTCCCCCGCCGCCGCCAGCAGCACGGTCAGCGCCGCGGGGATCCAGAGCCGCTTCATCTTCGGCTTTTCAAAGGCGCCCGCCACGCAGACGGCTCCCGTGAGACAAGAGGCCAGCATGAGCACCGCATTGGCGACTCGGCCTTTGTACTGCCGTTCCTCCTCATCCTGTCTTTGCCTCAGCTCCTGACGCGCGCTCTCCAGCAGCTCGCCCCCGGCGTCGACGGCGGCGGCGATCTCGTCATAGCTCATGAGCGCGGCACGAGCGGAACGCAGCGAGCTCTGCTTGTCTTCATACGCTTCCACGACCGCGCGGCGCTGCTCGATCGCCGTCTGTTCGGTTTCCAGTCTGTCCTTCGTTTCGAGCAGACTTTCGTGATCCCGCTTCAGGCCTTCTTCCGTCTCGGACATCTGCCTGCGCGCCTCGCTCAGTGCCGCGCGGGCTGCCGCGATCGCCCGGCGGCCCATGGCCATCTGGGAGGAGAGGCTTTCCATCAGCCCCCGACCTGTCTCCATCAGCGGCGATACGACGCCGAGAAGCTTTTCACTGCCCTTGAGGTCTGTTTTCAAAAGCTTCAGCAACTCCTTTGTGGAGGCGCTCTCCGGGTCTTCGCCCATGGCCTCCTCCTGTTCCTTGAGCGCCTGCTCCTGCTCCTCGAGCACTGTGAGCGACTGCTGCAGCAGCTCCTTCCAGCTGCCGAGCTCGCCCGTCACGCCGCTCAGCTGCGACAGATCCAGGCCGCTGAGATCAAGGGTCGGCTGCGTCTTCTCGGCCGGTTTGTGTTCTTTCATCCAGGCCTTCGCCTCGCTCAGGCTCATGCCGAGCGCCGCCTGACAGAAGGCGTCCGCCTCGGCTGCGGCCTGCGCCTCGTCCGCGCCTTCGCTGAGACGTGTCTGCCGGAGCGTCTCGGCCTGCTCCACAGCCGCCTCCACGGCGCGGTAGGCCAGCGTCTCCGGCTCGAGCTTTTCGAGCAGCGGCAAAAGCTCCTGCAGGCCCTTGAGCGCCTTTTCCAGATCCTCCGCCGAGGTCTCCCCCTCCGGCGCATGCTCCGCTGCCGCTCGCAGCACCTCCTCGAGCCCGCTCACGCCCGTGCGCGTCGCCTTCACAGCGGCGAGCACCTGGCTGCGCGGCAAAAGCTCTGATAGTTCCTCGTCAAGCCCGGCCTCGTGGTAGGCCTCGGCCTCATAATAGACGGCCCAGCCGTCCTCCAGGCTCCATCCTGCCTGCTGGTACAGGAGATAGATCTCCTCAAAGGCCATGGCGACCTTTTCAAACAGAGCGTATGCCGAATCAAACTGCTGCGCACCTATGCTCATGGCGGCGCTGCCCTGTTCGAGGCCCTCGCGCCCCATGAGAAGTCCGGCCTTTGTTGCCGTATAGGTGGCGAGCTTCCCGCGGTAGTCCGAGGCGTCGTGCGCGTGCCGGTCTTCCTTCTCATCGAGGCCCCGTTCAGCCTGCTCGTAGTCCGCGCGCTCCTCTTCCAGCTCTGTCAGCAGCGTGTCCGCCCGCTCGATCCTGTTTTGCAGGACCTCCTGCTCCCGCAGGGCCGCCTGATGATCGCTGCGTGTGCGGCGCAGGCTGCCCGCGCCGGCGATGAGCGTCACAAGACAGAATATGGCCAGAACCACGGCGAGCGTGCGGGTAAGAGCCGGGTGCTTCAAGCTTCTTTCCTCCCTCTGCAAGGATCTGCGATTTTCTTCTGACTTATCATTATACTTCCTATTTGTTAACAAACCAAGTCTTCTCCTCTGTTTTTTTTCATTGCTTTTCCCAAAAATTCCTGTATGATAGAAAAAAGAACGCCGCAAGAGAGGAAGGAGGGATCGGGATGCTGTTGAGCTTTGCGCCGATGGAGGGCGTCACATCGACAAGCTTCCGGCGGCTGCACCGGCGTTTTTTCGGCGGTGCGGATCGCTATTACGCGCCCTTTCTCTCTCCCGACAGCCAGGGCGCCGTCAAGCGAACGCTGCTCGAGGCGCTCCGCCCCGAGTCCGGCGAGGAGCTTATCACCGTGCCGCAGCTCCTCTGCTCCGAGGCGCGGATTTTTCTGACCGCCGCGGAAAAGCTGACGGAGCTGGGCTACCGGGAAATCAACCTCAATCTCGGCTGCCCCTCCGGCACGGTGACGGCCAAGCACAAGGGCGCGGGCGTGCTCTGCGACCGCGACCAGCTGCGGCATCTGCTGGACGGGATCTTCGCCGCGCCGCCCTGCGCCGTCTCAGTCAAGACCCGGATGGGCTGGGCGAGCACCGGGGAGTTTCCCGCGCTGCTGGCGATCTACGCCGATTATCCGATTGCGGAGCTCATCGTCCATGCGCGCGACCGCGCGGGGATGTACCGCAGCAATCCGGACCTTGCGGGCTTCACCGCCGCGGTAAGCCGCCTGCCTTTCCCCGTTTGCTATAACGGCGACATCTTCTCGCCGGAGGCGCTGGAGAAGCTGCAGTCGCTCTCGCCCGGACTCGACCGGGTGATGCTCGGGCGCGGCGCCGTCGCCGATCCGGCCCTCTTCCGGCTGCTCCGGGGCGGCGCCCCGCTCTCGGCCGGGGAGCTGTCCGCCTTCTGCGAGGCGCTGCTGAACGACGCGCTGGACGCGGGGCTGCCGCCAGTCTATGCGCTCGCGCGCATGAAGGAGCTGTGGTATTATCTCCGGACAAAATTTCCGGGCGGAGAAAAGGCGCTCAAGTCCGTCTTCAAAAGCCGCCGGATCGAGGATTACCGCGCCGCGGTGAACGCGCTTTTTGACGGCGGCTCCTTCGATCCCCTCGCCTTTTTTGCCGGGACGGCCGATCTGTCCTGAACGCTGTCGATTTTTCGTGCATTTTCCGGCAAGCTATGGTATGATCGTATTACAGGATCGCGCTGCGCGGCATTCTGATTTCTTTGAAGGGAGAGATCATCCATGGTCATTCAGATCTATAAAGAGGCTTTCGCCAAGCTTCTGAAAAAGCCCATCCGGCTCTGGGGCATTTCACTGCTGTATATGCTGCTGACCGGTCTGGCCGAGCTTCTGTTCGGCATCATCCCCGGCGTCGCCATCGGCATCTGCCTGCTGCTGGAGACTTCGATGACGCTCATCTTCCTGCGCGGCTTCCGCGGGGAGGAGATCAACACCCTGCAGCTGTTCGACTGCTTTAGTGACTGGCCCACCGCCAAGCGCGTGCTGGGCGGCATGGGCTGGATGCTGCTGTGGATCTTCATCTGGAGCCTCATCCCCATCGTCGGCCCGATCTTCGGCGCCATCCGCTCCTATGAATATCGCCTCACCCCCTACATCCTCATGCAGGAGCCGGAGGTCAAGGCCACTGAGGCGATCAAGCTCTCCAAGGAGCGCACGAACGGCTGGAAGGGCAAGATGTTCCTGGCCGATATCCTCATCTTCGTGGCCTTCTTCCTGGCCGTGCTGATCCTGGCCGCCTTCTCCTCCATCCGCTATATTGGCTGGATCTTTGCTCTGGCGCTTGTCGTGCTGTACATCGTCTTCTTCCTTTTTGTCACGCTCTTCCTCGGCCTCGTGCAGTCGGCCTTCTATGAGAAGATCTGCGGCCGGGAGAAGGAACCGGTCTTCGTTTACGTGCCTGCCGCTCCCGCCGCGGCGCCCTCGCCAGCCGAGGAGCCTAAGCCCGCCGAGGAGTCCAAGTCCGCGGCCGAGCCCTCGTCTGTTGATAAGCCCGATCAGAAGGGCTGACCGATCCTCTGTTTCTGGCCGGTCTCCCGTGCAAGCGGCGGGAGGCCGGTTTTCCTTTCTCCCGCGGTCTTTCCGTCTTCGCGAAGAATTCTCCAAATTTCCTGTTGCCAAAGGCACATTTTATAGTGTATAATAAATTGATTGCGAAAAAACTCTTTAATCCATAGACTTTTGACAGAGAGGAAGCAACACATGAGCTACGAAACCAAAAACATCCGCAACGTTGCCCTGCTGGGCCACGGAAACAGCGGCAAGACCAGTCTTGCCGAGAGCATGCTCTTCGTCACCGGCGCCATCGACCGTCAGGGCAAGGTCAGCGACGGCAACACCGTCTGCGACTATGACGCCGAAGAGATCAAGCGCCAGATCACCATCTCCTCCTCCGTCGCTCCCCTGCAGTTCGGCGGAAGCAAGATCAACGTTCTCGACTGCCCCGGCTACTTCGATTTTGTCGGCGACGTTCTGTCCGCTCTCCGCGCTGTGGAGGCCGGTCTGATCCTCGTCACCGCGAAGGACGGGATCTCCGTCGGCGCCGAGCGCAGCTGGAAATACCTGAAGGCTGCCAAGCTCCCCACCGCCTTCGTCGTCAGCAAGACCGACGAGGAGCACGGCGACTACTTTGCCGTCGTCGAGGCGCTGCGCGCCAAGTACGGCAGCATCGTCGCCCCCGTCACCATCCCCAGCTCTGACGGCAAGGGCGTCATCGACCTTGTTCACAACGTCTGCTACACCTCCAACGGCGCCAAGGCCGTCAAGGGCGGCGTTCCCGCTGCTGACGCCGGTCACGCCGAGGATCTGCGCATGGAGCTGATGGAGACCGCCGCGGGCGCCACGGAAGAGCTGATGGAGAAGTTCTTTGAGACCATGGAGCTCGACGAGGCCGACATGGTCGCGGGCATCAAGGCCGGCGTGAAGGATCGCAGCGTCGTTCCCGTGTTCGCCAGCGCCGCCATGCAGAACATCGGCACCGAGGCTCTCCTGCAGGGCATTCTGGACTACATTCCCAGCCCCGCCGAGGTAGAGGGCATCGATCCCAACGGCCCCACCCTCGCCTTCGTGTTCAAGACTGTCTCCGACCAGTTCGGCAAGTACAGCTTCATCAAGGTGCTCCAGGGCAAGGTCAACTCCGATATGTCCCTGCGCGATGTGCGCGCCTCCAGCACCGACAAGCTCGGCCGTCTCTACACCATCACCGGCAAGAAGACCGTTGAGACCAAGGAAGCCTGCTGCGGCGATATCGTCGCCGTCGGCAAGATGGACTGGAAGACCGGCGACACCATCTGCGATCCCAAGAACGAGGTCGAGCTGCCCGCCATCGAGATCCCCGAGCCCTGCTACTCCATGGCCATCTCCCCGAAGACCAAGGGACAGGACGACAAGGTTGCCGGCGGTCTGGCCCGCCTGAACGAAGAGGACATCTCCTTCACGCTCGTCAACAACGCCGAGACCCATCAGATGGTCATCTCCGGCGCCGGCGATATCCAGGTGGACGTCCTCTGCGCCAAGCTCAAGAGCCGCTTCGGCGTTGAGACCGATCTGCAGCCCGCCCGCGTCGCTTACCGCGAGAAGATCAAGGGCAAGGTCGAGGCCCACGGCCGCCACAAGAAGCAGTCCGGCGGCAGCGGCCAGTTCGGTGACGTGTGGATCCGCTTCGAGCCGCAGGAGGAGCAGGACGACATGATCTTCGCCGAGGAAGTCTTCGGCGGCTCCGTTCCCAAAAACTTCTTCCCCTCCGTCGAAAAGGGTCTGCGCAACGCTGTTCAGAAGGGCGTGCTGGCCGGTTATCCGCTGGTCGGCCTGAAGGCCGTTCTGTACGACGGCTCCTACCACCCTGTCGACTCCAACGACATGGCCTTCCAGACGGCTGCCCGTCTCGCCTACCAGGACGGCATCCCCAGGGCCAAGCCCACCATCCTTGAGCCCATCGGCCTGCTGAAGGTCACCATCCCCGACGCCAATCTCGGCGATATCATGTCCGACATCAGCTCCAAGCGCCGCGGCACCGTGCTCGGCATGAACGCTGAAGACGGCATGCAGACGGTCGAGGCTGAGGTCCCCATGGCCGAAATGAGCAGCTACACCATCGACCTGCGCTCCATGACCCAGGGCCGCGGCAGCTTCTCGCTGAAGTTTGTCCGCTACGAAGAGGCCCCCGGCAACGTGCAGCAGAAGGTCATTGAGGAAGCCAAGGCTCTGGCCGAGCAGGAATAATCATTTGACGCATAAGGCCATGCGGACGGCTTCCCCGTCCGCATGCGCCTTATCTTTATTTTTGTTTCATCGGGTGAGCTATCATGACGAAACAGACTGCGATCAAAAACGTGATATGGGCCATCTGCATCGGCCTGGCGCTGCTGGCACTGCTGATCGGGCTTTTTATTTCCGCTGTGGAGCACTACTACGGCGACAAGACGCGCCCGGTGATGAATATCGGCGCGCCGGTGAGCGCTTCGTCGAAGAAAGCGGACAAGGACGTCGTGCTGACGGGTCTGGCCGCCGACGGGACGCTCCACGAGCTGAAGAGCAGCGGCGACGCCGGTCAGGGCTATCTTGACGGGCTGACCTTCCTCTGCGACAGCGTGAGCCTGCCGCTGAAGAGCTCCGGGCTCGTCGCGGGCGACGTCTGGAGCGGCGAGAACGGACAGCTGCCGATGACGAGCGCCTTTGCCTGGAAGATCGTTCTTCCCAGCGACGGCTCTGTCATCGCCCCCTCCTCCGCAGTCATGGCTGTCAAGCCCAAAACGCTCGTTCTTGCCATCGGCAGTGACGACGCCGCGGGCATTGACCGGGACGACTTTGTCGAAAACTATAAGATGCTCCTCGCCTCTCTTCGTGAGGGCAATCCGGACACGGTCATCATCTGCGGCTCGGTCTGTTCCGTCACGACAGCCTATGCGGGCTCTGCCGGGCCGAGCGCCGAGCGCGCCGCGGAGCTGAACGAATGGATCAAAGCTGTCTGCATCGACACCGGCGTTTACTATGCCGACTGGTTCTCCACGCTGACAGACGGCGGTTATCTCCGCCCCGAATACGCCGAGGCCGACGGCCGCACACTCAGCAGCGCGGGTCTCACCGCTCTGCTCGGCTGGCTGCGCAGCCATGCCGCCTCCTGACGCGCTTCCCTTTCTACCGCAAAGACCGCCTTGGAAAAAGGCGGTCTTTTTGTTAAGTTTTATTAAGCTCGTTCGATTTTGTTGACATATTGTAACCATTTATGTATTATGTCAGTATGTCGTTTTGCATATTTCAGCATTTTTCCCCGGAAAAGACCTTGCATTCCCATCGTTTCAGTCGTTTCATCCCTTAGTCGCCGCACGAAGCTCCGGCTCAGAATACCCGCGAGCTGTGCTCCCGGATCGAGATAAAGGAGGACTCTCTATGGACCATTTGAAGAACATGCCCTTTGCCGGGTTTGTGGTCATCGTGATCATCGGCATCCTGTTCGTGCTGGCGGTCGCGCTGCTGTTTTACGTGTATCTCCGCTATAAGCTTCTGGCGCGCAGGGCCAGCGGCTCGGATGAGGACAAGTGGGGCTTTCGCGCAAAGCTCATGGCCTCCTACAAGGACGCCTACAAGCGCTACGGCCAGGACGTGAACACCCCGGCGATCATCTCAGACGCGGTTTCCACAAGGCTTGCCGGTCTGCTGCTGTGCGAGCGCTTTCTGAACAACGCCGTCTCGCTCTTTGTGACACTCGGTCTCTTCGGCACCTTCCTCGGCCTGAGCATGTCCGTCACCTCGCTGACGGAGCTTATCAGCTATTCGAACACCGAGGAGTGGCTGAGCGTGCTGGACAGCGTCGGCGGCGGGCTGATGAGTGCGCTAAGCGGCATGGGCGTGGCCTTTTACACCTCGCTTGCCGGTGCGGGCTGCTCGATCGTGCTGACGATCCTGCGCACGATCTTCAATCCCCAGGCGCAGCGCGAAAAGCTCGAAACGCGGCTGGAGCTCTGGCTCGATACGGAGCTGGCCCCCACGCTGAGCACCGCCGCGGCACGTGACGACGCTTCTCTTGTGCGCAGCATGATCGACGCCATGAACGCCGTTGCCGGTGAGTTCAAAGCGACGCTGTCTGCCGCCGCCCTGGCCTACACGGATTCTGCCAAGACGACCGCGGCCGCCTTCGCTCAGACAGCCCAGAGCAACCGCGAGGCTATGAGCTCCTTTGATGAGGCCATCGGGCGCTTCAACGACGGCGTACATGACTTCTCCGAGGTCGATTACAACCTGCGCGGCAGCGTGGAGCGCATGGATCTGGCCGTGCGTGACCTTGCAAGCGCGCTGCGGGAGATCAACCGCCGCATGGAAGGAGCCCGGCAATGAGGCGCCAGTACGCGGGACGCAGCGACGCGCTCGTCCGTTCCCCCGAGGGAGAGCAGGGCTTCTGGCCCTCCTATGCCGACATGATGTCGGCAGTGGCGCTGATTTTATTCTTTT
This sequence comes from uncultured Clostridia bacterium, assembly GCA_946186375.1. Lineage (GTDB taxonomy): Bacteria > Bacillota > Clostridia > Oscillospirales > Oscillospiraceae > Limivicinus. Next base: position 54,867 of record CAMHMZ010000004.1, read on the forward strand.
TGATGCTGCTCAGCTATATCCAGAACCTCATCACCGGCAACGACCTGCAAAACACGCAGGAGCTCCTCAGTGATACCCAGACGAAGCTCAGCCAGACGCAGACGACGCTCAAAGAGACCGAGGTCGAGCTGAGTGACACTCAGGACGCCCTCACGCTGACGCTGAAGGAGGTCGAGGAGGCGGAAACGGAGCTTCATAAGATCACGATCGATCTGGATGAAGCCAAGCTCACTCTGCAGGAGCAGAGGGAAGAGCTCTCCGCCCAGGATAAGCTTCTGGCCGATCAGAAGGCGCTCATCGGCGAACAGGAGGAATACATGAAGGCCGCCTCCGAGGAGCTGCTGGCCATGCGCAGCCAGATGCAGACCATCGCCGTGCTGCGCCTGTCGATCCTCGAGAAGGTGCGCGACGGCATCGTGCGCGTGATGGGCGACGCGAGCAAGGTCAGCATCAGCGAAAACGGCAACATCGTGCTGAGCGAGGACATTCTCTTCGATGTAGGTTCCTCCGACGTCAAATCTGACGCGCGGCCCGCGCTCGACCAGCTTGCCACGGTCTTTGCCGATTTCCTCTCCAGCGATGAAAACGCCAAATACGTCGACAGCATCGTCATCTCCGGTCACACCGACAGCACCGGCGACGACGCGTATAACCGGGAGCTGTCCACCGCGCGCGCCAATTCCGTGCTCGGCTATCTGCTCACGACCCGCAGCCGCGCACTCGGCCGCTACGCCTCCTATTTCTGCTCCGCAGGCTACGGCAAGACCCGTCCCGTCGCGGACAACGCCACGGAGGCCGGGCGCGCCGCTAACCGCCGTATCGAGATCTCCATCATCCTGCGCGACGACACCGTGCTCGAGATCGTGGAGAGCTACCTCGACATCGAGGTGCCCGAAAGTCTGACCGTTTCGGAGACGCCCTGACAAAAAACATAGAAAAACAGCTGCCTCGGTTTGACCGAAGCAGCTGTTTTTTTGTTTACATGGGGCCCCTGTCGCGCAGGAAGGTGTTGAGCGTCTTTTTCCAGCATTCGGCGGGATGGGCCAGGCCCTCCGTCACGCCGTCAAGCTTTCTCAGTCCCTTCTGCCGTCCCGTGAGCGCAGGCCATACGGGCAGCCCCGCGCCGTTCGGGTCGCCGGTACGGGCAAAATTGGCCACATAGGCGACCATCTGGCGATGCAGCGCGTAGTCCGTCTCCTCGAAGGGGCGCCAGCTTTTCTCCATCCCGCCGAACAGATACCAGAGGTCGACCGCGTGGAAGGCCTTGTAGCTGTTGCCGGGGGGCGTGCGGTCGAAGAAATAACCGTAGACCGGTGCACGCCCGAGCCGCGCGTTCACTCTCCCCCACTGCCGCGCCATGTAATAGAGGATCGGCGCGAGAAAGTCCTGCGAGGTTACGCCAAAGATAAGCGGGATGTCGAGGCACTTGCCCTCCTTCAGGAGCTTTCCCGGTTCGTCGCGGATGATCTCCCCGTCGATGCCGGGCTGCACAAGATGGAAATCGTAGTTTTCGCGGCAGACGGCAAACCAAGCCTCCCACAGCTCCTTTGCAGGAAGGGCGCGGAAGCTCGCCTCGTCCGGCGCGCCGGAGCGCTCGCGCACCTTGGCCCAGAAATCACCGACCTTCTCCTTCGGCCATGGCCCGGCCAGCTTCGGCACGGCGCCGCCGCCGGACATGAGGACAGCCCCCTGCACGAGCCCCTTGAGCTTGTCGCAGTAGAGGAGATCCGTAATGCTCATGGCCCCTGCCGACTGGCCGATCAGCGTCATGCGCTTCGGATCGCCCCCGAAGGATGCGATGTTATCGTAAAGCCAGCGGACAGCCTCGATCTGGTCGTGCAGGCCGAGGTTCAGATTTTCATACAGGGAAAAGACATTGAGCCGGTAGCCGACGGAGACGAAGACGATCCCCTCTTCCGCATAGGCCCGGCAGTCGCCGTAAGGCATTTCGCCCACCGTGCCGGTCTCGTGCCCGCCGCCGTGGATAAAAATCAGCACCGGCGCGTCCTTCGCGTCCTCCGGCGCGACGATGTTGAGCGTCATGGGAGACTCCGCGTAGGTAAATTCCATGCCGCTGCGAAACTCCTTGCAGTAGAAGGCCCCCTCGCCCGTCGCGTCGTCGCGGAAGGAGCTGTACTGCCAGCAGTCTACTTCGCCCTTCGTCGCATCGAGCTCGCCGTCCCAGTGCCGGATCCTGACCGGGCGCTCGAAGCGCTCCGTCACCGCGTAGGGGATACCGCGAAAAAGCCGCACGCCGTCCTTCTCTTCTCCGCGGACAGCGCCGCAGGGAGTCTGCACGATACAGGCAGCCATGATCCTCTCCTCCTTTTGTTCTATATCTTTAGTTTATCGCACAGCAGCCTCGTAAGCAAGGCTTCTTTTCCACGACGAACAAAAATCCCGCGGAGAAAAGTTCAAATTCTGTTTATTTTTCTCTCCCTTCATGTGGTATAATACCTCTCGTCTTTTGATAAGAGGGATCCTATGGAAGAGAAAAAAACGTCATTACTGTACAAAATCATCCGTTTTCTGGTCTGGCTTTTCTCTCCGAAATTCCAGACGGAGGGGCTGGAAAACCTGCCGGACGAGCCCTGCATCATCGTCGGCAATCACAGCCAGATGTACGGGCCGGTCGCCGGGGAGATCTTCTTTCCCGGAAAGCACGATATCTGGTGCGCCGGGCAGATGATGCACCGCGAGGAGGTCGCGGCCTACGCCTTTGAGGACTTCTGGTCCTTTAAGCCCAAATGGACACACGGCTTTTTCCGTTTGCTGAGTCATCTGATCGTGCCCATCTCAGTGCTGATTTTCAATAACGCCAACACCATCCCTGTCTATCACGACTCGCGCCTTATTACGACCTATCGGCTTTCGATCGAGCACCTGCGCGCCGGGCGCAGCATGATCATCTTCCCTGAGAAAAACGAGCGGTACAACAACATCCTATACGCCTTTCAGGACAAGTTCGTCGATCTCGCCCGCTTTTACTATAAGAAGACCGGGCAGGAGCTGCAGTTTGTGCCGCTGTATATCTGCCCGAAGCGCAAAACCATGGTGCTCGGCGAGCCCGTGCGCTTCGACGCCTCCGCTCCCATCGGAGAAGAGCGCGAGCGCATCTGCTCTGTCATAGCGGAGCGCATCACAGAGATCGCCGCCTCCCTGCCCGAGCACACCGTCGTCCCCTACCGCAACATCCGTAAACGCGATTATCCCAAGAACATCCCAATCGAGGTAACTGCTGATGAAACGCACCCCTGTTGATTATTCCGGTTTCCGCCTTTCCCGTATGAACGAGCCCCGCTTTCGCCACGCCTGGCTGCTGGCCGGGTGGATCTTTTATTTCGCGATGTACTTCATTACCGAGAATTTGATCCCGCCCGAGGCCTGCCACAGTGTGCACTGTGCGCTGGACGACCTGATCCCCTTCAACGAGTTTTTCGTGATCTTCTACGTCGGCTGGTACGTGCTGGTCTTCGGCTCCCTGGCCTATACCTTCTTCTATGACGTCCCGTCCTTTAAGAAGCTGCAGACCTATATCATTATCACCCAGGTCATTGCGATGAGCTGCTATATCCTCTGGCCGAGCCGCCAGGATCTGCGGCCCGATGTCTTCGTCCGCGACAATCTGCTCACGCGCCTGATGGCCTTCATCTATTCCTTTGACACCAGCACGGGCGTCTGCCCTTCGCTGCACGTCGGCTATTCGCTGGGCATTCTCTCCGTCTTCTGGAAGGACAAGACCCAGTCCCGCCTCTTCAAGGGCGCGCTGCTGTTCGTCGTCATCATGATCTGCCTGGCCGTCTGCTTTGTCAAGCAGCACTCCGCGCTCGACGTTCTCGCCGCCCTGCCCATGTGCCTGCTGGCCGAGATCCTGGTCTATGGGCGCGATTACTGGAAGCCGCGGCTTCGCGAGAAGCGGCTCGCGCTTTGACGGAGCGGCAGATTTGTCATTGACTTTCTCCTGCTCCTGCGGGATAATGAAAAAAGAAGCATAACCGCCACCGTGAGACTGTAAAGGAGAGAGAGACCATGACCTATCAGGAGATCCATGACCTCGCCAGGACCGAGGTCGGCCCCTACTGCAAAAACTGTCCTGTCTGCAACGGCCGCGCCTGCGGCAACAGCATGCCCGGCCCCGGCAGCAAGCAGCCCGGCAACGTCGCCGCGCGTAACTTCGACAAATGGCAGGAGATCTGCGTGAACATGGACACGCTCTGCCCGAATGTCGAGCCGGACGTCGGCTTCGACTTCGCCGGGCGGCACTTCTCCGCGCCGATCTTCGCCGCGCCCATCGGCGCGCTGGATATGCATTATGGGCCGAAATACAAGGATCCGGCCTATAACGCCATTCTCGTCAAGGCCGCCGCGGAATACGGCGTCGCCGCGCTGACGGGCGACGGGGTGAACCCCGACATCATGATCGACGCCGTGCGTGAGATGGCCAAGGTCGACGGGATCGGCATCCCGACGATCAAGCCCTGGAACAAGGAAGCCGTCTTCCAGAAGCTCGACTGGGTCAGCACCAACCGCATCTTTGCCGTCGCCATGGACGTCGACGGCGCGGGCCTGCCTTTCCTCAAGGCCATGAACCCCAACGCGGGCAGCAAGTCCGTCGAGGAAATGCGCGAGATCATCGACTATGCCGCGCGACCCTTCATCATCAAGGGCATCATGACTCCTGCGGGCGCGCGCAAGGCCGTCGAGGCCGGCGCCTCCGCCATCGTCGTGTCCAACCACGGCGGGCGCGTGCAGGGCGGCACCCCCTCCACGGCCGAGGTGCTCCCCGCCATCGCCGATGCGGTGAAGGGGCAGCTCACTATCTTTGTCGACGGCGGGATCCGCTCGGGTCTGGACGTGTTCCGCGCGATCGCACTCGGCGCCGACGCCGTGCTGATCGGCCGCCCGATCCTCAACATGATCTACGGCGGCGGCGAAGAGGGCTTCCGCGTGTATCTCGACAAGATCGTTGGTGAGCTGAAGAGCACCATGACCATGTGCGGCGCGGCCAGCCTTAAGGACATCGACCGCAGCAAGCTCTTCGGATACTGAGCTGATTTCTCATAAGAAAAAACCGGGATCGGACGATCCCGGTTTTTTCTTATTCTCAGCGTGTCAGTCGACGCACGATCCTGTTGACCGGCGCTCCGTAGACGTTTTGCAGTGCTTTACTGCCGCAGAGGGCATAGCAGCCTTCGCTCAGCGCGATCCCTCCGAAGACGTCTGCGAGCACATGCTGCCGCACCGTCAGCGTGGATACGCAGACCGCAAGCGCCATGAAGAGCGAGAAGGCGCGCAGATGCAAAGGCACGTCCTTCTTCCCGCGCAGGCCGATCCAGCAGAGCCAGGCCAGATAGCAGTGCACCGAGGGAAAGAGATTGTCCGGCGTATCGACGCGGTAAAGAAGCTCCACAAGCTGTTCCCAGAGCGAGCTGCCGCCCGGCGTTGGGCGGACGATGGTCGTGGGGAAAAAAGCGAAAAACAGGAGACAGACAAGCTTTGCCAGAAGATTGGCGGCAAAGAAGCGGTCGGCCTCCTCCCTCTCCCGGAGGGAGACGAGCCAATAGACAAAGCCCCACCAGAGAAAGCAGCCGAAATAAAAGAGCATCGTCCAGGGCAAAAGCGGAAACTGCGCGTCGATGGGGAGGCTCAGATCGTGCGGCGCTCTGCCGCGGGCCAGGAAGCTGCCGAGCGGAAAGAGGACGCGGTTCGTGAGGATCATGAGCGCCAGAGACACGGCAAAATACACGGTTTTTTCTTTGTCAGCCGATTTCAGCATGTTGATGCATACAGGCGCTGCGACCGTTCGTCCGCGCCTGTCCTTTCGATTTTTATAAGCTCTCCAGCAGAGGCAGGAGCTCGTCCAGGTGCCGGATCTCATAGTCCGGTACGATGTCCTCCCGGCCGGGCAGCCCCTTGGGATTGTACCAGCAGCTGAGGATCCCGGCGTTCACGCCGCCGCGGATGTCCGAGGTGAGGCTGTCGCCGACGATGATCGCGCGCGAGCGCTCAAAGCCGGGGATCTGCGCAAAGCAGCGTTCGAAAAATTCCCGGCTCGGCTTGTCGCAGCCGATGAGCTCCGAGATGAAGATCTTCTCAAAGCAGTCTTTGATCCCGGCGCTTTCCATGCGGCTCTCCTGCACGGAGGCCAGGCCGTTCGAGACGAGAAAGACCCGGTGTCTCCCCTGCAGCGCCTGCAGCAGCTCCTGTGCGCCGGGCATGAACCAGTGCCCCTCGTGCAGCAGCGACTCATAACGCTCGCAGGCCTCGCGCCCTGAGACGGCAAGCCCCTGCTCGGCAAAGAAGGCCTCAAAGCGCCCGACGAGCACCTCCTCGCGCGTCAGGAGCCCCTCCTCGAGCTTTTCCCAGAAGCGGATGTTGATAACGGGATAGCGGGCCAGACGCTCCTCGGTGGGCTCGATGCCGCGCTCGGAGAGCATGCGGGTGAGCGCTGTCCGCTCAGCCATGGAAAAGTCCAGGATCGTGTTGTCCAGGTCCAGGAAAACAAAGGCTTCCTTCATAGCTTCAGCTCCTTGATCGCCTCGCTGATCGCGTCAAAGTGCATGCCGCGCGAGGCCTTGACCAGCACGCGATCTCCTTTGCGAAGCTGCCGCGGCAGATCCTCGGTCAACGCCTTTTGGTTTACATAATGAATTGCCCGGTCTCCTGCACCCAAAGCGAGCTCCGCCGCAAGGGGCCCGGCCGTGAGCACGAGCTCCGCGCCCTTTTCCGCCGCGTAACGGCCGATGGCCCGGTGCATGTCGGGGCTCTCCTCTCCCATCTCCAGCATATCACCCAGAATACAGACGTGCCGCCCCGGGAGGCTCATCAGCGAATCGATACTGCTGCGCAGAGAATCGGGATTGGAGTTGTAGCAGTCGTCGATGAGTGTGACAGAGCCGGTCTCGATCACGGCGCCGCGGCGGCCGACCGTCTCAAAGCCGGCGATCCCGTCGACGATCTCCTCATCTGTCAGGCCGAAATGCAGCCCCACCGCCGCGCCCGCGAGCGCGGCATAGACAAGATGGCGGCCAAAGGCGGGGATCCGCACCGGGATGCGGCGCTCCGCCGTCACGATCTCACAGGCGGTGTGCCCCTCGGCTGTGACGCGGATCCGCTCGGCCCTCACATCGCAGCCCTCGCCGAGGCCATAGAGGATCTTCCGCTGGCGGCAGGCAAGGCCGCGCAGCTTCTCGTCGTCGCCGTTTACAAAGATCGGCGCCCCATCGGGCATGAGCTCCAGCATCTCGGTCTTGGCGCGCAGAACGCCGTCGAGATCGTGCAGCTGTTCGAGATGTGCGTGCCCGATCACCGTGTAGACGGCGCAGTCCGGCCGCGCGATCCGCGCAAGCGAGCGCATCTCGCCGAAGCCGGAGATCCCCATCTCCACCACGGCGACCTCATGCTCCGGACGGATGCGCGAGACAGTCATCGGGACGCCGATCTGGTTATTGAGATTTCCTTCCGTTTTCAAAACACGCAGGCGCTGCGAGAGGACCGAGGCGACCATCTCCTTGGCCGAGGTCTTCCCGACGCTGCCGGTGATACCGACGACGGGCAGCTTAAGCGTCTCGCGATAGCCTGCGGCGATCTGCTCGACCGCCGTCTGTACGCTCTCCACGAGCAGCACCGCTCCCTCGACGCCCTCCGGCACTCGCTCGGCCAGGCAGCAGGCCGCTCCGCGCTCCAGCGCCGCGGCGATATAGTCGTGGCCGTCCACGCGCTCGCCGCGGTAGGCCGCGAAGAGGTCGCCGGGCCTCACGGCGCGGCTGTCGATCACGAGCTCGCCGAGCTCTGTATTTTCATCGGCTTCGCCGCACAGTCTGCCCCCGCAGAGCGCCGCCGCGCGTCCGATCGTCATTCCCCACATAAGCTCCACCTCGTCAGTCAGCTTTCTGTCGACTTACTATATCAGCTTTTTCCCATCTTGTCAAAACAGGGAAAGAGGTATATAATGTCCTTCTGTAATTTACTATAGAAGGATTTGTTTTTATGCACTATGTCGTGGTGGATCTGGAGTGGAATCAGGCGATGAGCTCCAAGTCCTCCGTTTTCAACAAGCTCCCCATCCATCTGCGGGGAGAGATCATCGAGATCGGTGCCGTGAAGCTCAACGAGGACATGAGCCTCGGCGAGGAGTTTACCATCGACGTCAAGCCCGTCTATTTCCGCCGCATGCACTACAAGGTGAAGAAGATCACCGGCTTTGACAAGGAGCGGCTGAGCCGCGGCGTGCCCTTCCCCGACGCGCTGGAGCAGTTTCGCGCCTGGTGCGGGGACGACGTCACCTTCATCACCTGGGGCTGCGACGATCAGGGTATCCTCGAGCAGAACATCATCATCCACGACCTCGACTGGGACTGGATCGCCGGCTGGATCAACCTGCAGCTCATCTACAATCTGCAGACCGGACTGGACAAGAACCAGAAGTCGCTCGCCAGTGCTATGGAGCACTTCGGCATCGAGCAGACGCGCGTGGCGCACGACGCGCTGGGCGACGCCTATAACACCGCGCTCGTGAGCGCGCAGCTCAATATGGCCGAGGGTCTGCGCCAGTACGCCGACGCAGAGCGGATCCTTGCCAGCCGCATGCCGAACTACAAGGCGCCGGAGGATCGCCCCGAGGAGCCGGACACCCTGCTGCACGAGAGCTTCGATGGCTTTCAGAGCAAGGCCGCCGCGTTTGTCGATCCCCGTGTCGGCTCCTTCAACTGCCCTGTCTGCGGCAAGCCGCTCGAGGGCGTGAAGTGGGTCAACCAGGGCGATCAGCGCTACATGAATCTCTTTACCTGTGACACGGACGGCAGCTATCTCACCCGTGTGCGCTTTCGTCACCGCGGCGACGCCGAGGGCTGGAGCGCGAGCATGCTGGTGTATGAGGCCGACGAGGACATGCGTGAGTATTACCGCATGAAGTCCACGCAGGCCCGCCGCCGCGGCCGCGGCCACACCGCCCGCAAAAACCGCCCCGCCGGAAAGAACGAGAAAAACCAGGGTTGATAACCCTGGTTTTTTCATATGATGCGTTTGGTCTCTATTTACAGGAGAGCGAAAAATTGGAGTTTGAAAACAATGAGGAATTAGGAGTTAGGAGAGAGGAATGGAAGGGAACGGGGGATAAAACGCGAAAAATGACGTCCATTTCGTAGGGGCCGACGCCCTCGGCGGCCCGCGCGGTACGATCTAAATACGTGAACAAATCCCCGGCGAAAATGTACTATTCTACGAATTCGCCGGGGATTTGTGCATCTTATTGGCTCGCTTCTGCCGGGCTGCCGGGGGCGGCAGCCCCTACATTGTCATCCTGAGCGAGCGAAGCGAGTCGAAGGATCTTAAAAGATTCTTCGTCGCTGGCGCTCCTCAGAATGACAGCGCTAAATATCCGTTTACCGTTCTGAAAACTGAAAACTGAATTCTGAAAACTATATCACTCAGAGTTTGATCCGGAACGAGAAGCCCTTGCCGCGTTTTTCGACCTCGCCGCCCGCATTGGCATTGCCTGTCACATCCGTGCAGTCGATATCTCCGCCCGCGGTCACGTTTCCTCCCACATTGGAGCAATTGACGTCTCCGCCGGCATAGATATTCCCCTGAATATCTCCACAGCTCACATCGCCCGCAGCGTTCAGATCTTTTCCGATATCTCCGCATGTGACGTCGCCCTGCACTTCTGCGCTGCCTCTTACGATACCGCAGGATACGTCACCCTGGGCTTTCACGTCCCCGCCGACCGCGTCGCACTTCACGTCGCCTCCGGCGCTCACGCTGCCCTCGACGCTGCCCTCCACCGTGACGGAAAAGTCGCTCCGGATATTGAGAGCCGGGCCCTCATATTGAAAGTTCACCTGCTTTTTGGAAAACAGATGCTCTCCGCCGCTGTGCCCGACGAGCCTGTGCCCGGCAAAGAGCACGACGTGCAGCGTGTCGTCGTCCGGCCAGGGCAGCTCCCCGTATTCCGCCGTTTCCGCCTCTTTCGCTTCGGGGACAAGCTCCTCCGTCTTCTGCTCGAGCGCCTCTCTCCCGAACAGCGCATCGATGCTGACACCGAAGACCTCGGCGAGTAACGGCAGGGCAGAGATGTCGGGGCTCGAGAGCTCGTTTTCCCATTTGCTCACCGCCTGATAGGAAATGCCGAGCTCATTGGCCAGCTGCTCCTGCGTCATATTCTTTTCCTTGCGCAGCCGTGCGAGGATGCTTCCCATCGTTTCGCTCATTTCAGATCCTCCTTATGATTACAGAATGACGGAACGCGTTTCGCTGAGCAAAGCGTAGCAAAAAACGAGGAAAATGCCAATAAACCATTTGTTGATATGCAAAAAAGATAACTCAACCGTTGGTTGAGTACTCTTTTTTGCTCTGAAAATACCCGCGCGCAGCGTCCGCGTCGCGGCGGATCTGCGCGGAGAGCGCGGCAAAATCGGCGTACTTCTGTTCGTCGCGCAGAAAGGCGTAGAACTCCACGCGCGCCTGCCGTCCGTAGAGGTCTCCGGAATAGTCGAGCAGATGGCTCTCAACGCTCACGCGGCCCTCGTCGCTGACCGTCGGCCGCACGCCTATGTTCGTCACGGCGATATGGCCCTCCGTCTCGCCGGAGAGATAGACCTTCGCGGCATAGACCCCGCGGCGCGGGACCAGCACGCCCGTCGGAAAGCTCATGTTGATCGTCGGTGTGCCGAGCTTCGTGCCGAGATGGTAGCCGGAATGCACCGTGTCCGTCAGAAAATGGGGGTGCCCCAGCCAGCGGTTGGCCTCCTCGACGCGGCCCTCCTTCAGCAGCGCGCGGATGCGCGTAGAGCTGACGACCTGCCCATCAAGCGTGACGGCTGGGATGATATCGCAGCCGACGCCGCGCTCAGCGCAGTAGTCCCGCAGCTTCTCCGCCGTCCCCTCGCCCTTGTAGCCGAAGCGGAAGTCGTGCCCGACGACGAGCCAGGCCGCGTGCAGCTCGTCCATGACGGAGTCGGCAAAGTCCTGCCAGGACATGTGCATGACGCGCTGATTGAAGTGGATGAAGATGACGTTCTCGATCCCGAAGGCGCGGCGAATAAGCTCCTCGCGCCCGAGCGCGCTGTTGATGAGCTCCACCTGTCCGCCGAAGACGAGATCATCCGGGTGCACGTCGAAGCTCAGCACCGAGGGCTTGAGTCCCTGCTCCGCGGCGCGTTCTTTGGTTTTGTTCAAAAGAGCCGCGTGCCCGATGTGCACGCCGTCAAAGAAACCGAGCGCGATGGCCCGTCTTGTCTGTGTCATCATGAAACCTCGAAAAAGCTTTTGATGGTCTGCGCCACGCCGTTCTCGACGCGGGCAAGAGCGAGAAAACCACCTCTCTCGCTATACACGCGGATCTCTCCGTCCGGCGCGTCGACGGCGTAGGGATTGCCGCAGCGCAGCCGCCGTTCGGCCTCGGCCCCGATCGTGAACGCGGGAAGAGACGCGAACAGCGTATCGAGCGGCAGGAGCAGGCTCTCCGCCTCTCCCTTTTCTGCTGCCTCGAAGATCTCCGGCAGGGTATGCGCCCCGTCGAGAGAGAAGTCCCCGGCGGAGACGCGGCGCAGCGAGCTCATGCAGCCGCCGCAGCCCAGCGCCGCGCCGATATCGTGGCAGAGCGTGCGGACGTAGGTCCCCTTGGAGCAGCGCAGGTCGAGCAGCCAGTCCTCCCCTTCGCGGCCCACAAGCTCCAAAGAGCTGATCGTGATCGGGCGCGCGGCGCGCTCGATCTCCCCGCCGCGGCGCGCGATCTGATAGAGCTTCTGCCCCTTGACCTTGATCGCGGAATACATCGGCGGGATCTGCTGCAGCTTGCCGCGGAAGCGCGGGAGGATCGAACGCAGCTCGTATTCTGTTATGTTAACCGTATTATGTTCACTAACCGTACCGGTCACGTCCTGTGTGTCGGTAACGAGGCCAAGCCTCAGCCCAGCCAGATAGCGCTTGTCCTGCGCCTCGGCAAAGCTCGCGGCGCGGGTGGCGCGGCCGACGAAGAGGACGAGCAGCCCCGTCGCCATCGGGTCAAGCGTACCGGAATGGCCAATGCGCTTTTCGTGCAGCACGCCCCGGAGCTTGGCCACGACGTCGCTGCTGGTCCAGCCGGAGGGCTTATCGACGAGCAGGATCCCGTTCATGCCTGCCCCCGTACGCGCAGCAGCTCGTCCACGACGGCGAGGAGCATGTCGCGCGCCTTCTCGGGCGGCTCCTGGATGGTGCAGCCCGCCGCCATGGCGTGGCCGCCGCCGCCGAAGACGGCGCAGAGCTCGCTGCTGCTGATCTCCGGGTTCGAGCGCGCGGAGACGCGGCTCGAGCCGTCCGGCCGCTCGCGGATCGTGATGCTGAGGATGCTGTTTTCCGCCTTGCCGGCAAGCCCGGCCAGATCGTCCAGATCCTCCTCCGTCGCGCCCGTTTCACGCAGCATGTCGCGTGTGATGATCGCAACGGTGACGAGCCCGTCGTGGTAAAAGCCCATGCCGCTGTAGATCATCCCCTCAAGCTGCATGCGCGCGCGGGAGATGCGGCGGAAAAAGCGCAGGTTCAGCGCGCGGTTGTCCGCCCCCGCCTCCAGAAGCTCCGCCGCAGCGCGCAGCGTGCGCGCGGAGGTGTTGGCGTACTGGAAGCAGCCGCAGTCCGTGGAGACAGCGATATAGAGAAGGTCGGCCTCCTCCTTGCTGAGCTTGCCGCAGAGGGTCTTGATAAGCTCCAGGATGATCTCGCCGCAGGCGGCGCGGTCGGCCCAGATGAGCTCCTTCGGCGCGTAGTGGGAATTCGTCGGGTGGTGGTCGATACAGAGCTCCGCCTGCCCGGCAAAGCCGTGGGCAAACATGGCGTCCGTCGCGACGTCCACCGAGACGACGCAGGCCGGCTCAAAGCCCTCAGACGCAAAGAAGGGCTCCACATAGGGCAGAAACTTCTTCGTCGTCTCCCCGTTCGGGAAGAGCCAGGCGGTCTTGCCGCGGCGGCGCAGCGCGGAGCAGAGCGCGGCGGCGCTGCCCAGCGTGTCCCCGTCGGGATTTTTATGCGTCACGAGCAGAAAATCGTCATGCTCGGAAAGAAAGCGCACGCATTCCTTAAGCGTCATGACTCTTCCTCGTCAGGCCGGATATCGAGCTCGCGGATCATCTGATTGATGTGCGCGCCGTACTCGATGCTCTTGTCCACTTCAAACACCAGCTCCGGCGTATAGCGGAGGCTGAGCGATTTGGCCAGCTCCCGCCGCAGCCAGCCGGAGGCGGACTTGAGGCCCTTCTTGAATTCCTTTTCGTTCTCCAGCCCCAGCACCGACAGCCACACCTTGGCATAGCGCAGATCGCCCGTCGTCTCGACGCGGGTGACGCTGATCATGCCCTGCTGCACGCGCGGATCCTTGATCTCACGCAGGTGCGCCGACAGGACGCGCTGGATATCGTCGTTCGTTCTTTCCAGATTATGAGAAGGCATCGTTTTCCCTCCTGTATCAGATACGGGCGCGGAGGCCGCGCCCGTAAGTTCGTATTGTTATCCTCAGGCCTTGATCTCTTCCATCACGAAGCATTCGATGATGTCTCCGACCTTGATATCGTTGAATTTCTCGACCTGCATGCCGCATTCGTAGCCGCTGGCGACCTCGCGCACGTCGTCCTTGAAGCGGCGCAGCGAAGCGAGCTGACCCTCGTGGATGACGATGTTGTCGCGCAGGACGCGGACCGAGCAGCCGCGCTGGATCTTACCGTCGGTGCAGTAGCAGCCGCAGACGGTGCCGACCTTGGAGACCTTGTAGGTCTCGCGCACCTCGGCGTGGCCGATGATGGCCTCGCGGAACTTCGGCGCGAGCATGCCCTTCATGGCCGCCTCGATCTCGTTGATGCAGTCGTAGATGACGCGGTACATCCGCATATCCACCTTGCTGCGCGCGGCGCTGTCGCGTGCGGCGTTGTCCGGGCGGACGTTGAAGCCCACGATGATGGCGCCGGAGGTGGCCGCCAGCATGACGTCGGACTCGTTGATGGCGCCGACGGCGCTGTGGATGACCTTGACGCGCACCTCGTCGTTGGAAATCTTCTCGAGCGAGGACTTGACCGCCTCGGCCGAGCCCTGGACGTCGGCCTTGACGATGAGGTTCAGGGTCTTCATCTCACCGGCCTGGATCTGGCTGAAGAGATCCTCGAGGCTGACCTTCTTCGTGCCGCCCAGCGTGCTGTTCTGCTGCTGGATGCGGCGCTCCTCGGCCAGCTCTCTGGCCATGCGCTCGTCGGTGACGGCGTTGAACACATCACCCGCGCTGGGAACTTCGCTCAGACCCGAGATCTCGACCGGCGTGGAGGGGCCGGCTTCGGTGACGCGCTGGCCCTTGTCGTTGATCATGGTGCGCACGCGGCCAACCGCCGTGCCGGCGATGATGATGTCGCCGGATTTGAGGGTGCCGTTTTGCACGAGGACGGTCATGATGGGGCCGCGTCCCTTGTCGAGACGCGCTTCGATGACGGTGCCCTTCGCGGCGCGGTTCGGGTTGGCCTTGAGCTCCTGCACCTCGGCCAGAACGACGAGGTTCTCCAGAAGCTCGGGGATGCCCATGCCGGTCTTGGCGGAGATCGGGCAGATGATCGTGTCGCCGCCCCATTCCTCGCTGACAAGGTCATACTCGGTCAGCTGCTGCTTGATGCGGTCGGGGTTAGCGCCGACGACGTCCATCTTGTTGATCGCCACGACGACCGGGATATTCGCAGCCTTGGCGTGGTTGATGCTCTCGATGGTCTGCGGCATGATGCCGTCGTCCGCGGCGACGACGAGGATGGCGATATCCGTGACCATGGCGCCGCGGGCGCGCATGGAGGTAAAGGCCTCGTGGCCCGGGGTGTCGAGGAAGGTGACAGGGCTGCCGTTTACGTCCACGGTGTAGGCGCCGATGTGCTGCGTGATGCCGCCGGCCTCGCCGGAGACGACGTTTGCATGGCGGATGTAGTCCAGCAGCGAAGTCTTGCCGTGGTCGACGTGGCCCATGACCACCACGACCGGGGCGCGGGGGACGAGATCCTCGGGCGCGTCCTCGTGGTCGTCGATCAGGCGCTCCTCGACCGTGACGATGACTTCCTTTTCGACCTTGCAGCCCATCTCCATGGCGACGAGCGCCGCAGTATCGTAGTCGATGACCTCGGAGACGCTGGCGAAGACGCCGAGCTTGAAGAGCTGCTTGATGACCTCGGCCGCCGTCTTCTTCATGCGGGAGGCGAGCTCGCCCACGGCGATCTCATCGGGGATGAGCACCTTGACGGGCTGCTTCTTCGCGATCTCGAGGTGGAGGCGGTTCATCTTGTCGCGCTCTTCCTGGCGGCGCTTGCTGGACTGCTGACCGCTCTGGCGCTGCTTGTTCTTGTTGGTGAACTTCTCCTTGTTGCCGCGCTGGGTGCCGGACTGGCTGCCCTTGCTGCCGGCAAGATCCTCGAACTTCTCGTTGTATTTCTCAATGTTCACCGCCGCGCCGCCGCGGGTATCCACGACGCGCTTCTCCGCCACCTGGCGGGGCACATGCGGCTTATCCTTCTTCTCCTGCTTCGGCTGGGGCGAGGGCTGCTGGGTCTGCGGCTGCGCCGCCTGCTGCGGCTTGTCGGCCTCGCCCTGGGCAGGCTGCGCCGCGGCGGGCTTCTCTTCCGCCTTCGCGGGGGCGGCGGGCTTCTTCGGCTCGACCTTGAAGACCTCCTCCAGGCTCGCGACCTGATTATGCTGGGTCATATACTCGAAAATGACGTCCAGCTCGTTGTTCTCCAGCACCTGCATATGGTTCTTAGGAGGCGCGATATAATCGGTAAGGATCTGGCTGATCACCTTTGACGCTACGCCGAAATCCTTGGCCACCTCATGCACTCTGTATTTGATCATACTCATCCGTTCGTCCTCCTTTTACCTGTCCTCTTCCCGCTCTGTTGAGCCGGTCCCTCCTGTTTTCGCCGTTCGGCCTTCTCCCGGCGCCGCCGGACCTCCGCGGCCGTTTCGCCGTATCGCTCCGGATCCATCTGCTCCAGCAGCTCCGTCAGCGCCCCGGCAAAGCCGAGATCCGTGACCGCCGCCATGGCGCAGCTGCCGATGCCGAGCGCCCCGGCCAGCTCCTCCTTGGAAAACGGAAGGGGCACCGTGAGCACCCGCCGCCCGTAGGCGAAGGTCTCCGCCCGGCGTCGGGCGTTGTCCGAGGCGTCCTCGGCCAGCAGCAGGAGCTTTGCCTTTCCGGCGCGCACCGCGTTGCCGGTGTTCAGTTCGCCCGGCTCGATGGCGCGGGCCTTGCGCATCAGGCCCAGCAGGCGCAGCGCTTTTTCCCTCATTCGCCGGCCTCCATCTGTTCATAAAGCTTTTCGTAGATCTCCTCCGGGATCGCGCAGGAGAGCGCGCGCTCGATGGCGCGGGCTTTGACCGCCTTCTTCAGGCAGTTCTGATCGGGGCAGACGTAAGCGCCCCGCCCCGAGGCCTTTCCGCGAAAATCCAGGCTGATCTCGCCCTCCGGCGAGCGCACCACGCGGATCAGCTCTTTTTTTGGTTTCTGTTCACGGCAGCCGAGACACTGCCGCAGGGGGATCTTCTTTTGCACAGGCATCTCAACCGCCTCCTTACCCAGAAGAAACGCTCCGCGTTTCTCCTGAAAACTGAAAACTGACTTCTGAAAACTGATTACGCTTCGCTCTGAGGCTTGATATCTATTTTGTAGCCGGTGAGCTTGGCCGCCAGACGCGCGTTCTGGCCTTCCTTGCCGATGGCGAGGGAGAGCTGATTGTCCGGCACAATGACGCGGCAGCTCTTGCCGTCCTCGAGCATGGTGACGCTCAGCACCTCGGACGGAGAGAGCGAGGCCGCGATGTATTCCTCGGGCACTTCGCTGTATTTGATGATGTCGATCTTTTCACCGCCGAGCTCATTGACGATGCTCGCCACGCGCCCGCCGCGCGGGCCGACGCAGGAGCCGATGGGGTCGACGTTCGGATCGGCCGACCACACGGCCATCTTGGTGCGGCTGCCCGCCTCGCGGGCGATGGAGCGGATCTCCACGGTGCCGTCAAAGATCTCGGGCACCTCAAGCTCGAACAGGCGCTTGACAAGGCCGGGGTGGGTGCGGCTGATGAGCACCTGCGGGCCGCGCGTGGAGTTGCGGACCTCGACCACGTAGACCTTGATGCGGTCGCCCTCCTTGAGCTCCTCCGTCTTGATGCGCTCGTTGGCAGAGAGCAGAGCCTCGGTAAACTCGCTGTTTGAGGAGATGCGGATGCCTACGCTGCCGCTCTTCGGGTCGATATGGGAGACGACGCCGGTGAGGATCTCGTGCTCCTTGGAGGTGAACTGCTCGTAGATGATGCCGCGCTCGGCCTCGCGGATGCCCTGGACGATGACGTTCTTGGCAGACTGCGCGGCAATGCGGCCGAATTTCTTGGTCTCCACCGGGACGCCCACGACGTCGCCGAGCTTGGCGCGGCGGCTGATTTTCTTGGCGGCCTCCAGCGTGATCTCGAGGTTGGGATCCTCCACCTCTTCGACGACGGTCTTGTTCACGACCATCTCGATGCGCTTCTTCTCCTCGTCGAGAATGATCTCCACGTTATCGCCGCACTCGGGATTGTCGCGGTGGAAGGCCGTCAGCATGGCCTGCTTGATCTTCTCGTACATATATCCGCGGGGAATGCCCTTTTCCTTCTCGATCATTTCGATGGCTTCAAAAAACTCTGCGTTCATGTTTCCCTGACCCCTTTATCAAAATATCTCCTCAAACTGTCAGAAGCTGACGCGCAGACGCACCTGCGCTACCTGCGCCTTGTCGAAGCTGTGCTCGGCTTTGCCCACCGTGACGGTGACACGCCCGTCCTCATAGCCTGTGAGCACGCCGTCATAGACCTTGCTGCCGCCGACCGGCTGGTAGAGCCGGACCTGGACGTCGCTGCCCATGAACTGCTCAAAATCGCGCGGACGCTTCAGCTCGCGCTCGGCCCCGGCGGAGCCGACCTCGAAGACATAGCTCTCCGGCACGGGATCGGCCTCGTCCAGCAGCGGATCGAGCCGGCGGCTGATGCGCTCGCAGTCGTCGATGGAGACGCCGCCCTCCTTGTCGATATAAACGCGCAGGTACCACTCCCCCGCCTCGCGGACGTATTCCACATCCCAGAGGCTGCAGCCCTCTTCTTCGACGACGGGCTGTGCCAGCGCGGCAACCTGCTCGGTGATCTTGCTCATGCTCCGTTCCTTTCCTGTTTCTGCCAAGGGCAAAAGTCTCATAAAAAGGAGTGGGCGAAAACCCACTCCATCAATACCATAATCCTACCTTGCCTATCATAGCACTCCCGGCGCAGGAAAGCAAGCTTTTTTTGCGTTTTGCCGCTTAGGGTGAAAACGGCCGCCCTGTCTGGCGGGCGGCCGCAGCGGATCAATAGGCGCCGAAGGTGAACTCCGGATCGTAGTGCGCGTAAAACTCCTCGTAGCAGATGCCGTGCTCCATGATGAAGGTCGCGGCCTCCTTGCCGACATAGCGGTAATGGTAAGGCTCGTCCCAGCCGGTGAGCAGGAGCTTGCGCGTGGGATAGCGCTTGATAAAGCCGTAGTCGGCACAGATGCTGTCGAGATAGGCGAAAAACTCCTGGTTCATGTTCTCGTACACGAGACGGCTGCGCTGCCGGTCGAGGATATCGACGGCATAGCCAAGCTGATGCTCGCTGCTGCCGGGGAACATGACGATGGTGCGCGCCTCGGCCACGGCGAGCTGATAGCGCTCGTCCATATAGTCGCTGACGGGCGGGTTCATGCCCATGGCGATCTGGCTGGCCTTGCCGTTGAAGAGCTTTTCCTGATAGGAATAGGAGCGGTAGGCGCCCGCGATATAGGGCGTATAGCCGTGATCGCGCAGATCCTGCAGCATCTCCTCCAGATAGGGCAGCACCTCGGCGTCAAACAGCATGTTCGTGCCGCTGATCGTGCCCGTCTCCTCCGGCGCGAAGGCCGAGGAGAGCAGATGCGTGTCGTTGACGATGGCGTACTGACGCTTGTCCGTCAGATCGTCCTTGGTGAGCTTCGGCCATTTGACGGCGTTCGGATCGGGCGTGGGCGTCGCGTCCGGGTCAAGGAAGGTGAAGGTATCGGCGCTCGTGAGGCCGCCCTGGGCGCCGTCGAATACGATGCTCGCCGTGCGGTCGAGCCGCGCGTTGATGACCAGATAAAGTGCCAGAATGAGCCCTGCCATCTCCAAAAGCCATACGACCTTGTTTCGCTGCTTTTTCCCGGCCATAGCGCCCGCTCTCCTTTCCGCACAGGATGATTTTTGGGTATTATACCACGCTGCGGAGAAGAATTCAAGTCTGCGGCGTTCAGCGCCCTTTTTCTGCCTTTTTTTGCGCAAAAAAGAACAGCCCCCCGGATCCCGTTTTACGATCCAAAGGTCTGCTGAACGGTGCTCTTTTCCAAGCCCCAACAAAATAAATATATAATGCGTCGGCCTTATCTGTCAAGGGAAAACGGCTGGTTTTCTTTACCAGAGCCGTTTTTCTATCATTTGCCCAAGTATTTGCTGTGCGATTTGTATAATTTACCACTTGTTTTCCGCGCTTCTTTTGTGTATATTATAGCCAGAAAGAACAAGAAAGAGCTTGTAAGAGCCTCCCAAAGGCAGTGGGAAGGCTGCTCGCCCCGGGCGATGGCATCGAGAACGAAGGCAGAGTGTATCTCACTTACGAGATGGGATCGTGACGGTCCGCAAAAGTGCCATGGAGGGTCTTGGTGATCCCGGGTCTACGAACAATCTGAAGAAAGAGAGGTAACCAGGATGTTAGATACCAAGAATTCAGAGAAATAACCCCTGACTGTACGCGGATGGTATTTGGATGGCAGTCAGGGGTTATTTCTTTTTATATACAGTTCGGCCCGGAGGGGTCGTTTTTTTATGCCTGTTTTCAGCCGTGCCCTTGACGAAGAGGGAAAAAAGCGATAGGATTTGAGCAGAAACTGCACTCGGAGGCCGCTTATGATCAGAGAAATACGCATCGACAGGATCGAGGAACTCATTCCCCTGCTCAGCGATCAGGAATACCGCCCGGATCTCGACCGGCACCGCAGCCCCTACGTCTATCGTGGCATGACGGACGCGGCCTTTGACATGACCACCAGCCTGCGCCGCAACTGCAAGGAACTGCAGCGGACGCTGGAGCCTGCGATTTTGAAAAACTTCGCCAAGTACGCCGTGATCGAGGATCCCACCGTCTATCAGTCCATCTGGCGGCAGATGTTCCTCGGCCAGCACCACGGCCTGCCGACGCGGCTGCTGGACTGGACGCAGTCGGCGCTGGTGGCGCTGCACTTTGCCGTGACGGATGACAACATGGAGGCCATGGACGACCACGACTGTATGGTGTGGCGGCTCGATATCGCGGAACTGCACAGCCTCCTGCCGGAGCGTTACCGCGCCATCATGGAGCAGTATAAGGCCGAGGTCTTTTCGGTAGACATGCTGGACGCGGCGGCCAGCAGCCTGTCAAGCTATGATGAGGACATGGGCGATCACGCCATGGTCGTTCTGGAGCCGCCCTCTCTTGACGCGCGCATCGTCAACCAGTATTCCTTCTTCTCCGTCACGCCCATGGGCATGGACCGCGTGGAGGAATTTCTGGACCGGTACACAAGCAACACGGTCAAGTACGTCATCAGCAAGGATCTGCGCTGGCGTATCCGGGACATGCTCGACCAGCTCAACATGTCCGAGCGCATCGTCTATCCGGGGCTCGACGGCTTGAGCCGCTGGATCGCCCGGCACTACTATGTCAAGGGGCAGAAAGAAGAATGAACCGAAAGAGGCTGCGGGAGCAAATCCGCAGCCTCTTTTCAGCTTTCCGGGCGAAGGCCCTCGTTTTTGTAATACAAGATGCTTACAGCAGCGTGATCCCGGCTTTATGGCACGCTTCGACGGTCGGCACGTCCCAGATGGAGGCCTGTACCTCGCCGATATGCGCCTTGCCGAGCAGGAGCATCGACAGTCTCGACTGTCCGATGCCGCCGCCCATGGTCAGCGGCAGCTCCCCGGCCAGCAGCATTTTGTGATACGGCAGCTCCCGCCGCTGTTCGCAGCCGGAGGCGACCAGCTGCCTCTCCAGCGCCTCGGGATCGACGCGGATGCCCATGGAGGAGATCTCCAGCGCGCAGTCCAGCACGCTGTCATAGAAGAGCAGATCGCCGTTGAGCGTCCAGTCGTCATAGTCCGGCGCCCGACCGTCGTGCGGCCTGCCGGAGCGCAGCGGCGCGCCGATGCCGATGAGGAAGGCTGTGTGGTGCTCGCGCAAAAGCGCCAGCTCCCGCTCCTTCGGGCTGAGCGCGGGATAGCGGTCCTCCAGCTCCTGCGTGGTGACAAAGCAGACGTTCCTGTCGAGCTTGCCGAGCGAGCTTAACTGCGGATAAATGGCTTCGAGCGTATCCTGCGTGTCGCAGATCGCGCGGACGATCTCCATGACGGTGAGCTTGAGCTGGTCGAGATTTCTCTCATGCGGCAATATCACTTTTTCCCAGTCCCACTGATCGACGTAGACGGAGTGAAGATTGTCCAGCTCGTCCTCGTCGCGCCGGATGGCGTTCATGTCCGTATACAGGCCCTTGCCCGGGAAAAAGCCGTAGCGCTTGAGCGCGAGACGCTTCCACTTGGCCAGCGACTGCACGACCTCCGCGCGCGTGTCGGAATGCAGGATGTCAAAGGAGACCGGCCGCTCGTGCCCGTTCAAATTGTCGTTGAGGCCCGAGCCCTCGGCCACAAAAAGCGGCGCGGAAACGCGGTGCAGATTGAGAAGCGCTCCGAGCCTGTCTTCAAACAGGCGCTTGAGCAGGCTGATCGCCTTCTGTGTTTCATAGATATCGAGAAGGCTCCGGTAGCCCTCCGGGATGACTGTCCGCATCGTGTTCCTCCTCCCCTGTTATTCCTCCAAAAGCGCGACGAGGCGCTGATAATAGCCCTCGGCGTCCTTGCGGAAACGCTTTTCCATGCGCTTGGCCTGCTCTTCCCCGGCGCAGAGGAGCTCGAGGTGCATGACCTCTCCTTTTCCGTCAGACATGGCGAGCGTCACATAGCAGCCGTCCTCGCGCACTTCGTGCCGGGCCGTGATCATCGCCGCGCGGCGCAGCTGCTCCTCGACGGGTGCGATCAGCTTGAGCGCCTTGCTGCGCACCGAGTACGGCAGGCTGCTCTCCACGGCGTCGGCGTTGCGCGCGCCCTTCTCCGTGATCCGGTAGCCCTCCTCCGACTCCTCGATGTTTCCACCCGTGACGAGCTGGCTCAGACACTCGGCATAGTCAAAATAGCCGATGCCGTCGTCGCACTGGCTGAGCCCGCGGAGCGTCTCCGCGTCGACAAAGCCGGGAAGCCGCCGCAGGATGAACAGAATGAGGATCTTGATGTCACGACTCTCATGGATAAAACCGAAATGATCCATCTCACGACCTCCGTTTCTTTTTAATAGGATAGACTAAACGCGCCTTTTTTTCAAGTGAAAATTCACACCTTCTCTCTCCGGGGCGCATAGACTGTACTGAAGTTTCTTCAATCATGCGACAGGAGGTACTTGTATGGCCGAAAAAGTGGTGAACGGGGGCGAGAGCCCGGCGGCGATCACCCAAGCCGCAGGCGTCAGCACCCGGAAAATATTCGACAGCTGCAAAGACAAGGACTGCGTGGACGATCTGCGGGTCTATCCGACGGTCAGCGCGCAAGCCTACATAGACAACGCCCTCAGCCTGCGGCCGCGCAGCGCGGAGCTTCTGTATGTGGACGTCAGCGTCTCCCCCATCAGCTTCAATCGCGGCTATTATACCGTCGACTGCACCTATTTCTACCGCGTGACCGGCGATACCTTCCCGGCCGGAGAGACCGTGACAGGACTGGCGATCTTCGATAAGCGCGTGATGCTCTTCGGCAGCGTCGCCAGCGTCAAGAGCTTCCGCTCGGACGACCCGAATCCCGCGGTGGACACGGGCGAGCTGCCGCTGGCCGTCGTCGACTCGGTCGACCCGATCGCCCTGCGGATGAAGCTGGCCGATCCCGGCGCTCCCCTCCCCGGCGAAACGGAGCAGCGCGACATCCCGGCCTTCATCAGCGCGGCCTTCAGCGAGCCGCTGGTGCTCTCCGACGCCGGGCGGCGCTGGTACGTCACGCTGGGCCAGTTCAGCCTCATCCGCCTCGAGCGCGACACGCAGCTGCTGATCCCCGCCTACGATTACTCCGTCCCCGAGAAGGAGTGCCCCGGCGGCAGCGAGGACGATCCCTGTGCGCTCTTCGGCCGCATCCGTTTCCCGATGGAGGAGTTTTTCCCGCCCGACAGTGTCGCGGAAAGCGAGGATTATCGGAGTCTCCTATGACAAAACCCCGGCAGCAGAGTGCGCTGCCGGGGTCATTTTATTTATTCCTTTTCAAAGCTTCGCCGCGGCAGCCTCGTCCAGATAGACTGTCACCTCGCTTGGGATCTGGAGGAAGGCGGCGGGCACCGCGCTGTCGTTTCTCGCGTAGAGCATGTCGAAGGCCGCCTTGGCCTTCTCCTCCCCGAAGGCGAGGACAAGGCTGCGCCTTGCCTCCGTGAGCGTCCGGATCCCGAGCGTCACGCCGCGCACGGGAACAAGCTCCTCGCCGCCGAACAGTGCGGCCAGCTCCCGGCGCGTGGCCGGGGCGAGCTTTTGCAGATGCGCGCGCGAGTCAAAGGGCGTGGCCGGTTCGTTAAAGCCGAGCCGCGCGTTCCATCCGATGCCCAAAATCGCGAGATCCAGCCCGCCGAGACGCGCGAGAGCCTCGTCCGCCTCCTGCGGTGCGGCACAGGAGAGAAGATGAAAACGCCCGTCGGAAAGAGAAGCCCCGGCAAAGGCGGCCTTGACGCGCGCCTCGCAGGAGCGCGGATCCGTTCCGTCAAGGCCCTCGAATTCCGATATGATAAACAGCTCCGTCTCCGAAAGCTCGAGCGCCCCGCTCGCGCTCATGGCGGCCAGCCGTTCATACAAGGCCAGGCATTCCTCGTCCGGCGCAAGCGCGACGACGGCGTTCGGCTTTGCTTTCAAAATCCGGCCGATCTCCTCCGCGGCCTGCCCGATCGCCTGCTCGCGGGACAAAATGAGCGTTTTCATGACGTGTTCCTCCGTATGTTTTCTGTGTTTTCGGAAAGGATAATCCCAGATCGCGCCTTGCCGCGGGAAAGGGATCTCCTTAACATGATCATTTTGTTTCTGCGTACTCTGATCGTATATGTCACGCTGCTGGCCGTCCTGCGGCTGCTCGGCAAGCGCCAGCTCGGCGAGATGGAGCTGTCGGAGTTCGTCGTCGCCGCGCTGATCGCGGATATGGCCGCGCACCCGCTGCAGGATCTCGGTATCCCGCTCATCAACGGCCTTGTCCCGATGCTGACGCTCTTCTGCTGCGAGGTGCTCATCGCGGGCGTGTCGCTCAAAAGCATCCGCCTGCGCAAGCTCCTCTTCGGAAAGCCGAGCCTGCTGATCACGCGCGGCGTGATCGACCAGAGGGAGATGCGAAAAAACCGCTTCACACTCGACGAATTGACACAGGAGCTGCGCTCACAGGGCGCCATGGACCTGAGCAAGATCGAATACGCCATCCTGGAGACGAACGGGAAGCTGACCGTGATCCCCTTCCCCGCCGAAAAGCCCGTGACGGCGGCCATGCTGGGTCTCGGCGTCGAGGACGGCGGCTGCCCCTTCATCCTCATCTGCGACGGGAGGGTGCTCAGCGAAAACCTCCGGCGCAGCGGAAAAGACGAAGCCTGGCTGCGGGACGAGCTTCAGCGCCGCGGGGCGAAGAGCGCGCGCGAGGTCTTTCTTCTGAGCGTGAACGCCGCGGGTCAGGTCTACTATTGCGCGAAGGAGGCGTCCCATGAAACGTGAGATCGGAGCGGCGCTGCTGCTGTGTCTGCTGCTGGGGCTGTCGCTTTATAATCTGCACTATTATGACGCGCTGACAGACAGCGTCGAAGCAGAGCTGTCGCTCTCCCGCTCCTGCGCGGACAGCGGCGACTTTTCCGGCGCCCGGGAGCACGCGCAGCAAGCACTGGGGCTCTGGCAGGATGCTGACGCGTTCACGCATATCTTCATCCGTCACCCGGAGATCGACGGTCTGGCGGACGCCTTCTATGATCTTCTGCAGCACCTGGACGAGAAAAATGCCGAGGCCGCGGCCTCAGCCTATGAGAGGCTGAACTATCATCTCGACTGTGTGGATGAGATGGAGCATCCGCGGCTCGGCAGTGTGTTCTGATTATTTGTTCTCCTTGAGAAGCTTCGTCAGTTCCTCCATG
Organism: uncultured Clostridia bacterium; assembly: GCA_946186375.1. Lineage (GTDB taxonomy): Bacteria > Bacillota > Clostridia > Oscillospirales > Oscillospiraceae > Limivicinus. The sequence continues at coordinate 80,114 of CAMHMZ010000004.1, forward strand.
AAGGTGTTGATATCCTTGAAGCTGCGATAGACGGAAGCAAAGCGCACATAGGCGACCTCGTCGATGTCCTTCAGGCGGCTCATGACCATCTCGCCGATCTCCACCGTGCTGATCTCGCGCTCGAGATGGCTCTGCAGCTCCTGCTCGATCTCGTCCGCGATCTCCTCGAGCTGGCCGAGGGCGACCGGGCGCTTCTCACAGGCACGCACCATGCCGTTGATGAGCTTCACCTTGTCGAAGGACTGACGGCTGCCGTCGCGCTTGATGACGACGATCGGCAGGCGCTCGATGATCTCATAGGTCGTAAAACGCTTCTGACAGGCCAGGCACTCGCGGCGGCGGCGGATCGTCGCCCCCTCCTCCGCAGGACGCGAGTCGATGACTTTACTTTCCAGATAGGCGCAGAACGGGCATTTCATGGCTGTTTCTCCCCCACAAGCAATTTGTCTGATCTCTCCGGGTTTTCAGGGCCCGGACGCTCTGTTGAAAAAAGTATAACACAGGCGAAACGAGTTTGCCACAAAAAATTATGTAAATCAAAAAACTTTTTCTGTGCCGGGCCATTAGCCCCCGCAAGATGGAAACGCGCGCCGGAGATCCGGCGCGCGTTGACGATTTCAGGCGTTGATTCTTATTGCTCGGCGGGCTCGAAGTCCTCCCTGCCGTGATGGCAGATCGGGCAGTCGTAGTTCTCCGGCAGCTCGCCCTCGCAGGGCTCGAAGTGGCCGCAGATCTTGCAGAGGTAGCCCTTCTGCTTTTTCTTCTCCACCGGCACCACGTGCTCGAACTCCTCCTTGCCGTGCTTGCAGAGCGGGCAGACAAAGTCTTCCGGCAGCTCCGCGCCCTCGTACACATAGCCGCAGACCCGACAGACCCAGCATTCCTTCTGCTCAGGCGCGGGGTTCTTCTTGGGCTTGATATGGGCGTGATAGTAGCTGTAGGTGCAGCTCGGCGCGTTGGAGAGGACGCGTGCCTCCACGACGTTGGCGATATAGAGGACCTGCGTCTCAAGATCCTTGACGTCGATGACCTCGCAGGAGAGCACCGCGTTCGTAAAGGTCGGCACATAGCGGATGCCGTTTGCCATCCGGTCGTCATAGTCCACGTCCGCAAACTTGTCCACATCGCGGCCGGACTGGAAGCCGAAGCGCTGGAAGAGGCTGTAGGGCGCGTCCTCGGTGAGGATGGAGATGTTGAAGCGCCCGGCCCTGGCGACCATGTCGCAGGTGTTGTTCTTCTTGATGCAGGAGATGGTGATCTTCTTCGGGTCGCCCGCAGCGACCTGCCCGGCTGTGTTGATGATGCAGCCGTAGTCCCTGCCGTCGACGCGGGTGGTGAGCACCTCGACGCCGTAGCTGAACTTGTTGAAGGCCTTGGTGTTCACGGCCTCGGGATCATAGCTGCCCGCGGCGGGGACGATGACTGCCTCCTCGACCGGCGCCGGGCAGAGATCGGCGGTGATGAGGTCGGCCAGAGCGTCGAGCTCGGCCAGCTGCCCCTCAGCCAGCGCGGACTTGAGCGTGACGTTCTCCCCGATGAATTCGGTGTTCTTGAGGCCGCTCAGCAGCTCCTTCATGGCCTTGCCGCTGGCCGGCGCCCAACTGCCGTTTTCGATCAGCGCGATCTTGCGGCCCTGGAGGTTGTGGTTGGCGATGTCGTGCAGGAGGTTTTCCATGGTGACGAACACGCCCGCGTTATAGGTGGTGGCGGCAAAGACGAGGTGGCTGCAGCGGAAAGCGTCGGAGACGATATAGCTGGCAGGCGTGACGGAGGTGTCGTACATGCGCACCTTCACGCCGCGCTCCACGAGCCTGGCGGCCAGGATGTTGGCGGCGTTCTCGGTGTGGCCGTACACGGAGGCATAGGCCAGCAGGACGCTCTTTTCCTCCGGGGTGTAGCTGCTCCAGAGCAGGTACTTCTCCAGGAAATCGCCGAAATGGCTGCGCCAGACAAAGCCGTGCAGCGGGCAGACCAGGCTGATCTCCAGCGCGGCCGCCTTTTTGAGGACGGACTGCACCTGCGGGCCGTACTTGCCGACGATGTTGGTGTAGTAGCGGCGCGCCTCGTTGAGGTTTTCCGCGAAGAAATCCGCCTCGTCGTTGAACAGCCGCCCGTTCAGAGCGCCGAAGGTGCCGAAGGCGTCGGCCGTGAAGAGAATCTTGTCGGTCAGATCGTAGCTCATCATGACCTCGGGCCAGTGCACCATGGGCGCCATTACGAAGGTGAATTCATGCCGCCCGGTGGAGAACTTGTCCCCCTCCTTGACGACGGTAATACGGTTTTCCAGATCCATGGGGAAAAACTGGCCGAGCATGGTCTTGATCTTGGCGTTGCAGATGATCTGCGCCTCCGGATACCGGGTGAGCACCAGCTCGAGCGTGGCGGCATGGTCCGGCTCCATGTGGTGGACCACAAGGCAGTCGAGCTTGCGGCCGCCGAGCGCATAGGCGAGGTTTTCGAGAAAGACGCTGTACACGGCCTTGTCCACCGTGTCGAACAGAACGGTCTTCTCATCGAGCAGCAGATAAGAGTTATAGGAAACGCCGTCGGGGACGCCGTAGACGCCCTCGAAGCAGGCAAGACGCCGGTCGTCGGCTCCTACCCAGATCAGATCCTCGGTCACTTTTCTTGTGCAGTGCATAGCAGATCCTCCGATCATTAATAATCATCTCTTTGATTATATGCGAAAGCCGGAAAAAGCGCAAGGAGAATTCAATTTAATCTTCCTTTTTTCGCCCACGCGTGTTATATTGAGCGCAAGATGATTTCACAGGAGGATCACTATGGCTGAAAAAAGATTTGCAGGCGTTTCCGGTTCTGTGGAGAGTGCCGAGCTCAGCGCCGATTATGCCGCGGCGGAGAAGTTCGACTCCGTGCGCGTCGGCCGTCTGGGCGTCTTCTTCCGCGAGGGCTTTCGCACGCGCTTTCTGTCCTACAGCGACTTCGAGCGCGTGTTTATCCGCATCAACGAGGTCAACGGCAAGCTCTGCTGCGGCAAGGCCGTGTTTCAGTACTTCCGTCTCGTGTTCGTGCGAAACGGCAAGGAATATGCGGACGTCATGAGTGAGAACGAAAAAGCGATGGACGAGGCCCTTGCCCGCATCGCGGAGCTCTCCCCTTCCACCTTGATCGGCTTTGTCAAATAACAGACTGAACGCGCAAAAAGAGCCGCTGCGACGCAGCGGCTCTTGTCATATCAGTTTGGGATGAGATGCTCAGTCGCGAACCTCATCAAACAGCCCTCTGTCAAAGACACCGGGAGCCATGGCGATGACCATCATGGAGAGGCCACTCTGAAAATGATTCTGGAACAGATTACGGAACTTACGCATAGATGAGCACTTCCTTTCTCGACCTCAGTCGCAATTCGTATTATACGCATTGCACAAAAGAATTCAATTGATTTTATGCACAATCTCCAAATTAGAGCAATTTTTGTGGATTGTGCCTTACTGCTGTGCAAAATCTATGTTTTCGTGGCCGTTTTTTAGTTTCCTTTGGTCGTTCTGCACAAGTTTATTCCTTCCTGTTTGCCGATCAATGGAAACCGCAGCCTTTTTTGCCGATTTTCGCCCTGAAATCTTTGTCTATTTTTTATCAATCCTCGGCAAAATGACAATCCCCTGCCCTGCCTCGGTCTGAAAGCCTTCATTTTCGACCATAGAAATAATTTGAAAAAAGAGCTTGACATTTACCGCTTGGTCTGCTAATATACTCCTTGCTCACGGGGGTATAGCTCAGCTGGGAGCGCACACCGTATTTAACCAGCCCCCTCGTTTGAGTACCTGCAAAACCCGCAAACCCTTACAATTAAACAACAAAGTATCTCCTACGGGGGTATAGCTCAGCTGGGAGCGCGCATCATATTTAACCAGCCCCCTGTTTGAGAGAGCTTCTTGAAGCAAAAAACCCTACAAATCAATAAAAAACATGCTCCCTCGGGGGTATAGCTCAGCTGGGAGAGCGCTTGAATGGCATTCAAGAGGTCAGCGGTTCGATCCCGCTTATCTCCACCATAGCATGTTTTATGGCTTGTATTCTACGGAGTACGAGCCTTTTTATTTCCCAAAAACGAATATCGGGATGATGCTGGCAGCTTCCACCACCGTTCAAGCATCCTCCCTCCTACTGAAAAAGGCCGTTTCCACGTTCAATAGATCGTGAAAGCGGCCTTTTTTTATTGCCAAACCTGTATTTCTCCGCTTGCCATCCCCGCAGCAAATAGAGCTTTATAGATCGACGGCTGAATTGTCAGCATAATCAATACTGAACAGATCCAAAAAATCAGCGGTTCATAATAGCATTGACTGCCTTTTACTCTGATCTGTTTCTTCCAAGACTCCGGCGTAACCTTATATAGCATTTTGTAAATGCCATACCCCAAGCAAGCTCCGATTGTGTTTGTGATCAAGTCATTTATATCCGTTGCGCCAAAGCCGAACATCTGGATTATCTCAACAGACAGCGAAACAAGGAAACCTGCTAAAGCGATCTTTCCGAGCGTATCATATTTTTCGTACAATACAGGAAGGAAAAACCCCATCGGCACAAATAAAAGTATGTTCAGAACAGTATCCACAGGGCCTCTTATCATATCTACATAAGGAATAAAAGAAAACCTCGGAGAAAAGGATGCCCTAATGCAAATACCTGTTACTGTCAATAAACCGATGAGATAAAAAGCAAAAACAAATGATGTTGTTACATGACCTATTGTTTGCTTCTTTCCCATTAGACGAAGAATAATAAAATACACTACCAATGCGGCCATCGTGGGGATACTGCCGCTTATCAGATGACGTACAACAAACTCCCAATCCATATAGTCAGCTCCTTATTCTGCAACCGGGATAGAAAAACCAGCGACATGATCATAGCAAGCGGGCAAAAAATGTGTTTCACGGTGAGACACATTTTCATGTTCATGAAACAAGCATTGCTTGTATTATATCACATTCCACATACTTGTGTTTTAATTCTAACCTTCATTCTCATTAAATCTTCATTAAGATCAGCAACACTTTTTTACGGTGATACACGTTTCATGCGTATGTATCAAACATCTGCTTTACCCGTTCTTCTGTGAAAAGCCATTCTTCGGGGAGCTTGTCTATTGTTCCGGCTGCGCTGGCTCTCTCGCCCCAAACATGATGCTCGCGCAGAACAGTTTCACCCATGCCAGCCCTGGAATCATGCAGCGCCTGAGCGATCTCGCTCGGCGTTGCAAGATACATCCTCGGCAACTGATCGTCGGTCACATTCTGAAACTGTACGAGACAGAAGATAGTCTTTTTCCCGTGAGCTTCAAGCCATTTGTTAATGGCCTCGTGATAGTCACAACCCTTTTTGTAATTCTGCGTCAAGCCCCAGCCGCCGTCTTGACTTCCCTTGACGGAGACTTTTAGCATCTTATCTCCCTTTGTTGCGATAAGATCATATTCCGGCTGATTTGCGCCGTACTGAACAGATACATCTATTCCATATCTGGCAAACTGGGCGGCTGCAAACGCCTCACCAGCGACGCCTATATGCCATGAACTGACTTTCTTCATATTCTACCCCTCAATCCCCATTTTCTCTATTAAGTCATGTAGGCTTTTGTCGTGCTGGGCTTTACTGATCGCCCCGCGCTCCAGGAACATATCAAGAGTTTGTTTCTGTTTCAAGAAAAGCTGCTTGTTCTTCTCCGCATAGGACAGATGATCCCATGCGGAGTTTTCTATCTTCACGTCCATATCGTTCTCTCTTTATTATGCTGGCTTCCTCAAAAGCATAGGAGACGCCGTAGCAAGGATTTCAGCGGCGGCGCTGCGATCTGTCAGATAAGGCCGCACGTCTTTTTCCCCAACGATCACGGGCATACGGTCATGTATCTCGATCATAGATTCGTTGGCCGGGCGCGTGAGGATTGCAAAACGGTACGCTCCGTCAATGAGCTTGTAGATCCCGCAGAGGTAAATCGTCTGCATGGTGTCCACTGTAAACAGATACTTTGTTTTTTCCCTGTCGTGATGGCTCCACTCATAAAAGCCGGAGGCCGGGAGGATCACACGCCGATCGCGCAAGCTGTCGGCAAAGGTTTTCTTTTCCGCTGCCGTTTCAGAACGCGCATTGATAATCAGCTTGTTATCCTGGAAGCCCAGAAAGCCGAAACCCGCCGGAACAGCGACGATCTTCCCGTGCTGATCTATCACAGCCGGGACAATATCGCCGGGAAGAATCTCGCCCGTTTTGTACTCTCCGGGATAGTTCTTCTCCATGTACTTGTTGACCGCATCCAGCTTTTCGTCCTCGCTGACGCGGGTAAAGTAGTATCTGCCGCACATATTGTTTCTCCAAATGTGTCTCACCGTGAAACACAATATCTCTACAAACTGGAATTTACCGACGTATCAGAATGCCTTTCATATACTGCGTTTCATTATGCGTTTTGTATACTTCCAGCTTTTCTTCTTCCGAACAACCTACCAGAATTTTGATTTCTGAATCTCTCTTCAATAAATCAACGATACACATGATGGCATCGATCTTTTTATCACCGCTTCCGACCCATACGTCAATTCCTGCACCATCCATAGAGGAGGTATCTTTCAAATATCCATAGTCAACCTTATAAATAAAGTTTGAAAATCTGGGATGAGCAGAGCCTTTGGGCCTGTCGATCACAATTTCTGAATTACTTACCAATTCATCCAGCGCTTTCCAAAAATCCTCGTTATAGCCGTCCACATTATCGCCTCCTTACAAACTCCGATTTGTCGAGGTGATTATACCACACCTACAACTCCATATCAATCTGTCGAAAAATGTGTCTCACCGTGAGACACATTTTTTCATATATATCGCAGCCCCAACCGCAAGCCCTAATTCAAGCCGAAAGGAGGAATATCATGTACTTTACCAATGGCGAGCATCGGGCCTTTGAGAGCCTCATGCGGGACAAGCCCGGCGATCACTACGACAGCGGCGCAGACGGCCCTTTCCCGGAGTGCCGGAGTTGTCGCTGTCACCGTCCTCAATGGAAGGATCGGTACTGCAAGTACACCGAGTGCCCCTACACCCCAGGCCGGATGACCGCCATCGGCAAGGGCAATCCGCCGGGGAACCGAGGTGAGGCCACCCCATAGCTTTTCTATTCCTGCAAAACCAAGACAAGGAGGAATCATGCCTATTGTAAAAACGAAATGGACAAAGCGGCTTGCCGTGACGCTTTGTACTATGCTGCTCTTATGCGCGGCTATCCCCGTTACGGCTTTTGCCGATGATCTTCATATCGCCACCGCATACCAGCCTTTCATGTACTTTGAGAAATACGACGGCGTATGGGGCGACCTCGGCACACCGCCGCACTCGGTTGTGGAAACCGGCCAGCCTGCCTACTGCCTGCAAATGAGCATGGAAAGCCCCTACGGTGACGGGTATAACGCAACCGACGGCTCGCAGTATTACACCCCGAAGATACTGAACGGACTGAAAGCGATCCTCGCGCACGGGTATCCGGCCTCGACGGGAGGCTTTAACGCAAACCAGGCGCAGTACGCTACGGCCAACGCGATCCGCTTCTTCCTCGCGGAAAACGGCATCCAGGAAATGCCCGCTTATCTGCGAGATACAAGCAATGCCCGCGCAAAACCCGGTTATGAGGCGCTTTTCGCGTGGTGCCTGGAGCTTTTGGAGTACGGCAGACACCCAGACACAAACCATTCCATTACGTTCTCCCGCACGGATCTGACGCTGGAATCCAACGAGCCGAATTTCAGCTTCGACGGCAGCGTGAAAGTGACCTTCACCGGGCTTTCCAGCGGTTACACGCTGGACACCTCGGCGTTTCCCGCTGGGACAAGCATCACGGGCTATACCGGCAACAGCGGCGACACCCTGTATATTTCAATCCCGGAAGAATACGAGGAACGTGCTTACACGCTCTCGGCCTCCGGTATCTACGACAGCACCGAGGCGGTGCTGTTTTTCTATGCGCCGACCACCTACGGCCAGCAGCGCGTCGTCACCTGCACCATTGACACACAATGCACCATTGTTGACGCCAGTATGACCGTCCGAACGCCGAAAGCCCCGATCCGTACCGGCAACATCGAATTATGCAAGGTGGACGAAAACGGAAACGTCGTACCCGGCGCATGTTTCGTCCTCTACGACAGCGACGGGCAAGTGGTAGGCGGCGGCAAGACAGACAGCAACGGAAAAATCGGCTTTTACGATCTTCCGCTGGGAGAATACTACTATGCCGAGACGGAAACGCTGCGCCATCTTGTCCTTGATCCGATGCTCTACCCCGTGACGATCACAGAGGGCGGGCAGACAGTAACTGTGTCCGCAGTAAACGAGTTTGCCCGCGGGAACGTGTCTGTGCTGAAGCAGAACGAGGAAACCGGCGAGCCCATGTCCGGCGTACACTTTATTCTGATGGACAGCGGCGGCAACCTTGTCAAAGAGGGCGACACGGACGAAGACGGCAAGCTGACCTTTACCGGGCTTCTGCTCGGAAGCTATGCTCTGCAGGAGACGGCGACGCAGGAGGGCTTTGTGCTCGACAGTACCCCGATCCCAGTGGAAGTCACCGAACACGGAAAGACCTACACCATCACCGCGAACAACACCCCGATCCGGGGTAACTTGAAGATCGTCAAGCGCGACGCCTACGAGGACACGCCCCTTTCCGGCGCGGGCTTCCGGCTCTTTGACAGCGGCGGCCATCTGATCGCAGAGGGCTACACCGACGCCAACGGAGAGCTGACCTTTGAAAGTCTGCTCTACGGCTCCTATCTGTATCAAGAGTTCTGCCCGCCGAAGGGCTACGAGCTGGACGATACCGTGTACCCGTTTTCCATTACGGAACACGGCGTAACGATCACGCAGGAGCGCAGCAACCTCCGCAGGCCGGGAACGCTGGAAGTGAAGAAACAGGATCAGAACGGACGCGCCCTTGCCGGGGCGACCTTCCTCCTGGAATACTCCACGGACAACGGCGCAAGCTGGGCGGCAGTTTTCTCCCGTGACGGAGACAACATCCAGGCGGGCGGCTGTACCAGCTCCGGCCTCTCTGACGGACAGCTTACCACCGGCTCCAGCGGCAACGTGACCTTCAGCGGCCTCCGGGCAGACAGTTCCATTCTCTACCGTCTGACCGAAACGCAGGCGCCCGTCGGCCACTCTCTGCTGGGCAGTCCGCTCTACGTCGGAACGCTGCCCGTGGAGATCAGCGGTGAGGCTGCGGATAGCGAAACCGTGGACGGCGTGACCTACTGCTACACCCTGTATGTCACGGCGACCGACGATCCCATTTTCCGCATTCCCGAAACGGGCGGTGCGGGCTTTGCATGGCTGCCCCTGTTCATGGGCTTTATGACCATGCCCTACATTTACGTTAAAAGAAAGGATGAACGCGAAACTTGAAGAAACTCTTTGCGCTGCTGCTTGCCGTCTTGATGGTATGCAGCTTTTCTGTTACTGCCTTTGCCGCGCCCGTGGACGAGGCCACCATCGACACCTCCCGCACCGGCAATTTGAGCATCTATAAGTACGATCTGACCAACGCCGAGAAAGACGGCGTTTGGGACAGTTCTTACGTCAGTACCGGCGTCAAGGATGAAAGCGGCGTGGAGGCCGTGCTGGGCGATCCCAGCCGCGTCTCCGCGCTCAACGCCAACGGCAACGCTTACGGCTATGCCATCAAGGGCGTGGAGTTCACCTACGTCCGCGTGGCCTCGATCCGCACCTTTACCGAGAGCGAGAACGGCGCGGAGCATATCGAAGTGCTGTACGGCATCGCCCCCACCGAGCAGAACAACGCCTTTCTCTCCGCTATCGGCGTCAGCACCGAAGATCGCTACGCTCCGGCAGACGAAGTTGTGGACGGCATGACCGTGTACTACTACCGCTCCGACGTGCTGATCGACGGCCTTAAAACCTCGCTGGACGCTAACGCTATCGCGGTCAAGAACGCGCTGGAACGCTACGCACGCGACAACCACGGCGTTGCCATGACCGAGACGGACGCCTACGGCCATACGGGAGCCGCCGATCTGCCCCTGGGCCTGTATCTGCTGATCGAAACCCGCGTCCCCGAAATGGTCACGGACACGACCGCGCCTTTCCTCGTCTCTCTCCCCATGACCTCCGTTGACGGCACAAACGCCAGCGACGGCGGGACGCGCTGGATTTACGATGTTACCTTGTACCCGAAAAACCTCACGGGCATCCCCAGCTTGGAGAAAACCTTGCGCGAGGACAAGGCCGACACCGGCCACAACGAGGGCAGCACGAGCGACATTCACGACGGCTACGCCCATACCGGCACGGCCTCGGCGGGCGACGTGATCGACTATCAGATCATTTCCACGCTGCCCAGCATCACCTCCGAGGCGTCCTATCTGACCGAGTACACGTTCATCGACACGCTCTCCAAAGGTATCACCTACAACAAGGGCGACGTGCTGTTAGAGTTCTTCCGGGACGAGGGCTGTACCGATCTTGTGACCTCCTGGACGGAACAGGACGACCGCTTTCTTGTGAGCTACAACACGGCCTCGGACGGCGCGAGCGTTATGACGATCTCCATGACCGCCTCCGGCCTTGCAGAGATCAATTCCGGCAGACAGGTCTATGTGAAGTCCAGCATGGTCAACTCCGGCTATTCCGACTGCACCCTGCGGATCACCTACAAGGCCACGGTCAGCAGCGACGGCAGCGTGACCTACGGCGACGCGGGCAACCCCAACGATGTTGTCCTCACTTGGAAGCGCACGAATAGCTCCTACTACGATACCCTCGTGGACGATTGCCACGTCTATGTGTACGGCATCGACATGACGAAGCAGTTTTCCGATGGCCGGGGCGATTTCTCCAAAGTCCAGTTTGTTGTCCGCAACGACACGGACGGCTATTTCCTCGTCGGCCAGCTCAACGAGGATGAGGGCGTTTGGTATGTGACCAACCATGTGACCGAGGAAAAGGACGCCACCCATTTCATCCCGACGAAGGACGGCAAGCTGATCCTCAAGGGCTTGGAGGACGATACCTACACCTGGACGGAGGTACAGACCGCCAACGGCTACACGCTGCTGAAAAACAGCATCAAGGTCGTGATCTCGCAGACCGAGAGCGAAACCCTGTGCGGCATCTACGGGACGGACGTTCTCGGCCTCATTCAGAACGATCCCCGCTACGCCGACGTTGATCCCGGCCTGTATCACAATATGCCCCAGCGCCACTTGGAGCATAAGCTGCTGACGGCCAGCGCCACCGTGGACAGCAACAAGGTCAACATGGAGCCGGACGGCAGCTCGGCCAACGCCTTCGTCCCATTCACGGTCATCAATACGAGAGGCTTTGATCTCCCGCAGACCGGCTCCTACGGCAACTGGATGTTCCCCGTGGCCGGACTCTCCATGCTGACGCTCTGCATTGTCGGCATCGTCGCCCTCACCCGCAAGAGCAAGAAGAAAGCGCAGAACACCTAACTATACTGAACGGCGAGAGGGCGGCAAATCCGCCCTCTTGCTCTGCAAAGGGGACGCATGAAGAAATCTATGAAAATCTTATCTCTGGCCGTCCTGTTCGTCGTTTCCCTCGGCGTGATCCTGTACCCGCTGATCGCCAACTACCTCTCCGAGAAAAACCGCAGCCTCATTGAAACGCAGTACACGGAAGCCATCGAACAGATGGACACCACGGCGCTGGACGCTGCCCGCACCGAAGCGGAGGAATACAACAAGACCCTTGTGACGATCCCGGAAAAGCCCTACACGAAGGACGCCCTTATCAAAGCCGCGGAGAGCTACGACACGCTCTTGAATGTGCGGGAGGACGGATTGATGGGCTATGTGGAGATCCCCGCTATCGGCGTCAATCTGCCTATCTACCACGGCACAGAGGAAAGTACCCTCGACCGGGGCGTGGGCCACTTGCTCGGCTCCTCTCTCCCGGTAGGTGGCCTCGGGACGCATTGTGTGTTGACCGGTCACAGCGGCCTTGCCGGACAGAAGATGTTTTCCGATCTTAACCTCTTGAAAGAGGGCGATCTGTTCTTTCTCCGTGTGCTGGGGCAGACGCTGGCCTATAAGGTGGTCGAAATCTATACCGTTCTCCCGGAGGACACGGGAAAGCTGACTATCGACGCCGGGCGCGACCTGTGTACCCTTGTCACCTGTACTCCCTACGGCGTGAACAGCCATCGGCTGCTGCTGCGTGGGGAGCGTACCGAATACGAGGAAGCCGTCAGCGTGATTGAGGATGCGGACTTTACCCCCGTGGAAGAATCCACCTGGGGCGACGAATACCGCCACGGGCTGATCTACGGCGGCTTGACCGTCGCCGGGATCGGCGCGGGCTGCGGGATCTACAAGGCCGTGAAAAAGCCGAAGCGCAAGCGACACAGCATCCGACAGGAGAAAGCGAGGGGCAGACATGAAACGCATTAAGTGGAAGCTCCTGCTGCTTGTCCTGCTGATCTGCCTTGCCTTTGCCAGCGCCGCCGTTGCGGTGAAGCCCGTGATCGACGGCATGGAAAAGAGCATCGAGATCAAGCAGGCCGTGGAGGAATACCGTGAAACCGTTGCCGAGATACGCGAGGAAGC
>CAMHMZ010000005.1 GCA_946186375.1 uncultured Clostridia bacterium
ACCATGTCCGCGGGCGGCTGATAGCCGCCCCTACGACATCATTTCGAACTCAGCGCTAAACTCCAATTTATTGCTTTCTGAATACTGAAAACTGACTTCTGAAAACTCTTCTCTCTCCCGTTCGTTTGCGCAAAGAAAAAGCTTCGGGACCGGCGTCGGTTCCGAAGCTTTGCTCGATATAATTATAATAGTAGCGTCTCGCGCTGAGGCCGCGTCTTCAGGGTTCGAAGACGATCGTGCAGTTCGGCAGAGCCTCGCGCAATTCGGTGATCTCCTCCGGCGGCAGCTCGTTGCCGCTCAGATCCAGCTCCATGAGCCAGGTCATATTCTGCAGAACACGCACCGACTGCAGCTGGTTGTGCGAGAGATCCAGCTTTTCAAGCGCTCTCAGATGGGGCAGCTGGGTCAGATCCGTCAGGTTGTTGAAGGACAGATCCAGCTCGCGCAGCTCGATCAGCGCCTGCAGCCCCTCGAGACTGTTCAGCTCGCAGCCGCGCAGCCGCAGCGTGCGCAGCTGGGTCAGCAGGTTCAGATTGCCGATAATCCCGAGGCTTTGGCCGCTCAGATCAAGCTCGGTCACGTCGCGCCGCACGTGCTCTCGCCCGACGGTGACCGAATAGACGAGCGGCGAGTGCTGGACAAAGCAGGAGGCGAGGGTGTTTTTGAGCAGGTCCACGGCCTCGCCGCTCAATTCGCTGTTGTCCGTGATCTGCAGGACCTTCAGCCCTGTCAGACTGTACAGGCTCTCGAGATCCTCATCGCGCAGGCCGCTGTCCTCCAGGCCGAGGGTCTCCAGCCTGGTCAGCCTCGACAGGCCCGACAGATCCCGCAGCGGATTGCGCGCCAGATGCAGCTCGCGCAGCTCTGTCAGCGCGCCGAGCGGTACGGTGGAGGCGATGTCGTTGTCCTCGGCGCGGATCAGCCGCAGCGCCTTGAGCGACATGAGTGGCCGCAGATCCGTGACAAGATTGCCGCTGAGATCCAGTTCCTCCAGCTTCGGCAGATCCGTCAGCGCGCTCAGATCGCTGAGCTCGTTATCGGACAGGTTGAGCCGTTTCAGCTCCCGGCAGGCCGAGAGCGCGGAGATATCGCTCAAACCGCAGCCGGAGAGATCAAGCTCGGTCACATCGGCGGAGAAGCTGCTGCCGCCAAGCGTGATCTCGGGTGCGTTCTCCTCCTCCGCATCCTCGCTGTGGATCGCGCAGCCGGGCAGCGCCTTCGTCAGTGCCTCGAGCTGGGCCTTCGTGACGGGGATGTCGCGGATGCTCAGCGTCGTCAGCGCGCTCAGTCCGTAGAGCGGACTGAAGTCTGTGATGGTGGGATTGCCGTCGAGGTAGAGGCTTCGCAGCTGGCTCAGCGCGGCAAGCGGCTGCAGATCCCGCAGCTCGTTCCGGCTCAGATCGAGCGACGTCAGTCCCTCAAGAGAAGACAGCGGCGAAATATCGCGCAATCCCAGCCCGGTGAGCGTAAGGCTCGAGAGGGCATAAAGCTGTGTGACCTCCTTCAGGAGCTCCGGCCCCGTCTGCTCGTCGCGGATGACGAGCGAGCGCGTGTCCGGCGAATAATCCCGGCCGTTGACCGTGATGAGCTCCGATCGCTGCGCCAGGGCGCGTGCGGCCTCCAGCGCGGCGATCCGGCGCTGATTGGCCTCGTTGGACAGATCCAGCTTCCGCATCAGCTCGAGCGCGCGCTCGTAGTTGCCCTGCGCCTCATAGCAGTCGGCCATCAGCCGCAGGCATTCGTCCGTCTCCTTGAGCGCGGCGGCGCGGCGCAGGATGCTCAGCGCGCCGTCGTAGTCGCCCGCGCGATAGCTCTCCACCGCCTGGGCGTAGGTCTCGTCATAGCGGCGATGATCGGCGGCGGCGCGCATGACGATCGCCGCGGCGACGATCAGCACGAAGGCCGCCAGCAGTACGCCGAAATAGAGTCTCCGTTTCTTTCTGCGCCGCGCGCGGCGCAGCTCCCGCTCCTCGGCGGTCTCTTCCGGTGCTTCCGCCTCTTCCGCCGCTTCCGGCACGGCGCTCTGCGCGGCGGTGCGGCGAAGCGCCTCCCGTGCGGCGTCCTGCTCCTGCCGCAGGGCCTCGAGCTCGGAAGTCTGGAGACGAAGGCGGCGTCCGGTCAGCGAGCTGCCGGGCGGGCCGCTTCTCGGCTTGGGCGGCGCCAGATGGCGCCCCGTGGCCGCCGGCTGTCTGCCGGTCCGTTCGGTTTCGCTCATAGAGTCTCTTCCTTCTCCTGCTCCTCTTCGGCGGCCGGGGCGGCCTCCTGCTCCTCAGCGGCGGGCTCCTCCGCCTCCTCCGCGGCATCGCGGCTCGGCGCGACGACCTTCGGCGCACGCATTTTCGGCAGGTCCATGTCCTCCAGCTGCGGGGTGTTCTTGCGCATGGCGAGACTCAGGAAGAAGAGCGAGAGCATGATGCAAAGCACGCTCATCTCCTGCATGCCCGCGGCGAAGCTGACGGGGTGGGCCGTGTCGCGCAGCGCGGCCAGGTCCTCCACGAAGATATGGTAGAGGAAGGGCAGACCGAAGAGCGGCACCAGCAGCCACTTCGTGCGGATCAGCGCAAAAACGGTGGCGACGTAGAGCACAGCCACCGCGACATAGAGCACAATGCACAGCACCGTGTGCAGTACGCTTTCAAAGCCGAGGGACTTGAGGATGAAAAAGACCACGCCCATCAGCACCGGCAGGCTCGTCAGAAAGAGCGCGCGGCGTCCCAGCAGGGCGACGAAGAGGATCAGCAGCAAGCCAGAGGCGATCGGCAGAAGGATCTGCGTGACGGCGTAGAATTCATCCGTCCACAGTCCCCAGCAGCCGATGATCCGAAACACGATAGCCAGGGCCATCAGAATAATGGAGCATTGCGCCCCAAAGCTCTTCGGCTCGACATAAAATTTCAGTTTTTGTTTTTTCATACGGTCCTCCCCTGCGCCTTCCGGGCGCGGAGCATCTATCTTGTAAAACAACTTGCAGCATTCATAATGAAGTATTATACCATGCCCGCGTCCCGAGCGCAAGACTCCCGGGCCCCGGGGAGAATTCGGAATGATAGTTTTCAGAAGTCAGTTTTCAGTTTTCAGGAGAACGTGTCAAATTCGGAATGCGGAGTTCAGAATTCAGAATGAAGGAAACAAAGGATAGAGCGAGAAAATTAACGTCTACGCCGTAGGGGCGGCTATCAGCCGCCCGTCAAACCAGTACCGTGTCCGCGGGCGGCTGATAGCGACGCGAAGCTAGTCCTTTAGGGCCGCCCCTACGGCATCCTTTCAAACTCAGCGATAAATGTCCGTTTACCGTTCTAAAAACTAAAAACTTAAAACTAAAAACTGAAAACTCACGCCCCGCGGGCGGGGAAAATGCCCAGATTTGCCGCGTCGCGGGCTCTTTTTCTCTCCGTTTCCGCCAAAATTTATTCTTTATTACGTTAAATGGTTGACATCTGCCCGCCGCGGTGCTAAGCTTTGGTCAAAATTGAATCGCTTGAGATAGAGGCGCGGTGCTCATCAGTACCCTCCGGCAAGGCCAGTCTGCCGTCGGAGAGGAAAGGGATCGCCGCCGAAGCGCCGCAGGGAGAGGCTGCTCCCCCGGTGCTGGGCCGTCGGAAAAGATCCGCCGGACTGTCACAAAGATTTGTGGAGCGCTATCGAAACCTCATCGTTCGGCATACCGTCCGATCATGACGTCTTGGGAACCGCTTGACAAAGCGGTTCTTTTTTTAATTTTCCCGCCGGTCCGGGGATTGGGGCCGGAGAAAAAGGAGACATCATGAGAAGAACGACTGCGATCCTTCTGGCGCTGGCTCTTATTCTGGCCCTGAGCGCCTGCGGCGGCGCCCCCGCCGCCGAGACCCCGGCCGAGACCGCCTTCACCGGCGTCGAGGACGGCGTGCTGACCGTCGGCATGGAGTGCGCCTACGCGCCCTACAACTGGATGCAGAACGACGACGCCAACGGCGCGGTGCCCATCTCGAACGTCCCAGGCGCCTATGCCAACGGCTATGACGTCATGATCGCCCAGGCCATCTGCGAGGCCAACGGCTGGCAGCTCGAGATCGTCTCGAGCGCCTGGGACTCTCTCTGCCCCGCCGTGCAGTCGCGCAGCATGGACGCCAACATCGCCGGGCAGTCCATGACCGCCGAGCGCATGGCCGAGGTCGACATGGCCGGCCCCTACTACTACGCCACCATCGTCTGCCTCACCACGCGAGACAGCGCCTTCGCCTCCGCCGCATCCATCGCGGAGCTCGCGGGCGGACGCTGCACCTCCCAGTCCGGCACCATCTGGTATGACAGCTGCCTGCCCCAGATCGAGGGCGCTGAGATCCTGCCCCCCGCCGACACCGCTCCGGCCATGATCATGGCCCTGCAGACCGGTTCCGTCGACTTCGTGTGCACCGATCTGCCCACCGCCATGGGCGCCGCCGCGCGGGACGAAAACCTCGTCATTCTCGACTTCTCCGGCACCGAGGGCGATTTTCAGTTTTCGAGCGACCAGGAGCGGGCCGAGAACGTGAACATCGGCATCTCCGTCCTCAAGGGCAACGACACGCTGCGCGAGGCGATCGACGCCGTCCTCTCCACGATGAGCGCGGACGACTTCAACGCCCTCATGGACAGAGCCATCGCCATCCAGCCCGAGGTCTGAACGCAAAAAAGGAGGCTTCGGCATGGATAAGCTCCTCAAGCTGGGGCGCGACATGGCCCAGCTCTGGCGCAGCTATGGCTCATCCTACCTGGGAGGCGTGCGCAACACGCTGCTGCTCGCGCTCGTCGCGACGGCCATCGGCTGCGTGATCGGCCTTCTCTGCGGCATTCTGCAGACCATCCCCTGCTCGAAGAACGACCGCCCGCTCCGCCGCTTCGGTCTGGGCCTTGTAAGGGCGCTGGTGCGCATCTATGTGGAGGTCTTTCGCGGCACACCCATGGTGCTGCAGGCGGTGTTCATCTTCTACGGTCTGCCCTATTTCACCGACAACGCCATGCGCTTTCAGAGCGTCTGGGCCGCCGCCATTCTGATCGTGTCCATCAATACAGGCGCCTATATGGCCGAGTCCGTGCGCGGCGGCATCCTCTCCGTCGACCCCGGGCAGACCGAGGGTGCCAAGGCCATCGGCATGACCCACGTGCAGACCATGACGAGCGTCATCCTCCCCCAGGCGCTGCGCAACATCATGCCCCAGATCGGCAACAACTTCATCATCAACGTCAAGGATACCTCCGTCATGTTCATCATCAGCTTCACGGAATTTTTCGCCTTCCACCGCTACATCACCGGCGTCAACAATCTCTACTTCCCCTCCGCGGCCATCGAGATGCTCGGCTATCTCTGCATGACGCTGGCCGCCTCCTTCCTGCTGCGCCTTCTCGAGCGGCGGATGGACGGCAGCAGCAGCTATGAGCTCGTGCAGCAGGACGCTCTGACCATGACCGCGGGCACCTACAGCCTCCCCGGAGGCGCGAGAGGAGGCCGCTGACGATGGAGCAGCTGCTGCTTGAGGTGCGCTCTCTGCGCAAGTCCTTCGGCTCTCACGAGGTGCTGCGCGGCGTGGATCTCGCGGTGCGCCGAGGCGATGTGACGAGCATTCTCGGCGCCTCCGGCTCCGGCAAGTCGACGCTGCTGCGCTGCCTGAACCTCCTGGAGACGCCCGACGCGGGCGAGATCCTCTTCCGCGGGGAGAGCATCCTGCGCCCGGGCTTTTCAGCCCCCGCCTACCGCGCGCGCGTCGGCATGGTGTTTCAGAGCTTCAACCTCTTTGCCAATATGACGGTGCTGGAAAACTGCATCGTCGGGCAGCGCAGGGTACTGAGGCGAGGCCGTGAGGAGGCGCAGGAGCGCGCGCTTCTGTATCTGAAGAAGGTCGGCATGGCGGCCTACCGCAACGCCCGGCCGCGCCAGCTCTCCGGCGGGCAGAAGCAGCGCGTGGCCATCGCCCGCGCCCTGTCCATGGAGCCGGAGCTGCTGCTCTTTGACGAGCCGACCTCCGCGCTCGACCCGGAGATGGTCGGGGAGGTGCTCGCCGTCATGCGGGAGCTTGCGGAGGAGGGCATGACCATGCTGGTCGTGACCCACGAGATGGCCTTCGCCCGCGAGATCAGCAGCGGCGTTGTCTTCATGGCCGACGGCGCCGTGTGCGAGACAGGCGCGCCGGAGGAGCTCTTTACCGCGCCGAAGACGGAGGCGGCGCGCGCCTTCCTCGCCCGCTATCGCGGCGCTCTGTGAGCTCGTGCCGTTTGTTAATTATTCTTAACCTTTCCCGCTCCCCTCTTTTCTTTTCGATTTTTGTGCGCTATAATGTGCAGCCACAGGGAGGGTTGCATATGGCAGATCATCACATTCCCCGAAAAAAGAAACAAAAACTCAGCCGCAAAACGCAGCGGATCCTTCTGAGCGTGCTGGTCGGGCTGCTGCTGGCGGTCTTCCTTTTCAGCGGCTATAAGCTCTACAGCATCGTGCACGAGTACCGCGTCGCCCAGCGCAGCTATTCGGGTCTGCACGACCAGGTCACCCAGACGCACACTCCCACCGTCAGCTATGCCCCGCAGGAGCCGGGCGCGGAAAAGCCAGCCGAGGAGCCAAGCGATACCTCCCCGCTCCAGGTCGATTTTGACGCGCTGCGCGCCGTCAATCCGGATGTGAAGGGCTGGCTCTACAGCGAGGGCACGGTCATCAGCTACCCCGTGCTGCAGTCGCTCGACAACGCCTACTATCTGCACCGGCTCTATGACCGCAGCGAGAACCCCAGCGGCTCGCTCTTCATGGATTTCCAGTCCCCCGGCGACTTCTCCGGCCGCATCAGCATCATCTATGGTCACCACATGAAAGACGGCTCGATGTTCGCCTCGCTCGTCAAGTACAAGGATCAGCAGTACTATGAGGAGCACCCGGTCATGTACCTCAATACGCCCACCGGCAATTACCGCGTGGAGGTCTTTTCCGGCTTCATCACCGCCTCCGACTCCACCGTCTATACGAAGAGCTTTGCCAACGACGAGGAGTATCAGAACTATCTGATCAAGATGAAGGCCTTTTCCGACTTTGAAAGCGACGTGACGCCGGGCGTCGGCGACCGCGTGCTGGTCCTCTCCACCTGCACCTATGAGTATAACGAGGCCCGCTACGTCGTCTTCGGCCGCCTCGTCCCCGCGAAATAAGCATCGACCGGCTGTGAAAACTTCGGTTTTCGCAGCCGGTTCTTTTTTTGTTTTCAGAAAGATAAACGGAAGTTTATCGCTGCGTTTGAAAGGATGCCGTAGGGGCGATTCACGAATCGCCTGCGGACACGGTACAGGCTCGGCGGACGAGCAATGCTCGTCCCTACGTGGGGCGCAGCCTCTTTTCGTAGGGGCCGGCGCCCTCGACGGCCCGGCAAAAAAAGCCAAAAACATACGGAAATCCCCGGTGAATTCGTAGAATAGTACATTTTCGCTTGGGATTTGTTCACGTATTTAGATCGTACCGCGCGGGCCGCCGAGGGCGTCGGCCCCTACGACATGGACGACAATTCCCGCGCAAAACCTTCCTTTTCCCATCATTCCGAATTCCGAATTCCGCATTCCGAATTCGCCGCTAAACTCAAATTTGTCGCGCTATCCTAAAAACTAAAAACTGAAAACTAAAAACTCTTTTCTGAAAACTGAAAACTGACTTCTGAAAACTTGCTCCGCCTTCGCCGCTCGCGGCCTTCTTTCTGACGTCCAATTCAATTTAAGAATGCTTAAGGTGACTTTTCGGGCAAAGAATAGTATAGTGGGATCAGAAAGAAGAGGCGAAGCTGCGACTACAGTTTGAAAGCTTTTGTTTCTGTTGTGTAATCTTAAGAAAGCTTTGGCTCCGTCTCTCTTGCTTTTTTGGAGAGCAGACGCTATAATGGCGCTGCCTAAAGTTACAATGCGGTAAATATTTGATTACAAGTTTATTTGCCGCGCCGTGCAAACTTTCGTAGAGGTGATTGGTATGAAACGGACAACGAAGACTGTGTTCTGTCTGCTGCTTGCCCTGGTCATGGTGCTGCAGATGGGCGTTATGGCGCCCGCCGCACATGCCGACGAGGACAAGCTGCCCGAGGACAGCGTCAACGTCGAGCTGCTCGTCTACGCCAAGGTGAAGCAAGCCGAGGCGGAGGACGAAAAGCCCGTGCTCGACCCGGAGAACGGCAAGATGATGCCCGTCCCCGAGGAGCTCCTGGCCGAGCAGGACGGCGTTCTGCTTGCCGCGAGCGACACGCATCTGACGCTGGGCGTCCTGCGCGACGACGGCGGCGACAGCGAAGGCGGCTTCTACGTCCACCCCTTTGAGGGCTATTACATCGACGACGTCCTGCTCGCCCCGGCGGACAAGGCCAATGAGGTCCGCAAGGACAAGGAGCACGCCAGTCTGATGGAGAAGGCCGAGGCCGACCCCAAGAGCGCCGATCTGCACTTCGGTGAAAACGCGCTGGCGGATAAAGAGGTCTACAACGGTCTGAAGGCCGAGAGCTACGCGCTCGTCGTGGTGCTGAAGGCTCTGCCTGAGGAGGAGACGGAGGCGGATCCGAAAGCCACCTACTCTGACGGCACGAACAGCATCGAGGGCTCTGACAAGATCGCCGAGATCGAAAGTGACCCCTCCTTCACCGGCTGGCTTCTGACCTATCGCGTCAACGATACCTCCTGTATCGTAAAGAGTTCCGACAAGGTTGAGCCCTATGCCAGATGCAAGCTGGTCGCACAGGGGCTGGCCAAGAGCGGCGACGAGCCCGCGTCCGAGCCGGATCCTCAGCCCGAGGAGACCGTGGAGCTGCGGGAGGTCAACGAAGTTCCCGCCAGCTGCACCGAGCCCGGCGTCAAGGCCCATTATGAAGACAACGACGGCAATCTCTTTGCCGACAAAGACGGTCAGAGCCCCGTCAGCGCCGAGGATCTGGTGATCTCCGCGCTCGGCCACACGCTCGACATGCACGAGGTCAAGGCCGCTACCGAGACCGAGGAAGGCCATGAGGCCTACTGGGAGTGCTCCACCTGCCACAAGCTCTTTGCCGACGCCGAGGGCACGCAGGAGATCGATGCGCCGACCGTCATTGAAAGGCTGCAGCCCGCTGTGACCTATGAGGCTGTCTCCGGGACGCCCGCCACCTGCGACACGCAGGGTTTTGAAGCCTACTGGAAGGGCTCTGACGGCAAGCTCTACGCCGACGCCGAGGGCAAGCAGGAGATCAGCGAGCCTGTTGCGATCTCCGCGCTCGGCCACACGCTCGTTCATCACGAGGCCACGGCCGCCACAGAGGCCGCAGAAGGCAACACGGAATACTGGGAGTGCTCCGCCTGCCACAAGCTCTTTGCTGATGCTGAGGGCGCCAAGGAGATCGCTCTCGCCGATACCGTGATCGCGAAGCTTCAGCCTGCCGTGACCTATGAGGCTGTCCCCGGGACGCCCGCCACCTGCGACACGCAGGGCGTCCAGGACTACTGGAAAGGCTCCGACGGCAAGCTCTACGCCGACGCGCAGGGCAAGCAGGAGATCAGCGAGCCTGTTGCGATCCCCGCGCTCGGCCACACACTCGACAAGCACGACGCCAAGGCCGCTACCGAGGCCGCGGAAGGCAACATCGAATACTGGGAGTGCTCCGTCTGCCATAAGCTCTTCGACAAGGCCGAAGGCGGCAAGGAGATCGCTCTCGCCGATACCGTGATCGCGAAGCTCCAGCCGGCGCCCACACCGACCCCGACTCCCGCGCCCACGCCGACCCCGACTCCGGCACCCACGCCGACCCCGACTCCCGAACCCACTCCCGAACCCACTCCCGAGCCCACTCCCGAGCCCACTCCCGAGCCCACTCCCGAACCCACGCCTACCCCGGCTCCCGTCGTTGAGCTGAAGGAGGTCAAGGAGGTCGCCGCGACCTGTGACCAGGACGGCGTCAAAGCCCACTGGGAGGACGCCGACGGCAACTGCTTTGCCGACGCCGAGGGCAGCAAGAAGCTCAAGGCGAAGGATGTCGTGATCCCCGCGCTGGGTCACAAGCTGGAGAAGGTCCGTGCCGAGGACGCCAGCTGCAAGGACGAGGGCCACGAGGCCTACTGGAAGTGCTCCGTCTGCGGCAAGCTCTTTGCCGACAAGAAGGGCAGGCAGGAGATCAGCGAGCCCGTCGCGATCCCCGTCACCGACAAGCACAGCCTGAAAAAGCATGACGCAAAGGCCGCCACAGAGACCGAGGACGGCAACATCGAATACTGGGAATGCTCCGTCTGCGGCAAGCTCTTTGCCGACAAGAAGGGCACGAAGGAGATCAAGCTCGCCGACACCGTGATCCGCGCCGCCGGCAGCAAGACCTATGGGCTGCTGAAGAAGGGCACGATCACCTCCTGGATCAAGGGCAGCGAGGAGAGCGTCACGATCCACATCGACGCGAACCTCTCCACCGACACGGTCAGCGCCGTCAAGGTCGACGGCAAGGCCGTGAGCAGCAAGTACTATGAAGTGACCGCGGGCTCCGTGATCGTCACGATCGATCCGGAGTACCTGGAGACCCTGTCCGCCGACGCCCACAGCATCACAGTGGAATTTGCCAGCGGCAAGACCGCCTCCTCCAATCTCACGATCATCGGCGAGGACGACGAGGGTGTTACGGAGCTGACGCTCGACTATGATGAGAAGGGCTTCACCAAGGTCTACGACGGCAAGGACTTCGACCTCAAGGAGCTGACCGAGTCCGTCATCGTGGAGGACCTCCCCGCCGGCTATGAGGCCGACGTGCGCATCAGCTACGAGGACGTCAAGCTCGATGGCTTCCACGACGCCGGTACCACCACCGTGAAGATCTCCCTCAAGTCCGTCAAGGACGACGAGGGCAAGGACGTGACCGACAAATTCAGCTGCGACGATCTCAAGGGCATCAAGCTCATCATCAGCAAGCGCCGCATCGCCGTGGAGACCCGCGACGACAGCAAGGTCTACGACGGCAAGGCCTGGACCTACCAGCACATGACCAATCCCCAGCCGATCATGACCTACTCCGACGGCAAGCTCGAGGACTACAGCCGCGACGGCAAGGAGTACAGCCAGGTCATCAGCCTGACCTACACCAACTCCGGCGTTCCCGTGAACATGGGCACCTATGACAACACGGCCAAGCTCATTATCCGCGAGAAGGTGAAGGGCTCGAGCGAATCCGGCACCGAGGTGACCGACAACTACGACATCACCTACAAATTCGGCAAGATCAGCATCACCGACGCCGGCGGCAAGGTGCCCCACAGCACCACGCCTGCCACGGGCGATATGAACAACATCTGGATCTGGATCGGCCTCATGGCGGCGGTGGTCATCATCGTAGTCGTGATCCTGATCGTGGCGCGCAAGAACGGCAAGGGCGGCAAAGCACCCAGGCACCGCGCCTCCGACTGATCCCCTGCGGGAAAAGCGCAGACCCCTCCATAAAAAACAAGGACGGCACAAAGGCCGTCCTTGTTTTTTCTTATCTGCAGAACAAAAAAATCAGCATCCCGAAGGATGCTGATTTTTTTCATTAATAGTAGCGCTTGTTCTTGTTCTTGCGGGCGGCCTCGGATTTCTTGCGGCGCTTGACGCTGGGGCTCTGGTAGTACTCCTTCTTGCGGAGGTCGGCCAGAACGCCGGACTTCGCGCAGCTGCGCTTGAATCTCTTCAGAGCGTTGTCCAGAGACTCGTTCTCCTTGACGTAGATTTCAGACATGTATTTCCCTCCCTCCAAATACGCCTATGGCGCTGTAAGGGCCATTGATCGGCTTTGAACAGAGATATTATAGTGGAAAAACCTTCAAATGTCAACCTTTACTTTGCCGGTTTCAGGATAAGATTGACGAGCTTGTTCTTGACGACGATCGTCTTGACAAGCTGCATGCCCTCCATCTGCCGCTGGACCTTCGAGTCTGCGCAGGCGGCGGCGACGACCGTCTCCTCGTCGGCGTCGGCGGGGACGCGGATCGTGGAGCGGAGCTTGCCGTTGACCTGAACGGCCATCTCACGCACGGCGTCGACGGTCTTGGCCTCGTCGTAAGTCGGCCAGCTCATCTGCATGGCCATTTTGCCGTATTTGGCGGCAAAGCCGAGCTGCTCCCACATCTCCTCCGCGATGTGCGGGGCGAAGGGGCTGAGCAGCAGGACGAGCGGCTCGAGATCGCCGCGGGTGCAGCCGTTGACGTAGAACTCGTTGACCATGGTCATGAGCGCCGCGATGGCGGTGTTCATCTTCAGATTTTCGATGTCCTCGCCGACCTTCTTGATGGTCTTGTGGATCGTGGGCTCGTTCTTGGGCGTGACCGCCTCGCTGTCCTGCGCCAGATCCATGAGGTTCCAGCAGCGGTCCAGGAAGCGCTTCGAGCCCTTGACGGCCTCGTCCGACCAGGTGGCGGTCTTCTCAAAGTCGCCGATGAACATGATATACACGCGCATCGTGTCCGCGCCGTAGCTCTTGATGACGTCGTCGGGGTTGACGACGTTGCCGAGGGACTTGGACATCTTCACCGAGGGACGCGTGGCAAGGCTGCCGTATTTCTCGATGAGGGCCTTCTTCTCCTCCTCGCTCTCGACGTTGCCGATATAGTACGGGTTGCGGCCGAGGATCATGCCGTGGCTCGTGCGCTTGGCATAGGGCTCCTTGGTGTGCACGGCGCCGATATCATAGAGGAACTTGTGCCAGAAGCGGCTGTAGAGGAGGTGGAGCGTGGTGTGCTCCATGCCGCCGTTATACCAGTCGACGGGGCCCCAGTACTCCTCCGCCTCTTTGGAGACGAATTCCTTGTCGTTGTGCGGGTCCATATAGCGCAGGTAATACCAGCAGGAGCCGGCCCAGTTGGGCATGGTGTCGGTCTCGCGCTTGGCAGGGCCGCCGCAGCAGGGGCAGGTGGTGTTGACCCAGTCGGTCATCTTGCTCAGCGGGCTCTCGCCGTCGTCCGTGGGCTCGTAGCTCTCCACGTTCGGCAGCACGAGCGGCAGCTCGCTCTCCGGGATGGGGACCCAGCCGCACTTCTCGCAGTTGACGAGGGGGATGGGCTCGCCCCAGTAGCGCTGGCGGGTGAAGACCCAGTCGCGCAGCTTGTAGTTGACCTTCTCCTTGCCCCAGCCCTGCTCGACGGCGTAGGCCTTCATGGCGGGAATGGCCTCCCTGACAGTCATGCCGTTGAGGAACCCGGAATTGACCATGACGGCGCTGTCGTCCTTGGCGACGAAGGCTTCCTTCGTGATATCGCCGCCGGCGACGACCTCGATGATCGGCAGACCGAACTTTGTGGCAAACTCCCAGTCGCGCTGGTCGTGGCCGGGCACGCCCATGACGATGCCGGTGCCGTAGCCCATGAGGACGTAGTCCGAGACGAACATCGGCACGGTCTTGCCGTTGGCGGGGTTGACGACCTCGATGCCCTTGAGCTGCACGCCGGTCTTGTCCTTGTTGAGCTCGCCGCGCTCAAAGTCGGACTTGCGGGCGGCGGCCTCGCGGTAGGCGCAGACCTCGTCGCGGTTCTCGATGCGGTCGAGCCACTTGTCGAGCAGCGGGTGCTCCGGAGAGATGACCACGTAGCTCACGCCGAAGAGCGTGTCGGCGCGGGTGGTGTAGACGGTAATGTCGTCGGGCGTGTTGGTCTTGAAGGTGACCTCGCAGCCCGTGGAGCGGCCGATCCAGTTTTTCTGCTGCACCTTGACGCGCTCGATGAAGTCCAGATCGTCCAGATCGTCGATGAGGCGGTCGGCATAGTTCGTGATGCGCAGCATCCACTGGCTCTTCTCCTTGCGGATGACGTCGCTGCCGCAGCGCTCGCACTTGCCCTCCACGACCTCCTCGTTGGCCAGGCCGCATTTGCAGCTCGTGCACCAGTTGATGGGCATGGTGGTCTTGTACGCGAGGCCCTTCTTGAACATCTGCAGGAAGATCCACTGCGTCCACTTGTAGTACTTGGGATCGGTCGTGTCGACCACGCGGTCCCAGTCGAAGCCGTAGCCGAGCATCTTGAGCTGGCGGGTGAAGTTGGCGATGTTGTCGCGCGTCACGATGGCCGGGTGGATGTGGTTTTTGATGGCGTAGTTTTCCGTCGGCAGGCCGAAGGCGTCAAAGCCGATGGGGAACAGCACGTTGTAGCCTTCCATGCGCTTTTTGCGCGTGACGATGTCGATGGCCGTGAAGGGGCGGGGGTGACCCACGTGCAGCCCGGCCGCGCTGGGGTACGGAAACTCGATCAGCCCGTAAAATTTCGGCTTGTCGCTGCCGGTGACGGCGGCGTAGGGCTTGACCTCTTCCCACTTGTCCTGCCATTTCTTCTCAATGGCAGCAAAATCATATTTCATAGCAATGCATCCCTTTCTGAAAAGTGTGTCCGTCTGCCCCGGTAGTCCGGGGCGTCAAAGGGATGAGAGGGGGACCTCCTCCGAATCGCTCCACAGACGCTCGAGGTTATAGAACTTGCGCGCCTCGTCGGTGAACACGTGCACGATCACGCTGCCGAAGTCCATCAGCACCCAGATAT
This sequence comes from uncultured Clostridia bacterium, assembly GCA_946186375.1. Lineage (GTDB taxonomy): Bacteria > Bacillota > Clostridia > Oscillospirales > Oscillospiraceae > Limivicinus. Next base: position 14,473 of record CAMHMZ010000005.1, read on the forward strand.
CCGAGCGCAGGCCCTCGCGGCGGATCGGCGGCTCTCCGGCCTCGGACAGCTGCTTGTCCACCTCGTCCACGAGCGCCTTGATGTGTGTGGAGGAGGTGCCGTTGCAGATGACGAAATAGTCCGCCAGCACGGTCTGCTCCTCGGTTTTCAGGACCTTGACGTCCTTGGCCTTCTTCTCCTCCAGCGCCTTGGCGGCGATAGAGGCGATCTCTTTCGGACTCAACATAGTTTGCCCCTCCTATTGCTTGGATCTCTGTTCATACCAGGCGGCGGATTCCACCGTGGCCGGGCAGGGCTCCTGCCCCCTCTTCCGGATCAGCTCCAGCGTGCGCTGCATCGTCAGCAGCACCGCCTTGTCCAGATCCTCCTCGGCCGCCGCGCGCAGCTCCTCCACGGACGGATAGTCCCGCGTGGGCTCGATGGCGTCGGCCAGATATACGATCTTTTCCAGCGGCGTCATATCCGGCCGGCCCGTCGTGTGCCAGCGGATCGCGCCGTATACCGCGTCGTTGACGCCGAACAGCTCCCGCGCCGCGGCCGCGCCTGTCATGGCGTGGAGCACGGCGGGAAAGCGAAATTCCGCATGATGTTCGATAATAGCATATTTTTTGCACAGTTTCAACTGTTCTTCGGTGGAAAGACGCTTGGTGATATCGTGCAAAATCGCCGCCTCCGCGGCCAGCTCTGCGTCCTCGCCGCAGCGATTGGCCAGGCGCACGGCCTCGGCCTCGCAGCCGGCCACATGCGCGATGCGGCCCTCCTTGAGATAGCGCTCATACACGCGCTCCCGCAGCCAGTTCAGATCCGGCTGCGCGCCGTACCAGCGGCGGCGGATGATCTCCGCGTACACCCGCTCGTCCAGCATCTCCGCTCCGAGGCGGCGCGGCAGCCGCGCGCGGATCTCGCGGGAGCTGACTTCGGTCGGCTCGAAGGGCAGCAGACGGATGCGCGCCCCGTACTGCCGCTGCAGCCGGGCGGCGAGCTCCCGCAGCTCCTCCCCCTCCCGCTCCTGCGCGGGACGCGGGAAGACGGCCAGCTCGCACGTTTCCAGCAGATAACGGAAGCGGTACCAGCTTTCAAAGCACCGCAGCATGTCCTCGCCCAGGATCAGGGTGAGCTCTGCGTCCGGGTTTTCCGCCAGCAGCTCCTTCACCGTGTCGGCAGTGTAGCTCTTGCCCTCCCGCCGGATCTCCAGCTCCGATACCTCGGCGCCGGGGACCTCGGCGAAGGCCAGGCGGCAGAGTTCGAGGCGCTCTTCCGGCGTGGGGCTGTCCGCGGCCGGCTCCTTGTGCGGGGCCTGCCCGTCCGGCATGATGAGGAGCCGATCCGGCTCCAAAAGCTGCACGGCCATCTCGGCCGCCTCGATATGCCCGCGGTGCGGCGGGTCGAAGCTGCCGCCGTAGAGAGCGATCCTCATGCCTTCTTCTTGTCCTTTACCAGAGTGATTTTCGGCTCTTTCTCGTTCCTTTTATACAGGACGAACTTGGTCCCGATCACCTGCACGCTCTCCGCGCCCGTCGCCTCGGCCAGCGCGTCGCAGGCCTCGCGCGCGCTGAGCAGGGAGTTTTCCAGCACCTTGCCCTTGATGAGCTCGCGCGCCCTGAGCGCGGCGCTGACGGAGGCGATCACGCTGTCGGTGACGCCGCCCTTGCCGACCTGCACGATGGTATCCTCGCCGGCCGCGATCGCGCGCAGCTGCGCGCGCTGTTTGCTTGTCAATGCCATATCTCTCTCCTTATTTGAACAGGGCGGTGACGAAATCCTCGGCCGAGAAGGGGATCAGATCGTCCATCCCCTCGCCGACGCCCACGTATTTGACCGGCAGCTGCAGCTCCTCGGCGATCGCGAAGACGATGCCGCCCTTGGCCGTGCCGTCGAGCTTGGTGAGGACGATGCCGGTCAGCCCCGCCGTCTCCAGAAACTGCTTGGCCTGCAGCAGGCCGTTCTGCCCGGTGGTGGCGTCGAGGACCATGAGCGTCTCCACGTCCGCCTCCGGCAGCTCCCGGTCGATGATGCGGCGGATCTTCGCCAGCTCGTTCATGAGGTTCTGCTTGTTGTGCAGCCGCCCGGCCGTGTCGATGATGACGACGTCGCTGCCGCGGGCTTTGGCCGCGCAGATGCCGTCATAGACGACGGCGGCGGGGTCGCTGCCCTCCTCGTGGCGCACGAGCTCCGCTCCGGAGCGCTCCGCCCAGATGCCCAGCTGCTCGGCCGCGGCGGCGCGGAAGGTGTCGCCCGCGCAGAGGAGCACCTTCTTGCCCTCCTCGGTCTTGAGCCGGTGGGCGAGCTTGCCGATCGTGGTGGTCTTGCCCACGCCGTTGACGCCGACCATCAGGATGACGGAGGGCTTTGTCCTGAGCTTGAGCGCGGTCTCCCCCACATTGAGCTGCTTGCTCAGAAGCTCGATCAGACCGGCGCGCGCCTCGTCGCCGTAGCGGAAGCGGCGCTCCCAGGTGAGCTTGCGCATGCCCTTGATGACCTTCTCGGCCACCGGCACACCGACGTCGGAGAGCACCAGCAGCTCCTCCAGATCGTCGTAAAACTGTTCGCTGTCCGGCGCGTAGTCCTGGAACAGCTCCTCCAGATCCTGCAGATTGCGGCGCGTCCTCACGAGGCCGCCGAACATTTTTTCAAAAAAGCCCATGCTTTTGTTCACTCCTCAATGGTTTTCTGCGCGCTCTCGAGATCGAGCTCGATGACGCTCGACACGCCCTTTTCCTGCATGGTCACGCCGTAGAGAAGATCGGCCTCCTCCATGGTGCCGCGGCGGTGCGTGATGACCAGAAACTGTGTCTTATCCGCCATGCGCCGCATATAGGAGGCGAAGCGGCTGACGTTCGCCTCGTCCAGCGCGGCCTCGATCTCGTCCATGACACAGAAGGGCGTGGGACGCACCTTCAAGATCGCAAAGTAGAGGGCGATGGCCACAAAGGCCATCTCGCCGCCGGACAGCAGGCTGATCGTCGAGAGCGCCTTGCCGGGCGGCTGCACCTTGATTTCTATGCCGCACTCGAGCACGTTCTCCTCGTCCTCGAGCTGCAGGGCGGCCTTGCCGCCGCCGAAGAGCTCCAGGAAGGTCTGGCGGAAGCTCTCGTCGATGGCCTTGAACTGCGTGAGAAAGACGTCCTTCATTTCGCTCGTCAGATCGCGGATGATGGCCAGCAGCTCGTTTTTGGCCTTGGTGACGTCGTCCCGCTGGCCGGTGAGGAATTCGTAGCGGGTGCTTACGCGCTCATATTCCTCGATGGCGCCGAGGTTCGGCGTGCCAAGGGCGGAGATGCTGCGGCGCAGCTCACCGAGCTCCTTGTTGGCGCGCGAAAGGCTCGGCACCGGCTGGCGCAGGGCGTTTGCCGCGCTGTGGCTGAGCTCGTAGTTTTCCCAGAGCTTGTCGAGGATCTGCTTTTCCTCCATGTCGGCCGCGAGCTTCTTCTGCTCGATGCGCGCGGCGCTGCGCTCGAGCTCGATGATGCGGGCGTTGCGCTGCTGCGTCTCCTTTTCGGCGCGGGTGCGCTTGCCCTCGAGCTCCAGCTTGTCGCGGCTGATGGCGGCGATCTCGCCCCTCACGCTCTCGGCCTTCTTCCGAAGCTCCGCGAGCTCTTCGGTCTTCTTTTCCAGCTCCTGCCGCAGCTGTGCGAGGCGCTCCTCCGCGCGCTCGAGCACACGGCGGCGGGTCTCGCTGTCGCCGGAGAGGCTCTCCAGCAGGGCGCTGAGCTGACTGACGGCGCTCTCGGTGGCGCGCTGCTCGGCCTCGCGCGAGGAGCGCTCGCTCAGGAGGACCGACTGATCCTCCAGCGCCATCTCCAGCTGGTAGCGCAGCGCGGAGACCTGCGAGCGGGCGCGCTCGAGCTCGTCGCGGGCGTTCTTCTCCGCCTCCGCGAGCTTGACGCGCTGCTTTTTGAGCTTCTCCAGCTCGTTGGCGCGGGAGAGGATGCCGGTGCCCTTGGCGGCGCTGCCGCCCGTCATGGAGCCGCCGGCGTTGATGAGCTGACCGTCAAGCGTGACGATGCGCAGGCGGTTCCCGCTCGCGCGGGACATGCGGATCGCGTCGCTCAAACTCTCGGCCACGACCGTGCGGCCCAGCAGATTTTCGATGATGTTTTGATATTTCTTGTCATAGCGCACCAGGTCGCTCGCCACGCCCACAAAGCCGGGGTCGTTGACCGGCGCGTCCTTGATGACGCTGCCGCGGATCGTATCGAGCGGCAGGAAGGTCGCGCGGCCGGCGTCCTCGCGCTTGAGTAGCTCGATCGCTGCGCGGCCGTCGTTCTGCGTGTCGAGGACGATGTGCTGCCCGGAGGGGCCGAGCGCTGTCTCGATGGCGAGGGTGACCTCGTCGTCGGCGCGCAGCAGCTCGGACACCGGGCCGTGTACGCCGCGCAGAACACCGCGCTGGAAGCTGCGCATGACGGTCTTGACAGCGCGGGAATAGCCCTCGTAATCCTTTTCCATCTCGCTTAAAAGCTGGATGCGCGCGTCCATGCTGCGCCCGTCGACGGCGAGCTTCGTGGCCTTCTCCTCGGTCTGCCGCAGCAGCTCCTCACGGTTCTTCTGCTTGAGGCGGCAGCCCTCGAGCACGTTCTCGTTGGCCTTGAGCTTTTCGGCTGTCTCTTTGAGCGCGTCGCTGAGTTCTCTGAGGCGCGCGCGGCTCTCGTCGATGCGGCTCTGCACCTCGGCCGCGCGGCTCTCGCGCTCGGCGGCGTCCTGCTCCATGCGGCGCAGATCCGCCTCCCCGCTCTCAACGTTGGCGCGCAGCACGGCGGCGGCGGAGTCGCAGGCCGCGGCCTCGGCCTCGGCGGCCGACAGGCGGTCGCGCGCCCGCTCGGTCTCCTCGTCCTTGCGGTGCATGCGCTCGGTGATGCTGCCCGTGGAGGCGTAGAGGGCCTCCAGCTCGGCCTTGGCGCTGTCGAGCTCGTCCCGGACCTGCTGCGCCTCCTGCGTGACGGCCTCGGTCTGTACATGGAGCTTGTCGAGAGTCTCCATCCAGACGGAGATCTCCTTGACGCGCAGCTCGTCGCGCAGCACGAGATAGCGTTTAGCCGTCTCGGCCTGGCTTTTCAGCGGGCCGACCTGCAGCTCGAGCTCTTCGATCTTGTCGTTGACGCGCAGAAGGTTCTCCTCGGTCTTCTCGAGCTTGCGCTCGGCCTCCTCCTTGCGATAGCGGTAGCGGGAGATGCCCGCCGCCTCCTCGAAGACCTCGCGCCGATCGGTGCTCTTGTTCGAGACGATCTCCGCGATGCGGCCCTGGCCGATGATCGAATAGCCGTCGCGGCCGAGGCCGGTGTCCATCAGAAGGCTGTGGAGGTCCTTGAGGCGCACGGCTTCGCGGTTGATATAGTATTCGCTCTCGCCGCTGCGGTAATAGCGGCGGGTCAGCATGATCTCGCTGCTGTCGGAGTCGAAGATGCGCCCGGAGTTATCCAGGATGAGGGAGACCTGCGCGTAGCCGAGCTTGCCGCGCTTCTCCGTGCCGCCGAAGATGACGTCCTCCATCTTGCTGCCGCGCAGCGCGCGGCTGCGCTGCTCGCCCATGACCCAGAGGATCGCGTCGGAAATGTTCGACTTGCCGGAGCCGTTCGGCCCGACGATCGCCGTGATATCTTTTTCAAAGGTGAGACGGGTCTTGTCCGGGAAGGATTTAAATCCCTGGATCTCAAGCGCTTTGAGGTACATGCGTTCCGGTTTCTCCTTGTCGCAGTCTGGCCGGCACGCCGTACGGGAGCTCTCCCCCGTGCGCTTCCGGCCGTAAAAGTCCTATTTGTTGATATTATCATACAGCCCGCGATATTTCAAGGTTTCCTCACGCTTTTTTGCCCCTCGGCCGCGGAAAGTGCCTCTTGCCTGTCCGGGGAGGTTGTGGTATCATGAGAGCAGATCAAAACTGAAGGAGATGCAGCGAATGAAAGCATGGAAGATCGCCGTGCCCTTGTCCCTGGCCGCCGTCGGCGGCATCGTGGGCATCGTGCTGATGAAGAAAAAGAGCGCCAAACCCGCCGCCGAAAAGTCCGCCGCGAAGCCCGGCAAGCCCAACGACGCGAAGAAGGCCCCCGCCAACGAGAAAACCGGCAGCTACAGCTTTATCTCCGGCTTCCAGGACGCCGCCACCGTGGAGGCCACGCTCCGCTACGACGCCGAGCGCTTCCGCTTCGACGTGGTGGAGGAGGGCTTCCTCTCCTACTCCAGTGACTCGCACGTTGCGCTCGTGGAGGGCGAGGATTTCAGTCTGCAGCTGGAATACGGTGCCTATTATTCGGGCGAGGACTTTGACGGGCACATCAAGGCCCTGCGCGAAAAGCACGCCGACATCGTCCCCGCCGTCTACGGCGAGAACAAGGGCTGCCGCTACTATGAGGGCGACAACGTCTGCTTTGTCTTCCCGGTCGATGCGCACAGCTATCTGCTCGTCACGGGCGTGAAGGCCAAGGGCAACGACGACGAGCTCTCTGCCCTGCCCGAATACGAGGACATGAAGGATCTGCTCGGCAGCCTGCGCTTCGAGCGCGTCGGGTAACAGAAAAGCGCAAAAACGAGGCCCCGGTGCTTGACCGGGGCCTCGTTTTGTCTGAAAGGGAGACGCTTATTTTGCCCAGCCGAGGGTGGCGCGGACAGCCTGGTGCCAGCCGGCCAGCTCCCTGGGACAGGGTGGGACAGGGGACGGTTCTGGGACAGGGGACGGTTCTGTGTCCCACCGTGTTTCTGACAAACTATTGGTTTTTATTCTATAGCCGGTTTACTGCTTTGTCAAGAAAACGCGGGTAGGATAGCGGGACAGGGAACCGTCCCCTGTCCCAGGGAACCGTCCCCTGTCCCACTGCCAACTGTTTTCTCCTTGTTTTTGCTCAGTCCTTCTTTTCCTCCGGCGCGGGACCGGTCTTCACCGGGGCGCGCGTGATAGGGTCGATATGGTCAAGATCGCGGTAGTCCTCCACCTCGCTGGGCAGATCGCTGCGCTGGAGCTTTTTGACGATGAGCTTGTTGACGAGCGTATAGATCACAACAAACACCGGCACGCCCAGCAGCATCCCCCAGAAGCCGAAGAGGCCCGCGCCGAGGATGATGGAGAACATGATCCAGAAGCCGTTGACGCCCGTAGTGTTGCCGAGGATCTTCGGCCCGATGATGTTGCCGTCGACCTGCTGCAGCACGATGATGAAGATGACGAAAATAAGGCACTTGAGGGGATTGACCATCAGAATGATGATGGCGCTCGGCACCGCGCCGATCAGCGGCCCGAAGAAGGGGATGACGTTCGTCACACCCACGATGACGCTCACCAGCAGCGCATAGGGCATATCGATGATGGCGCAGACGATGTAGCAGATGAGCCCGACGATCGCCGAGTCGAGGAGCTTGCCGGTGATGAAGCCCATGAAGGTGCGGTCGGTGAAGGCGACGCCCTCGCGCACCTTCTCCGCGGCCTCCACCGTGAAGATGCTGTACAGAAGGCGCTTGGAGGCGGCCTTGAAGTTTTCGATGTTGCCGAGGATGTAGGCTGAGACGATGATGCCGATGATGAGGTTATACAGCCCTCTCAGCACATACACCACGCCCGAGGTGAGGTTCGTGACGAAGCTGCCCAGGCCCGGCAGGACAGAAGTCTGCAGCCAGTCGAGCAGACGCTGGTTGGCGTTGCCCATGACCTCGGTGACATACTGCTCGATCTCCGGGAAGTTCTCCAGCAGCCGCTCGGCCCAGGCGGTGAGGTTGGCCATATAGGTCTGACTGTTGTCGACGATCATGGCGATGCTGCGATAGAGCTGAGGCAGGATGAGATACACCAAGGCTGTCAGGATCGCCAGGAAGATGAGGATGGAGACGAAGACCGACATGCTGCGCCCAAAGCGCCTGCCGCTGCTGCGGCGGCGGCGGAAGAGCCGCGCCCCGAGCGGATTGAACCAGCTTCTCTCCATCGTGCGCATCATCGGCGCGAGAAGATAGCTGATCGCGAGGCCCCACACAAAGGGGCTGAGGATGCTCACGAGACGTCCGATCAGCTTGCCGATGCTCGGCAGCTTGTCAAGCACCGTATAAAACAGGATGGAGGCGGCGATCACGCAGAACGCCGTGATGCCCCAGTAGAGATATTTCTTGTCCCAGCGGAAGACTCTTCTCATGCTCCGCCCCTCCCCTTTCCGGCTTGGATCGTTACTTTATCATATTTTACTATCGGCGGGCGCGTCAGTCAACACGAAAATAAAAAGCTTTACAAAGCGGTAACATGGTTATGTAAACCTAAATCGCCTTTCCTATTCATTCCAGGCTGTGGAAAACTCTGTGGAAAGTGTTAAAAACTCTTGATATTTCGCAATGCACTCTGCATACCGGGCGATGAATATCCATCGAAAACGGTCGAAATATGCATAATCCGGGCAACCGGGTCATAGCTGAGGCGCCTTTGCGCATAGGGATAGAGCGGAAAACAAGGGAGGCGATGATCGATGAAGCTTGTGCGTTTTCTGTCGCTGCTGCTCTGCTGCTCTCTGCTGCGTCCGGCGGCCCTGTCGTCCGAGCGGGTGCCGACGGCCGCGTTCGGCGGAGGAGAGGCGCTGACCGTCAGCGCGCCCTCGGCCGTGCTGATGGAAAAGAGCACGGGGACGGTGCTGTATGAAAAAAACGCGCACGAGCGCCGTGCGCCCGCGAGCGTGACCAAGGTGATGACGCTGCTCCTGATCGCTGAGGACATCGAGAGCGGCAGGATCGCGCTCGACGACACCGTGACGGCCAGCGCGCGGGCCGCCTCCTTCGGCGGCAGCTGCGTGTATCTGGAGGAGGGCGAGCAGATGAGCGTGAGCGATATGCTCAAGTGCATCGCCGTCGTCTCGGCCAACGACTGCGCCGTGGCCATGGCCGAGCATCTGAGCGGCACGGAGGAGGTCTTCGTCGAGCGGATGAACCGGCGCGCGGAGGAGCTGGGCTTGCAGGACACGCATTTTACCAACTGCACGGGGCTTTTCGACGACGAGGAGCACTATACGAGCGCCTGGGACATTGCGGTCATGTCGCGTGAGCTCATCAGTCACGAGTTCATCAAGGATTACACGACGATCTGGATGGACAGCATCCGCGGCGGCGAATTCGAGCTTTCGAACACCAACAAGCTTGTCTACTGGTATCCCGGCTGCACGGGGCTCAAGACCGGGTTTACCAACCGCGCCATGTACTGTCTCTCCGCGACGGCCGAGCGCGAGGGTGTGGAGTATATCGCGGTCATCCTGCACGGTGAGAGCATCGAGAGCCGCAACGCTGACGCACGGGCGCTGCTCAACTATGCCTTTGCCAATTACCGGCTCTGTTCCCTGCGCCCCGCGGAGGCGCTGCCGGAGCTGCCGGTGGAGCTCGGGAAGGCTGAGCGGGTGAAGCTCCGCGTGGAGGGAGACGAGGCCGCGCTTGTGCCGCAGGGCGGCGGTGAACCGGCCTTTCAGCTCTCGCTGCCTGAAAAGGTCACAGCGCCGGTGCGAGCGGGCGACGAAGTGGGGACGCTGACCGTCACGCTTGAGGGCGAGACGCTTGCGCAGCTGCCCGTCGCCGCGGCGGAGGACGTGGCGCGCATCGGCTTCGGCGGCGTCCTGCTGCGCCTGGCAAGAGCCCTCGTCGGCCTGGGCTGAAAAAACGAGAATTCGGAATGCGGAATGCGGAGTTCGGAACGAAGGAAAACGAAGGCTTAGCGCGGAAATGGACGTCTATGTCGTAGGGGCCCGGCCATGGGCTCCCCGGCGGCCCGCGCAGTACAAGCGAAAAAACGCGAACAAATCCACGGCGAAAACGTACCATTCTGCGAATTCGCCGTGGATTATCATTTTTTTAATTGCTTCTGCCGGGCTGCCGAGGAGCCCATGGCCGAGCCCCTACGAAAAGAGGCCACGTTCCTCGTAGGGGCGGCTATCAGCCGCCCGCAGACACGGTACAGGCTCGGCGGACGAGCAATGCTCGTCCCTACGGCGCGTTTTCAAACTCCTCGATAAATCCCCGTTTCTCTCTGAAAACTGAATTCTGAAAACTGAAAACTAAAAACTCCCCCGGTCTTTCGACCGGGGGAGTCTCCCGCTTGTGCCGTGTTGGCCCAGAGATAACCTGCACGTAAAGGCAGGTGGGTCGCCTAAGCTCTGTTTCAGTGCTTCCAACGTCCGGCCGAAGCCGGGAGGCCTGCGATCCGCAGAGTCAAATCGGCATCCCTTATGAGAGATGTGGGTTTCATGGGCCATGATGTCCAGACGGACGGACACGCACACAGCAGGACGATATTCTTTTTTACTGCCGCACCCTATTCTATGCGCGGCGCGCCGGGATCATTCCCCGCCGTCCTCCTCATCGTCGAACAGCAGCACCATGAACTTCTCGTACACGTCCTGCAGCTGCTCCTCGTCGTCGATGGACTCGAAGATCTCATCCCCGTTCTCGTCCGTGATGACACGCAGGATGATAAAGCCGTAATCCGGGTCGTTCTCGTCCATATCGGCGGGCAGGAAGGCCATATAGCTTTCCCCGTTATAGTCCATGCGGTCGATCACCTCGAGCTCGGACTCCTGTCCGTCCTCGTCGATGATGGTGATGAAATCGCTGCCGTAATCTTCGCTCATGTCAGGTCACCTCTCTTTGTGTTCCTGCCCTCATTGTACCCTATGCCGCCGGATAAATCAACTGTTTTTCCCTCTCTTTGAAAGAAAGATGCGCTCCTATGAGCCGAGATCCTCCAGGAGCTTCAGCATGGCCTCGCGGTCGGGCGCGGGGATGCCCTTTTCCAGCATGGCCTGGTCGGCCCGGCGCAAAAGCGGCGTCTCGATCTGCGTGACGAGGGCGGGCGTACGCGTGTTCTCCCCCTCGTAGACCGCCACGAGGCCGCTGCGCGTACGCAGCGTAAAAGGCGCCGTTCCCTCCAGGGCATAGCCGCTGTAGACCTCCCTCGGCAGTGCGGCGGCCCAGGGCGAGCGCACGCTCGTCAGCGCCGAGGCCGCACTGTGCGCCGCCAGGGCCAGCAGCCCCAGCAGCAGCGCCGCCCTCACTCTTGTTCTCATGCCCGTCCCCCTTCTGAAAACTGAAAGCTGAATTCTGAAAACTGAACCAAAGGGTATTATTCCTCCCCGGACGGGAAATAGTCTTAACATCTTAATTTTTCCATATCGGGCGAAAAATTCACAATTTAGCTACCGCCGATTGACAGGCTGTGGTATAATGCCATCATTGATTATAATGAGATGGACTATCTCTTCTGATACAGCCCAAGGAGGTTCTCCATGAACGAACCCAAAAAGAAGAAAAAAGGCTTGCCGAAGGTGCTGCGCGCGGCCGGGACGGCCGTGAGCTTCACCGTCGATACCGCGACCGGCGCCGTCTCCACCGTGCTTAAGCTGATCGGCTCGATCATCCTGGCGCTGCTGCTGGCGGGGCTTTTGTTCGCGTGCATCTTCGCCTATTACGTCAAGACGAGCCTCACCCCGAACGTCTCCCTCTCGCTCGAGGATTACCAGCTGGCCGAGTCCGGCACCATCTACTATCAGGACGCCGCCGGCGTCTGGCGCGAGCTCGTGACGCTGCAGGCCGACGAGGACCGCGTCTGGGTCGACTATGACAAGTTCCCCTGGTACGTGGAGAAGGCCGTCGTCGCCATCGAGGACAAGCGCTTTTACGAGCATAAGGGCGTCGACTGGTACCGCACCTCGGGCGCCTTCGTCAAGATGTTCGCCAAGATGGAGACGCAGTTCGGCGGCTCCACCATCACCCAGCAGCTCATCAAGAACCTCACCGGCAACGACGAGGTGACCGTGCAGCGCAAGCTCAGCGAGATCTTCAGTGCGCTGGAGCTGGAGAAAAAATACGACAAGCAGGAGATCATGCTCTGGTACCTCAACGCCGTCTATTTCGGTGAGGGCTGCTGGGGCATGCAGACCGCGGCGCAAACCTACTTCGGCAAGGACGTACAGGATCTGACGCTGGCCGAGGCCGCCGCGATCGTGGGCATCACCAACATGCCCACAAAGTACGACCCCTTCTACGACGAGCAGGCCAACAAAAACCGCCAGGAAACCATCCTGCGCGAGATGTACGACCAGGGCTACATCGATTACGACATGTATATCGACGCTGTCAACGAGGACATCTCCAGCGCCTTCGTCCGCAGCCCCGGCGAGGAATACTCGCAGGAGATCTACACCTATTATGAAGAGATCGTGATCAACGACGTCATCAACGATCTCATGCTCTCCAAGAACATCAGCCGCGAGGCCGCGCGCCGCCTGCTCTACAACGGCGGCTACCAGGTCTACTGCTGCCTCGACCCGAGCATCCAGGCCGTGGTCGACTCGGTGTACCAGGATCCCTCGCAGATCCCCCGCACCTCGCGCTCCAACCAGCAGCTGCAGAGCTCCATCGTCATCATGGAGCCCTACACCGGCAAGATCCTCGCGCTCAGCGGCGGCGTGGGCGAGAAGAACGCCAACTTCCTGCTCAACCGCGTGCGCACGCTGCGCCCCGCCGGCTCCTCCATCAAGCCCATCGCCTCCTACGGTCCGGCCACGGAGCTCGGCTATATCACGCCCAACACCCTCGTCAACGACGCGGCGGGCATCCGCCTCAACGGTACGAGCTGGTACCCCGAAAACGACGGCGGCGGCCACTTCGGCGTCGTGGACATCCGCACGGCGCTGCAGTATTCGCTCAACACCGTCGCCGCGCAGATTGTCGACAAGCTCACCCCGGAGGTCTGCTACAACTTCCTGCAGACGCGCCTGGGCGTGACGAGTCTCGTGCCCGACGACGCCTCCTATGCGCCGATGGCCCTCGGTCAGCTCACCAACGGCATCACCGTGCGCGAGATGGCGCAGGCCTATTGCGCCTTCGTCAACGACGGCCTCTTCACCTATTCGCGCAGCTACACCCTCGTCACCGACAGCGCAGGCAACATCGTGCTGGACAATCAGCCGCGCGTCATCGCGGCCTTCTCCGCCAACACGGCCCACGTCATGACCTATATGCTGCAGAACGCCTGTCACTACGGCACCGGCACCGAGGCCTGGATCGGCAACATGCCGGTCGCGGGCAAGACCGGCACGACCACCGACTATAAGGACCGGTGGTTCGTCGGCTGCACGCCCTACTATGTGGCCGCCGTCTGGACCGGCTACGACACGCCCGAGCGCATCTACGTCAGCGGCAACCCCGCCGCGCAAATCTTCCGCAAGGTCATGCGTCCCATCCACGAGGGTCTGGCCTGGCGCGACTTCCCCTGGCCCTATATCGGCGCCGACACCGGCATCTTCGGTGACCTGAGCGAAGAAGAGGAAGAGGAAGAGATGACCGTCGATCCCGGCGAGGAGGGCGGCTCCGGCGACGAAGGCGGCAGCGGCGGCTCCGGCGGCTCCGGCGGCGACGACGGCGGCAGCGGCTCCAGCGGCGGTGAGATCGTCATCGGATGAACCGGGTGGGGAAAGGCCCCCGCTTTTCCCCCACGCTTTTGCCAATTTGTGGTGGTAGCCGCCCGTAATCTTGACAAGCGGCTTCAAATATGTTACATTTCGGTTGCAATCATGGAGGTGTTTTCATTGGCAAAGACTTTGGAGTATAAGGGACACCCGCTCCAGCGCAAGGACAACATCATTTATTATGGGAGCTTTGCGGACAAGTACATCATCATGCTTCAGATCCTCGAGACGAAGAAGGTCAAGGATCTGGACGTGGCCTCGAAGGTCTCGGTGCAGCTGCAGCTGACCGACCCTGACATCCGCTCCCGCGACAGGATCGTAAAGAAGAGTGAGAAGGACAGCCTGTACGCCGCGATCGACGTGGCGGCCGTCTGGCTCGAGAGAGCGCTGTCCAGCCGCTGAGACGCGGCCGGGCGCAGCGCCCACCGAAAAAAGAGAAAAGGATCGACCTATCATGCGAAAGTTTCTGTTACGGACGCTGATGTTGACGCTGCTTCTCGTTTCCCTCTTCACGGCGACGGCCTATGCCGAGGACGCCGTGATCACCGGCAGCGACGTCAACCTCCGCTCCGGACCGGGCACCAGCTATGAAGTGCTCGACTGCCTGCCCAAGGGCGCGACGGTGACGATCATCGACCGCTCCAACGCCCAGTGGTACAGCGTAAGCTACAACGGACGCACGGGCTTTGTCGCCTCGGCCTATCTCCGCATCACAGAGGGCGGCGGCGGTTACGATGAAGCCGGCGAGATCCTCATTGAGGATGAGCCGACCGTCATCGTGACGCCCGAACCCCCCGCAGAGCCCGAACCCACGCCGAGCCCCGAACCCACGCAGGAGCCCGAGCCCGAGCCCACCGAGACCCCCGAACCCACTCCGGAGCCCGAACCCACGCAGACCCCCGAGCCCACCGAGGCGCCGAAGCAGGAGAGCGGCTTTATCAACGCCATGTATGTCCGCTTCCGCAGCGCCCCCTCCGCGGACGCCACGATCATCGCCACCTATAACAAGGGCACGAAGCTGACGATCACCGGCGCCAGCGGCGACTGGACCGCCGTCATCATCAACGGCGAGAGCGGCTACGTGTTCAGCCAGTATGTCACCCGCGGCGAGACAGTCGAAGAGACCCCCGCCCCCGAGGAGACCGCGCAGCCCGAGGAGACGGCGGAGCCTACGCCCGAGCCGACTCCGGAGCCTACGCCCGAACCCACGCCGGAACCGACCCCCGAGCCGACGCCTGTCAGCGGCACGACCGCCTGGATCTGCGCCGATTACGTGCGCTTCCGCAGCGGCCCCTCGACGAGCGACCGCATCCTCGGCACCTATGACCACGGCAAGCAGATCACCGTGACCGGCGCCCAGGGCGACTGGACCGCCGCCGTCATCGACGGCATGAGCGGCTACGTCTTCTCTCAGTATGTGAGCGAAACGGATCCGGCCGAGCAGCCGGAGGAGCCCGAGCAGACCGAGGAGACGCCGCAGACCGAGTCTGAGCCCGGCTACATCAACGGCAACAACGTGCGCCTGCGCGCCACGCCCTCCACAACGGGCAGGGTGCTCGGCGAATACAACAGCGGCACCCCCGTCACCATCACCGGCACCCAGGGCGACTGGACCGCCGTGACGATCCAGGACAAGAACGGCTACGTCTTTTCCCAGTACATCTCCCGCGGCAGCCTCGATCTTCCGACCGAGCCCGGCGACGATCCGGAGCCCACGGGCTCCGCGACCGGCAGGCAGATCGCGGACTACGCGCTGCGCTTCGTCGGCTACAACTACGTCTGGGGCGGCACGAGCCCCGACGTCGGCTTTGACTGCTCGGGCCTCGTCTACTACGTGTACCAGCAGTTCGGCTACACGCTGCCCCGTGTGGCCAACGACCAGGCCTCCTTCGGCACGGCCGTCTCCTATGACGAGCTGCAGCCGGGCGACATCCTCTGCTTCTACTCCGGCAGCAGCTACGTCGGACACGTGGGCATCTATCTGGGCAACGACAAGTTTGTCCACGCCTCCACCTACACCACCGGCGTCATCATCTCCGAGCTCAACGGCTACTACCAGTCCCGCGGCTTCATCGCCCGCCGCGTGATCTGATACTAATACCTAATAAAAACAAGACAATCTTTGCGGCCAGAATTGTGCCATACTGCGTTGGGCTCCTTGACCATATATCTCCATTATGCTCTTCGGAGCCCGCCTTGTCTGGCGCAATTCTGTCTCGCAAATCTTTGTCTACTTTCTATCAGGTATTAGTATGAGCTCCTTCACAACAACAGCAGCGCCCCCTCCGTCCGGAGGGGGCGCTTGTTTATGTTTCGGGTCTCTTTTTCAGCCCAGGCTGTCGATCCAGGTCTGCAGCTCCTCGTCGGAGATGCGCAGGCTCAGCCGCGTGGCGGAGAGGAAGGTCCCCGTTCCGGCCTGCCCGGCGAGGGTCTCGCCGGTGGTCCCGGCGCCGCTGCTGCCGGAGGTGCAGAAGGGGATCACGGTCTTGCCGGTGAAGTCGTGGCTCTCCACGAAGCTGCTCAGGATGCGCGGGGCCTGCCCCCACCAGATGGGGTAGCCGAGATACACGGTGGTATAGCCGTCCAGAGAGATTTCATCGGCGATCTCCGGACGGGCGTCGGGCGTGTTCTGCTCGACGGTGGCGCGCGTGTCGCTGTCGCCGTAGTCCAGATCCTCCGCCGTGTAGGGCTGGGCCGGGACGATCTCGGCCAGGTCCGCCCCGGTGAGCGCCGCGATGCGCTCGGCCACGATACGCGTGTTGCCGGTGGCGGAGAAATAGACGACCAGGACACCGCTCCCCGCGGTCTCTTCCGGATTGGTCTCCGGATCCTGCGCGGCCGCCGGTTCCGGGGCCGTCGTCTCCTCGGCGGGCGTAGGTTCAGCGGCCGGAGCGGGCTGGGCCGCCGTCTCGGCCGGGGCGCCGCAGCCGGTGCAGAGGAGCGCTGCCAGCAGCAGCGCTGCGATCCAGGCGTTCTTTTTCATGCGCTCCCCTTCTCTCACAGGGCCGCGTAGTCGGCGTCGGAGACCGGCTCGAGCCACTCGTTGGAGGCGTCCTCTCCGGCGACCTCGATCGCCAGGTGCGAAAACCAGCTGTCGCTTGCCGCGCCGTGCCAGTGCTTGACATTGGCCGGGATGTTGACCACGGTGCCCGGCGTCATCTCCACGGGCGCCTTGCCCCACTCCTGATACCAGCCGCGGCCGCCTACGCAGATCAGCATCTGTCCGCCGCCCTGCGAGGCGTGGTGGACGTGCCAGTTGTTGCGGCAGCCCGGCTCAAAGGTCACGTTGAAGACGGGCACCTGCTGTGTCGAAAGTGGTGCGAGATAGCTCTGCCCCACGAAGAACTGCCCGTAGGGGTTTGCCTCCCCGATGGGGAAGAAGATCGTGTTCTGATAGGCGTCCTTCTCCGTCTGTGCGCTCTCCTCCCCGCACCAGATCTCTTTGGCCTGGCGGAACACCGCCCAGCCCTTGGGCCAGCCGACGTACATCGTGGCGTGGGTGATGACGGCGGCGATCTCCGCCTTTGTGACGCCGTGGTTTTTCGCGTTCTGCAGGTGATAGCCGAGGGAGGAGTCGGTAATGCCGGAGGCCATCAGCGACACGACGGTGATGAGGCACTTCGTTTTGACGTCGATGGCGTCCTCGTTCCAGACCTCGCCGAACAGCACGTCGTCGTTGAGGTGAGCGAACATCGGCGCGAAGTCCCCGAGCTGGGCGCGCCCCGCGGTCTGTGTGATCTTTTCTTTCATGCTGCTTCTCCTATCCTTATTTTTTGATAAATCTCAGATCCTTCTCCGGCAGGCCCGCGTCGTCGGAGAGAAAGCGCTCGGCGCGCATGTGCAGGTCGTATTTTTCCCGCAGCGCCGCGAGCTGCGCCATCATGGGCGAGGCGTGGTGCGCGTCGATGGCCGCCTGGTCGCGCCACTGGTCGATGAGCAATACGGTCTCGGCGTCGTCCATCGGGAAAAAGTATTCATAGCGGAGATTGCCGTCCTCGGCGCGGATCGCGTCCGCGAGGCCCGTGCGCGTCATTTCCTCGGCGAAGGCGCGGGCCGCGCCGCCGACGCCGGTGTAATAGAGGTTTACGGTGATCATGTCAGTCCTCCCAGCAGGGTCTTGATAAAGCGAAAGGCCATTTCATAAGTGCTCATGTAGACATAGGAGATCCCGGCCTCCTCCATGGCCTGCCGCTGCCGATCGGTCACGACGGTGTAGGGGTAGAGGCCGTAGATGAAGGGCAGCAGCGCGTACAGGAAGGTCTGCCGCTCCTCCTCCCCCAGCGTGGGGACGAAGGTCTGCAGGCAGCGCTCGATCGCCCGGCTCGACGCGCCGTAGGCGACTTTGAACTCCACAAGGCGCTCCGGTCGGGAGTTTGCCTCCATGTCGTAGAGGTTCATGCTGAGGAGCTTGAGCATCAACGGCCGCCGCTCCAGCGCGTGCGCCAGCATCGAGGCCAGCTCCCCGGTCGTAAGGGTCTCCCCGCTCTCGCAGAGGGCGTTGAGATCGGCGGCGAAGAGCTCGTACTCCCGCTGGAAGAGCGCGAGGAAGATCTCCTCCTTGGTCTCGAAATAGTTATAGATCGAGGTGCGGGTGAAGGAGGTCTGCTGGCCGATCTCCTTGAGGGTGATGTCCTTGAAGCTCCCGGTCTCGTAAAGCTTGCGGCAGGCGGCGAGGATCTCCTCGCGCCGGGCGTTGGTGAGTTCTTCCGAGCCTTTCGGCATGGTGCTCCCCTCCTCCGAAAAATAATGACACGATGTCAGAAGCTATGATACCAGCATTCTGACACCGTGTCAACTCTTTTTCTGCTTTTCCTTCGCTGCGTTATTTGAGCTTGTAGTGGTCCTCGTTGATCTCCCAGCCGCGGTCGAGCAGCCAGTAGGAGGCCTGCTCCTCCTCGGGCTCGTCCTCGCCGATGGGCACGTCGGGCTTGGCGTTTTTGAGCTTCTTTTTGAGCTCATACCCGCGCAGGTCCTTCACCGTGAAGGGAAGGCCCAGCTCCTCGGCGATCGGCAGCAGCACGGCCTCCACCAGAGACTCTCTTATTTCAAGGCTGCCGGGATAGGCGGCCTCGGCCTCGGCCACGCGCCGGCGCAGCGCTTCGTCCGCGTCATAGCGCTCGAAAAAAGCTTCCACGTTCGTCATGCCTGCTTCTCCTTTGCGTATTTTTCAAACCAGTCGGTGATCTCCTTCAGGCGGCGCAGCCGGTGCTTGGGCTTGCCGGAGCGCGAGAGCTCGTGGTTCTCCCCGTGGAAGAGGCACAGCCGAGCCGGCACGCCTTTTTGCAAAAGCGCCGTGAGCATCTGCAGACCCTGGTCGAGCGGGCAGCGGTAATCCTCGTCCGAGTGGATGAAGAGCGTGGGCGTGACGGCCCTGTCCGCGTATTTGAGCGGCGAGCGCTCCCAGAGCTTTTCGGGGCTGGCCCAGAGGTCGGCGGCGTTCTGGTCGGCGGCAAATTCGTGCCCGATGTCAGACACGCCCCAGAAGCTCAGCCAGTTGGAGATGGAGCGCTGCGAGGCCGCGCAGCAGAAGCGGTCGGTGTGGCCGATGATCCAGTTGATCATGAAGCCGCCGTAGCTGCCGCCCGTCTCGCACACGCGTTTGGGGTCGATCTGCGGATAGGCCGCCAGCACCGCATCGGTAAAGTCCATGAGGTTCTGATAATCCGTGCAGCCGTAGGCGCCGCGGATGTCCGCGAAGTCGTTGTCGCGCCCGTCGCTGCCCTTGGGGTTGCAGAAGAAGACAAAGTAGCCCATCGAGGCCCAGAGCTGCATCTCATGATAGAAGACCGGGCCGTAGACCGTCTTCGGGCCGCCGTGCACGTCCAGCACGGCCGGATAGCGCTTATTGGGGTCATAGTCTTTCGGCTCGAGCACCCAGCCCTCGATGCTGAGGCCCGCGCTCTCGACCTGCAGGGGCTTCGGCTCGGCCACGTACACGTCGCGCAGCAGCTCCTCGTTGAAGCGGCTCAGCTGCGTCAGCTCCCCGCTCGTAAGATCATAGCGGTAGAGCTCCTGCGGCTTCATGTCATAAAGCGCGATAAGCAGCGCCTCGTCCCCGCAGGCGTCGAAGCAGTCGATGCTGCCGGGCTTTTCGATCACGGGCGTATCCGAGCCGTCGGGATCCAGCCGGTACAGGAGGCAATTGCCCTCGCGCGTCGCGAGGTGGTAGAGGCTCTCCCCCACCGCCGCCGCGCTGCGCCCATCGCCGAGACGGCAGTCGGAGCCGACGCTGTTGTAGAGACTGCCTTCCTCCTGCCGCAGCAGGCGCAGCGCGCCGCTGGCGGGGTCGAGCTCATAGATCCAGGCGTTTTCATTGAGGCCGAAGCGCGCACCCTCGGTCGCGAAGACCAGCAGCCGCTCCCCCACGGCCTCGAGATGCTCGAGCATAAGGCTGTCGCTTTGGCAGACCGAGCGCTTCTCGCCCGTCTTCCAGTTCACGGCGCGCAGTTCGAAGCCGCGCAGGGGCGAGACCGTTTCCCAGGAGGTGAGCGCGTAGAAGAGCTCGTCCCCCAATACAGTGAGGCTCCCCAGATCCTCGGGCGGAGCCGTGAGCGCGGTGAACTTTTTCGTCTCGGTGTTGACGATGAAGAGGGCGCTGCGCTCGCCGTTGCGCACGCCGGCGCCGTTGAACCAGAAGGGCAGCTCGTCGAAGACCTCGTAATCTTTGTCCTCCTCACGCTGCTTTTTCACCTTCTCGCGCTCTTCCTTCTCCGCCGCGTACAGGGCCGGGTGGCGCTTGTCTATGGTCGCTGTCACGGCCAGATGCTCTTTGTCCAGCACGCGCATGGAGCCCACGGCAAAGGGCAGCTCCAGCCAGGGCAGGGCCTCGCCGCCGCGCAGATCGAGCACATAAAGCGAGGTAAAGTCCTCCTTCGCCTCCCGGCGCTTCTTTTCCTTCGCCGTGCGTACGGCGGGAAAGACTAGGCGCTCCTCATCGAGCCAGACGAAGCTGCGCTCCTCCCCGAGATCGGTCAGCTGCCGCAGCGCGCCGTCCTCATAGAGCCAGAGGCGTGACTCGTAGCTGTTGTTCTCCTCGTCGGCCGTGGCGACGGCAAAGGCCGCGCGCCTGCCGCCGGGCGCATAGCGCACGCCGGAGAGAAAGCGGCAGCGCAGGATATCGTTCATTTCCACAGGTTTCATATGTCTGGCCTCCCGGTCATTTTTTCTTTCAGCCCTGACTTTCCGCAAGGGGATAGCCCAGGGCCGCCGCTTCCTCATAGCTGAGCGCATAGCGGCTGCTTTGATCCCGCTTTTCCATCAGCGGGTCATAGAGATGCGGCGTGCCGTCAAGGACGATCTCCGTCCAGGCATGCTCCTCCTCCATGCCCTCGAGCGTGCCGATGACACCGCGCGCCTCAAAGCCCAGCGAGCGGGCGAGCAGCGTGAAGAGCGCGGCATAGTCATAGCAGTCGCCGCGCCCGGTCTCGAGCATGCTTTTGCCGTCGCGCTCCTCCCAGCCCTCGCCGTCGGTGTGGCCGCCGCGGCCGAGATAGCGATAGTCCTTCATGACATGCTCGTAGGCGCGCCGCAGCAGCGCTTCCCGGTCGCCCGCCTCCGCGGGATCCTCCTCGCAGAGCCGCCGCAGCTCCTCTTCGAGATACGCGTCGAGCTCCGCGTCCCCCGTGAGGCAGGCCGTCGGCGTCGGCGTTTCCGGCTGCCGAACGCCGCAGGCGGAGAGCAGGAGCAGACACAGCAGGAGGAGAAGGGCTGCGCTTTTTTGAAAAACGCGGTTCATCCATTTTTCTCCTTTTGAGCGCCCGGCGGCGTCAAACCTGGTTGACTTGACCCGGCGCGGATACTATAATGATATAATAAACTGTCATAAATAGTCTGTCAAGGTCGAGCCCTCCCGGGAAGGGCGTGACCGAAGCTGCTGTCACGGAGGTAAACCACCATGAAACGAGTCTCGGCTCTGCTGCTCACTCTGCTTTTGCTGCTCTGCTGCGTCGGCTGCGGCGCGCAGAGCTCCGCTGTCTTCGGTGAAAAGGACATCAGCCTCACCGTCGGCGGCCGGACGGTCACGCCGGACAAGGCCCCGGAGGAGATCCTGGCCGTGCTGGGAGAAGACTTTGAATACGCAGAGGCCGTTTCCTGTGTGTACGAGGGTCTGGACAAGACCTATTCCTATGCCGACGCCGTGCTGTACACCTGGCCCGACGGAGATACCGACCGGCTGATGGAGCTCTCTTGCAGCGGCGGCGACGTGAAGACCTCCCGCGGCATCGGCCTCGGCGCGAGCCGGGACGACGTGATCGCCGCCTACGGCGAGCCGACGAGCGAGCTCGGCCTCACACTGAGCTATGAGCTTCCCGCCTCGGGCGAGATGGAGCCCGCCTCTCTTTATTTTCTGATCCGCGACGGGCGGGTGGAGGCCATCGGCATCACCGCCGAGCATCGCGCGGAATGAGCGCGGGAGGCAGGGAAAGCATCATGCAGTTTTTGGAAAAGCTGGCCGCCTGGGCGCAGACCGACCGGACGGCCATCGTCTACGGAGAAGAGCGCCTGCGCTACGCCGAGCTGGAAGCGCGCTCGAACGCCTTCGCGCATTGGCTGCTGCGCACGCTGGGGGACGACCGGAGCCCCGTGCTCCTCTATGGGCACAAGGAGCTCGCTCTGCCCGCGTGCATGTTCGGCGCGCTGAAGGCCGGGCGCGGCTATGTGCCGGTCGACACCAGCTTCCCGCCTGAGCGCGTGCGGCAGATCGTCGAGGAGCTGCGCCCCGCGCTGATCGTCGACCTCTGCGGCCTGGGGCTTGAGGACGGGCGCGTGCTGAGCGCCGGGGAGCTTGAGGAGATCCTCCATGCCGACAGCGAGCCCGTGCCGCCCTCCTTCTGGATCCGGCCGGAGCAGGCGGCCTATATTCTCTTCACCTCAGGCTCCACCGGCCGGGCGAAGGGCGTGCAGGTCAGCGCCGGCAACATCGCCGCCTTTCTGGAGGGGGTCGCCCCCTGGTTTGACAGTGAAACGGAAAACGGCGTCATCCTCAACGAGATCTCCTATTCTTTTGATGTTTCCGTCTGTGCGCTCTACTACGGTCTCGGGCACGGCATGCTGCTGTACACGCTCGACAGGCAGACGCTCAGCGATCCGAAGCGCCTGTTCGAGGCGCTGGCGGCCTCGGGCGTGACGCTCTGGGTATCGACGCCCTCGCTTGCGGAGCTGTGCGTACCGTCCGAGCGTTTCTCCCGCGCGCTGCTGCCGCGCGTCGAGCGCTTTGTCTTCTGCGGCGAGGTGCTGACGGAAAAGCTCTCGCGCCAGATGCTCGAGCGCTTTCCGGACGTACAGCTCATCAACGCCTACGGCCCGACGGAGGCGACCGTGCTGGTCACCGCCGCGCGCGTCACGGAGGAGCTTCTGGCAGAGGGCCCCTCGGTCCCCATCGGCGCCCCCTTCTCTCCCGTGCGGGCCTGGATCGCCGGCCCGGAGGGCGAGGAGCTGCCCGAGGGCGAGGAGGGCGAGCTCCTGCTTGCGGGAGACTGCGTCAGCCCCGGCTATCTTTTTCGCCCCGAGCTCAACGCGCGCGCCTTCTTCACCGATCCCGTCAGCGGCAAGCGCGGCTACCGGACGGGCGACCTCTGCTTTATAAAAAACGGCCTCGTGTACTACTGCGGGCGGCTCGACGGGCAGGTGAAGCTCAACGGCTTTCGCGTGGAGCTGGAGGACGTGGAGAATAACCTCGTCAAGCTCCCCAACATCGCGCGCGCCGCGGTGCTGCCCGTGCTCACCGACGGCAAGCCCAGCTCTCTCACCGCCTTTGTCCTGCTCGAAGCGCCCGACGGACTGAGCTCCCTCAAGCGTACGCAGCGCCTGCGCGCCGCGCTCGGCGAGCTTGTGCCCTCCTACATGATCCCGCGGCGCATCGTCGCCGTGGACGCCTTCCCGCTCAACACAAACGGCAAGATCGACAAAAAGGCGCTTGCCGCGCTGCTGTAAAGGGGGCGGGCATGAGTCCTTATCAGAGTCTTCTCTTTTTCGCGCTGCTCGCGCTCGTGCTGCTCCCCGCCGCCGTGCTGGGGCTGCGCGGCCGCTCGCTGCGCGTGTATGGCTTTGCCGCGACCCTTGTGATGCTGCTGCTCTTCTTTGACTCCTGGCGCGCAAGGCTCCTGCTGGCGTTCTTCTATCTTCTGCAGGTCTCTCTCTGCTTCGGCTATCTCGCGCTGCGCCGAAAAAGCGGCCGGCGGCCTCTTCTCTGGCTTGCGCTGCTGCTGTCGCTGACGCCGCTGCTGCTGTGCAAGCTGGGCGGGCTCCTCCCCGCGCTGCGGCCGCTGAGCTTTCTGGGCGTGAGCTATATGAGCTTTCGCGCCGCGCAGGTGCTCATCGAGATCTACGACGGCCATATCCGGGAGCTGTCGCTGCTGGATCTGAGCTATTTCCTGCTCTTCTTTCCCTCCGTGGCCTCCGGCCCTATTGACCGGTACCGCCGCTTTTCAGCCGATCTGCACCAGGAGCGCAGCGGCGAGGAGTACGGGGAGCTTCTGCGCCAGGGCGTCTGGAAGCTCATGACCGGCGCCTTCTATCACTTCGCGCTCGGCGAGCTCATCTGGCAATTCTGGCTTGCGCGGCTGCCGGAGCACGGCTTTCTCGCGACCTGGAGCTATCTTTACGGTTACACCTTCTACATGTTCTTCAACTTCGCCGGCTACAGCCGCATGGCCGTCGGCACAGCGGTTCTCCTTGGCGTTCAGATGCCCGACAACTTCAACCGCCCCTTCCTGAGCGTCGACATGAAGGACTTCTGGGCGCGCTGGCACATCTCCCTGTCCACCTGGCTGCGCGACTACGTCTATAATCGCTTTGCACTGGCCTCGCTGCGAGGCAAGTGGTTCAAAAATCCGCGCGTCGGCTCCTGCCTGGGCTATTTTATCACGATGACCCTGATGGGTCTCTGGCACGGTCTGACCCCGGGCTATCTGGTGTACGGCCTGTATCACGGCGCGCTGATGGCGCTCAACGAAGTGCTCGACACGCGCTGGAAGAAATTCAAAAAGCTCAAAAAGCAGCCCGCCGCCCGGACCGTGATGGCGCTCATCACCTTCCATCTCTTCGGCTTCGGTCTGCTCCTCTTCTCCGGAAGAATTCTTTAAGATGGGAGAACCCTTATCATGACAGACAAGATCATCGACATTCTCACCGACATCAGCGGCGCCGACGAGGGCGAGATCCTCGCCGACACGGAGCTCTTCGAGGAGGGCGTGCTCGACTCCTTCGGACTCGTGCAGCTGGTCGTGGCACTCGAGGGCGAGGGCTATAAGCTCGACCTGGCGGAGCTCGACCGCAGCCAGGTCTCCACGCCCGCAAAGATCGCACAGCTGCTCCAATGAAGCGGACGCTGCTGACGGCTCTGTGCTGCCTGCTCGCCGTGTCCCTCGCGCTCGCGGGGACGGCGGCGCTCGTGCGCGGCACGATGCCGGACTATCCGGACGCGATCGGGCTCGACCCCAACGTGACCGAGAAGATCACGGGCGAAGTTCTCGTCAGAAGCGCGGCTGAGGAAGGAGACCTCCTGATCTTCGGCTCAAGCGAGCTGAAGACGACCGACGTCTGCACCCACCCGGCCAACTTCTTTGCCGACCGGCGCTGCGGCTTTCAGATCTCGCTCGTCGGGCGCGGCTCCTGCCAGTCGCTCGTGCACGCGCTGTGCATCGCCTCCTCGGGCGAAGCGCTGGAGGGGAAGCGCATCGTGCTCATCACCTCCCCCCAGTCCTATGTGCCCGGCGGCATCGCCCCGGATCTCTTCCTGGCCAATTTCTCCGAGCTGCAGGCGCTCACGATGCTCTCGGACGAGTCGATCCCCTTCGAGCTGCGCCAGTATATGAGCCGGCGCATCCAGGCGCTCCTTGCGCAGTATCGGGAGGAGACCGGCGTCTCGCTGCAGAAGTATACCGCCGCGGGCCTTCTCACAGCCGCCGTGGCGGAGGACCGGCCCGTCGCCGCGGCGCTTCTGCGGCCCTATGCGGCACTCTCGCGCTTCCTGCTTTCGACGCGGGACCTTGTCGAGGCGCGGCGCGTCATGGCGCGCTATAGCGACAGCGCCGATGAGCCGCGGCCCATCGACTGGCAGGCCGAGGAGGCGCGGGCGCTCGAGGAGGCGCGGGCCATGACCGACAACAACGACTTCGGCATGCTGAGCGCCTACTACACGACCTATATCGGCCGCAAGCTGGAGCAGCAGGCGGGCAGGGACGCGGCGCTGAGCTACGACGAGTCCCCCGAGTATGACGATCTGCGCTGCCTGCTGAGCCTGTGCCGCGCGAAAAACATCGAGGCGCTGCTGGTGCACGTGCCGATGCACGGTGCCTGGAGCGACTACACCGGCTTTGACAAAGCGCGCCGCGCCTCTTACTACGAGAAGGTGCGCGCGATCGCGGATGACTATGACAATGTCACGCTGCTGGATCTGACGGGCGGGGAATACGAGCCTTATACTCTCTGTGACGTGATGCATCTCGGATGGAAGGGGTGGCTGGAAGTTGATCGGGCCCTTGTGGACTTCTATGGAGCGGCTGCTTGACGCTCTGAAAGCGCACGCGGCCTTTCGCGTGCTGTGCTACGCGCTGATCGCCGCTGCGATCTTCGGCGTGTGGCTTCTGTCCGACGGCGAGAGCGTCGCCTTTGTATACAGTGAATTCTGACGGACTCCTGCCCGTCCTTCGGAGGTAGATCGTATGAAAAAACTGCTGCCTGTTCTGCTTCTCCCCGCCGGGGCCGCCGCGGCCTTCGTTGCGGAGACCTATCGCTATGTCTGTATCCGCGGCGGCTCGAAGCTCCTCAACCCCCTGCTCGACAAGAAGACGCACGACGAGGGCTACTACGCCCACCGCGACGGCGAGGCCGCGCGGCTGCGTACGCTCCCGCAGAAGCGCTATGTGATCCGCTCTTCGCGCGGCGAACGCCTCGTCGGCCACTACATCCCCGGCGGCGGCAAGGGCAAGCGCATCGCCTTTCTGGTGCACGGCTACCACTCCGAATACGCCGACACCGCGGGCATGTACTATGACTACTACGCCTCGCGCGGCTTCGACCTCTTCGCCTGCGACCACACCGCCCACGGCGAGAGCGAGGGCAAGGCCATCGGCTTCGGCGTCTTCGAGAGCGAGGATTGCCTGCTCTGGCTGGATTTCCTGCGCCATAAATACGGCGAGGACATCCAGATCCTGCTGCACGGCTTTTCGATGGGCGCGCAGACGGTGCTGCTGATGAGCGACCGCTGCCCGGACAACGTCCGCCTCATCGTGGAGGACAGCGGTTACCGCGACGCGCCGACCCAGCTCAAAAAGCAGCTCGGAGCGCTGTACGCGCCGGTCGCCGCGCTGCACCGGCGGCTCGCGCACTGCGACGTGCGTCTGGCAGACGCGCGCCCGGCGCTCGCGAAGGCGCGGCAGCCCATCCTCTTCGTCCACGGCCAGAACGACCCGACCGTCCCCTCCTCGAACGGCCCGGCTCTCTTTGCGCTCTACCGGGGCGAAAAGGACTGCCTCTTCCCGGAGAAGGCCCGGCATGTGGAGAGCTTCCACGTCGAGCCCGAAGCCTATCAGCGCAAGCTCGACCGCATGATCGCCCGGACCTTCCGGCCCTGAAAACGTCTCGCGGCGGGGTTTCCCCCGCCGCGAGCTGCGCATTTCCCGGGAAATGTGCCCTTGAAAACCTACCATTCCCGCGGTATAATGGGGAAAAGGAGGCGGGCTTTATGATGATATCCACCCGCGGGCGCTATGCGCTGCGTATCCTGGTAGACCTTGCGGAAAACCAGGGTGAGCGCTATGTGACACTGCGCGAGCTGGCCGAGCGGCAGGAGATCTCGGAGAAATATCTGGAGAACATCGTAAAGGATCTGGTCCGCGCCGGGATCCTGGAGGGCCTGCGCGGCAAGGGCGGCGGCTACCGGCTCGGCCGCGCGGCGGAGCGCATCAGCGTGCTGGAGGTGCTGCGCGTCATGGAGGGCACGCTTGCCCCGGTCTCCTGTCTGTCCGCGGGCTGCGCCCCCTGTCCCCGTGCATCGCGCTGCCGCACACTCCCCCTGTGGGAGGGGCTCGACCAGGTCGTGACGTCCTATCTGGCGGGCTTTACGCTGCAGGATCTGACTCGCCGCGACGACGACGGCTTTGACTATGTGATATGAAAAAACGGAGAATTCTTACGAATTCTCCGTTTTTTGTTGTCTGATGCGTCAGCTGACCGTGATCTCCGCCGTGCCCGTCAGGCGGCCGTCGGTGGCAGTCACCTTGACTTTTCCCGCCGCGCCGGCGCGGACGATGGCCAGCGCGCGGCCGTAATAGGTCGTGAAGCTGCCCGTATGGTACTGCTCCTCGGTGCAGGGGTTGGCAGAGCCGAAGGCCAGAAGCTCTCCGCCCTCGACCGTGACCTTGAGCTTCCGGTCGGCATTGGACTCCACCACGCCGTTGGCGCCCTCGATATTCACCGGGACATACACGATCTCGCCGGGCCTTGCTTCCGTCTTCTCCGGGCGGACGGTGACGCCGAAGGGGCCGGTGGCGGAGATGAGCTCGCTTCTGCCGGTTTCGCGGCCGGAGGCGTCATAGGCCACCGCCGTCAGCGTGCCGGGCTCGTACTTGACCTTGAAGAGTGCCTTGCACTCCTTCACTTTCTTTTTGCCGACAGATTTTCCGTTGAGCAGCAGCTCGACCTGGGCCTTGTCGGAGTAGATCTCCACCTCGGCCCTGTTGCCCGTGCAGCTGCTCCAGGCCCAGGAGAGGATTGCGTTCGTGCCGCGCCAGACGGACTTCGACACGCGCACGCCGGGGTGGTTCACCGGGCGCACGGCGATGACGGGATTCTGTTCCAGGCCCCAGACCGTGGAAGTATACTTGCAGCTGCCGTCGGGGTTGCCAAGGATGTCGATGACGCCCGCGCCCGCGAGCAGCCAGGGATAGGGGCGGTTGAAAGGCATGCCGCCGGTGTAGCTCCACGCGCCGATG
Source organism: uncultured Clostridia bacterium (assembly GCA_946186375.1). Taxonomy (GTDB): domain Bacteria; phylum Bacillota; class Clostridia; order Oscillospirales; family Oscillospiraceae; genus Limivicinus. Next base: position 42,821 of record CAMHMZ010000005.1, read on the forward strand.
CCCGCCTCGCCGAGGTAATCCCAGCTCGTCCACATGAAGTCGCCCACCAGATAGGGGTACTTCTTCACCATCTGCCAGTTCTTCCAGATGTCCTGCGGGAAGGTCTCCGAGCCGAACAGCACGCGGTCCGGGTGCGCCTTTGCCTCCAGCGGATAGCGCCCGGAGGCGTAGTTGTAGCCCGCGATGTCCAGCGCGTCGAGGAAGGGCGTGGTGACTGCGTCGATCTTCTTGGAGTTGGCGGACTTGTTCATGCCGGAGCCCATGAAGGCGGCGACCATATTGAACATCAGACTGGCGTTCTGGCCGTCCTTCTCCTTCTTCGGTTTGCCGCCGCTTGCGCCGCCGGGCTGCTCGCCGTCCTTGTAGAGAGCGTTGCCCTTGGCGGTGCGGCCCATGATCATAAGGTTTGCGCCGCAGGTCACGGGACGGGAGGGATCGAGCCTGTGGCAGAGCTCGATCATCTTTTTACCGTAGTCGAGGCCCTTGGGCTCGGCGGGCTCGCCCACCTCGTTGCCAATGGAGTAGAGAATGACGGAGGGATGGTTGAAGTCGCGCTCGACCATGCTCGTCACGTCGGCTTCCCAGCACTTCTCAAAGTCTTTTCCGTAGTCGTGCGGGTTCTTGCGGTTGTACCACATGTCGAAGGTCTCGTCCATGACGTAGAGGCCGAGCCTGTCGCAGGCGTCCAGCATGGCCCTGGAGGCCGGGTTGTGAGCAGAGCGGATGGCGTTGAAGCCGTTTTCCTTCAGGATGCGCACCCGGCGCTCCTCGCTCTCGGCATAGGTGGCCGCGCCCAGGATGCCGCTGTCGTGGTGCACGCAGCCGCCGCGCAGCAGGGTCTCCTTGCCGTTGATGAAGAGGCCTCTGTTCGACCAGCGGATCTCGCGGATGCCGAAGGGGATCTCGAGCGTGTCGCCCTCGCCCGCCGTGATCCTGGCGGTGTAGAGATAAGGCGTCTCGTCGCTCCAGAGCCTCGCGTTGGGAATGGTCAGCTCAAAGGAAGTGCCCTTGCCGCTGACGCCCTCGACCTCGGCCTTGACCGAGACGGGGCTTTCGACCCGGATGACCGCCGGGGCGATCGAGACGGTGCTGATCTTCACGCTCTCCGGGCGCAGGCCGCCCTTCTCGCAGACGTGCAGCCACACGGGGCGGTAGATGCCCGCGCCGGAATACCAGCGGGAGTTGGGGAGCTTCGAGTTATCCGCGACGACGGTCAGGGTGTTCTCCGCGCCGTAGACGAGGCCCTCGAGCTCCGCGAAGAAGCCGGTGTAGCCATAGGCGTGGAAGCAGAGCTCTTTCCCGTTGAGGCTGACAGTCGCGTTTTTATACACGCCCTCGAATTCAACGAGGATATCCTTGCCTTCCCAGTCCGCAGGAGCTGTGAAGGTCTTCTCATAGGTGTATACGCCGCCGGGGAAATAGCCGTGGCCGCCGTTGGAGACGTCCGCGCCCCGCTTTTCCGTGATCTGTGCGTCGTGGGGGAGCGTGACGGCCGTGCCGTTGCAGGTCCAGTTTTCGTTGAAGCTGAGCTTGATCATTTATCCATTCTCCTTTTCTTTGTTCTTCATCCAAAAACCCACGGCCTCGTCGATCCAGCCCGCGGCGACGGTGCCGGTCGCGGGTCCCGCGCCGTGCGGTACGCCGTGATAGATCCGGCTCTGAGCCGGGACGCCCGCGCTCTCAAGCGCGGCGATCATGCGGCGGGAATTTTCCGCGTTTACCGTCGCGTCGTCGTCGCTGCACCAGAGGAAGGTCGGCGGATAGCTGTCGTCGACATGCTCCTCCACACTGGCAAAGGCCTCCTGTGCGGCGGTCGCGTGCCGGCCGAGGAAGAGCTCACGGGACTGTGCGTGCGAAAGGCCCTCCTTCATGGAGATGACCGGATACGCGAGCACCAGCGCGCCGGGCCGTGGCAGGCCGTATTGAGGATAGCCCATGTTCTGCGTCCCGAAGGCGGCGGTGAGATGCCCGCCGGCAGAGGCGCCCCAGACGGAGTAACCCGCCGGATCGATCCCAAGTTCGTCCGCGCGGTCCAGAACCTCCCGGATCGCCCGGGCCAGATCCTCCAGCGGCGCGGGGTATTTTGCCTTCTTCTTCACACGGTAGTACACGATAACGGCGGAAACGCCCTTCTCGTTGAGCTTTCTCGCGATCGGCACGCCCTCGATGAAGCTGCAGACCATATAGTATCCGCCCCCGGGCACCAGAAAGGCCACCGGGTGCTTTTTCCCGTCCCGGATCACATAATCGTCCACGATCCGGTATTCGTTCCGGGCGAGAAACATGTCCCGGATCGACTGTTTCACGTCTACATCAGCAGGTCTCTGCGGCATCGTTCGTTTGCCTCCTTCAAATCGTCAGGCTGCCCAGCGCCTTCAAACTGTCTTTAGGATACCGTTTTTGCGTGCTTCTGTCAACGGCGATGAGCCCGAAGGTCTTGCTGAAGCCGACCTGCCACTCGAAGTTGTCCAGCAGGCTCCAGTAGAGATAGGCCCTGACCGGCACGCCCGCTTCCTTCGCGGCCAGAACGCCCGAGACCGCCTCCCGGATGAAGGCGCAGCGGCGCGCATCATCGTCGGTGGCCAGGCCGTTTTCCGTGACGAGCAGTTCGCCCTTGAACTCCTTCGCGACCTTCGTGAGCACGTGGCCGATGCCCTGCGGATAGTCCTCATAACCCATCTGGGTCAAGGGCGCGCCCTTCGCCGGTTCCCGCACGCCGTCGGTGTCCACGAGCTTGCGGGAGTAGTTCTGCACGCCGAGGAAATCGTCATTCTGAATGTAGGACAGATACTGTCCGAAATCCTCCTGCCAGAGCTGCGCGGCGACTGCTTCGCCGCCGTCTGCCGGCTGATAATCAAAGAGCGACAGCGTCAGTCCCACCTTGACCTGCGGCGCGGCAGACTTGAGCGCCCGCTTTGCCGCCTGGTGGGCGCGCATGACGATCTTCTCCTGCTCGGCAGAGCGCGGGCGGAGGAAGGCGCCGAGCTTCAGAGGATTGCAGCGGAACGCAAGGCCCTGCTCGAGCATGCTCAGCAGGATCTTCTTCATGTCCAGCTGCACGCCGACCTGTACATCTCCCTCGCGCTGGGAGGCTTTTCTCATATCCTCCATGACCTTATGGAGCTGAAAGCCCATGTTGGCCTCGTTGATGGTGCAGACATAACCGAGCCGATCCCCGAGTCCCCGCGCGACATAGCGGGCGTATCGGGCAAAGGAGCTTACCGTGCGCTCATCGGTCCAGCCGCCGTTGCGGATGAGCCAGGCGGGACTGGAGAAATGGTGCAGCGTCACGATGGGCGTCACGCCGTGTGCCCGGCAGCAATCGAGCACCGCGCGATAATGCGCGAGCTCCTTTTCGTCGAAGCGTCCTTCCTCCGGCTCGATGCGCGCCCATTCGATGGAAAAGCGATAGGCGCTGCAGCCCGCATCAGCGAGAAGCTTGATATCTTCCTCATAGCGGTTATAATGATCCACCGCCATCCCCGAGGGTTCGGCAAAATCCGAATGCTTCAGATTTTCCATGACCCAGAAATCGCTGTGGATGTTGTTGCCCTCCACCTGGTGCGCGGCCGTAGCTGCGCCGATCAGAAAGTCTTTGCTCATGATTTTTTTCCTTTCGATGAAAAGCATCTGGAGGCGGCGGCTCGGCCGCCGCCTCCGCGGTGATATTTTCTGTTGTGGGTTATTCAGCCTTGGCTTCGCCGTGCTTCGCGGCCAGATCCGCATTCATCTGCGGACGGATGCTGTCGACCTTGTACATGAGGCTCAGCACGAGCATGACGACGAAGAGGATCAGGGGCAGGATGTTATACAGGAACACGATGGCGCCATTGGCGGCGGCCGTCTGCGTGGCGGCCAGTCCGTCATAACCGGCCAGACCCATGACAAGGCCCACGAGACCGACGGCGATGCCCTGGCCGACCTTGGAGGCGAAGTTGGCGATGGAGGCGACGAGGCCCTCGATGCGCACGCCGGTCTTCCATTCACCGTAGTCCATGCAGTCGATGAGATAGGTGTTGATCATGAGTGAGATGGGCAGGGTGCCGATGCCGAAGAGGAGGCCGCCGATGATGATGGTGGTCATGTTGGGGCCGCCGATGGTACGGATCAGCATACCGACGATGCCGACGCCGCAGCAGACCTGCAGGAGCTTTGTCGTGCCGAATTTCTTGGAGAGCACGGGGAAGAAGATCAGCGCCGGAACGACGACCATGCTGGTGATGGCGGCGGTGCCCTGCGCGGCCAGATCGCCGTAAATGTACTTGAAGTAATACGTGGTGGCCGTCTGCATGTTGTTGACGACAAAGGTGAGGAGCATGAGGCCGACGACGATGAAGAGATACTTGTTCTTGCCGATCAGGCCCAGGGACTCCTTCATGGTCAGATCGTTGGTGGCCGCCTTGCCGTCGGCCTTGGGTTCATCCACCACGATCTCCTTGCAGAAGACGAAGCGAAGGATGCCGATCACGGACATCACAACGCCGAGAGAGATGACGAGCTTCGTCCAGCCCGCCTGCGTAGTGCCGCTCGTGGCCAGCCAGCTCGGGAAGACGATGTTGAATACGATGGAGCAGAACATGACGATAAAGCCGTTGATGGAGATGGCCTTGATCTGATTTTGCTCGGTAGTGAAGGCGCGAGCCATGTAAACCGAGTCGATGCCGCCGAGCGCGGTGGCGCAGACAGCGTTGACCATGGTGTACATGATGAACAGCCAGATGTACTGCACGAGCTGGCTTGCGTTGGGGATCATGAACATCAGCGCGGCAAACAGCCACTCGAAAATGATGAACACCTCATAGGGGCGGGCCTTGCCCCATTTGGTGTGCGTCTTGTCCAGGATAAAGCCGAAGCCGAGGTCGGTAAAGGCGTCGATGATCTTGGACACGAGGAACAGCGTGCCGACGACTGTGGCGTTGAGGCCGACGATGTCCGTGCAGTAGAAGGCGATGTTCATGCAGAGCACCACGTTGATCGCAGCAGAGATGCCGCGCGTGGACCACACGCCGCCGTACCACAGAGGCATGCGCTCTCTGGCGCCGTAGGGGATGTTTTTCTCGTTGAGTTTTTCTCGCTTTGCCATACAATAGCTCCTCTCTGTATTTCTCGAATGGGTTTCTCTGATCGTACTATAGCAAAAGTGAGGAAATAGTGTTATAATTTATCTGCTCTTTTTATTGCTTATCTGCACTGTTTTTCATCTTTTCCATTCTGTACAAAAAGGGAGTCTGAAAATTATGGACTTTGACCAGAAGCTCGCCTTTTTCCGGGAGCTGATCTGCTGCGGACATGAGCTGTACCTCAGCGTTTTTGACCCGGCGCTGCGTGTCGTCAGCAGCAACTGTCCCTTCGCCGATCATATCCCGGCGCTGCTTTCCCTTGCAGGGGACGCGGATCGCTTCGACTTCCTGTCCGGTTTCACATCTCCGGCCATGCTCAGCGGGAAGGCCGAGCTCCTCTGGATCCTGGATCGCGGCATAGACGGCGAGGAGCCCCGGTGCTTCTATCTGCTCGGTCCGGTCTTTATCGAGGATGTGGCTGCCCAACGTCTGGAAACTGCTGTCACGGCGCTCGGGATCACAGGCGGTGAAAAGCGGGAGCTGGTCCAGCAGCTCGCCGCTGCGCCCATGCTGCCGATCAATCATTTTCTGGACTACGGGCTGATGCTGCATTACAGCCTGACAGGCGAACACCTGGACGCGGGCACTTTCCGCTTTGTCGACCGGGAAGAGGCCGCTTCCCCGCCGCAGGAGGCAGACCGGCAGCGTTCCTCTCACGGCACCTGGGCCATGGAGCAGGAGCTGCTGCGCCTGATCGAGGAGGGCAATCCGGACTACCGAAAGCGCGCCGCCAGGCTCGTAGGCCGCGGGAAGATGATGCCCCTCGGCGGCGGAAGCACTTTGCGGCACATCAAGAATTCGGTCATCATTTTCACGGCGCTCTGCACGCGATCGGCGATCCGCGGCGGGATGTCACCGGAGGCCGCCTATACGCTCAGCGACCGGTATATCAACCGCGTAGAGAGCGCCGGCAGCTTTGAAGAGGTCGCCAATCTCAACCGCCTCATGCAGGACGACTTCGTGCAGCGCGTCCGCGACAGCCGCGTCTCCGGCGACTCCCCGATGATCCAGCGGCTTCGCCAGTATCTGGACACCCATCCGGAGCAGACGCCGGTCGTACCGGAGCTTGCCGCCGAGCTGGGCTACTCCCCCTCCCATCTCGCGCGGGAATTCAAGAAGCAGACCGGGCAGACCATCCAGCAGTATCTCCGCTCCCGACGCATCGAGCTTGCCCGGCTCGCCCTGCGCAGCAGCGGGGAGTCGGTGCAGAGCATCTGCCACCGACTCGGCTTCAGCTCCCAGAGCTATTTTGCGGCCGAGTTTCGAAAAGCTGTCGGCCTGACGCCCACCGCGTATCGACAGAGGAACGGCCTTGTCTGAACCCGGCCGCGCATATCTCTCCCTCTGCCGCTCATATAGATGGAGCGAGAGAGACGCGGCGGAGCTGCCCTTCCCGGGAGGCGCCGCGCGGTATGGGAGTGGTGTGTGTGCGTACCAACATCGAAGAGCGTGCCAGGGACCTGGCCGTCTACATTCTGGAGAACCGGGCCACCGTCCGCGCGGCCGCGGCGAAGTTCGGCGTCAGCAAGAGCACCGTACACAAGGATCTCACCGAGCGTCTGCCGGGACTCGACCGGGCGCTCTACCGGCAGGTGCGGATGCTGCTGGATCTGAACAAGGCCGAGCGGCACATCCGCGGCGGTCTCGCCACCCGGCGCAAATATCGCGGCGCGCTCCCCTGAAAAAAAGCAGTTGAAAAAACGGAGTTTTTTTCAACTGCTTTTTTAGTTTTAAGTTTTTAGGGTAACGATGATGAAATCGGCAAGAGCGGATCCAGAGAAAATTTGTGTTCTGATGATGGCACTTTTTTGCAGGAATACTTTGTGTATTTCAAGAAAAAGTGACGAAATCAGGGCGCAAATTTTCCGGGAGGCGCCGCAGGCGATTTGATCAGCGTTACCTTAGTTTGTAGTTTTTAGAGAAATTCCTGGTTTGAAAAGTGCGGCATCAGAGGAAGCGGTCGTAGTAGTCCTCGAGCGTATCGAGCACGCGGCGGCTGTTTTCCAGCAGCTCGTCACGGCTGTCCTTGAGGCTGCTCAGAAGCTCCTCCCGACCGTCCTTCAAGCCGCGCAGCAGCTCGTTCCGGCCGCTCTGCAGGCCTTCGCGCACCCGGCGCCGCTCGGCCTCCAGCTCGCGCCGGACGGCCTGCTGCCGCTCATGGGCGCGGTTATAGCTGTCCATGGCCTGGGCCGTAGCGCGGAGCATGTCGTCCGAGAAGCGGTCGTGCTCGGGATAGCCGCCGCTGCGGTAGCGCTCGAGCACGCGCCCATAGCCCTCGCAGGCGTTTGCCACGGCCTCCTCCCAGGAGATATAGAGCTCACGCTGCGCGTGCTCCCCCACATTGCGCATGGTCTGCCTCTGCCCGCAGAGCTCCCGCAGCATGGCCGCCATCGACGCGGCGTTCTCCTCGATCAAAAAGCCGTTGACGCCGTCGGTGACGTCCTCGGCCGCACAGCTGCCGCGCACCAGGACGCTTGGAAGTGCGCAGGCGGCCGCCTCGCGCACGACGAGGCCGTTGGTGTCGAAGGTGGAGGGGAAGAGGAAGAGATCGGCCCGGCAGTACCAGGCGCGGATGAGCTCGCGGTCATGGATGGGCGGGACGAAAAAGACGCGGTCGGAAAGGCCGAGCTTTTCGCTCGTTTCAACGATCTCGTCCCTGTCTCCGCCGCCGCCGACGAAAACCATGCGGAAGTCCTGTCCGCCCTCACGCAGGGCCTTGAGCGCATCGAGGATGATCCGGATGCCCTTGTACCACATCATGCGCCCGACAAAGAGGAACACCGGCACGTCCGCGGGCAGGTCATAGCCTCCGGTCGTCTGCCCGACGAGCGCCTCGTCCACGCGGCCGCGTGGAAAGTCCACGCCGTTGGGCATGACGGACCAGTCCCCCCGATAGCCGAGCTTTTCGAGGTTCTCCCCTGCCCCGCGGCTCACGGTCCACACCTCGTCGCAGGCGGCGATGTTCGCCACCAGCAGCCGCGCGGCCTCCTCCTGCAGGAGTTTGCTCCGCACGACGTTGGCGATATCGATGTCGAACTTCGTGTGATAGGTGAACACGAGCGGCACGCGGATCTGCTCGCGCAGCGCGCGGGAGAGCAGCGTGGAGGTGATGGGGCAGTGGCTGTGGATGAGGTCGAAGTCCTGCTCCTTGAGCTTTTGCATGAGCTCCGGAGAGAAGGGCATGCCCGCCCGGTAGCCGACGAGCTTCGTCATATCGAGGCTCGGATAGCGGTAGACCGGGAAAGCGTAGACGCTGTCGTCGGCCTCCGGGTAGTAGGGCGTGACGACGGCGGCCCGGCCGTGCTCGCGCGTGATGATCTGCGCGTAATTCGTGACGGCGTTGGCCACGCCGTCGATAGCAGGCGGGAAGGAATCGTTGATGAGACAGACGTTCAGCTTGTCCATGGAACACCTCGTGCTTTTCATTAAACAAAGAATTTACTATGCAGTAGTCATTATACCAAGCCCGCGGAAAAAAGCAAGGGAAAGCGGCGCAGCGAGAGTGCACAGCGAGAGCGCCCCGGGTAATTTTCTCCATGGTCGGGCGTTGACACTTCGCCGCGGCGTGCTATAATAGAGCCGCCCGGCAGAGCGCGGTCATCGTGCGGCGCCGGGAGGGAGAAATGTTTCCGCAGAGGAAGCAAAGGATCGAAAGGAGTATCCAAATGAAAAAGTACTTTTCCGAGCTGATCGGCACCTGCGTGCTGGTCTTTATGGGCTGCGGCACGGCCATGCTGGTCGGCTGCGACGCCGTCTCCGGCGGCGGCTACATCCTCACGGCGCTGGCCTTCGGCCTGTCCGTGGTCGCCATGGCCTACTGTGTGGGCAACATCTCCGGCGGTCACTTCAATGCGGCTGTCACCCTCGCCATGCTGATGCGCAAGAAGATCTCCGGCAAGGACGCCGTGATGTACTGGATCTTCCAGATCATCGGCGCCTTCATCGCCTCGGGTCTGCTGGCCTTCATCTTCAAGGCCGGACAGGTCACCGACATGACCGGCGGCTTCGGCAGCAACGGTCTGGGCGGCGTCAACGGCAGCGCCGCGGCCGGTCTCGTCGTTGAGATCGTGCTGACCTTCATCTTCCTCATGACCATCCAGGGCGTCACCTCCGAGCAGTTCAAGCACGGCTCCTTCGGCGGCCTCATCATCGGCCTGACGCTGACCTTCGTGCACATCCTCGGCATCGGCCTGACCGGCACGAGCGTCAACCCCAGCCGCTCCATCGCCCCCGCCGTCGTGGCCGCCATCGCCGGCAACGGTGCACCGCTCGGCTCCCTGTGGGTCTTCATCGTCGGCCCGCTGGTGGGCGCGGCCCTCGCAGCCCTCGTCTACCCCGCCCTCGAAAAGTGAGTTTTTAGTTTTTAGTGTTTAGTTTTTAGAAGAGAAACGGAAAACCGGCGCGCTGCCGGAAAGCCTGCCGCAGGGGCCGGCGTGCCCGGTGACAAGAAACTGAGATCATGCAGAAATCCCCGGCGAACACGTGCAATGATGTGTGTTCGCCGGGGATATTTATTCTCTTTCGTCCACGCCGCGCAGCTGTCGGGGCGCCAGCCCCTATGAGCGAAACGTCGGTCTTCCTGCATTCCGAATTCCGAACTCCGAATTCCGCATTCAAGTAAAGTCGTCCAGGATGCCGCGCAGGCCCTCGCGCTCATAGACGCCTCGGTACCAGGCCAGCTCCTCGGCGATGAGTCTGTCGATCACGCGCATGCCCAGCACCTCCACGGGCGCTTTGTCGTCCGTGAGGATCCTCCCGCCGCCGCTGTAGGGCTCAAGGCCCCCCGCCACGCGGACGGCCAGCGCGTCAAGCTCCGGATCCTCCAGACGCGCTCTCCCCTCCTCCAGCAGCTCCGTGACGTCCCGCTCGGCCGAGGCGAAGAGCTCGCGGTTCGTGCTGCCGGGCACGTCCACCGTCGCCACCCAGGGGAAAACGGAGGCGATCGTGTCGCAGAGATATTCGTTGATGCTGCCCTCGCCGTCGGAGTGCATGTTCATGTTCACGACCATCACGCCGCCCTCGGAGAGGTGCTCGCGCGCCATGGTGAAAAACTCCACAGAGCTCATCTGAAAGGGGATCGTAATGTCCTGATAGGCGTCGACCAGGATGACGTCGTACTTCGTATCGACCGCCTGCAGAAAGGCCCGGCCGTCATACTCCGTGACCTTCACGGCCTCGGGCATGTCGAAATACTCCCAGGCCAGGTCCGTGATCCTGCCGTCGATCTCCACGCCCTCGGCGCTGCTGCCCGGGAAATACCGCAGACACTGCCGCGCGTAGGTGCCGGTGCCGTTGCCGAGCACGAGAACGGAGGGAGCCTCCTTCCCGGCCATGACGGGCGCGGCGAGCGCGTAGTCGTAATAGAGCCCCGTAAGGCCCTCGTCCTTCATTTTTACCGACTGCACGCCGAAGAGGACGTTCGTGGACAAAATGACCTTGCGCTCATCCTCCTTGACCTGCAGATAGTTGTACACCGACTCTCCCTCGTAGCTGAGGTCCTCCTCCCAGAAGGCGAAGGCCGTGCTGCGTCCGAAGACGAGGCAGAGGATAAAGAGGAGCAGACACACGATCACGGTGCGCAGTCCCTTTTTCGCGCTGAGGAAGAAAGCAAGGCCGATGAGCAGCAGGATGCCGGAAAAGATGAGGAAGGTCACCGCCGTGCCCACCGCCGGGATCGTGACGAAGGTCGGCAGGAAGGTGCCGAGGATGCTGCCCACGGTGTTGCAGGCGCCGAGGCGTCCCACCGTGCGCCCGCTGTCGTCCAGACTGTCGACGGCAGCCTTCACGAGCGAAGGCGTCACCGTGCCCAGCAGGAAGAGCGGGAAGACAAAGATCAGCATGCAGGAGGCGAAGGCCGCGATCACGAGGAAATTGGTGCTGACCGAGAAGATCAGCAGCCCCGTGATGCCGAGGATGATGTATTTTCCCAGCACGGGGATCGCGGCGATCCAGACCGCCGCGATCAGGATCCGGCGGTAGAGCCGCGCGGGATCCGGGTTCTTGTCCGCGGCGCGCCCGCCGTAGAGGTTGCCGAGCGCCATGGCGATCATGATCGTGCCGATAATGATCGTCCAGACGATCTGGGAGGAGCTGAAATACGGGGCCAGCAGGCGGCTGGCGCCGAGCTCCACCGCCATGACGGAGACGCCCGCAAAAAACTCGGTCACATAGAGGAAGAACTTGCTTTTGAGGATCTTGTATTCCATCGGCTCATTTCCCTCCGGCCAGCCGAAAGCTGTAGACGATGGTGGTCATCGAAAGGCCCAGCGCCGTCCCGACAAGCACGAAGGTATAGGGCAGGGGCAGCAGCTCGCGCAGCAGGAACACGGCCGCGAAGGCGGCCAGATCCAGCGCCGTGCGCAGGACGTTGGCGCCCAGGAGGGCTTTGTCCTTCTGCTTTTTGAGCGCCCGGCGCATGATGAGCATATTCACAAGCCCCACCGCGGCGCCCCACACGGCGCCTGCGAGCACGGCAAGCACATAAGACATGGTAATTACTCCTTTTTATCGCTCGAGCCGCAGGATCCGGCCCACCAGCGCCACCGGCACCGCCCACATCAGCATGAAGAAGAACAGGAAGGGCACGCCCACGCCGCCGACGCGCAGCAGCTGCACGAAGGCGGTGAGGATCCCGGCGATCATGCCGAGCACGGTGATGATGAGGTTGGCGCGCGTGGCGACGTAGACGCTGCGCCCGATATCCGCCGTGTCGCTGAGCGGGCCGAGCCCGTCGCGGCAGACGACAGCCGCCACCTTGCTGTCCGGCCCCGGTGTGCCCTCGCTCATGGCGAAGCGCTCCACATAGGGCGGGAAGTCGTAGCCGTCGGTGGCGATGTCGAAGCTCTCGTGCAGCATGCTGGGCGTAATGTTGAAGTCGCGGATGGCGAACACCGGGTGCCGCCCGCTGCGCATGAGGCCGATCAGCGCGCGGCGCACCGCGGGCTGCGGATCGTACTTCATATTGAAGATGCCGTACAGCAGCCCGTCCACCGCCAGCAGAACGCTCGTACGGTTGACCAGACGGTAGGGGATGCGCACGTTCATCAGCTGCATCAGATCGGTGCTGCCGCAGAGGACAACGCGCGAGTCGATCACGCCGCGCATGCCGCCGCCGGGCAGATACTCGAAGTTTTCAATGCGGCGCATTTGGCCGCCGTTTTTCTCCATAAGCTGGCCAAAGCAGCTCGACACGCTGCTGCCGCAGGCCGTCAGCATGCTGCCGGCATAGGAGATGATGTCCACGGGATCGGCGTCGGCGAAAATACGGATCGTGTCGATCTCGACGCTGCCGTCCGGGAAGAGATCGCGGTCGGTGATGATGAGGTTTTTGCTCAGGCCGATGTCGCTGACGCCGGACCAGCCGGCCACCGCCGCGCCGCTCGGGAAGAGGCGCATGGAGCCCGTAAAGAAGGGCAGGGCAAAGCTCAGCAGCCCCGCGAAGGGCACCGCCGGGCACAGGAGCACCGACAGGATATAGAAGAAATCATGCACGTTGCGCTTGACCGCCGCCGTCACGAGCGCAAGCAGCAGCACCAGGGCCAGCACCGGCAGGCAGAGCTTGCGGAACATGGTCTCGTCGGGCGCGGCCTCCTCCGTGCGGCGCACGAAGCCCTTGAGAGGACGCACCGACTTGAGGAGCGTCACCTCGCCGTTTTTGACGTTGGTCTCGCCGGTCACGGTGTAGCTGCGGCGGGCAATGGCGGGCACACGCAGGCTCTTGCGCAGTCCGCGGCAGCTGAAGAGGCTCGCCGCGAGCACACCTGCCAGGGAGAGTGAGGACAGCAGGCACAGCGGCATATGCGTGGCCGAAAAGCCGTCGACGCCGGAGAAGATCGCGTCCACCGAGGTCACGAAGCAGGCGAGCACCGCCATGGTGTCAAGGCCGGGCTTCCCCCGCACGCCGTTCAGAACGCCGCCGGTGAACACATCCAGGCACAGGAGCGTCACGCCCAGCTGCAGCGCCAGGCACATGAAGCTCGCCACCGCCGTGTCGTTGAGCCGCCCGGTCACGGGCAGGCCCAGGCTGATCCAGCCCATGACCGCCAGCAGCGCCAGCGAGATGCGCAGGCGCAGGCGCATGGAGCGGATATGGCTGCCATAATAGCGGCTGGCAAAGGAGGGCGCGACCTCGTCGCCGAGATCTTCCTCCTCGTCGTCCATGGTCAGCGTGCCGCGCACGCCGCCCCGCAGACGGTATAAAAAGCTTGTTAGGATCGAAAAGATATATTCCTTGAAGCTGGAGGGGAAGAAATCCTGGTCCCGCAGCGCGGCGCCCTCGTTTTCCTCCTCGCTCGCGGCGTCCTCCTCGTCCTCCGGCGTGTCCTCCGCATAGATGGCGGGGCTGGCGCTGGTGTCAGGGAAGACGACGGCGTATTCGCGCCGGGCGGCCGCCGTGCGGCTCCAGGCGGGCTTGAGATCGTCGTCCTCGTCAGAGACTTCCGCGGCGGGCTTTTTATCTTCCTCCGCGCTCGCCTTCCCCCCGCTGCGGCGCTCACTGCGCGCCGGGATCGGGCGCACCTTTTCCCGCCGCTCGCGCCTTGTCCGGTACTCGGGCTCGGGCGTCGGTTCCTCCGGGGCGGAAGCGGACGTCTGTTCCGTCGCTTCCTCCGGGGCGGGCTCCGCCGCGCTCTTGTTTTCCTCCGGCGGCGTCACGGGCGCGCCGGTGTACCAGTGCGTTTTCGCTTCGCGCAGGATCTCGTCCACGTCGTGCGCCGGCTCCTGCGTCGGCTCCTCCGGGGCGCTCGGCGCCTCCGGCTCTTCTTCGCCGGGCAGGACCAGCTCCTGCGTCTTGGGAAAGCTGATCTTGCGCGCGGCCTCCCGGCGAGCCAGCTCCTTGTCCTTCTCGGTCTGCCGCTCTCTGATGAGCGTCTGGCGTATGCGGGCAAAGAAGCCGGGCTTCTCCTCCGCTTTCGGCTCGGTCTCGTCTTCTGCGTCCGACGCCTCCTCCGGCGTATAGCTCGACACATATTCGCTCGGCGCATGCGGGGTGTATTTCTCGTCGGCGCTCTGGTCGATATGCTTTCCCGCATAGCTGACTCCGCTCCGGCGGGGGCGGCGATCGACATGAAAGCGGCTGTCGAAGCTCGGCTCACCCGGATACCGCGGCGCCTCCTCCGGCTCGGTCTCGACCTCGGTCTCGCCATAGTCGGCCATGAAGGCGCGGATCTCCTCCTCGCTCGGCAGCGAGGAGCGCCTGCGCTCGCTGAAAGACCAGCTGCTCTGTGTCTCTTTCTTTTCTTTGCGGGACTCCGGCTCCGTTTTTTTCTCCGGCTCCGGCTGCTTCTCCGGCGCGGGCTCGATCTTCGGCGCCGCCTGGAATATACGGGTCTCGTCCGGGCCCGGCTGTCTGTCTATGGCGGGCGCAGCTGCCCCGCTGTCAGAGTGAAACTCTGCCAGAATATCCTCCACGCTGTATCCCTCTCCGCTTACTTGATCCAGATCCAATTCGAGATCCATCCCGTTAAGATCCATTTCAACCAACCCTTTTGGCCGTCTGATTCGGCCTGACTGTCAGCTTCTCTGTCTCATGACCTCATAGAGCACGATGCCGGCCGCCACCGAGGCGTTCAGGGAGCTCACGCGCCCCTTCATCGGCAGGCTCACGATATGGTCGCAGCTCTCGCGCACGAGGCGGCCCATCCCGTCTCCCTCCGAGCCGATCACGATCGCGACCGCGCCGGAAAAATCGGTGTGCCACAGCTCGCTCGTCCCGTCGGCGGCGGTACCGAAGACCCAGAGGCCGCGCTCCTTGAGCTCCTTGATCGCCGCGGGCAGGTTCGGCACCCGCGCCACGGCCATATGCTCGGCCGCGCCCGCGCTGGCCTTGTCCACGACGGCCGTCAGCCCCGCGCTGCGGCGCTTGGGGATGATGACGCCGTGTGCGCCCGCACACTCCGCCGAGCGGATGATGGCGCCGAGATTGTGCCCGTCGCTGATTTCGTCGCAGACGACGACAAAGGGCTCCTCTCCGCGCTCGGCCGCGACGGCGAGGATATCGTCGATGCTCACGGTCTCCTTCACGGCGGCCAGCGCGATCACGCCCTGATGGGCGTGCGTGCGGCTCATGGCATCGAGCTTGCGCCGGTCGCACTCAACGACGACGAGGCCCAGCTCCCGCGCGCGAGAGGCGATATGCCCCAGCGTCCGGTCCACCTCGCCGCGCGCGAGATAGATCTTGTCGATCGCACGCCCGGCGCGCAGCGCCTCGATGACGGCGTTGCGGCCCTCGATCAGCTCGTTTTCAAGCCCAAAGCTCTTTTCTTCGACCATCCCTGTCTCCTTAATGAAACAATAATTCAAAATATAGTGTAACACAGCTTTTACAAAACGGAAAGAACAAATTTCGTTTTTTACAGTTTTTTTATAGACTTCGCGCCCGGAAACGGGTATAGTATGGATGATAATACATTGGAGGAAACTGTTCCATGAAGGATCCCATGAGAGCCATCGAGCGCTTTTGCTACAAGCATCCCCGCTTTGGCATCCCCAATCTGATGCTCTACGTCACCGGCGGCAACGTCCTGATGTGGCTGATCGGGATGGTCAATCCCGTGCTGATGAGCTACCTGTACTTCTCCCCCTCCGCCATCCTGCAGGGGCAGGTCTGGCGTCTGCTGACCTTCCTGCTCATCCCGCCGAGCGGCGGCATCCTCGCGCTCATCGCCTTTTATTTCTATTACTGGATCGGCAGTACCCTGGAGCGGCAGTGGGGCGAGGGGCCCTTCACGATCTATTTCTTCTCCGGCTCTCTTCTGAGTGTGATCTACGCCTTCGCGGTCTATTTCATTTCGGGGATCGACCTGGCGATCACGGGCACCTATATTTATCTGGCCATGTTCTTCGCCTTTGCCGTGCTCTACCCGAACATGCAGGTGCTGCTGTTCTTCCTCATCCCGGTCAAGATCAAGTATCTCGCCTGGCTGGACGCGGCGCTTTTTGTCGTGGAGGTTTTGCGCATGCCCTTCCCGATGAACCTGCTGCCCGTCGTCGCCATGCTCAACTTTCTCATCTACTGCGGGGGCGAGCTCTTCCGGCTCCTGCCGCGCAAGCCTGACAGGACCACCCTCAACTTCCGGCGCGAGAGCCGACGCATCCGCCGCGAGCAGGCCGAGGCGCTCTATCATCACAAGTGCGCGGTCTGCGGCCGCACGGATACGGAGTACCCGGAGCTGGAATTCCGCTACTGCTCGCGCTGCCAGGGCTATCACTGCTTCTGCCAGGATCACATCAACAATCACATCCACTTCACCGAGTGAAGCAGCTGGCCGTTCAGGGCCCCGGGGCTTTCCCCCGGGGCCTTTTTCCCGCCTAAAGAACCCGAAAAGCGGCGCATCCAGAGGCTTTCTTAAGAAAAAACAAGAATTGAAACGGCTTTTAGGGGTGGTAAATCCTTTCAAAAGCTGATATAGTACAGTACGAACTTCCCGAAAGTGAGGAATCAAAATCATGAGATCAAATAAACTGCAGTCTTTGCTTTCCCTGCTTCTGGTCGTGCTGCTGCTGGGCTCGCTGTCCGGCGCGGCCTTTGCCGACCAGGACTATGACCTGAGCGTCGACGAGCGCGTGGACGAATGCCTCGCGGACGCGGAGGACGGAGAAGTCTCCGCCGTCGCGATCACCGGCGGCTCCTGCCCCGGCCTCGGCCTGTATATGAAAGACGGCTCGGCCTACATCGGCGGCACGCCCTCCGAGGCGGGCGACTTCACAATGACGGTGCGCATCAGCTATGCCGACGGCACCGAGGAGACCATGACGCTCAACTTCACCGTGGAAGGTGAGGAGGAGCCTGAGGAGACTGAAGAGCCCGAGGAGACCGAGGAGCCCGAGGAGACCCCCGAACCGACCGAGACTCCGAAGCCGACCGAGACCCCCGCGCCGACCGAGACCGACGTCCCCATCGCCGAGACCGAGACGCCTCAGCCGAAAACACTCAAGATCACCAAGGATCCTACCGGCGAGACTGTGATCGAGGGCGGCTCCGCGATGTTCATCGCGCGTGCCGACAACGCCACCGACATCACCTGGCGCCTCGTCAGCCCCGACGGCAACACCTTCTACCGCTGCGCGGACGCGCCCAGCTACTTCAGCGGTCTGCAGGTCTCCGGTCTCGGCACCGAGACGCTTGTGCTCAGCAACATCCCTCTGACGCTCAACGGCTGGAAGGCCGACGCCGTCTTTAACGGCGAGGGCGGCCCTCTGACCACGAAGGGCGCTCTGATCACCGTCAACAAGTCCCAGCTCACCATGCCCAGCATCAGCCTGCAGCCGCAGGACGCCACGGGCACCGTCGGCAGCCCCGTCACCCTGCGCGTGGCCGCCAGCACCAATGAGGGCGTGCTCCATTACCAGTGGTACCGCTCCGACTCGAATCGCAACAGCGGCGGACAGGCGATCGTCGGCGCCACCGGCGACAGCTTCACGCCGCCCGAAACCGAGGGCACCGTTTACTACTACGCGGTCATCTGGGCCGTGAGCGGCGAGCGCAGCAGCACCGCTATCAGCTCCGCTGCCGCTGCCGTGACCTACGCCGCGGCCGCCCCGACCCCGACGCCCGAGCCCACACCGACGCCCGAGCCCACACCGACGCCCGCGCCGACCCAGACGCCTGCGCCGACCCAGACGCCCGATGAGACCGAAACGCCCGTCGAAACCCCGGCGGAGACCCCCGCCGCTTCCCGTGACGACGGCTCCGGCTCCCGCCGCCGCAGCAGCGCCGCGCTGACCGCCGCCGCCATCATCCTGCTGCTCGGCGCGCTGGCCTCCGTGATCGTCTATATCATCCTGCGCCGCCGCGATCAGGCCGCGGAGGAGGAATACGACGAGGATCTCGACGACGATCTCGACGATGACCTTGACGGCGACCTTGACGAGAGTCCCGACGACGATCTCGACGAAAAGTTCGATCTGGATCTCGGCATCGGCCGTGACAAGGATATCGACCGGCAAGACCGGAACCGCTTCAAGAAATAAGCACTGAGCCCCCGGGGTTTCCGGGGGCTTTTGTTATTAGGGTAACGATGATGAAATCGGCAAGAGCGGATCCCGAGAAAATTTGTGTTCTGATGATGGCACTTTTTTGCAGGAATACTTTGTGTATTTCAAGAAAAAGTGACGAAATCAGGACGCATATTTTCCGGGAGGCGCCGCAGGCGATTTGATCGGCGTTTACTTGGTTTTCAGTTTTCAGTTTTTAGAGGAGCGACGAATTCGGAATGCGGAGTTCGGAATTCGGAATGAAGATAAATGAAGGTTTTGCGCGGAAAATGACGTTGCCATTGTAGGGGGCGATGCCCTCATCGCCCCGCGCGGGACGATCTGAAAACACGAACAAATCCCCGGCGAAAACGTACTGATTTACGAATTCGCCGGGGATAATACGCTACATTTTCAGGCTTTTCCTGCCGGGCTGCCGAGGGCGGCAGCCCCTACAAATGAGCGCTACGCCCCGCAGGGACGAGCACCGCTCGTCCGCCGAGCCTATCCCGTGTCCGCGGACGCTTCGTGAAACGCCCCTACGAGGGGAACCGACGTTTTCGCGGCGCACGGGCGCGGAGGGAAACAGAAAACGCCCCTTCTTTCCCGAGAGAGGAAAGAAGGGGCGCGCTTGCTTTGTGAGGGATGCTTTTGCCGGGTGACGGTCAAGGAGAAGAGTGGGGCAAGGGGACATCCTCTTGTCTCGCACAGACGCAAGAGAGAATACACCGACTCTTAGGCAAAACGGTGAAAACGACTTCATCTCCCGGGCAGAATCCCGTTGAGTCCATCATTGTATACCAGGTATTATCGATTCGGATCCTTGCAGGTTTTATCCCCTTGCCTGCCTTCATGGAAATCAACATCCGGCGCTTGATCTTGCAGATCTCGCCTTTTCGGGATATGCCGTCTATCTCCATTTCACTGCGCAGGAAAAAACCTCTGCACACAACGAAATGATAGACGCATCGTCCAAACAGATGCGCCGATACTACGACAGTAAAGATAAGCGATTTCAGGAAAGGCACATAATTCGTTTCGCCCCGGATCGCACTCTGCAGCTTTTCATAAAGATACGGGCAGTCCCCCACAAACAAGGCAACGCCGAAGAACAGCATACCAAGGAATGGGAAGAAGAACAAAGCATAATAATATTCGTAGTAATCATATTTCATGTTTTAGTCGCTTCCTTGAGCTGGCTCCAATTCATCAACCTGCTGAGCAAAACAGCTGAGGATACATTTGCTCTCAGGCAAATACGTAATTTTCACTCGATCGCCAACCGAAAACGGGCGGGCATCTGCAATCAAATAAGTGTCCTTCCCCACGTGTATTTCAGACCCGAAGGTGGTCACGCCGTTGATTTGGTATTTTTGACCCGAAAGCGCGCTATAGTTATTTATGTGTGTTATGGTTCCTTCTGCTGATATTACATAATCTGATCTGTCTTTCATAAGTCTTGTACCCCAACGCAAAAAAGGAGTAAAGCCAATATAAAGAATAAACAGACATATTGCAAGGCCGAGAAGGTGACTTTTTATTCTTTCAATCAGCACAGGAAAGGAAAAGACATTGTTGCTGTTTTTCCAGTGTAAAATCTCTCTTAGAATGATTACAACCAACACGCTTCCCGAAACTGCCATGATTAATAGAGGGGTGGTAATCAGCGCTCTGTAATAATCATGAAATGTGTATTGCTCCATCTTGTGCCTCTCATTAAAAAGCGTGGATCAGTATAGATATCAATAATGGGGCAGGGGACGGCCCTGTGTCCCACCGTATTTCTGTAGACCTATCGGTTTTTTATATTGCAAGTTCGTCGCGTTTTCAAGGAAACACGGACGGGCACGGATACTGCCGCTCGCTTCCTCATGCGCAGCGGGTCGGCCCCCCTATCGGCGCTGCGCGCCACTTCCCCCGGAGGAGGAAGCAAGGGTGGGCTGTCGAGGACGCCAGTCCCTACAAAAGGCGGTCATGTCCCTCGTAGGGACGAGCATTGCTCGTCCGCCGAGCCTATCCCGTGTCCGCGGACGAGCGATGCTCGTCCCTACGGGCGTTTTCGAGGAAAACGCTGAACTTTTGCTCTATTTTTCCTGAAAACTGAAAACTGACTTCTGAAAACTCAAACGCGGTATTTCTGCTCGTACTCCTTGTAATATTCGTCGAAGTGGTGGGCGCGCAGCTCGCGCAGGCGGATGACGTATTCGTGCGCGTCGTAGACGTCGGAATTGAGCTCGATGACCGCGATGGCGAGGTTCGAGCAGTGGTCGGCCACGCGCTCGAGGTTGGAGAGCAGATCCTGGAACACAAAGCCCTGCTCGAGCGTGCACTCGCCCCGCTGCAGCCTGTCGACGTGGTTGAGCTTCATCTCGTCGCAGAGCGTGTCGATCCGCTCCTCGAGAGGCTCGACGTAATAGGCCAGCTCTGTGTCCTCGGAGGCGTAGGCGGAAAAAGCCTTGTCGACGATCTCGCGCACGGCGCCGGTGAGCACCTGCATCTCCCGCAGCGCGGCGCCGGAGAAATTGATCTTCTTTTCGCGCATCTCGCGCGCCGTCTCGGCCAGGTTCATGGCGTGGTCGCTGATACGCTCGAAGTCCGTGAGCGTGTGCAGGATGCGCGAGACGGTCTCGTTCTGGCGCTTTTCCAGCTCGTGGGCGTTGACGCGGACGAGATAGCTGCCGATCTTGTCCTCGTATTCGTCGACGCGATCCTCATTGGTCTCAACGGCGGCGTAGCCCTCGGGACTGTAGGAGTTAAAGAGGGCGAGGGCGTCGAGGAGGTTTTTCTGCGAGAGCTTTGCCATGTCGGCGGTGGTCAGACGGCTCTGCTCCACGGCCAGCGGCGGGTGCGCCAGAAAGCGCTCGTCCAGCCGGTCGAGAGAGGCGCTGGAGGCCTTTTCCGCCTCGCTCGGCTTGACGAGGGCCGAGAGCAGGCGGATGATGAGCCCGTTGCAGGGCAGCAGCAGGCCCTTGCTCAGGATGCGGAAGGCGGAGTTTGCCAGCGCGATATTCAAGGGATCCATCACAAGCTCGTTGAGGCTGAGCGGGACGAAGACGCCGACGCCGTAGTACACAAGCGCGAAGACGAGCGCGGACACGAGCTCCAGCACCAGATAGCTCAGCGCCGCGCGGCGGCCGTCGGTGCGCGCGCCGAGCGCGGAGAGCAGCACCGGCACCGCCGAGCCCACGGCGATACCGAGCAGCAGCGGCCAGGCCACGGAGAAGCGGATCGCGCCGGTCATGGACAGGGCCTGCAGGATACCGACGGCGGCCGAGGCGCTCTGCAGCACGGCCGTGATGAGCGCGCCGACCAGCATGCCCAGCAGCGGGTGGGAGAAGCTCGTCAGCAGGTTCAGAAAGGCGGGACTGTCCTTGAGCGGGGCGACCGCGCCGCTCATCGACTGCATGCCGAACATCAGCACCGCAAAGCCCAGCAGGATATCGCCCACGTGACGGCGGCTCTGGTTTTTGGAGAAAAGGCGGAAGGCGATGCCGATCACCGCGACGAGCGCCGAGAGCGTGGCCGTGGACAGCAGCGACAGCCAGCCGCCCCCGCCGCCGAGACTGGAGGCGGCGATGATCCAGCCGGTGACGCTGGTGCCGATGAGCGCGCCCTCGATGACGGCGACGGCGCGCGAGAGCGCCATCATGCCGGAGTTGACAAAGCCGACGACCATGACGGAGGTCGCGGAAGAGGACTGGATGATGGCCGTGACCGCGGCGCCCAGAACGAGCGCGCGCAGCGGCGTGCCGGCGAGCCGGTAGAGTACAAGCTCCATGCGGCTGCCCGCCACCTTCTTCAGTCCGTCGCCCATGAGCGACATGCCGAAGAGGAAGAGGGCGACGCCGCCCAGAAGGGAAATGATATTCGAGATCTGCATGGGCTTTTCAGCCTCCTTGTTTCAAGCTTTCGGGAAAGAGCGTCCAGGGGAAGCGCTCCGGCGGCGGGGCGCTGAAGCTGAGGACTTGGCCCGTCGCGGGGTGCGGGAAGGACAGGGCCTGCGCCCAGAGCGCGATCTCGCCGCGCGAGCGCGCGCCGTAGCGCCCGTCGCCGACAAGCGGCAGAGAGCGGGAGGCGAGCTGCACGCGGATCTGGTGGCTCCGCCCGGTCTCGAGCAGCAGGGACAGGAGGCTCAGCTCCATACCGCCGCTCTCCCTGACATCCAGCGTCCTGCAGCGCAGCGAGGCCTCGCGCACGCCGCGGCGGGGCCTCCTGACGACGTAGCTCTTGTTCTTTGCCGCGTCGTGGTAGAGAAGATCGCGCAGCTGCTCGTCCGAAAAGGCGCAGCGCCCCTCCGCGACGGCCAGATACGCCTTGACGAGCCTGCGCTCCGCGACGCTCCGGGAGAGCGCCGCGGCGGCCTCGCGCGTGCGGGCATAGACCATCACGCCGCCCACGCCCCTGTCCAGCCGGTGGACGCAGCGCACTTCGCCCCCGCACTGCTCGTGCAGCAGCTCCGGCATGCCGCCCTCCTCGGACAAAACGCCCGCAGGCTTGATGCAGACGATCAGCTGTCTGTCCTCATACAGTATCCTGAGTGCCAGAGCCGATCCCTCCCCTTGTCAATTGGCACATACCTCTTTATTTTATCATAGCATGTTTTTTTCTGTGCGGCAAGTCCCGCTTTTCTTTGACAAAGCGCGCGGCATCGGGTACAATATGGAAAACGCCCGCAAAGGAGAGAGAGCCATGCGCTGGATCGAAGTCTGTCTGAACACCCCGACCGAGAGCATCGACAGCCGCTGTGACGAGCTGGCCGCCCTCGGGGCCTCCGGCTTCGTGATCGAAAACGAAGAGGATTTTCAAAACTTTCTGGACAACAACCACCAGTACTGGGACTACGTGGACGAGGAGCTCGCCTCACGCTTTCGGGGCGTGAGCCGCATCAAGTGCTATCTGCCGGACGACGACAGCGGCTGGGACGTGCTGCAGCGCATTCGCGCGGCCTACAAGGAAGTGAGCATTTCCTACATCGCCGACAGCGACTGGGAGAACAACTGGCGCGAGTACTACAAGCCTATCGAGATCGGGGAAAAGCTCGTCGTCGTACCCGAGTGGGAGGAGACGCCGGACGGCGGCCGCGTCCCGCTGCGGCTCGACCCGGGGCTCATCTTCGGCACGGGCAGCCACGCCACCACGCGCATGTGCCTGCAGGCTCTCGAGAAGCTTGTGACGCCCGGTGCGCGCGTGCTGGACATCGGCTGCGGCAGCGGCATCCTCGGCATCGGGGCGCTGCTGCTCGGCGCCGGGAGCTGTCTCGGCTGCGACGTCGACCCCAAGGCGCCCGACGTGGCCGCGGCCAACGCGGCGCTCAACGACCTCGGGCCGGAGCGCTTTCGCGTGCTGGCCGGGGACGTGCTGGGCGACCGGGGGCTACGCAGCGCGCTCGGCAGCGGCTATGAGCTGGTGCTGGCCAACATCGTCTCGGACGTCATCATCCCCCTCTCCGCCTTCGCGCGCTCCTTCATGGCCGAGGGCGCGGCCTTCGTCTGCTCCGGCATCATCGAGGGGCGGCAGGACGAGGTGCGCGCGGCGCTGGTGAAAAACGGCTTTACGGTCGAGGAACATTTCTGCGAGGAGGAGTGGCACTGCTTCGTCTGCCGCTGACAAGCGCGGGCGCAAAAAAGGACGGGAGCTGATCTGTCAGCTTCCGTCCTTTTTTATCCATTTCTCCCGGCGCTCACGCCTCGTCTCCGCGCACGAAGTCGCCGTGCACGCCGCCGCTCTTGCGCAGCAGGCGCACGTCCGTGATGACCATGTCCTTCTGCACGGCCTTGCACATGTCGTACACCGTCAGCGCCGCGGCGCTCACGGCGGTCAGCGCCTCCATCTCGACGCCGGTGCGCCCGGCGCAGGAGACGCTCGCGCGGATCTCCACGGCGGGCGGCTCCTCCGTCAGCGTCAAAAGCAGATCCACCCCGTCGATCAGGACCGGGTGGCACATGGGGATGAGCTCCGGCGTGCGCTTGGCGCCCATGACGCCCGCGACCTGCGCCACGGTGAGCACGTCTCCCTTTTTCATGCCGCCGCTTTTGATCAGCTCAAGCGTCTCGCGGCTGACGAGGACGCGGCCCGCGGCCACCGCCCGGCGCTCGCTCTCCGGCTTTTCGCCGACGTTGACCATTTTGGCGCGGCCCTGCTCGTTGAAATGTGTGAAATCCATGGCGTCTCCCCCGGTCTTGTCAGTATGTTTTCTCTATTATACCGTTTTTCCCGGGAAAAGAAAAGAGGGCGGCCGCGTTTTCCGCGCGGTCGCCCTCCCTGCTCACATCTCGTGCTCCTCGGCGCAGTTGTCGAGCACGCGAAAGCCCATCTTCCCGCACTCGGGCGCCTCGAATTTCTTGATGCTCACGCTGTCGAACTGCGGCGCAAGTCGCTCTTCCGGGTCGAGACGCGGGTTCGGCGCGTCGCTCTGCGCTCGCTTTTTCCGTTTGGCCATGCTGCTTCACCTCCCCGGAAAGTTTGCCCTTTGCGCGGCGTTTTATCAAAACTGCGCCTTTTCAAGCGGGGCAAAGCATGCTATACTGTTTTTATCATCTGTATAAACGCTTTCGGTAATTTGAAAAAGGAGGGCATCCCATGGGTCTGTTCGACAAGAAATA
Organism: uncultured Clostridia bacterium; assembly: GCA_946186375.1. Taxonomy (GTDB): domain Bacteria; phylum Bacillota; class Clostridia; order Oscillospirales; family Oscillospiraceae; genus Limivicinus. The sequence continues at coordinate 67,515 of CAMHMZ010000005.1, forward strand.
CTGCAGCATCTGCAAGGAAAAGATCGGCCTGCTCGGCAACCGCAAGCTGGAAGACGGCAACCTCTGCAAAAACTGCGCCGCCAAACTCTCCCCCTGGTTCAGCGAGCGCCGCCACAGCACGGTGGAGGAGATCGCCGCGCAGCTGAGCTACCGCGAGGAAAACGCCAGGGCCGCCGCGGCCTTCCACACCACGCGCAGCCTCGGCAAATACACGAAGCTGCTGATCGACGAGGATCAGCGGAAGTTCACCGTCACGAGCGCCTCCGACCTCGCCGCGGCCAACCCCGACATCCTCGACTATTCCCAGGTCACCGGCTGCGACCTCGACATCGAGGAGAGCCGCCACGAGCTCAAACGCAGCGGCCCGGACGGCAAGCAGGTGAGCTACAACCCGCCGCGCTATGAGTATTCCTACAATTTCTACGTGACCGTGCGCGTCAACCACCCCTATTTCGACGAGATGAAATTCTCCGTCTCCAACGGCTATATCAAGACCGGCGAGCAGCCCATGAACCCAGGCGGGAACTGGAACCTTCGCCGCGCGGGCCTCAACACGAACCTGCGGCTCAACGACTACTACGAGTGCATGAAGATCGGCAGCGAGATCAAGGAGACCGTCGAGCGCATGCGCGAGGGCGTGCGCGAAGCGGCCGCCGCGCAGGCCGCGCCGAAGACAGCGGTGGTCTGTCCCTTCTGCGGCGCGACCACGATCCCGGACGCGCAAGGCTGCTGCGAATACTGCGGCAGCGCGATCGGCGGCTGAACGACGACAAAAAAGCGAAGGGCCCCTCCGCGGAGGGGTCCTTCGTTTTTTGCGTCTCAGCGCGGTTTTTTCTTTTTCGGCGCGGGCAGCTCGTCGGCGATCGCACGCACCAGCTTTTCCAGGAGTTCCCGCCGGTCGACGTCAACGAGCAGCAGCTCCTTCGCCCCCTCATAGGGAAGCTCCCAGCGCTCCTCGAGCCCGGCCTCCTTCATCAGCCGCAGCGCTCCCGGCGTTGGCTTGAGGAGCAGGCGGTCGTCATACACGCCGCCTACGACCTTGCCCTCGCAATAGAGGACGTACTCGCCCATCATCGGTCGGGTCGTGACGCTCTCCACGCCGGAGAGCTGATCGAGCACGAAATCGAGATAGTCTTTTGAAGAGGCCATTTTGGCACCTCCTTACCAGATCCCGGGGATCAGCCGGTATTTCACGCGCTTTTTATAGTCCGCGTAGCCCTTGAGCTCCTTTTCCAGCACCTCTTCCTCGTTGCGGATGCGCCGGGCGATCAGCGGCAGATACAGCAGCATGACCGCGAAGGAAAAGAGTGAGCCGAGCACGAGCGGCATGGAGAGGAACAAAAGCAGCGTCGCGGCGTACATCGGGTGCCGCACCACGCCGTAGAGCCCCGTGTCCACGACCGTCTGATTTTCCTGCACCTCGATCGTGCGGGAGAGCCAGGTGTTCTCCCGCAGCACCTCGGCATAGAGGAGATAGCCCAGCAGGAAGATGCCCGCCGCCGCCCAGACGACGGCGCGCGGCAGCACGAGCCAGCCGAAGCGGTGGTTCAGCCCCGCGAGGACGAAGCAGGCGAGAAACATGAGGCCGCTCCACGCGATCACGCGCTTCTGCTCACCCTGCTCCTCCTTCGCCTTCAGTCGCCTTCGCAGCAGCGCCGGGTCCTTTGCCATCATCACGAGTCCGGCCGCGAACATCGGCACGAACAAGATCCCGAGCAGCAGCCAGCCCTCCCAATAGGCAAAGCCGCCCGCCGGGAGAAACACCAGCGCGCCCACGAGCAGCAGCCCGCTGAAGAATTTCAGCAGCGCGCTCCCGAACAGTTTTCCGTCCATGCTTGTCCCTCCGTTCCCGACAGGCTTTGGCCCGTTCTCCACTGTCATCCGTCCCGGCGGGCTTCCCTTCCGGGTTTTTCACCGAGTGCTCTGCCCGTCAGGCCGCGGGCCTGGCCTCCGCCCTGACGCTGCCGGTCGCCTCTTCGAGGCAGACGGCTTTCAGCAAATACTGCCCCGCGGGCATCGTCCCGTTTGCCTTCTCCGTGCTGCGAAGATCGGCTGTGAGCAGCACCTCGCCGCTCTCCCCCTGTTTGTCCGCCGCGAAGACCTGCACGCGGATCGTGCCCTTCGTCAGATCGGCGGAAAGGACGATCTCTTCCCCCTCCTCGACCTGCAGCGTGCCGAGCGCATATTCGGCGTCCTTTCCGGCGTTTTCCACCGTGAGCGTGATCCCGTTGTCTGTGTTGATGACTTTCCAGGAGCTTTTGGCGCAGCCTGTGAGCAGGATCGACAAGGCAAGCAAAATGGCCAATGCCGGAACGACAGTTCTTTTCATGATACGTTTTCCTTTCATATCTCCTGTTATTATGATCGGCGGCCTTTGCTTCGCGCGGCCGTATCCTTTTTATATCCCGGCGCTGCGGACAGTTCAGGGCCGGGTCGGGCTTTATCCGCCGGTCCTTTTCAGATAGTCCATGACCTCGAAGAGATCGGCGCACACGGCTTCGGAAAGGCCCCTCATCTCTTCGTCGGCCGCCACGAGATCGGGCACCATCAGAGGCCGCAGCCCGGCGGCGTGCGCGGCGCGGATCCCGTTATAGGAGTCCTCAATGGCGAAAGTGCTTTCCGGCCGGAAGCCGAAGGCCTCGCAGGCGAGCAGATAGATCTCCGGCGCGGGCTTGGAGACTGTCACGGCGTCCCCGCCGATGCAGCCCACGAAAGAATCCGCCAGCCCCGCCGCGCGCAAGCGCGCTTCCACCGTGCGCTTTTCCGTGGAGGACGCGATGCCCGCGGGGATGCCGCTGCGCTTGAGAAAGGCAAGGATCTCCCTCACTCCGGCTTTCAGCGGAAGGCCGCCGTCGGCATAGCGCTTTTGATGCAGCGCGGCGCTCTCCTCCCACATCCGCCACAGCTTTTCCTCGCCGAGAATGTCCAGAAACGCGTTTTGACAGATCTCCCGCGTCTGTCGGCGGTTCCGGCCGATGCATTGGAGATAGGTGCTTTGGACGAGCTCCCCATCCAGGCCATAGCCGGCCGCCGTATCGAGCCAGCACTGCAGCAGCGTCCGCTCCGAGTCGAACAGGACGCCGTCCATATCAAAGATCACCTGCACGGCGCTCCGCTCCTTTCTCTCGTTTCGCTCCTCGCAGCTCTCAGATCGGCACCTTGAAAATAAGGAAGAAGGTGACGGCCATGCTCACAAGATTTGCCCTGGCGAGGAAGTTCATGGTCTTGTTTGAATCCTGCTCGTCCACGATGAGCAGAAACAGCACCGTCTCCAGTGTAAAGGCGAGAAACAGCGCGATGAAATACAGGGCGTAAACGCCGGGCTGGACGTTGATCCAGCCGTTGCACAACAGCGCGAGCAGCCCGTGCGTGAACACGTTGATAAGGAAGAATTTGAGCCAGCTGACCGGCAGCAGAAAGCCCGCCCGGTAGAAGAAGAAGGCCTCGATCGCGATCGCGAGCAGGATCCGCATCGACATGAGCAGCGGCGCGCGCCACAGGGGCAGCCCGTATTTGAGCGTCCCGCTGCGATAATAATAGGTCAGATACTCCTCATCGGCGCGCGCCTTGAGCATACCCTCGGGGATCGGGACATGCCGCTCGCCGGAGGCGTCGATGAAGACGAGCTCGGCGTCCTTGAAGTCATAGGCGTTGCCGAACCACTCCCGGATCTGCCAGACGGACTCGCGGTAGAGGCGAAACTGCTTTTCCCAAAGCCGCGTCTCCAGCTCGACGGGGACGGAGAAGGTCTCGTTTCGGCGGTGCATGATGATGCGCATCTGCGCGTCCTTCGGCGCGCCGTAGACGAGGAAGGTCAGTGCGGGCGGGCGGGCGTAGAAGGGCCCCATGTCCGCCGCGGCCTCGACCGGCAGCGCGGCCAGAAGCGCCGCCGCCAGCAGCAGCGCCGTCAGAAATTTTCTGATGCGTTCCATGTTCTCCCCTTCTCCCCCTTCCGTCCGCGCGTCGCCGGATCGAACACTGTTTTTTTCAGTATACGCCTTTTCCGGTGCAATATCAACTCCGCGCGGCAGCATGTCCCGGCCCGGAGCGCGGCAGCATGTCCCGGCCCGGAGCGTCCGATCCTTCTGTTTCCTTTATACCATAGCGCCCCGGTCACTTCAAGTCCGGGGCGGGCATATAGGAAAACGAAGGATTTATGCGGATATTGACGTCCCTTTCGTAGGGGCTGGCGTCCTCGACAGCCCGCGCGGTGCGAGCGAAAAAGGTGAACAAATCCCCGGTGAAAACGTAACATTCTACGAATTCGCCGGGGATTTTTGTATATATTTGAGGTGCTTCTGCCGGGCCGTCGGGGACGCCGGCCCCTACGGCATCCTTTCAAACGCAGCGACAAATATTAGCAAGATTTATTTATTCTTCGGATGACCGTTTCAGCAGTTCATATTGTTCTTCTGTTGTTATTTTTCCGAGTTCGATCATGGCCTTTTCGTACTCGTTTACATAGTGTGAAAAAGTATCTGTCTTCTGCAACTTGAATCCCAGTGAAATATACAGAAGTATTGCTTTCCAGCTCCACGGTTGAGTGTGGATATAAACAGGAAGACCACGGTGCTTTGCGTAAATGTTCATGACGGCCGTGCAAAGAGCTCTTCCGATGCCAATTCTTTGGTATCGTTCATCAACTACAAGCCAATGGAGGGAGGAAATGCAATTTATCCCCTGCATATCCTGCCATGCAATACAGGAACCAATGATATCGTTAGCCTTGTTCATGGCGAAAAGGATGTTTGGGAACAATTCGGCCTTCTGCAGATAGGTTTCAACAAAATACCTCTCCGCTTCCGTTTCCGAATCAAAATCACCAATGGCGCACTCCAGTTTTGCCCATTCTCTTTCAAAACCGGGCTGGTAGGAAACGATAGAAAAACCATCTGGCAATTCTACATCCCTGTATTCATAATCGGAGCATTTCATAATCGTATTGCAAAATGGAATGGTTCTGTCGAGCATAGTACCCTCCAAATCCCGATTCGTCTCTCAGATATGGATTTTAACGTCACCGAAATCATACAATCCATTTCCCTGTTTCAGTTGCCCGTTCCGCTCAAGCTGCGAAAAATCCTCAATGATCTCACCAATCAGTGAAACGGGTATCGCCAATTTGTGATGGCCGGGGAAAACGCGGCTGACCTCCAGCTCCATCAGGCGCTTTACTGACTGATAAAAAAGCAATGGGTCAGTGCTCGGATAAAAGGCGTCCAGACAGCCTTTGTACACCAAATCGCCGGAATACAAATACCTTCTCTCCTGTTCGTAAAAACAACAGTGCCCGGGAGAATGTCCCGGCGTATGCAGCACCCGGATTGTTCGTCCGCCCAAGTCAAAACAATCACCATCATGGAATAGAATTTGCGGTTTCCCCTGAAAGATCCGGTATAAGTCAAGATCGAACTCCTCCGGTAACGTACAGGGCGATTTTGTCAACTGCTCCTTCACTTCATTCAACGGCAAAGGGAAACTTCCGTCGATCCAATCTTTTTCCGCCTCATGTACTGCAATGCGGTCAAAAAGCCCGTGCCCGCCGATGTGATCCCAATGCACATGCGTTGTCAGTACAGTAACAGGCAGTGTTGTCAGATGATCAACAACGCATTGTATGTTTGAAACCCCAAGACCCGTGTCAATCAAAGCGGACATGTTCTGCCCGCAAAGCAGATAGCAATGCGTTTCCTCCCAATGCCGATACTCACTTATGGCAAATGTCTGAGTGTCAATTCTCTCAACGGTGAACCAGCCATTCATATCATCATACGGCCTCCTGCAATCTCGGGCATCGAATCTGTTGTTCTGAATCAATCCAGCTATAAGCCAAATACAAGATCGTCCCCATCCAGTTCCGGCAGCAGCCTAAAGCCAAGCGAAGTATATAGACGCCGCGCTTTTTCGTTGTCCTTCTCCGTTGCAAGCTTTATGGGCATTTCGGGACTTGCTGCTTTCAGGATCTGAATCGCTGCTTCGGCAGCACTTTTTCCATATCCCTTCCCCTGATGGTCTTTGTCAATGTAATAGCTCCATGTAAAAGCATCGCCTTCGCCAAGCCACTTGCAAAGATTGATGAATCCGATGGGCGTCATTTGCGCATTGCAGATAATACAGGGATAGTTGTCATCTCTGAACAGATATGCTCTGCCAATGGAAAACCATGCAGGATTGACAAGTTCTTTTTGCCAGTCATTGAGTTGGCATTCATAAGCCGCATAGATCAAGTCGGCTTCTGTTTTGAGCGGTCGGATAGAAACACGTGCATTTGACCACCATTTGTTTTCCACCGTTTCCAAAGCTGATCTAACTTTCATAACTCCTCCACAAAATCCGATTGTCGAGATGATTATAACAGGCAGCGCACGATATGGGAAGAAGCAAAGGGACCCTGATCGTATCATGATCAGAGTCCCTTTATGGTCCGAGTGAAGGGACTTGCCGGCATTTTCGCCTTGCGGGGGACGGCGAAAATTAATGTATCGACCAGTTTTTGAACTGGTCGATGAACGCCCCACCGGGGCGTTCGTACATGATTCAAGTCCCTTTGCAGAATAAAAACTCAGATCCGCCGAATGGCGGATCTGAGTTTTTGGTCCGAGTGAAGGGACTTGAACCCCCGACCTGATGGTCCCAAACCACCCGCGCTACCAACTGCGCTACACCCGGATTTGCTTTGCCATTATACACCGCCGCGCCGCGCCGCGCAAGTCTTTTCGCGCAGACGTCGGCGCCCCGCGCCGCCGGTGGGAGAAATTGTTCCGGAACTTTGGGCTTGTACTTTGCTATAATAAAGTATATAATAGCTTTTACACGCTGAGTCTGTTATAGCCGGGAGGTGCTGTGATGAATATCGATCTGACCGAAAAGGAATTCCGCCGTCTGCTGGACATGGTCTACATCGGCAACTGGATCCTCAATTCCACGCGCGGGGACGACCGCTTCGAGGACTATGATCTGCTGCAGGAAAAGCTGTTCGCGCTCTGCCCCTCGAACGGCATGCGCTCGCTCGTGCAGACCTGGCACGGCCACATCTTCCCCTCCCGCGCCTACGAGGACGGCGGCATCCACGAGGCGATCGCCGACTATGAGGATGCGATCTTCTTCGACATCCTGGCCGAGGAGCTGGCCCGGCGCGACCTGGGTCTGGTGGACTCCGACCCCGAGGACTTCACGGAGCTCTCCGCGAGGATGGAGGAATACCTCGACGAGTTCGACAAGAACGGACTCAATACCATTACGATGGATCTGTAAGGAAGAAACCATGCACGACGAACTGACAAGGACCGATCTGAAGAAAATGCGCGAGGAGCTGGACTACCGCCGCCTCACGCTCATGCCCGAGCTCATCGAGGAGGTCAAGCGCACGCGCGCCTTCGGCGATCTGAGCGAAAACTTCGAATACAAGGCCGCCAAGCAGGCCCAGAACAAAAACCGCAGCCGCAGCCGCTATCTGGAGGGGATGATCAAGTCCGCCAAGGTCATCGACGACCGCTCCGCCGCCGACGAGGTCGGCCTCTTCGACAAGGTGGAGATCTACCTGCCCGAGGACGACGAGACCGAGACCATCCAGGTCGTGACCACGGTGCGCTGCGACCCGCGCAAGGGGCTTATCAGCAAGGAGTCCCCCTTCGGCCAGCAGGTGCTCGGCAAACGGGTGGGCGACCGCTTCACCGTCAAGGTGAGCGACAGCTACAGCTACGAGGCCGTGGTGCGCTCCATCACCAAGCAGAAGGACGACGGCTCGGCGCCGCTCATGCAGTTTTGACCATGAAGGACAGACAGCGCATCTGGAACATCGCCCTCTCCGCCCTGGGCCTTGCGGCCCTGGGCGCTTTGTTCATCGTGTGGCTGCTGCGCCGCCCCTACCCGCTCTATGCCCGCGCCGCGGCGCTGCTGAGCGCGGGGCTGTTCGCCGTGCTCGGGCTGCGCTTCGTGCCGCGCTGGACCGCCTTCTGGTCGGAGGGTGAGGAGCCCCCCGCGCCCGACGGTAACGAGCCGCGGCACATGGGACCGAAGCTCTTCGGCGCGCTGCTGCTCGCAGACGCCCTCGTGCTGCTCATGAGCTGGCCGCTCCGGAACGTCCTCGGCCATCCGGAGACGCTGCTTGACGCGCTGCGCTCCTGGCGCTGCGCCGACGGCGTGCATTATCTGGACATCGCGCGCGAGTGGTATCTCTCCGAGGGCAGCGTCGACAGGCTGGTGCAGCTGGTGTTCCTGCCGGGCTATCCGCTGCTGGTGCGCCTGCTGCTCCCGCTCACGGGGAGCGATCTGGCCGCGGGGCTGCTGGTCTCCGCGCTCTGCTTTGCCGCGGGCGGCGCCGTCTTCTACCGGCTGCTGCGGCTCGATCTGCCCCACGCACAGGCGCTGCGCGGCGTGGCGCTATTCTGCCTGCTGCCGGGCTCCTTCTTCTTCGCCGCGCCCATGAGCGAGAGCCTCTTTTTCCTGCTGTGCGTGCTGTGCCTTTATCTGGCGCGCGCCGGGCGCACAGGTCTCTGGTGGCTCGGCTGCCTCTGCGGCGCCATGGCCGCTTTCACCCGCTCGCTGGGGCTCATGCTTTTCGTGCCGCTGCTGCTCGAGCTCGGGCACGAGTTTGCCCAAAAGCGCCTCAGCCTCCGCCGCCTCGCGCTGCGCGCGCCGGGGCTGCTGCTCGTACCGGCGGGCTTTGGAGTATATTGTTATGTAAACTATACGGTCTCCGGCGACCCCTTCCGTTTCCTCGTCTACCAGGGCGAGCACTGGGGGCAGCATCTGGGACTCTTCTTCAATACCGCCGCCTACCAGACGGAGCTGGCCGTGTCGACCTGCGGGCGGGAGGTCGTGCTCTTCAGCGGGCTGTGGCTGCCGAACCTCCTGTGCTCCTTCGGCGCGCTCGCGCTGCTGGCGCTGACGGCCAAACGGCTGCGGGCCAGCTACACCGCCTGGGCCATGGCCTACTATGTCATTGCCATGGGCGCGACCTGGCTTCTCAGCGCGCCGCGCTATCTGGCCGCGCTGCCCGTCCTGCCCCTGGCGCTGACAATACCGACGGAAAAGCGCTGGGCCGGGAGCGCCGCCTTCGCGCTTCTGGCGATCACGTGGATCCTGTACTATCTCGCCTTCCTGGCCCGTTGGCAGGTCTGGTGAGGCTGCTCGGATCCCAAGAAAAAAGATGTGAAAAACCGGGTTTTTCACATCTTTTTTGTTGACAGGCCACGCTCGGACAGGGTATCCTGTAAGCGGCGGTTCGCCAAATTTATAAAATGAGGAGGAGACGTCATGGACGGTGGAAGCAGTACCGGCAGCTCAGCGGGCCGAAGCGGCGCGGAGACTGTCTGCGGACGTCTCCGCCATACAAGTTCATAGGCTTTGGCCTGCCTGTCGGGCTTCCTTGATCCTGTGGCAAGGAAAGGAGGAGCACGAATGGCAGTACACAGCGTAAACGTGGAGAAGACGATCCGCTCGCTTCTCGACGACAAGAAGTATCAGACCCTGAAGGACATTCTGGTCACTCTGGAGCCGGCGGATATCGCCGCGGTCTTTGAGGAGCTGGGCGAGGAGCGCACACCGCTGCTGTTCCGGCTGCTGCCGAAGGAGGCGGCGGCCGAGACCTTCGCGGAGCTCGCTCCGGAGCATCAGGCGCTTCTGATCCGGGGCTTTTCGGACAGGGAGCTGCGGGAACTCGTCAACGAGCTTTATGTGGACGACGCGGCGGATCTCGTGGAGGAGATGCCGGCCAATGTCGTCAAGCGGATCCTGGCGCAGGCCGACCCGGAGATGCGGCGGGAGATCAACGAGATCCTTCGCTACCCTGAAAACTCCGCCGGGTCGATCATGACGACGGAGTACGTGTCCCTGCGCCCGGCGATGACGGTGGCGGAGGCCATCCGGCGCATCCGCACGACGGGCTTTGACAAGGAGACCATTTACACCTGCTACGTCACCGAGGGGCGGCGGCTGCTGGGCACCGTGTCGGTCAAGGACCTGCTGCTGGCCCCGGACGACGACGCGGCCGTGTCGGGCATCATGGACGAAAACGTCATCTCCGTCAGCACCCTCACTGACCAGGAGGAAGTGGCGCAGATGCTCTCGCGCTATAACTTCCTCGCGCTGCCCGTCGTGGATGCGGACGAGCGCATGGTCGGCATCATCACCTTCGACGACGCGATGGACGTCATGGAGCAGGAGACCACGGAGGACATCGAGAAGATGGCCGCCATCCTGCCCTCGGAGAAGACCTATCTGCGCTCCAACGCCTGGGAGATCTTCCGCCACCGCATCCCCTGGCTGATGCTCCTCATGGTGTCGGCCACCTTTACGGGCATGATCATCACCGGCTTTGAAAGCGCGCTGGCCGCGCAGGTGGTGCTCACCGCCTTTATCCCCATGCTCATGGACACCGGCGGCAACTCCGGCTCTCAGGCCTCGGTGACGGTCATCCGCGCGCTCTCCCTCGGGGAGCTCGAGTTTCGCGATCTGCCGAAGGTCCTCTGGAAGGAGGGACAGACCGCCCTGCTGTGCGGCACGGTCCTGGCCCTGCTGTGCTTCGGGAAGATCCTGCTGGTGGACAGGCTGCTGCTCGGAAACGGCGATATCACGGTGCTGACGGCCTTCGTCGTGTGCTTTACGATGGCCGTGACGGTGCTGATCGCCAAGCTCATCGGCTGCACGCTGCCGATGTGTGCCAGAAGGCTGGGCTTCGACCCGGCCGTGATGGCCAGTCCGTTTATCACAACGATCGTAGACGCGCTGAGCCTGCTCGTCTATTTCGGCATCGCCAGCGCCCTGCTTTTCCGCTGAAAAGCATAAAAACACCTGTGAAAAACTGCGTTTTTCACAGGTGTTTTTTTATGCCTTTTTGAAGCTTGTCTGCCGTGTCACGGTCTTGCCGGTGGCGTCCGTGGCTTCGACGTAATAGACGTAGCTGCCCTTCGGCAGATAGCGGAAGAGGAAGCTCGCGTCCAGGCCGTCGGCGGCAATGTCATAGGTCTTCTTGTTCCATTTCGTGACGCTGTACTCGAAGCGGTGCCCGGAGCCGGAGGCGATCACGCCGGTCTTGGCGTTCTTCACGCAGGCGTAGACCGTTTTGATTTTGGCATTGGACTGGATCGTCCCGCTCAGGCTGAAGCTGGTCATGTTTTTGATCGTCCCGCTCGGGCCGACGAAATCGGTCTTGAACTTCAGCGTGGAGGCCTTCCAGTGCGCATAGAGCGTCTGCCTGGCGGTAAGCTTCACCTCGGTGGAGGAGGTGATCTTCGTGCCGCCCTTTTTGGCCGTGTACCAGCCCTTGAAGACATAGCCCTCGCGCGTGGGCTTGGGGAGCGTGCCGTAGGTCTTGCCATAGGTGACGGTCTTGCTCTTCTTCGGCGTCGTGCCGCCGTTTGCGTTGAAGGTGACGGTGTAGGTCTTCTGCTTTGCCTCCTTGACCGTGACGGAGGCTGTGTAGCTCTTGCCGCCGATAGTCGTCGTGACCGTGGCCGTGCCGGCCTGGCTGGCCGTAAGCTTGGCACCGCTGATCGTGACGGCCGTACCGCTGCAGCGATAGCTGGCGTTCTTCCCGCCGACGAGCGGCGTGAGGCTCACGCTCTTGCCGACGGTGAGGGTCTTGCTCGTAAAGGGCAGGGGCGAGACGGCCTTCGAGCCGACGAGATAGACGATGCAGTCGAGCCCCGAATACAGGTCGCCGCCCGCGTTTTTATAGAGATAGGAGCCCTCGAGCGTGCCGCTGTAATTGCCGACCGGGTCCTTGACGTAGAGCTGCAGCTTGCCGCCGACGAGCTCATAGCGCCACAGCACGGCCACGTGCCGCGCCGTCTCGCTGCGGATGGCGACGCCCTCCGGGTGCTCGTGCAGCAGCAGCGCCAGGTACTGATAGAAATTGTCCTTCGTGGTCTCGCTTTTGACCGTGGAGGCGGTCAGGCGCGCGGCGGTGTACGAGACGCCGGACTTTGTATAGGTCCGGTTGCCCCAGCGGTCGGTATCGCCCGTGTAGGAATACTTCGTGCCCGAAGAGGTGATGTTCGTGCAGCCGTTGGCCTGCAGGACCTGCTTGGGCGTGAAGCTGCCGGTTTTCCCGTCATAGGCCAGGCGCCGGTTCAGGAGCGTCGTGATCGCGCTGATGTTGCAGATACCGGTCTGCTTGGCGCGAAAGCTCGCGTCGTAGCGGTCGAGCTGCGGCTGCGATTCGGGCTTGCGCTCGTCGATGGCCTGCACGGCGCGCTGATAGGCGTCCTGCGCCGCCTCAGCCCGCGGCGCGAGGCCGGGCAGGAGGCTCAGCAGCAGGCACACGAGCAGCGCCAGGCTGACGGAGCGCTTCAAAAGCTTGTTTAGCATAAGACTTCTCCCGATCTTTCAAGGCCGGACAGCGGCGGCAAGGGGCGCGCGTCCGACGGTTTTCAGCATGGAACAAAGAGAAGAATAACACATTTTCCCCCTGTCCGTCAACGATTTTGCCCTATTCTTAAGTTTTTCGTTAACAATTTCGACCGGTTTTTCGCTGTTTCGTCACTCTGCCTCGTCGAGCTTGCCGCTCTGGGCGGCGTGCTCGATCCAGATGCGCACGCCTCGGATCGCGCTCTCGAGCCGCGTAAGCTTGAGGAGGATCGCGTCGAAGCGGCGGCGCTCAAAGTCGTTGACGCGCCCGTCGACCGAGATGTCGATCAGCCGGTCCTTCTCCTCCTGCATGGCGTTGAGCGCGGAGAGAAGCTCTACCGTCAGCTGCGGCAGCTCGCGCAGACGCGCCTCCGGCGTGTACTTCATGCCGATGGGGCACTCGTGCGTGCAGTAGTAGTTCGACAGCTCCGGGTCGCGGTAGCCCTGCTCCATGGCCAGCACCTCGTCCGGATGCGGCGCGCTGCGGCCGCTCTCGATCTTCTCGATCCGCTCCGGCGAGACATGCACGAGGGCCTCCCCCGCCGCCTCGCGGCTGAACCCCTGCCGCTCACGGCTGAGCTGATAGACGTTTTTGTTCTCCTTGACCGAGCGTTTTCCCACAAGACTCTCCTCCGTTTCTCCCGGCGCCGAAGCGGGCGCCGCGCGTTCGATCAAACAGCATTATACACCCATATTCCGCATTTATAAAGAGAATATGCGCCTTTATTTTCCTCCGGTCCTTCTGGAAAACATCCCCTGTTTTCTTTATGCTTAAGGCAGAAGGAAAAAGACCTGCCGCCCCGTACGGGACGGCGCCGGAAAAGGAGGAAGCTATGGATCCCATTCTCATCATTCTCATCGCCGCGGGCATCGCCGGACTTGTCGCCATCGTCATGAGCGGCTACGTCAAGGCCCCGCCCGACAAGGCCTACATCATCTCCGGCTTCAAGCGCGAGCCGAAGATTCTGATCGGCCGGGCCGGCATCAAGCTCCCCTTCCTCGAGAGGAAGGACACGCTGGTGCTCAAGCAGATCAGCATCGACATCAAGACCAACGGCTACGTGCCGACGCTCGACTTCATCGGCGTGGACATCGACGCCGTAGCCAAGATCCGGCTGAAGACCGATCCCGAGGGCATCAAGATCGCCATGAAGAACTTCCTCAACATGAGCGAGAGCGCCATCGCCGAGGCGCTGACCGACTCCCTGCAGGGCAACATGCGCGAGATCATCGGCACGGTCAAGCTCAAGGAGCTCAACACCGACCGCAAGAAATTCGGCGACGAGGTGCAGGAAAAGGCGCAGACCGACATGAACGCCCTCGGCGTGGAGATCATCTCCTGCAACATTCAGAAGATCGAGGATGAGAAGGGCCTCATCGTGGCTCTCGGCCAGGACAACATGAGCCAGATCCAGAAGGACGCCTCCATCGCCAAGGCGCAGGCCGAGCGCGACGTCGCCATCGCCGAGGCTGAGGCCAAGCGCATGGCCAACGAAGCGCAGGTGGCCGCCGAGACGGAGATCGCCTCCCGCCGCAACGAGCTGCGCATCCGCGAGGCCGAGCTCAAGCGCGAGTCCGACGTCAAGCAGGCCGAGGCCGACGCCGCCTACGAGATCCAGCAGCAGGAGCAGCGCAAGACCATCGAGGTCGCCACGGCCAACGCCAACATCGCCCGCCAGGAGCGCGAGATCGAGCTCAGGCGCAAGGACGTCGAGGTCACCGAGCAGACGCTCGAGGCCGACATCAAGAAGAAGGCCGAGGCCGAGAAGTTCGCCCGCCAGCAGAAGGCGGAGGCCGAGCTCTTCGAGCGCCAGCGCAAGGCTGAGGCCGAAAAGTTCGAGCGCGAGAAGGCCGCCGAGGCCAAGCGCGTGCAGGCCGAGGCTGAAAAGTTCGCCCGCCAGGCGCAGGCCGAGGCCGAGCTCTTCGCCAGAACGCAGGAGGCCGAGGGCATCCGCGCCGTGGGCGAGGCGGAAGCCAAGGCCATCGAGGCCCGCGGCATCGCCGAGGCCGAGGCGCTGGAGAAGAAGGCCGAGGCCATGAAGAAATACGGCCAGGCCGCCATGATGGAGATGATCGTCAAGGCGCTGCCCGAGATGGCCGCCTCCATCGCCAAGCCTCTCGAGAGCATCGACAAGGTCACCATCATCGACGGCGGCCACGGCGGCTCCGGTGTGGACTCCATGGGAGCCTACGTGCCGAGCGTGCTGGCCCGCACCATCGAGACCATGAAGGAGGTCACCGGCCTTGACCTCGTGGACATCATGAAGGCCGAGACCTACGACGCGAAGGTCAACCGCAACATCACCGTCAGCCCCGACGCGGCCGAGACCGTCAAGGCCGCGCTGGACTGAGGAGAGATCGGAAGAAAGGAGGGAGAGTCATGAGAAGAAGAGGTCTGCGCGGCAGCACTGCCGCGGCGGAGACCGCGCTGCGGGCGGATATGTGCCTGCCCGACTGGGTGCTGCTCCTCGGCATCGTCCTCGGCGTCGGCGCCGGGCTGGGGCTCATCTGCGCGGCGCTCTATGACTGGAACGCCCTGCTGCTCGCTTCGTTCGGGCTGCTCGCGCTCTCCCTCTACGCCGTGCTGTGCTGGAAAAACCAGACGATCCGTCTGCTCGACGGGGAGCGCTTCGTCTACCGGAGCTTTCTGGGCACAGAGACGGAGTACGCCTTCGCCGACATCCGGCGTCTCCGGCGAAACGCCGACTCCTGGACGCTCTTCGTCGGCGACGGCAAGGTCCACATCGATTTCGCGGCCCGGCTCTCCGAGCCCCTGGTCGAAAAGCTGGAGGAGCGGCTCTTCAGCCGCAGAAAGAAACGAGGCGGGAAAGGAAGCTGAGATGAAAGAATACAGGCTCATCAAATGCGGCGAGCATGACGCCGAGCGCATCATGAACGACATGGCCGGGCAGGGCTGGCGCGTCACCGCCGTGACCTACTGGAGCTACTGGTGGGTCCACCTGCTCATCACCTTCGAGCGCGACAGGTAAAAGCCTTGACAAAGCCTGCGCTTTCCGTTAGGGTAAGGGTACCGGAGAAAACTTCGGTACTCTTACCCGTTTTTTATGCGCAGGGAGGGAAGGCCGTGGAGTTCTTTACCCGTTTTTATCTGGACAAGGAAAAGGATATGATCGTCGAGCTCTACCGCGACGGGGACGAGCTGCGCTATCTGCTGCGCACGCCCAACCACGGCACCGGCAACCTCATCACGAACCTTGCGCGCCTCTGTTCGCTGCCGCTGAGCTTCGACGCGCAGGGGCTCAAGGTCATCCGCGGCACGGTGCCCTGCTATATCGACGGCGACAACCGGCGGATGTACATCTTCCGCCTGGGCAGCACCAAGGTCGCCAACATTTTCCCCGACGGCAGCGTGGAGCTCAAGGCCTCCATCCCCGCCATCTCCAAGGCCCTCATGAGCCAGACCAAGGACTACCGACTCAGCGAGCAGCGCACGATCGTCAAGACCTATCTCTTTGAGGACGTCAAGTTCCGCACCGACCTGCACACGCACATGAGCGCCAACCTCTCCCCCGATCTGCTGATCGCCCTCGGGCTGCACCATCAGATCCGCTACCCGCTGTACTATGTAAAAAAGCTCGGCCTCCGGCTGACGCAGGCGCAATCCGAGGCCCTCGCCGCATCTCGCGCGGCCGCGGCGGAGCAGCTCGGTGACGTGGGACTGAGCGGCAAATATCTCGAGCGCCGTATCGACGACAACACCTTCATCAATTTTGCAGACCTTCTCTTCGGCGATCTGCCGGACGCGGCCTTCAACATCGCCCGCATCCGCAGCTCGCTGGCCGTGCCCAAGGACGGGCAGGCCGTGTTCTCCGATCTGGAGAAGGTCTATCTCTACCGCTATGTGTTCACGAAGGGCCAGCCCTCCGCGGTGCTGCGCCCGGAGGAAGATCCCGCCCTCCTGCCCGACCGTGACATCGCCGCTGCGCTGCGGCAGATGCGGCTTGACCGGGCCGATCCCCGCTACCGGGACAACACGCTCTTTCAGAACAAGCTTCTCTGGATCGCCCGCAGCTACGCGCGCCGCGGCATCGAGTACGCCGAGATCACCGACACGAGCCTCGTCAAGGCCGACGCCGCGCCGGAGCTGCTGCGGCAGATCCACGCGGTCATGCCCGCCGTCACGGCGGAGACCGGCGTGCTGCTGCGCTTTCTGGCTGGCATCCGCCGCGTGCCGCTGACCATCGTGCGCGACCGCGTGACGCCGAACGACTATCTGGCCGAAAACCTGCGCGTGCTGCGCGCCGTGGCCGCCGACCCCTATGTGGCCGGCAGCGACATCATCGGTGAGGAGTGCAACGATATCCTCGAGCTGCGCAGCGTCCTGGCTGAGATCGTGCGCATCGCGGGCAGCACGCCGGGCTACGTCGTGCGCATCCACGCGGGTGAAAACGACAGCCTGCGTGACAACGTCTGCAACGCCGTGCGCTGCGTGCGCGAGTCGCTCGCCCCCGGACAGCCCATGCCCCGGCTGCGGCTGGGCCACGGGCTCTATACGCCGAACCTGCGCTCCCCCGGCGGGCAGCGCCTGCTGGAGGATCTCAAGCGCGACGGCGTCGTACTGGAGTTTCAGATCACCTCTAACGTGCGGCTCAACAATCTCTCCGATCTCGAGCGCCACCCGCTCAAGGAGTATCTGCGCGCGGGTATCCGCTGCGTGCAGGGCACGGACGGCGGCGCTCTCTACGGCACCGACTCCATCGACGAGGAGCTGTCGCTGGAAAAGCTGCTGGAGCTGAGCCATGAGGAGCTGAGGCAGATGCGATGCACGGAGGCGGAGATCGCTTCGGACAGCCGCCGGTGCTTTGCCGAGAAAACCGCTGCCTTCGCCGCGCTCACAGGCGGCGAGGACGCGGGGACCTTCCTTACGCGCCGGATCGCTCAGACGCCGCCGGTGCGCTCGGTGCTCTGGCAGGGCGACCGCAAGCGGGAGACCGCCGAGGCGCTGGCCGGGCAGATCGTGCCGCTTCCGAAGATGGGCCTGCCCGTCATTCTCTGCGGCGGCAGCTTTAACAGCGAGCGCCGCGACACGCGAGTGCGCACCGACTCTCTGCAGTTGATCGAAAAGCTGCTGGAAAAGGCCGACCCCGAGGAGGTTTTCTTCGTTGTCGGGCACCGGCTGCGCGGCTATGAGCGCTTCCTCGTCGAGCACGCCGCCGGGCGTTTTCGGATCTACGCCATCGTACCCAGCGTCCTCAGCGGCGCCGAGGCCGCTCGCCTCAGGCGCAGCGGCGTGGCGATCCGCCCCTCGATCGACCCGAGCGGCAACGGCCTCTATAAGAGCTTTGCCTATGAGATCTTCAAGCGCCGGAGCTCGGTGCTGCTGGCCTTCGACGGCAACTCCCCCGCCGCCAATCTGGTGCAGGAGGCCAAGAACGGGCGCTTCCCCTGCCAGATCTACGTGGACGGGCGCTGCCGGGCGCTTGCGGCCAAGGCGCGTATGCTGGAGGGCTATGTGAAGGAGCTGCGCAAGGCCGAGGCCGGGGAGATCCTCACCCCGCCGCCGGCGAAAGGCTGAACAGTCGTTTAGTTTTCAGTTTTCAGAATTCAGTTTTCAGAGAGAAACGGATATTTAGCGCTGTCATTCTGAGGAGCGCCAGCGACGAAGAATCTTTTAAGATCCTTCGACTCGCTTCGCTCGCTCAGGATGACAATGTAGGGGCTGCCGCCCCCGGCAGCCCGGCAGAAGCGAGCCAATAAGATGCACAAATCCCCGGCGAATTCGTAGAATAGTACATTTTCGCCGGGGATTTGTTCACGTATTTAGATCGTACCGCGCGGGCCGCCGAGGGCGTCGGCCCCTACGAAATGGACGTCATTTTTCGCGTTTTATCCCCCGTTCCCTTCCATTCCTCTCTCCTAACTCCTAATTCCTCATTGTTTTCAAACTCGAATTTGTCGCTTCTCCTAAAAACTACAAACTTAAAACTTAAAACTCACGCAGAAGGCCCCCGGGCGGTTGCCCGGGGGCCTTCTGCGTGTATATCCGCGCTGCAGCCGTTCAGGCCACGAGCCACTTGTACTTCTCCACGCTGTAGAGAGGCACGAAGGGCAGGAGGATGGGAACGGTCTTGACGTATTTCTGATACTCGGGATCCTTGCCGTAGTTCTTGTTCTGGCGGATCTCCAGGCGGCGCGCGCCGGAGAACATGACGAAGATGATGCCGCCGTAGCCCAGCAGGCACACGAGCCACTGCCAGCCCTTCACGGCGCCGATGCCGGAGAGGAAGACGCCCGTCCAGAAGATCATCTCGCCCAGATAGTTCGGGCAGCGGACGAGGCGGAAGAGACCGGTGTCCACAAAGCGGCGGGGATTGACCTTCTTGGCCTTGTTCTTCTGGATATCGGCCGCGGACTCGAGCGTGATGCCGCAGACCATGATGATCGCGCCGATGTAGACCCAGGCGTTGCTGCCCGCGCCGTTATACAGGCGGAAGAACACCGGGGAGACCTGCGTGGCGTAGAGCAGGGCGCAGGTGATCCAGATGGCGAGCTTCACGCCCATGGGCACGGTCTTGCCGTCCTTGATCTCGCCGACCATGTTCTTCTTGTAGGACGAGCTCTTGAGCTCGCGGTAGGCCAGATATCCGCCCAGACGGCAGCCGTAGAGGAAGAAGATGACGCAGCAGAGGATGGTGCCGAGGGTCAGGCCCTTGTTGAAGAGGATCAGCATCAGAAGGCCCGCCGCGGCGATCGAGAAGCCGTAGCCCAGGGAGATGAACCAGACGTAGTTTTTAAAGCCGATGGAGC
>CAMHMZ010000006.1 GCA_946186375.1 uncultured Clostridia bacterium
GGACGGGCCAGTTGCCTTCCTTGGCAAAGGGCTTGAAGCCGCCGCTCTCGCCGTCGGCGCCGCCGGTGACGAAGCGGATGAAGAGACGGGCGCCGGCCGGGTGCTTGCAGTTGTTGACGACGTACATGTACTCAAGGTTCTGCAGCCCGTTGTACGGGTTCAGCACGACCCAGGCGATGTTGTAGCCGGAATCGTCGCGGTTGGTGATCTTGCCGGCAGAGGCCAGGGCCAGAGCGGGATCCTCGGCCGTGGAGTTGTGGACAGCTTCCACCAGCTCGTCGCCGTCGCCGATGAAGGTGATCTTCATCTGGCTGAAGCGCCACAGGTACTCGATACCGGCGTTATTCTCGGGGATGCCCTCAAAGCCGCTGGCGTCATAGGTGTACTCCAGATCCTTGCCATAGACTTCCTTGTAGTTGGCGGCCATCTGGTCGGCGTTGATGATGAAGCTGGCGAACAGGGACAGGTAAGCGGTCTCGGAGCCGATCTCCTTGGTGAAGATGCGGTACTTCTGGCTGCCGTCTTCGTTCTTCTCGACGATCTGCCACCAGCTGTTGATGGGCTGGCCGTCGGGGAAAGCTGCGGTATTGTAGTACCAGAAGGACTGGGAAGCGTAGAGCGGATAACCGTAGCGGAGCAGGCCCTCGTCGATGTGGGCACAGATGTCCTCGGGATAGAAGGCGGAGATGATACCGTCCTCATAGTCGCCGAAGAACACGTCGCCGTTGACGTCCTTCACCTGCAGCACGTCGCCCTGGACGTTGTTGGCATTGGCCTCAAGGCGGCACTTCTCAAGAACCTCGTCGTTGTCAAGGTCCATGATCTCGACCTTGAGGCCGGGGAAGGCTTCCTCGAAGGTCTCCTGGACCTTCAGCATTTTGGAGGAGGTGGCATAGATGTTGATGGCGCTGCCGTCCTTCACCTCTTCCAGAGCCTGGGCATAGAGTTCCTCATCGGTCATCTTGCTCCAGTCGTCATAGATGGGGCCGTAGAAGGCGGAGTCCTCAACGGCTGCGGGAGCTTCCGCGGGGGCTTCGGCCGGAGCTTCGGCAGGGGCTTCAGCCGGAGCGTCGGCGGGCGCGTCCTGCGCTGCGGGCTGAGCGGGGGCCTGGCTGCCGCAGGCGGCGAGGCCCAGGATCATGCACAGCGCAAGAAGCATGGCAAGGAATTTGCTCATTTTCATTGCTTTTTCTCCTTTCGTCCTGAAAAGCTTTGCATATTTGTACGCGGTCTCACCGCGTTGACTACCTCTTCAGCGGGCGCGTTTGATAAGCCGTGTACTCTTTGCATTATACACGTTGATCTTCTCCGGCGCAATACTGACATACACGGTCTGGTCCAGCTCGTAGTGCGCCAGGCCGATCTGCTTGGACAGGAAATCACTCTTGCCGGTCTTGAGGGAGACCAGCGTCTCGGAGCCGGCGGGCTGGTTGGCATAGACCCGCACGGGGATACGCCCCTCCCCCGCTTCCTCAAAGATCTGGATCTGCTCAGGTCGGATGGCGACGACACACTCGAACTCGCCGTTCGGCACCTCTTCGTCGGTCATGTCGGCCTTGTCAAAGACGTAGCTGTCCAGCTCGCAGCTGACGTGGAGCTTTCCGTCGGCATAGCTGGCCCTGCCCTCCAGGAAGTTGATGCGGGGGTTGCCGATAAAGTCGGCCGCCTGCAGATCGATCGGGTTCATGTAGAGCTCCATGGGAGGCGCTACCTGGCTGATCTCACCGGCCTTGAAGAGGGCGATCTTCGTGGACATCGTCAGCGCCTCGACCTGGTCGTGCGTGACGTAAATGATTGTCGTGCCGAGCTCCTTGTGGATGCGCTGCAGCTCGGAGCGCATGTCCACGCGCAGCCGCGCGTCGAGGTTCGAGAGCGGCTCGTCCAGAAGCAGGAGCTTCGGGTTGGAGGCCACGGCGCGGGCGATGGCCACGCGCTGCTGCTGGCCGCCGGAGAGCTCGTTGGGATAGCGGTCGATATACTCCTCGATGCGCATCATGCGCAGCGCGTCCTGGATCCGGCGCTCGATCTCCTCCTTCGGCAGCTTCTGGATCTTGAGGCCAAAGGCGATGTTTTCCTTGACCGTCATATGCGGCCAGAGCGCATAGGACTGGAACACAAGGTTCAGCCCGCGCTTGCTGGGCTCGGCATAGTAGGCCAGATCCGCGTTGATCATCTCCACCCCGTCGATGGTCATAACGCCGTTCTGGGGCTTTTCCAAACCGGAGACCACGCGCAGCGTGGTAGTTTTGCCGCAGCCGGAGGGCCCGAGCAGCGTCATGAAATCGCCGTCCTCGATGACGAGGTTGATATCGCGAAGGACATGGTTGTCGCCATAGTATTTATCGATATGTTTGAGTTCGATCCTGCTCATGATCCTTCTCCTTTCTTTACCAGGACTTGCCGATATCGGCGCCGAAGCGGTTGGCTATGATGTAGCAGATCAGAATGAACATCAGCACACACACGGAGATGGCGTCGGCCATCTGGTTCATGCCGTCCTGGGAATAGGTGAAGGCCAAATATGACATGGTGGTCGTGCGCTTGTCCATCATGATGATGATCAGATCCAGCTCCTTGGCGATGCTGATGAAGGTCAGCATGAAGCCTGAGATAAAGCCGTTTTTGGCCAGCGGCAGGACGATGCGGCTGAGCTTCTTGCCGAAGCCCGCGCCGTTGATCTCCGCCGCCTCCTCCAGCTCTACGGCGATCTGCATCATGTTCGCGGTGCCGGAGCGGCTGGCGAACGGGAAATGCTTGACGACGCTCGTCAGCACGATCAGCGTGAAGGTGCCGTACAGCGACGGGAGCAGACCGCCGAGATGCGGCTTGGAGAACATCGCCACATACATGGAGGAGAAGGCGATGCCGCTCATCAGATAGGGGATGAACACCAGCTGCTCGGTGAGGTTGCCGTACCACTTGCCGCGGCCGCGTGTGGTGATGTAGCCGAGGAACTGTCCGCAGAGCGCCGTGATGATGGAGGCAATGAAGGTCAGGCGGACGGTATTGAACACGGACTTGCCGAATTCGGTGTTGTAGAAAATGCCCTTATAGCTCGTGTAGTAGGGCGCCAGCTCCTCGTTCGCGCCGATCCAGTTATAGAGCGTGAGGTTGGCGGGGCTGTAGCCTGCGCCGGTGTTGATCTGGAAGGTCTCCATGATGAGGACGAACATGGGCATCACCATGGCGAAGAGCAGGAACACGAGGATGAAGATCATCAGCGGCATCTTGGCCTTGCCGAGGCGCATCTCGTTGCTGCGGCCGCCCTTGCCGCCGATGGTGGCGTAGCTCTTGCGCACGCCGATGATGCGCTGATTGGCAAAGATGATGAGCGCAGCGAGAGAGATCAGCACGATGCTCATCGCAAAGCCGACGTTCTGGGGGCTGCCGTTGATGAAGTTTTTCATCTTTGTGGCCAGCGTGAAGTAGCCGATGCGGTTGCCGAGGTTTGCCGCCACGCCGTAGGTGCCGATAGCCTTGGAGAGCGTCATGACGACGGCGGACAGGACGCTGGGCAGCACCAGGGGGATCGTGATGGACTTGAGGATCTGAGGCTTCGTGGCGCCGCAGATCTCGCCCATCTCCTCCAGCTCGGAGTTAATGGAGCGCAGGGCCGACTGTACATGGATGTAGGAAAACGCGTAGTAGTGCAGCGACATGCACAGCACGATCGCCACAGGTCCGTAGGCCAGCCAGTCCGGGATGTGCATCCCGAGGCCCTCCAGAAAGCCCAGCGAGCCGGAGGTCTTGTTGCGGAACACGGCCAGCCACGAGAGGGACTTGCACCAGGACGGGATCATGTACGGGATGACGACCAGCATGCCGAGGAGCTTCTTGCAGGGGATGTCCGTGCGCGCGATGAGCCAGCCGAGGACGCTGCCGAGCGGAACGCTGACAAGCACCGTGAAGAAGCCGCAGATGAGCGAATTCTTCAAGGGCCCCCACAGGGTCGCCTTGGCCATCTGTCCGACGAGCAGATACTTCCAGTAGTAGAGGGTAAAGTCGCCCACCTGCGCGCCGCTGATGCGCCGAAGCTCGCCCTTGGCCACCGTGAAGGTGGAGGCGATCATCTGCAGCAGCGGGATCACGATCAGGCAGAACAGCACGATCAGACTGATCCCGACGACCAGGTTGAACGGGTTCTTCACCACGTTCAGGATCTGGTTTTTCAGACGGGTCTTGTTAAAGGGGCGGCGCGGTCTCTTAGCTTTCAACTCCGCTTCTCCTTTCTCGCCGGACGCGGCTGCCTTCCCCCCGGATCGCTCGGCCGCGTCCGCGTCCGCTCCGCGACTTTTGAATGCGCGGAGTTAACGCATACGTTTTCGTGAATAAACTGCTGAGCTAATTATATCATATTCCGGTTTTCCGTCAATTCATTCCTGCAACTTGCTCAAAATTTCGGTAATAGTGCAAAAAAGCAGCCGGTTTCAGTT
Organism: uncultured Clostridia bacterium; assembly: GCA_946186375.1. Lineage (GTDB taxonomy): Bacteria > Bacillota > Clostridia > Oscillospirales > Oscillospiraceae > Limivicinus. The sequence goes on from CAMHMZ010000006.1 coordinate 4,434, forward strand.
GTGAGTTATCACCATTGCCCCTTTTTCATCCGGCGGAAATATTTTCAGCATTTGCGGAAATTTCCGTAAACACTCCCTTTTCATCCATAAAAGCTTGACCGAAATGAAAAAGGTATCTGCCTGACAAGCCTGCAGGAAAAGAGGACCGGACTGCTGTGATCAACAGCCCGGTCCTCTTATTGACTTTGATAAAGCTAAATATGGAGCGCTGTTGTGTTTTCGAGATCAATAATGAAATCCGCCATATTCTTGTTCAAAGAAATCCGAGGGTGCAAACCAGGATGGCGTAATATCAAAGCATTGATCTAATTCGGGCAGTAAGGTCTTCTCGAACATGTCAAGCACCGAAAAAGCCTCGTGAATACGATCGATAACAGCAGCTCTGTTCCGTGGAATATCCATATCACAATAGAGTTCATGCTTGAAGCCGGCGCCTTGGAAAGAAATGATCAGAGTTACGCCCTCGGTAATTGATGCTTCTATATATATCACGGCATTGCGGCCTGTTCGTTTGGCCGCTTTATACTCTCCGTTTCCTGCCCTTGCAAATGAAAAGCCATGAGATCCGGAAATCTTTCTCATTTCTTTCGCAATACCCGAGCAATCGTCTTCTTCTGACAAGGTATATTCTGCCGGCATGTATTGCGAAAAAAGGCTTTTGCATTTATCAAGTACGGGGATCGCTTTTTGATTATTCCTGTCGATCACTTCCCTTTCTTCCTTCGTCAGGCAAAGAACAGCCTCATGATATGATCTCATTTTCGGGAGCTCAGCGCGAAGCGCATTGTAAAACCGTGCAGTGTCCCGAACTTCCCCGTCAAACAAAGCATCGACAGACAAGGAGATATAGTTATCCGAAGGGAGACTGCACCTGTAAATCTCAATTCCGGAATTTGCCGCAGGATAGCCCCAGTAGGTGGATCGGTCAAAAGAGCCCGCATTCTGTTCCTCATTTTCAGAAGCAGACGGCTCGTAAGGAATTGTTTTTCCGTAAAAAACTATATCGCTGTAATACAGGTACGTTGAAAAGAATCCATATCTTTTATGAATCTTTTTCATGAGCGGGAGAATCTTTTCCTCAGGAAAAGGCTCTCCGTCCAGATTTGTCAAAAAAGAATACTTGTCGTACTCTGTACGCCTGTACCTGGGTTTTCCCAGCTCCGGACAATCTTTTAAGATCCTTTCACAGCCATGTGTTGAAAAATCATGTTTGGGTTCATCAGCGTCGTTATCGTCTGTGGCGATGTCTTCAAAATAGTACATGAACCGTTCGCTCTTCAGACCCTGGCTGCTTAAGAATCTGTGAATACAGTCCGGTATATCAGATAATGGGATCTTTGTCCCGTAGTAAAATGTATATGTATCGATAAGTCTCATGTCTGTTACATCAACCAAGCCAGGTCAGCTGTTCTCCTTTCGCCCTTCTGCCGCGCCTTTGACCGGCGCAGGGACACAGCGTTCAATGACGACGCCGCTTGTTGCGTTCTTTTTGCAGCATTCTGTAACGCTGCACGACCTCGCCTGCGTCATGAAGATTGTCCGCTTCAACGCTCCCCCACGAGCCATCCGAATTTCGGTCTCGACGATAAGCGAGGAGATCGAGCGTGATGTTTTGAGTCTTCTGCGTCACAGGGACAGAAATCGGGCAGATCCTCCTCAGCGCGTCTTCGTTTTGAATACCCCTGCAAGGCACTTTGATGACCCTTCCGCCCTTCGTTTTATCATGGCTTTCATCGATAACAGCACGTTCAAACTCGTCGAAGCGTCGATCCGCAAAGTAAAGGCATCGAAAGGGGCCGCCCCGAACGGTCCATTTTTCCAGAGCTATACCGGTCTCTGCCAGCTCATCCCATGTGATGAACTGCCGGCATTTTCCAAATCGTCGCTGCTCGATCCCCCGCGATGTAACAACAACCTGAGAGAAACTGTCTCGAACAAGCAGGAAGCATATGAAGGCAAATAAAACCGCAAACAAGAAGCTCGATATGCCGAGCGCAAAGTGGATCCAATCAAATCCCGCCTCAAATGTGAATACAACTATGAAACCGTAAGCAATATACGTACACAGAAGACAAACAGCTGCTGCCATAAGGAAAAACGGCAGAGCGCCTGCAAACCGCGCCCATGAAGTTCGTTGAAGATTCCACCTGTCCAATGAATGACACCTCCCTGCTTATGTTACTACTGATGGTACCCATTATAACATTTTTCTCTAATACTGCAATACACGCTGAGGGAACAAGAAATGGCATGATCTGAAGATCATGCCATTTCCGGAAAACTATAAATATTTTCTTGCGAAGGGCGCCCTGAGACCCTCTTTTGTCTGTTTTGCTTCCTTATTTGTACAGTTCGGGCTTCTCGATGGTCTCGACCTTGAGGAACTGAGAGGTGCCGCGGGAGGCGTTGAGCGCGTCGCCCGCCACGCAGGCCACGTAGCCGTCCCAGGAGGAGGGGCCGGTGAGCTTGCCGTTGTGGATGGACTCGACCCACTTGCACATCTCGATGTCATAGGCCTCGATGAAGCGCTCTTTCCAGTCGGTCATGATGGGCATGCACTCGGCCGGAGCCACGCTATCCCAGCCGGCGGGGCGGTTGCGGCGCACGACGGCGTAGGGATCGGGCAGCTTCACGGTGCCGTTCTCGCAGACGACCTCGCACTGGATGTCGTAGCCGTAGCCGTCGGCCACCTGGACCTCGACGTCGATGAAGCAGCCCTTCTTGGTGCGCAGCAGCACGACCTGGGGGTTATCATAGCCCTTGTTGGAGTTGGCACTCTGGCGTACGCGCACGCACTGGGCGTCCTCATACTCGTCGCCGAGGAGCCAGCGGCAGATGTCGAGCTCGTGGATGGCGACGTTGGTGATGCCGTTCTCGGTCCGGAAGCCCGGGCCCTGGGACACGTTGCGGTGGCAGGCCTTGATGAGCAGAGGCGCGCCGAGCTCGCCGGAATCGATGATGCGCTTCATCTCGGCATAGCCGCGGTCATAGCGGCGCATGAAGCCGACCTGCACGAGGCGCTTGCCGATCTCGAGCTCGCGGGCGATGATCTCCTCGCAGTCCTTGGCATTCTGGCTCAGAGGCTTTTCGCAGAAGCACCATTTCTCGTGCTTGAGGACCTCCATCACGTAGTCGTGATGGGTGGAGTCGATGGAGGTGATGACGACCGCTTCGACCTCGGGGTCGGCGATCATGCCCTTGCAGTCGCTGCCGAAGGAGCGGATGCCGTATTTGGCGGCCAGATCGTCCGCGCTCTTGGCGGTGTTGGAGCTGACGGCCACAACGGTGGCGCCGGGGACCGTTTCGATGATGCGGCGGCAGTGATCCTTGCCGATGGCGCCGCAGCCGACCAGACCGATTTTCAGAACCTTATCCAATGCTTTTATCCTCCTTAATACTTCCGCGCCGTTTCGACGTGGGACTTGGTATCCTCATAAGCCTTGAGGTTTTTCTCGTTTTCGCTGACCTCGGTGTCGCCCACGCGCCACCAGGAGCCGTAGCCCTCGGTCATGGACTTGGGCAGCACGCGGATATCGAACAGCACGGGCACGCCCTCGACCGTCTTGGCGTCAGCGATGGCCGCGCGCAGCTCGTCGAGCGTGCGGATGGTGTAGCCCTTGCAGCCGTAGCCCTCGGCGATCTTGGCAAAATCGACCGGCATGAAGGGGCCGGAGAACTTGCCGTCCTCGCCGCGGAAGCGCAGCTCCGTGCAGAGCGTGTCATTGCCGTGGCCGACCTGGAGGTTGTTGATGCAGCCGAAGCTGGCGTTATTGAAGAGGCAGATATTGATCTTCTTGTGCTCCTGGAGCGCGGTGAGCATCTCGGAATGGAGCATGAAGAAGCTGCCGTCGCCGGTCATGGCGTAGACGTCCCTGTCGCCGATGGCGTACTTGACGCCCAGCGCGCCGGAGATCTCATAGCCCATGCAGGAGTAGCCGTACTCCATGTGATAGGTGTCCACGGCCTTGGGGCGCCACATGCGCTGCATGTCGCCGGGCAGAGAGCCCGCCGCGCCGATGACGACGTCCTCGGGGTCGATGCACTCGTTGATGACGCCCAGGACCGCCGTCTGCGTCAGATCGGCGTTCAGATCCTCGGCAAAGCGGAACGCGGACTTCGCGTTTGCGTCGTTGACCTCGGGCACGTAGTCCGGGCCGAAGGTAATGCCGTCGAGGCGCTTGAGCTCCGCCTTCCAACGGGCGATGGCCTCGTCCACCTCGGTGGTGTAGGGGGCCTTGTAGCCGCCGAGAGCCTCGAGCAGGGCGGGCAGGGCGCGCTTGGCGTCGGCCACCACGGGCACGGCCGCGTCCATCTTGAGGGCCTGGAACTCGGAGACGTTGATATTGACGAATTTCGCGTCGTCCCGGAAAAGCCACTTGGAGGAGGTCGTAAAGTCGGTGTAGCGGGTGCCGACGCCGATGATGACGTCCGCGTCCTTCGCGATCTCGTTTGCCGCGGAGCAGCCCGTGACGCCGATGCCGCCGAGGTTCAGCGGGTGATCCCACACGACGGCGCTCTTGCCGGCCTGGGTCTCGCCGAAGGGGATGCCGGTGGTCTCGACGAAGGTTTTGAACTCCTGGTGCGCCTCGCTGTAGCGGACGCCGCCGCCGCAGATCAGCAGCGGCTTTTTGGCCGCGCGGATGAGAGCCGCGGCCTCCTCGATGGCCTCCGCCTCGGGCAGGCGGCGGGCCAGACGGTGCACGCGCTTGCGGAAGAAGCTGACGGGATAGTCATAGGCCTCCCCTTCCACGTCCTGCGGCATGGCGATGCAGACGGCGCCGGTGTTGGCCGGGTCCGTGAGCACGCGCATGGCGCTGATCATGGCGCTCATGAGCTGCTCGGGGCGCACGATGCGGTCCCAGTAGCGGCAGACGGCGCGGAAGGCGTCGTTCGTGGAGAGGGAGAGATCGTGGATCTGCTCGACCTGCTGCAGCACGGGATCCGGCTGACGGCAGGCATAGACGTCGCCGGGCAGGATCAGCACGGGGATGTTGTTGGCCGTGGCGGTGGCCGCGGCGGTCACCATGTTCGCCGCGCCCGGGCCGACGGAGCTCGTGACGGCGATGATCTTCTTGCGCTTGCACTGACGGGCGAAGGCCACGGCGGTGTGGGCCATGCCCTGCTCGTTCTTGCCCTGCCAGACGGACATGCGGTGGGCTTCCTGCGCCAGCGCCTGTCCGAGGCCGACCACATTGCCGTGGCCGGGCAGCATAATGACGCCCTCGACAAAGGGATGCTCGATGCCGTCGTAGGCGATGTACTGGTTCTCCAGGAAGCGAACCAGTGCCTGGGCCATGGTCAGTCGTACGGTTTTCATGCCCTTCCCTCCTTAGCCTTGAAAGATATGGTCATTCGCGTCCGGCTTCCACAGCCAGGCGTGCTCCGGATCGTCGATGCGCGTCTTGAGCCAGGGGTCGCCGTCGAGATGGCGGATGCCCCAGGAGTAGCACATGGCGTAGCCGGGCGCCGTGACCTGAGAATGAAAGCCGCTCGTGATGATGCTCATGCCGTTGTGCTCTGTCTTGTAGATCTCTCCGTTGGCAAAGCCCGCGCCGAAGCCGTCGGGATAGTCGAAGCGGTAGAAATAGACCTCGGGCTGGGGATGGTGGTGCGGCGGATAGCTGGACCATTTCCCGGGGAAATTCAGCACCTCGCCCAGCACCATGTTGGAAAACGGCGCGTTGTCATAGTCGAAGAAGGTCTTGATCTCGCGGCGCATGGCGCCCATAAGCTCGCCGTTTGCGCCGGCGTGCTGGGTCTGCACGGTCTCGGGCGTGTACATCACGGCCTCGTAGTCGCGGTCGTTGAGCGTCTTCTGGATGTAGAGCTCGCTGTGGGCCTTTGCGGTGAGCACGATCTTCGTGCGCCGCGGCGCGAGCAGGCAGTAGGCCTCATAATGGAAGCAGTCGGGACGGGCGGCCGCGCAGGTCTTGTCCCCCCAGGCAAAGTCCACTACGCCGGAGAAAAGCAGCACCGCGCATTCCTTCTCCGCTTCCTCGATGGTGAAGCTGTCCCCCGCCTCCATCAGCAGAAGACCCACGTTCATCTGGGTGCCGAGATCGTCCGCGTCCGCGTCGATATAGACGTTGTAGCCGCGTTTGAGCTCGGCGTTTTTGTTCATGTAGGTCATGCGCCGCCTCACAGTCCGGTGTGCTCGCGGATGTAGGTGCGGCCCTTGATGGCGTACTCCAGAGGATCGGCCTTGGCCGGGTCCTGCTCGGCCTCGACGAGGAGCCAGCCCTGGTAGCCCGCGTCGGCGAGCACCTTGAAGACGGGATCGAAGTCCACGTCGCCGTCGCCGGGGACGGTGAAGGCGCCGTTGCGCACGGCGGTGAGGAAGCTCCAGTTGTTCTTCCGGGCTTCTTCCACGACGTTCAGACGCATGTCCTTGAGATGCACATGGCCCACGCGGTCGACGTACTTCTTGAGCATGGTCAGCGGATCCTCGCCGGCAAAGGTGAAGTGACCCGTGTCATAGCAGAGGAAAACGGCCTCGGGATCGGTGTTGGCCATCATGCGGTCGGTCTCCTCGGAGGTCTGCACCACGGTGCCCATGTGGTGGTGGAAGCAGAGCTTGAAGCCGCGCTCGCGCGCGACGCGGCCGAGCTTGTTGAGTCCGTCGCAGAAGCGGTCCCACTCCTCGTCGTTCATCACATACTTGTGACCGCCGGTGAGGATGGGGACGTCCACCTTGCCCTGGATGGAGTAGCTCTGCTCGCTGACGTTGATGCGGTTGGCGCCGACGGCGGCGAGGAAGTCGAGCTCGCGGATAAAGTCGGCCTCGACCTCTTCATAGGGCTTGGTGAGCAGGAAGGAGGAGAACCAGCGGCTGGCGATGCGCATGCCGCGCAGATCGAGCTGCTTTTTCAGCTCCACGGGGTCGCTGGGGTACTTGTTGCCGATCTCGCAGCCGGTGAAGCCGGCCAGCGCCATTTCGCTGACGGTCTGCTTGAAGGTGTTCTCGGCGCCGAGCTCGGGCATGTCGTCGTTGCACCAGCCGATGGGCGCAATGCCGAGATGAACGTTTTTGGTATCAAACATGCTTGTTTTCTCCTTCTTTATATCAGGTATTGAAGTGCTTGACAAGACCGTTGAAGTCCGTTCCCTCCGGCACGACGCCGAGGGAGATGGACAGCTCCGTCAGCTCCTTCTCGAGCGCGTCGCTGACGGTGATGCCGGTCTGCTTGATCTGCTCGAACTTCTTGAACTCGATCTCGCCGGGCAGGAAGATCTCCTTCACGCCGGGCGCCTTGCGGCTGTCCTTCATCATGCGGGCGTACTTGTCGACCTCGGCCTTGAAGTCGTCAATGGGCATGAACTTGGACGGATCGATCAAAATCACGCAGAAGCCGGAGTTTTCGGGCTCGAGCTTGGAGAACAGGCCGATATCGGAGCCGAAGCAGGCCTGGCTGAACATCGTGCTCAGCACGTCTACCATCACGGCCAGGCCGTAGCCCTTGTGCGCGGCGATGGGAGACAGGGAAAAGGCCTTGGAGGGATCGGTGGTGGGATTGCCATCATAGTCCTTGGCCCACTCGGCCGGGATGCTCTGGCCCTCGCGCTCGGCCGCCTGGATCTTGCCCATGGCGACGTTCGTGGTGGAGATATCCATGACGAGCGGGTATTCCTTCCCCGCCGGGACGCCGAGGATGATGGGATTTGTGCCGATCAGCCGGTCGGCTCCGCCGAAGGGAGAGGTGAAGGCATAGGTGTTGCAGCAGACGAGGGCGACCATGTCGTCCGCGGCGGCGCGCCAGCCGTAGTAGGAGCCGCAGCCGATGTTGGCGTTGTGGCGGCCGACGGCCATGGCGATGCCGAACTGGCGGGCTCTCTCGAGCGCGGCGTCGTAGGCCTTGTTCACGGAGATGATGCCGGAGCCGTTGTCACAGTCGAAGACCATGACGGCGCCGCTGTCGAGCACCTTGTGGAAATTCGGGCGGTTCTTGAGCGCGCCCTTCTTGATCTGACGCAGGTAGCGCGTCAAACGGGACAGGCCGTGGGAATAGACGCCCGTGAAATCGGAATGGGTAATGACCTTCGCCATGGTCCCCGCGTCTTCCTCGGGGAAATCAGCGGCGGTCAGGATGCCTTTGACCAGATTGATTTCTTCATCGTAACGGATGATCATAACTGCTGTCCTTTCTTGGCTGTTATTCGCCGACGCGCGGCAGCGTGGAGCCGCCGAAGGGCATGGCCAGCACGCTCGCGTCCTCGCCGAGCTCGCGGAAGGCCTCGTCCAGCGCTTCCTGCGCCGAGGGCATCGGGGTGAGGAAGATGGAGCGGACGAAATCGTCCTCCAGCTCGGAGACGAGGAAGATCTTCGCCTTCTGCAGCGTGATCGCGATCGCAGCGGCCTTGTGTCCGCCGAGCTGGAAGTCGCGTCCGATGCGCTCGATCATCGCCTCCGGCGAGGGCGAGGTCGTCATCCACTGCTCGAAGACGCGCTCGCCGAGGCCCTCGCGGCAGGATCCGATCAGAATGATGATGCCGCCCTGGCGGACAGCGTGGCGCGCGTTGTCAAGCGCCTTCTGCGTCTGATAGAGGTTCAGATCCTTCGGGGCGCCGCCCTGGCTGACGAGCACGATGTCGGCTCCCTTCGGCAGCTTGTTCAGATAGATCTGATCCAGGAAGGCGCAGAGCTCGCGGTGGGCCTTCGTCACGTCGCCCGCGGCGGCGCGCAGGATCTCCTTGTGCTCGCCGAGCACGACGTTGAGGATATAGTCGATCCCGCAGAGCGCGGCGGCCTCCTCGATGTCATGGCGGACGGGGTTCGTGGCGAGGTTGCCCGCGGCGGCCTCGTCGCGGACCATCATGCTGTGGTTGGACTGGATCGCGGCGCGGGTGGAGCAGCCGGGCATGATCGCCTTGGCGCCGCCGGAATAGCCGGCGAAATAATGGTATTCCACGTTGCCGAGGCAGATCCTGCGGTCGGCCTCCGCCACGACGCGGGTGATGTCCACGGGCGTTCCGACGCTCGTCGTGCCCAGATGCACGCAGTCGTCCGGATCGCTGTCCACGCAGCGGATCTCCTTCCACGCGCGCTCGCCCGCAAGGCGCTCACGCTCCTCGTCGGTCTGCTTGCGGTGGCTGCCCAGCGCGAAGACGAGCGTGATGTCTTCCGCCTTCACGCCCGCGGCGTAGAGCTCGTCGAGCAGGGCGGGCATGACCTTGCGCGTCGGCATGGGGCGCGTCACGTCGCTCGTGACGATGGCGATCTTCTCCCCGGGGTGCACGATCTCGCGCAGCAGCGGCGCGCCGATCGGCTCGCGCAGCGCGCGGCGGACCTCCTCCTCTTCCGAGGGAATGGCTGGAGCTGGCTTGGCGCGCAGGACGCCGATCAGATTTTTCTCCGGCACCTCGACGACTTGCGTCGAGGTGCCGAGTCCGAATTCCAGTTTCATCTTATTTCCTTTTCACGACGGCGCGGGCGGCCTCCGCCACATGCGCGGCGGTGAGGCCGAAGTGCTCCTGCAGATAGCTCTGCGGGCCGACTTCGCCGTACTCATCCTCGACGGCGACGACCTCGGCCGGGGTCGGGCAGCGCTGCGCGAGCACCTCGCTGACAGCGGAGTAGAGGCCGCCGTTGCGGTTGTGGTTTTCCGCCACGACCACGGCGCCGGTCTTCTTCGCCCAGGCTTCCACAGCCTCGACGTCGAGGGGCTTGATAGTGAACATATCCACGACAGCCGCGGAAATGCCCTCCTTCTCCAGCTCGATGGCGGCCTGCAGCGCCTCGTGGATCATGATGCCGACGGCGAAGATGACGACGTCGGTGCCCTCGCGCAGCGTGACGGCCTTGCCGATGGGCAGCTCGCTGCCGTCGGCATAGACGCGGGCATACTGCTTGCGGCCCACACGGATGTACTTGACGCCCGGGCGGTCCTTGCACTGGCGCAGGACGCTGATGAGCATGGTGGGATCGGTCACGTCGATCACGGTGGCGCCGGGGAGCGTGCGGTAGATGCCGACGTCCTCGAAGGGCATGTGCGTGCCGCCGTTGAGGGTGGCCGTCACGCCGGGATCGGTGCCGATGATGGTGATGTCGTTCTTCGCGTAGCCCGCGGACAGGAAGACCTGGTCAAAGCAGCGGCGGGAGGCGAAGGGCCCGAAGGTGTGCACGATGGGCTTGAAGCCCGCCGCGGCCAGACCCGAGGCCACACCGATCATGTTCGCCTCGGCGATGCCGCAGTTGATCGCGCGGTCGGGGTTCTCGGCGGCCCATTTGGCCGTGCCGATGCAGTTCATGAGGTCCGCGTCCAGATAGATGACGTCCGGATCCTCGGCCGCCATCGCGGGGATGGTCTCGCCCAGGACCGCCTTGCACTGGCGCGGGTCGAGCGTTCCGTCATATACGATCTTCATTTCTCAACCCTCCCATGCTTCCGCTTCGGCCCTGAGCTGAGCGGTCCAGCGTTCATACTGCTCGTCGTTGACGGGCAGGCTGTGGTTCATCTTCTTCTCCGCGACCTCGGGCACGCCCGCGCCCTTGACCGTGTCCATCACGATGGCGTAGGGCTTGTCGCCGCCCTTGCGGGTGCGCTCGAGCGCGGCGGCGAGCTCCTCCACGTCGTTGCCGTTGACCTTGACGGTGTCAAAGCCGAAGGCCTCGAACTTCTTTACATAGTCGCCCATGGGCAGCACGTCGTCGGTATAGCCGTCGAGCTGGCGCTTGTTCCAGTCGAGCAGCACGACGAGGTTGCCGAGCTTCTTGGCCGCGGCAAAGGCGAAGGCTTCCCAGCACTGGCCCTCGTTGGACTCGCCGTCGCCGACGATGAGGAAGGTACGGCTCGGGCGGCCCTTGAGCTTGTCGCCCAGCGCGAGGCCCGCGGCCAGAGAGGTGCCCTGGCCCAGAGAGCCGGTGGTCATGTCGACGCCGGGGGTCTTGTTGCGGTCGGTGTGGCTGGGGAGATTCGTGCCGGGGCGGTTCATGGTTTTGAGCTCCTCATAGGGGAAGAAGCCCAGCAGCGCCAGCGTGCCGTAGACGGCGGGGCCGGCGTGGCCCTTGGAGGTGACGAGCTTGTCACGGTCCGGCCACTTGGGGTTTTTCGGATCATAGCGCATCTCGCGCCCGTAGAGAACGGCCAGCACGTCAGCTATGCTCAGCGCGCCGCCGATGTGGCCCTGGCCGATCGCGTGGATCGCCTCGATCGTGGCGATGCGGATCTTCGCGGCAAAGGCTTTGATTTCATTCATGTTTTCCAAGTTCATTCTCCCTTCTCCGGGATCTGAGAGCCGTGCCGCAGCGCGCGGACGACCGGCAGCTCCTCCCCGGTCAGAAAACGGATCAGCGCACCGCCGCCGGTGCAGATATAGCCCATCTTGTCGGTGAGACCGAATTTCTCGGTGGCCGTGATGCTGTCGCCGCCGCCGAGAACGGAGTGGCCCTTCGTGTTGGCGATGGCCTCCCAGACGGCCTTCGTGCCGTACTCGCTCTCCGGCTGCTCAAACACACCCATCGGGCCGTTGACGAAGACCGTGCCGGCGTTGAGGATGAGCTCCTGATAGAGCTTCACGGTCTCATGGCCGATGTCGATCGCGCCGATCTCGGCGGGAACGGAGCCGAGGAGCGCTTCTTTGCGCTCGCCGTTTTCGACCCAGCTGAGATCCTTCGGCAGGACGATCTTATCGCCGTAGGCGGCGTAGAGCTCCTTGGCCCGGTCGATGTACTCGCCATAGTTGGACTTGAGGATGAAGTCCACGCTTCCCTGCCCGATCTGCTCGCCCAGGGCCGTGAGGAAGATGTTGCCCACGAGGCCGCCGGTCACGATGTGGTCGGCAACACCGCGGCCGAGCACCGTCTGCATCATGAGGAAGGCGTCGGAGATCTTCGCGCCGCCCAGCACGAACACGCAGGGGCGCACCGGCTCCTCCATCACCTGGGAGACCGTGCAGAATTCCTTTTCGAACAGGCGGCCCATCGCGGAGGGCAGCACCTGCTCGAAGCCGCAGAGGCTGGGCTGATCGCGGTGCGCGGCGGCGAAGGCGTCGCACACATAGCAGTCGGCCAGCGGAGCGAGCTTCTCGACGAGCAGGGTCTTGGCCTGCTGCTCATGCGTCAGACGCAGCTTCTGCTCGAAGAGAGTCTGCTCCTCGGCCACGAAGCGGACGTTATCCAGAAGGAGGATCTCGCCGTCCTTGAGGGAGGCGATCGCCTCGCGCGCGGCCGGGCCGCACACGTCGTCGATCCACTTCACCTCGCGGCCCAGCAGCTCCGTCAGAACGGCCGCGTGGGGCTTGGTCGTGTAGTAGTTTTTATACTCGATATCGCTGCCCTGGTGCGCCATCAAGACGACCCTGGCTCCCTTGTCGGAAAGCTCGCGGACCGTCGGAACGCAGGCGCGGATGCGGTTGATGCTCTTGAGCGTGCCGGAGGCGCGGTCGACCGGCTGGTTGATGTCCACCCGGCAGAGCACTGTCTTCCCGCTCAGGCTGAGTTCATCGAGCGTTCTGATCCCAAATCGCATGCCGCCGCCTCACTTTTTGAAACGGCCGATCTTCAGGTTGCGGTTCGTGGCGGCGGTAGCCTCCTCGCTCGTCTGCTGCAGCTGCATGACCGCGCGCACGCCGTCGATGGTCTCGGGGATCGTGACGCTCTCCTGCGGGATGTTGATGGCGAACATGATGTCGTTGCCGCTCTCGACCACGCTGTCCTCCCAGAGGCCGATCTCATACATGTCGGCGCGGCGGTTGCCCAGGTCGCGCGCGTACTTGAAGAAGCTGGCGTTGCCCTTGAAGCCCTCGTCGATGGTGACGGTGCGGATACGCGGGTGGGCGCGGAAGGCCTCGATGGCTTCCTCGCGGGTGATCTTGCGGCCGTCCTTGGCGGTGGCCAGAACGGTGATGATGTGGCCGTGGGTGATGGGGGTATGTACCAGGATGCCGGTGGCGTTGATGTGCGGCATGATGGTCATGAGGTCGACGGCCTGATGGCTCGGGGCCTTCTCCATCTGCAGGGCGTTGGTGAGTCCGCGGTGATAATCGCCGGGGTCGGCCACGCGGCGGATGATGGTGATGGCGACCTTCTCGATGCCGAACTTTCTGTCCAGGCAGTCGACGGCGCGGATGAGGCCGGTGGTGTTGCAGCTCGTGAGCTTCAGAAACTGCTTGCCGAGACCGAGCTCATAGTTGGCATAACCATGGAAAAACACGTCAGCAACACTGTTCTTCTCGCCGCCCTGGAAGATGGCCTTGATGCCGTGCTTCTCATAGATGGCCTTGTTGGCCGCGCCCGTTCCTCCGGGAGAGGCGTCGAGCATGACGTCCACCTTCGCGCACAGCTCCTCGAAGCTGCCCTCGACGGGGATGCCCAGCGCGTCGAATTTCGGCTTGAGCGCCATGTCCACGAGGTAGAGCTTGTACTCCACGCCGTTGACACCGATCATGTCGTTTTCAGCCAGCGCTTTGATCGCCAGAGAGGGAGAATGCCCGACGATGCCGACGAGCTCCATGTCATCCTGCAGCGCAACGCCGTCCGCCAGACGGGTGCCGATGGTGCCGTAGCCTGCAATGCCGACTTTGATCTTTGCCATGTTGTTTTCCTCGCTTTCAAATATTGTTAGTTTGGGTTTTCTATGCGCATGTACACAGGCTGATAGTATCATTCCAAGCTCTTTTTGTCAATTTTAACTGGTGCTTTTTTGTATATTTTCTGTTTTGCTTTGACCCGATCTAACAAATTTACCAAAAATATTGACAGTTTTGTCAAGTTGTTTTATACTGAAGCCAGGCAGTCCGACCAGAGTTCAGAAAGGGTGATTTTCATGCGGGACAACCGCCGGAAAGAGATCGCCGCTTATATCTCCCGGCAGCAGTTTGCCTCCATGACAGAGCTTTGCGAGACCTTCGGCGTTTCCATCAACACGGTGCGCGCCGATATCGCTTTTCTGGAAAAGACCGGTACGGTCGAAAAGGTATACGGCGGCGTGCGCTCCGTTTTGCAGCAGGACATCCCGCTCTTCGCGCAGCGAGCCACGCTGCACAGCGAGGAAAAGCTCGCCATCGCGCGGCAGGCGGCCTCGCTCCTCCGGGACGGGGACACGCTCTTTGTCGACGCCGGAACGACGACCATGCATCTGCTGTCCCAGATCCCGCAGGAGATACATCTGACCGTCGTCACCGGCAATCTCCATCTGATCGCGCAGGCGACTTCCCGCCCGAACATCGAACTTGTCGTCCTGCCCGGCAGCGTCAACCGCCGCACCTACTCCGTGTCGGACGTGAGCACGCTGGAATTTCTGTCCCGGCACCATTTTATCAAGGCGCTGATGGCCGCCTCCGGCCTCTCGCCCGACGGGAAGCTCAACGTCTCCTCGTATCTTGAATACGAGATCAAGCAGACCGCCGTCCGGCTGAGCGAACAGCGCATCCTCCTGTGCGACGCGGCCAAGTTCGGCGCGCACGGCCTGTTGAGCTACGCCTCTCTCGAGCAGATGGACGCGCTGATCACGGACGCCGCCTGTCCGGACGCGCTGCGCAGGCTCTGCGAGAGCGCCGGAACAAAGCTTATCCTTGCAGATTAGGTAAACGATGATTAAATCGGCAAGAGCGGATCCCGAGAAAACTTGTGTTCTGATGATGGCACTTTTTTGCAGGAATACTTTGTGTATTTCAAGAAAAAGTGACGAAATCAGGGCGCAAATTTTCCGGGAGGCGCCGCAGGCGATTTGATCAGCGTTTACTTAGGAAAGGACCTTCTTTCAATGCATAAAATCGAAACTCACCTGCACACCACCCACGTCAGCCAGTGCGGCCAGATGGAGGCCGCCGACATCGCCGCGGCCTACAAGCAGGCCGGCTACAGTGCCGTGATCGTCACCGATCACTATAACCGCACGACCTTCGATTATCTCGGCATCGACCCCGCCGGCAGCAGCGACCGCGTCGGCGCTTTTTTGGACGGCTACCGCCGCCTGAAGGCGGAGGGCCAGAAGCTCGGGCTGCGCGTTTTCAAGGGCGCGGAGCTGCGCTTTGACGAGAGCGAGAACGACTATCTGCTCTACGGCTGGCGCGACGACCTGCTCGCTGAGCCGGGCAGGATCTTCCGCATGGGCATCGCCGCCTTCTCCCCCATCGCCCGCGCCGAGGGCGCGCTGCTCATCCAGGCGCACCCCTACCGCCGTGGCTGCACCCCCGCCATCGCCTGCTATCTCGACGGCGTGGAGGTCATCAACACCAATCCCCGTCACAACAGCTTCAACCCCCGCGCGCGGGAGTACGCCGAGCAGTTCGGCCTCATCGCCACCTCCGGCTCCGACAGCCACCGCCCGGAGGACGTCGGCCTCGGCGGCATTCTGACGGACAGTCTCCCCAGCGACTCGATGCAGATGGCCCGCCTCCTGCGCTCGCGCTGCTACACGCTCCTCGGCGAGTAAGCGCGCCTGTATAACATAAAAAACGTACCTGGGAAAGGTGTTTTTTCCCAGGTACATTTTTTATCCGAGGAGCTTGAGGCCGACGATGCCGCCGGCGATCAGCAGTACGCACACGAGCTGCCCGGCGTTCAGATTTTCGTGAAACAGCAGCACGCCCAGAAGCGTCGTTCCGACGATGCCGAAGCCCGTCCACATCGCGTAGGCCGTGCCGAGCGGGAGCTTTTTCAGCGCCAGCGCCAGAAACACGGCGCTCGCGAGATAGCCGACGGCGGTGACGACGCTCGGCCAGAGCTTCGTGAAGCCCTCCGAAAACTTCATGGCGACCGCCCAGCTCACCTCAAAGAGCGCGGCCAGAAGCAGCATGATCCATTCCATGACCCTTCTCCTCTCCTGTCTATAAATAGTAAAAAACGCCCTGGCCCGCGTCTTCTTGAGGCAAAACCTCAAGGCCTATCGACGCAGGTCCGGCGTTTTATGCTGCCCGGCGGCAGCTGCATGTGAATAATAACAGAAGCGCGTTTTTCTGTCAAGGCTTTTTGCGTACGCCCTTCTCCTTCAGCCACTCGGCCGGGGAGAGCCCGTATTCCTTTTTGAAGGCGCGGTAAAAGCCGGAATAGTTCTGAAAGCCAAAGCGCAAGGCGCTGTCGGCCGCGCTCGAGCCGGCGCGCATGGCCTCGCAGCAGGCGTTTAGGCGCTTTTTTGTGATATAGGCGTGCAGCGAGACGCCGGTATTCTCCCGCATGAGATGCGAGATATAGAAGGGGCTGAGATACAGCGCGCGGCCGAGCGCCTCGAGCGAGAGCTCCTCCTCGAGATGCTGGGAGATATAGTCTGTCAGCTGTTGAAAGGCCGTGAGGCTCCGCGCGGCGCCGGGGCGCTCCCTTTCATAGACGCAGCGGCCGAGAAACAGCAGCAGATCCCGCACATAGAGGCCGATCTGCGCGTCCCGGCCGAAGCGCGCGGTCTGCAGCTCCTCCAGAAGAGTGAAGAGCTTGCCGCGCAGGGTGTTGGCCTCCATCAGATCCAGGTGCCGAATATACCGCCCCTCCCGCTGCGCGCGCTCGATCAGATAGAGATAGTCCTCCGCTTCCTTCCTCAGACGGCGGCAGAAGGCCTCGCTCAGCCAGAAGACGAAGCGGCGGTAGGGCTTGTCCCCGCTATGGATCACGGCGCGGTGCCGCACGCCCGGCGGGACGATGATCACGTCTCCCGTGTGCAGCGGGAAGGCCTCGCCCTCGATCTCCATGCTGACCTCGCCCTCCTCAAAGAGGTAGACCTCTGTATAGGGATGGCTGTGATCGCCGACGCTGCGAAAATTCAGATCGCTGTAGTAATAGAGCTCGAAATCGTCCGAGAGCATATATTGCCGGGTATTGAAATCTGACCGAAGCTTCTTTTTCACTTTGCTCCCCCCTCCCCTGCAGTATACCGCAAGTTTGGAAAGCTTTGCAACAATTTTCGCAATGTGTTTCGCTTTGGTTTTTTATTATAATGAAACCACAAACGATAAGGAGGATCTCAGCCGTGTCTATGCAAATGGGCTTTCGCTGGTATGGCGAGGGCAACGACAAAATATCTCTCAGCGATATCAAACAGATCCCGGGCGTGAGCACCATCGTCTGGGCGCTGCACGACAAGATGCCCGGCGAGGTTTGGCAGCCGGAGGAGATCGCGCCGGTCGTCGACAGGATCCGCGCGGCAGGCTTCAACGCCGACGTCGTGGAGAGCGTGAATGTCCATGACGACATCAAGATCGGCCTGCCGAGCCGCGACGCATACATCGACAACTACATCCAGACCATCCGCAACCTCGCTCCCTTCGGCGTGAAGGTGATCTGCTACAACTTCATGCCCATCTTCGACTGGACGCGCTCAGATCTCTTCCACCCCGTCGGCGACGGCTCCACGGCGCTTTACTACCAGAAGGACATGATCCAGGACGACCCCAAGGAGATGGCCGACTACGTCATGAGCTTCACCGAAAAATATCACATGACCTTCCCCGGCTGGGAGCCCGAGCGCATGGCCAGGCTCGACGAGCTGTTTGAAAAGTACAGGCCCGTGACCAAGGAAAAGCTCTGGGCGAATTTCAAATACTTCCTCGAGCGGCTCATGCCCGTCTGCCACGAGTGCGACATCAAGATGGCCGTCCACATGGACGATCCCCCCTGGGACATCTTCGGGCTGCCGCGGCTGCTGGTGGACGAGGAGAGCATCGACCGCTTCCTCAAGATGGTGGACGACCCCTATAACTGTCTGACGCTCTGCTCCGGCTCGCTCAACGCCAACCCCGCCAACAACGTCGCCGCCATCGTGAGAAAGCACTGCGACCGCATCGCCTTCGCGCACATCCGCAACGTCAAGCACTTTGATAACGGCGACTTCTCCGAGGCGAGCCATCGCGACTGCGACGGCGACACCGGTATTCTGGAGATCCTGCGCGCCTATCACGACTGCGGCTTTGACGGCTATATCCGTCCGGATCACGGCCGCCATCTCTGGGACGAGAAGCCGGGCAATGTCCGCCCCGGCTACGGTCTCTATGACCGCGCGCTCGGCATCATGTACATGCTCGGCGCCTGGGACTATATGGACAAATTCGGGATCAAGGAGTGAGCGATATGGAGCTGAATGCTTTATCCATCAAGGACAGCGCGCTGTGGGAGAAAAAGGGCTATCGGCTGCCGTGCTATGACCGCGAGGCCATGATCGCGCGCACGAAGGAAAGCCCGCTGTGGCTCCACTTCGGCGCGGGCAACATCTTCAAGGCCCTGCACGGCATGGCCGCCCAGCGTCTTCTGGACGAGGGCGTGCTGGACAGAGGCATCATCGCCGTGGAGCGCCGGGACAACGGCGGCGACAGGCACGACGATCTGGCCGTCGTCGTGACGCTCAAGGCAGACGGCAGCGTGGAGAAGAACATCCTCGGCGCGCTGGCCGAGACCTGCTATCTCTACGGCGGCGAGGCGCGGCTGAAGGAGATCTTCCGCAAGCCCTCCCTGCAGCTGGTTTCTTTCACGATCACCGAGAAGGGCTACAGCCTGGACGCCGAAGACGTGAAGGCCGATCTCTCCGCCGCGCCCGAGGCGGCGGAGAGCTATATGGGCCGCGTCGCCGCGCTGCTGCTGGAGCGTTACCGGGCAGGGGCGTACCCGATCGCCATGGTGAGCACGGATAACTGCTCCCACAACGGCGACAAGCTGAAGGCAGCGATGACCGCCTTTGCTGAGGCCTGGGGCGACGAGGGCTTCAAGGCCTACGTCACGGACGGCAAGAAGGTCTCCTTCCCCTGGACGATGATCGACAAGATCACGCCGAGCCCGGATCTGAGCGTCGGCGCCATGCTGGAGAAAGACGGTCTGGAGGGCTTTGCCCCGGTGCGCAACGCCCGCGGCACGGTGAAGGCCCCCTATGTCAACGCCGAGGAGAGCGAGTATCTGGTGCTCGAGGACGACTTCCCCAACGGGCGCCCCGCGCTCGAGAAGGCGGGCTTCCTGTTCACCGACCGCGAGACCGTGGACAAGGTGGAGCGCATGAAGGTCTGCACCTGCCTCAACCCCCTGCACACCGCGCTGGCCATCTTTGGCTGTCTCCTGGGTTATGAGAAGATCTGGCAGGAGATGCAGGACGAGGATCTCAAAAAGCTCATCTATACGATCGGCTACCGGGAGGGTCTGCCCGTGGTCACCGACCCCGGCATCCTCCGCCCCGAGGATTTTATCAAGACCGTTCTGACCGTGCGCTTCCCGAACCCCTTTATGCCCGACACACCGCAGCGCATCGCTACCGACACCTCGCAGAAGCTCTCGATCCGCTTCGGCGAGACGCTGAAGGCCTATCTGGCCTCGGACACGCTGGACGTGCAGTCGCTCCGGCTGATCCCGCTGGTCTTTGCCGGATGGCTCCGCTATCTCATGGGTATCAACGACAAAGGCGAGCGCTTTGAGCCCTCCCCCGATCCCCTGCTCGAGACGGCGCAGCGCTTCGTGGCCGACTGCCGTCTGGGCGAGAAGCCGGAGCGCGCGAAGCTGGAGGGGCTGCTGCGCAGGCAGGACATCTTCGGCGTCGACCTCGTGGAGGCGGGTCTGGCCGACAAGGTCTGCGGCTATTTTGAAGAATTGACGGCAGGCGTCGGCGCCGTGCGCGAGACCCTGCACAAACATGTGACGGAGGAATAAAAGATGAATGCCCTGAACGAAAAGATCTCCAGCATCGGCGTCGTGCCGGTCATCAAGCTCAACCACCCCGAGCGGGACGCGGCCGCGCTGGGCAAGGCCCTCTGCGCCGGCGGCGTGCCGGTCGCGGAGATCACCTTCCGCGCCGCAGGCGCCGACAAGGCGATCAGGCTCATGAAGGAAGCAAACCCCGACATGATCGTCGGCGCGGGCACGGTGACGAACACCGAGCAGATCGATGCGGTGCTCGCCGTGGGCGGCGAATTCATTGTCACGCCCGGCTTCGATCCGGAGCTTGTCGCCTACGCGCAGGAGAAGAACCTCCCCGTCTTCCCCGGCTGCACCACCGCCACGGATTATCACCAGGCGCTCAAGTTCGGGCTTGAGGTCCTCAAATTCTTCCCGGCCGAGCAGAGCGGGGGGCTGGCGAAGATCAAGGCGCTCTCCGCCCCCTTCCCCATGTTCAAGGTCATGCCCACCGGCGGCGTGAGTCTCAAAAACCTGAAGGACTACCTCTCCTGCCCGATCATCGCGGCCTGCGGCGGCAGCTACATGGTCACGGCCGATCTCATTGACAACAACAAGTGGGACGAGATCACGGAGCTGTGCAAGAAGTCCCGCGAGATCGTCGAGGAAGCTCGTCGGCTTTCTTGAAAGAAAGCCTGGCAAAGAACTTTATTGCGCTTCCGACTGTATTGCTTGTCCGGGTCTTGCTTCCCGGTAACAAAAACTGTTTGAAAGGATGAGATCCGTATGGAACTGAATTTACGTCCGAGAGAAGAATGCCGCTTTGACGCCGTGTCCCTGGGTGAAGTGATGCTGCGCCTCGATCCCGGCGAGGGCCGCATCCGCACCGCGCGCTCCTTCCGCGCCTGGGAGGGCGGCGGCGAATATAACGTCATCCGCGGCTTGCACAAGTGCTTTGGCATGAATACCGGCGTCATCACCGCCTTTGCCGACAACGAGGTCGGCAGGCTCATGAAGGACTTCATCGAGCAGGGCGGCGTGAGCACCGACCTCATCTACTGGAAGAAGACCGACGGCATCGGCCGCCTCTGCCGCAACGGCATCAACTTCACCGAGCGCGGCTTCGGCATCCGCGGCGCCGTGGGCTGCTCCGACCGGGCCAACACTGCCATCTCCCAGGCCACGCCCGCCGATTTTGATTTTGAATACATTTTCGGCAAGCTCGGCGTCCGCTGGCTGCACACCGGCGGCATCTATGCCGCTCTCTCCGAGCAGAGCTGCGAGACCGTGATCGAGGCCTGCAAGATCGCCAAGAAATACGGCACCGTCATCTCCTACGACCTCAACTACCGCCCCTCCATGTGGAGCGCCATCGGCGGTCTGGAGAAGGCGCGCGAGGTGAACCGCGAGGTCGCCAGATACGTCGACGTCATGATCGGCAACGAGGAGGACTTCACCGCCTGCCTCGGCTTTGAGATTGAGGGCAACGACGCCAATCTCAAGGAGTTGAACCTCGACGGCTACAAAAAGATGATCGGCAGGGCAGCCCAGACCTACCCCAACTTCAAGGTCGTGGCCACGACGCTGCGCACCGTGAAGACCGCGACGGTCAACGACTGGAAGGCCATCTGCTGGGCCGACGGCGAGATCTGGCAGTCCAAGGAATATAACGGGCTGGAGATCCTCGACCGCGTGGGCGGCGGCGATTCCTTCGCCTCGGGTCTCGTCTACGGGCTGATGACCACGGGCGATGCCGAAAAGGCCGTCAACTACGGTGCGGCGCACGGCGCTCTCGCGATGACCACCCCGGGCGACACCTCCATGGCCTCCGTGGGTGAGGTCGAGGCCATCATGGGCGGCGCGGGCGCGCGCGTGAAGAGGTAAGCGCATGAAGGCCTTTCTCGATCGGGACTTTCTGCTGTCCACCGAGACGGCAAAGCACCTCTACCATGATTATGCCGCCGACATGCCCATCATCGACTACCACTGTCACCTCGATCCGAAGGAGATCTATGAGGATCGCCGCTTTGAAAATATCACGCAGGTCTGGCTCGGCGGCGACCACTACAAGTGGCGGCTGATGCGCTCGGCGGGCGTGAAGGAAAACTATATCACCGGCGACGCCACAGACCGCGAGAAGTTCCAGAAATGGGCGGAGACCCTGGGCCTTGCCATCGGCAATCCCCTCTACCACTGGAGCCATCTCGAGCTGAAAAACTATTTCGGCTATGAAGGCACGCTCAACGGAGACACGGCCGAGGAGGTCTGGCAGCTCTGTAACGAGAAGCTGAAAACGCTCTCCGCGCGCAGGCTGATCACGGACTCCGGCGTGAAGGCCCTCTGCACTACCGACGATCCGGCCGACAGCCTCGAATGGCACCGGAAGATCGCCGCGGACGAAAGCTTCGGCGTGAAGGTGCTGCCGAGCTTTCGCCCGGACAAGGCGCTCGGCATCGAGAAGCCGGATTATCTCCGCTATCTCGAGCGGCTGGGCGAGATCACAAGCTTTGCGCACTTGGAGAACGCTCTGAAGGAGAGGCTGGCCTTCTTCGTCTCTCTGGGCTGCCGCGTTTCCGATCACGGGATGGAGAGCGTGCCCTATGCTCCCGCGACGGAGGATCAGGTCGAGGCGATCTTCCAAAAGCGCCTCGCGGGCGAACTGCCAACAGAAGCGGAGCAGAAGCAGTTCAAGACGGCACTGCTGCTGTCTCTGGGGCGGGAATATCACCGCCTCGGCGTGGTGATGCAGCTGCACTTTGGCGTCATCCGCGACAATTCCCACCGGGTCTTCCGGGCGCTTGGCCCCGACGCGGGCATCGACTCCATCGGCGACGCGCCCTCGATCAAGGAGCTCTCCGCCTTCCTCGGCGCGCTGGACGACACGGACGAGCTGCCGAAAACGATCCTGTATTCCCTTGATCCCAACGACAACGCCGCCATCGAGACCGTTATGGGCGCCTTCCAGACGAGCGAGGCCGTGAGCAAGCTGCAGCACGGCAGCGCCTGGTGGTTCAACGACCACAAGCGCGGCATGACCGAGCAGCTGACGAGCCTTGCGGCCGAGGGTTATCTCGCGGGCTTCGTGGGCATGCTGACCGACTCCCGCAGCTTTCTCAGCTATGCGCGGCACGAGTATTTCCGCCGCATCCTCTGCGAGCTGCTCGGCGCCTGGGTCGAAAACGGCGAGTATCCGAACGATGAGAAGGCCCTGAAAACCATCGTGGAAGGGATCTCCTACCAAAACGCGAAGCGCTATTTCAATCTTTGATCCACTACGCAAAGAAGCCGCCGGGTTCCCGGCGGCTTCTTTGCGTATTTTCTGTGTCAGTAGATCTCGCGTTCCGTGACGCAGTTCGTTTTCAGCTCTCCGACGAGAGCCTGCAGCGCGTCGACCACGTGGGGCCGGATATCGCCGCCGATCAGCACGAGCATGATGTCGTCTCCGACGTTCAGCTCCCCTTCGTTGAGCCAGACGCGCACATAGCCGATCCCGTCCATGGCGCGCGCCATGTCGATCGCTCGCGCGACCTTCTCCAGATCATAGCCGAAAAGCATACCGCGCACCGCGGGGCTCTCCTCCTCGCCGAAGCGCACCTTAGCCTTCGCCGTGGCGCGCACGACGCCGTTATGGATGAGAAACATCCCACAAGCGGCCGCCTCGGGCGACTGCTTTGCCTCCCGCAGCCACTGCTCGACAGAGGGCGTCTCTTTTTTCATGCCGCACTCCCCTGCCTC
The DNA here is from genome assembly GCA_946186375.1 of uncultured Clostridia bacterium. Lineage (GTDB taxonomy): Bacteria > Bacillota > Clostridia > Oscillospirales > Oscillospiraceae > Limivicinus. Next base: position 27,682 of record CAMHMZ010000006.1, read on the forward strand.
AGCTCAGATAGCCCTCGCGGCCCTTCACGCCAAAGCGCTTTTCGAGCTGATGCATCTGCTCGTCGGTGATGGTGTTCACGCGGGGCAGGTGCGCGATCTTCATGTAGATCTCCGCGGCCTTCTCCGCCGTCTCGATGAGGCCGAAGGTCTCGTCCAGATCCTTGCCCGCGCCGTAGATGCCATGCAGCGACCAGACGACGAGACGCGCCGTCTCCATCTTCTTCGCGGTGGCCTCGCCGATCTCGTTCGTGCCGCAGAGCATCCAGGGCAGGACGTTCACGCCGTCGGGGAAGACGACGATGCACTCGGTGCACATCTGCCAGAGCGTGCGGGTAAACTCCCGCTCGTCGAGCGTGTGAACGTAGGTCATGGCGAGGAGGTTTGCCGGATGGCAGTGCATGACGACATGGTTTTCCGGATCGACCTTCAGACGGGCCACATGGCTCATCATATGGGCGGGAAACTCGGAGGTGAACTTGCCGCCGTCGGCATAGCCCCAGAGAAGCTCCGCCGTCTCGCCGCCGTCGGTCAGACGGACGAGACCGAGGTTCACATCCGGCGCGTACTGTACGTTCTTGAAATACTTGCCGGTGCCGGTGACGAGGAAATACTTCCCGTCAAGCTCCGGCGCGGAGAAGCCGGTGGGGATCGTGCGCAGGATCTTCGCGACATCGAGATATTCCTTCACTTCCGCCTCATCCAGCAAGAGGCTGATGTTGCCGCCGTTGCGCTCGTCCCAGCCGTGGGCGTACATGTTGGTGGTGGTGCGGATCATTTCAACCATAAAGGGCGCAGTCAGAATGTCTTTCATATAAAATCTCCTTTCCTGATAGCCTTCCCCTCCGGGGAAGGCGGCACGGCGAAGCCGTGCTCCTTATCTCGTGATCACGTCCACGGGGACGTTGAAGATCTTGGCGACCTTGAGGATCGTGTCGATCCAGCGGCCGGAGGCGGCAGCCATGTGATGGGTGGGGCCTGCCTCGCTCCACTTGTTGCAGAATTCGCGTGCGCCGCAGGTGAAGCGCGTGCGCATGTTGGTGTCGCCGAAGGTGAAGATGGGGCCGGGCTCGTTGACGCCCTCGGCCACGACGAATTTGAAGTGACCGTCGCGATCCTGCGTGATGCCCAGATAAGTCACGGGGCCTTCGGCGGGATAGAACTGCGTGAGATAGCCGCCGCCGGTCTTGCCATGGAAGACGGGGACGATCTTCATGGTGGGCTTTTTCGCGAGAGAGATGTCCGCGTCGCCGGAGCCGGAGTGGCCGATGATGCAGATGTCCTCGTCAAAGTCGATGGAGTACATCTCGCTGAGCTGGCCCATGCCGGAGATGACCTTCAGGATGCCCATGGCCATGGCGACCTTGATATCGCCCTCCACGGCGCAGGCGGTGCCCTGCTTGATGAGCATGGAGAAGGCCGGGATCAGCATGCTGTCGAGCTTGCCGGCCACGCCCTGGGCAAAGCCGTCATAGTGGGAGGCGACGAAGCCGAGCTTTTCCTCCTTCACCCAGCGCTCGAAGGCCACGACGTAGCGGGCCATGTCCCAGACCTTTTCGATACTGCCGCCGCCCTCGATGTCGAAGGTGTCGAGGATGTCCTGCGCCTTTGCGCGGATGAGCGCCTCGTCGGTGATATCGTCGGCGATGGCCCACATCTTCTCCCAGTCGAACTGCTTGGTGTAGAGCCACATCCGGTGATAGAGGTTCGTCTCGTCGATATAGAGGTCCATCATGCCGGGATAGGGGCGGCCGATCTGCGCTATGTTCGTGTCGCGGAAGCGGCGGCGCACCTGCGCGGCGCGGCACCAGTCGGCGATCTCGGCATCCACGGCGGGGTCGCCGCCCTCGACGACGCCGGTGATCACGGCGTGGCGCTTGCCGGCGCGCTCCAGGTCGGCCACCATCTCGCCCACGGCGCCGCAGGCGTACAAAGTGCCGAGCCAGGTCGCGGTGTCGGTGTTGGCGTAGTCGGGCGCCTTTTTCTTCTGGAGATTGACCAGCACCACCGGCACGTCCAGATCCCGCACCGCGGGGAGCATGTTGTAGCTCGTGGCATAGGTCAGAAGCTGGAGGATCACAAGATCCACGTCGGCCGCTCGGAACTTGTCCCCGGCCTCCATGGCCTTTTCCTTGGTGGTGACGAGCCCGCCGTCAATGAGCTCAACGGAGTCGGGCAGGCGCTTTTTGAAGTCCTCATACTGGCCCTCGAATTCGGGCACGAGGGACGGGAACTGCGGGAGATACGCGCCGAGCGCGATGGAGAATACGCCGATCCTTGCCTTGGTGTTGACTAACATGACAATCTCCTTTCCTTATTGGCTTCCCCCTCGGGGGAAGCTGTCGGCGAAGCCGACTGATGAGGGGCGTCCGTCCCTCTGTGATGGTTGTTCGATTGGTTCAGCCCACGTCAAGCTGTACCTTCAGATTGCCGATGGCCGTGGCCTCGATGGGCAGCGCGATCACCTTCACACCGGCGGCCTCCTGCGTCAGGGCGTTGAGGAAGGCGTTCTTCGCGCCGCCGCCCACGATGTAAAGGCTGTCAACCTGTTTTCCGGTGTTGCGCTGCAGCTCCGCGATCGCGTCGCGGTAGCAGAGGGCGAGGCTCCGGTAGGCGCAGCGGAAATAGTCGCCGATGCTCTGCGGGGCGGCAGTGAGCGCCTCGTCAAAGGCTCTCTTCATGCTCTCGGGCGCGAGGAACGCGGCGGCGTTGGCGTCCACGGTCTCGTCAAAGCTGCTCTTCTCCGCTTCCGCCACGATCTCGCCGAAGGGCTTGTCCGGACAGAGCTCGTCACGCAGGCGGTTAATGAGCCACATGCCCATGATATTCTTCTGATAGCGGTTATAGCCGACGCCGCCTTCGTTGGACCAGTTGGCCCGCTCGGAGGCCTCGTCCGTGAGGGACTTTGCGGTCTTCACGCCCAGAAGCGACCAGGTACCGGAGGAGAGGTAGGGGGCGTTTCCCTCCATGGGGATGCCCTCGACCGCCGAGCCTGTGTCGTGCGTGGCGCAGAGGACGACCTTGATGCCGCGATAGTCGCCGATGACCGTGCCGGGCTGCTGCAGCTTGTGGAAAAGCGCAGACGGCAGGCCGAGCCCGGCGATGAGCTCCCGGTCGTACTCCCCGGTCTCGGCGCTTACGAGGCCTCCGGTCGTGGCGTTCGTGTACTCGTGGCTCTTGACGCCGCAGAGCTTGTACATCAGATACTCCGGGATCATCAGAAAGTCCGTCACGCCCTCCAGCCGCCCGGCAAGCTTGTCGGCAAAGAGCTGATAGATTGTGTTGAAGGGCTGGAACTGGATGCCCGTGTGCCGGTAGAGCTCGGAAAAGCTGACAGCCTCGTGCACGAGCGGGATCACGGCCTCCGTGCGGCTGTCGCGGTAGGCATAGCAGGGCCGGACCTCCTCGTCGCCGCGCAGCAGGACGTAGTCGACGCCCCAGGTGTCGATCGACAGGCTCTCGATCGCGCCGAAGCGGCCGAGCGCCTCGTCGATGCCGCGCCGCACGTGCCCGAGCAGTGCGTCGATGTCCCAGGTCAGATGCCCGTCGAGCTTCGTCACGCCGTTGGGAAAGCGATAGACCTCTTCGGTTTTCAGCTCTCCCCCCTCGAGCCAGCCGACGATGTGACGGCCGGAGGAGGCGCCGATATCGATCGCCAGAACTCTCTTCATAGCAAATCACCCTCTTTTCCTTTTCAGGTAAACGATGATGGCATACGCCGAAGGCGTATTGATCAGTGTTTTCCATTATAAAGGAAAAGAGGGCGTTTGTACAGGTCTGATTTTTCCCGAAAAACTGTCCTTATTTGCACAGTCGATAGTGCCGCGGGGAGCAGCCGAAGCGCGCCGAGAACAGGCGGTGGAAGAAGCTGAGGTTCTCGTAGCCGACGGCCTGGGCGATCTCGTCGATCCGCCGGTCGCTGTTGCGCAGGAGCCAGGCGGCCTGCGAGAGGCGCTTTTCCTGCAGCAGCTCCGTGAAATTCTTTCCGGTGCGGCGGCGGATAAGGCGCGAGAGCGAGGGCAGCTCGTAATGGAGTGCCTGCGCGATCTGCGTGAGACTCCCCTCCCGGTAATTCTCCTCCACATAGCGCAGCACGGACAGCACCGCGTTTTGCTCCTCTGTTTCAAACTGCAGAGTCTCTGTGTGGTTGATGAGCTGGGCAAACAGCAATCCCATCGTCAGCTGGTGGATCCCGCGGCGGTTCGGCGTATTCTCCAGGAGCGTATAGAGGAGGTTCTCGATGAGGTTCTGCACGGGCAGGAGCCCGGCGACGTGAAACAGCAGCCAGCCCGTCTCGTTTTCGCCCGTGAGGCAGCTCACCAGAAAGCGGCGCAGCGGCGTCTCCTCCTCGCCGAGAAACGGGAGCGTGCCGGAGAAAAACTCCGGGCGTACGATGAAATTCACCGCGACATCCTCTTCTCCCGCCGGGGCAATGGACTGCCGCGCGTTCTGCCCGAGCATCAGAAGCTCGCCTTCACGCAGCTCGATCTCCGTCCCGTTGACGCGGTGATGCGTCGTGCCGCGGCACATATAGACCATCTCGACATAGTCGTGCGTGTGTTCAGGGAAGGCGACAAAGCGCGTGTGCGGACGGATCGTGATGAGCTTGCCGGGCGAGAGCAGCTTGTCGCCGGAAATGACGTCGCGGCTGCCGTCCATATAGAGACTGCGGTCGATCTGCCGCTGCCCGGACAAGATCGCGCGCTCCTCGGCGGAAACCTCCGAGAGCTTTTGCAAAAGTCCCGCGTCCATGCCGTCCCTCCTTAACGAAAAAAGAGTATGATCTCTGGTTCGATCATACTCTTTTTTTCTGCCTGTGACAAGACTCAGCGATAGCAGAAGAATTTGACGCGCAGCACCGAGGGCGCGGAGAGCGAGAGGCTTGCGGTCTCGTCGCCGTTGAGGCGGCGGCCCGGGATCCAGACGCCGTTTTCGAAGCGCCCCTCTTCGACCTGCAGGAAGTCGAGGTTCGGCTTCTCCGCCAGGGCGGAGCTGAAGGTCAGACTGCAGGCGCTGCCGACGACCCAGCACTCGTCCTCGCCCGTCTGCAGGCAGAGGCACACGCCGTCGCCGCGGGGATTGATGGGGCTCTGGAAGCCGACGCTGAGGCGGAAGGAGTCAAAGCTCATCGTGGGCGGAATGGCGCCGAAGGGATTGCCGTCCGGCGAGGGCGTCGCGGGATCGGTCTCGGCCGAGACGGCCTGCAGGCGCTTTGTACCATAGGCAGAGGCGAGCATCGGAAGCATCTCGCGCAGGATGTGCCCGAAGGCGGCATACTCGGCAAAGCTCTGCGGCGTTTTGAGCGCGGGGTCGCTGACGTCCACGCCGAAGAGGAAGGCCTGCGTCGCGGTAAAGGGCTTGCCGATGTCGTCGAAGCCGAAGGGCGAATAGCACAGGGCGTGATAGTGTCCCACGGTGTAGACAAGGCGCGGCGCGCAGTAGCTGTGCGTGGCGCTCTCCGGGATGAAGAGCGCGCCGCCGCGGCGGGTATACTCGTCGCAGACAGCCTTGAACTGCGGCACATAGATGTCCGGGCAGTACACGTCGATGTTCGGCGCGCAATAATCCCAAACCTCATGAACCTTCGACACGGGGCCGCCCGTCGGGTAGCTGCCGGGCTCGCCGCCCTTGTCGAGCCAGCAGTTGGCGGCCATGGGCAGCGGATAAACGGCCTTGCCCGCCGCCGCCACGGTGTTCACGAACTTCGCCACATGATAGGCGGAGAAGAGCTCCTCGGCGGCTTCGCCGAACACTTCGCTCCAGCTCCCCTCCTCCTTCCCGGACGTGACGGCGGCGCGGATCTCCTCGACCATCGTGTCGGTATGCGCGCGCAGATACGCGGCAAAGTCCGCGGGGACGGGAGAGGCAAAGAGCGCATCGGCCTCGTCCGAGACCTCGCGCGCGGCGCCGAGAAGACCCGTCTCATTTTCCACCTGCACGGCCACGACGGTCTGCTTTTCGCCGTCATAGTCCTTCAGAAAGCCCATAAAGGCGGCGAAGGCTCTGGCGTCGGCCTTCATCGTCTCCTGTCCGAGATAGGAGAGCGTCGTGTAGGGGATCTTCACCGGGATCGTCGGGGAGACCCGGCGGCCGGCCTTGTTTTTGTCCTTTTCGATCTGGGCGCGGGGAAAGCGCTTGAGGTCCCGCTTGACCCAAGCGGGAGCGTACATGCACTCGGCGTTCTTCCAGCTTCCGAACCACAAGAACACGATGCGCATATCCCGCTGACGCGCCTGGTCGATGAGCGCGCGCGGAACGGAAAAGTCGAAGCGCCCCTCCTCGGGCTCGATGAGCTCCCAGGCCGCGGGCAGCAGCAGCGCGTTCATGCCGAGCTCCTGCGCGATCGTCCAGATCTTTTCCATGTATTCCGGAGACGAGGAGTCGGAATTGTGCACTTCGCCCGCGAGCAGGAGGAAGGGCTTCCCCTCCACCAGCAGCACCGGATGGCCGTTTTGTCTGTCGATCGTCGGGATCATAAGCTTTTTACCTCCCCTTCCGTAATGCCGTTTTCGTTGAAGGCGTCCACGCGCACGTAATACGCTCTGCCCTTGACGAGCGCGCCGATGCGGAGCTTTCCGGGCGTGAAGCTCATACAGCTGTGATAGAGCTTCTCGGGGCTATTGCCGAAAAGGACGTTGTAGCCGAGGGTGTTCTCCTGTGCTTCGATGTCGACGATCAGGTCGAGGTCGTTTACACGCTGCGCGCTGTAGCATGGCACGGCGGGCGCTTCGCCCTTGCCGCGGCCGAAGACGCGCAGCCCGGAGATGCAGGGGCTCTGCCCAAAGGGCACGGCCATGTCGCTCAGGCGCACATAGCGCGCGGCAAAGCCCTCCTCGCGCACGATCAGATCATGGCTGAGGTCGGTCTGCGCTCCGGACTTGTCCTCGATCACAAACCAGCTCTCCCCGTCGAGGGAGCCCTCCAGCTTCCACTGCGTCACACGGTCGGCCTCGTCGATATAGCGGGCCTGCGAGCCGGGGCGGATCTCGCCCGGGCAGGGGATGTCGAGCTTGTCGTCGGCAAAGTTTACCTGTACGGCGTTTACTGTGAAGACCTTGCCCAGATCGAGGCAGAGCCACTCGTCCCGCTCCGCGGAGGCGGCCTGCCACCAGGTCTGTACGTTCTCCTCCGACGCCTTCTCCGGCTCATGGCCGGGCGTATGGGAGGAGGCGGAGGCGGCCTTGCCCGCGCTCAGGAGCATCCAGGCCGGGCCGCGCCAGGGCTCCTGCCGGAAGCCGGACACGCTCATGGGCCAGTCGCCGTAGCGCTGGTTGCAGAAGAGCTCGCCGTCGGCGTCAAAGCCCGCGGGGAAGAGGCCGACGCGGCGCTCGAAATCGTGATTGACGGAGATGCGCATGGTGGCCGCGTGCCACCAGTTTCCCTGCTCGTCCTGCATCGTGGAGCCGTGGCCCGCGCCGGGCAGAAAGCCGCCGGGCTTGTAGGAATAGGGGCTGTTTTCCGCGAGGCGGAAGGGGCCGAGGGGGCTCTCGCCCACGTAGACGCCGTCGGCATAGCAGTTATACTGCGTGCCGGGAGCGGCGTACTGCAGATAGTATTTTCCACAGTGCTTGTCCATCCACGCGCCCTCGATATAGGGCCGGTTGGAGAACATGCCGCGGATGAGGGGCATGAGCTCGGCGGGGATGCTGCTCTCGTCCACGCCCTGCATTTTGTGGAAGGCCTTCACCTTGGCGTCGATCTCCTCCTCGGAGGCGGGCAGCAGACTGTTGTTCTCGCCGAAGCGCTCATAGCCGATCTCGAAGGGGTGCCCCTCGAGAAGAGTCTTCGGCTCGGTCTTCGGCTCCATGGTTTTGGGGTCGAGCTCCACGCCGTAGATAGGCGTGACGTTGGAGCAGCCCCAGTAGAAGTACACGCGCCCGTCGTCGTCAACAAAGAGGTTGGGGTCCCAGTACGGGAAGCTGCCCTCGATCTTCTCATAGGGGCCGTTAAAAATGTCCTTCGTGCGGTAGCGGTCGCAGTTGTGATCGCGGTTGGAGGCGCAGAAGTAGACCCAGTCCCCCAGCACGCGCACGTCCGGCGCGTAGTCGTAGAGCGGCAGCGTGTCAGGCAGCCGGTGGTTTTCCCAGTGTGCCAGATCGTCCGAAACCCAGACGCCCAGCGTCATGGAGGCGAAGATGTAATACCGCCCTTGAAAGAGGATCATGGAGGGATCGGCCGCTTCGCGGCAGATCTGCAGCTGCCCGTGCCGGCGCGGATCGGCGTTGAACTGATAGCGGTAGCTGACGTTCAGGGGATTACAGAAGTACTTCATATCGATGCTCTCCTTCCTTGACTTCGCAGGTCGTTCCGTCCGGCAGCTCGATGCTGGCCGGGACGGGAACGGTGAAATCGAAAATCAGTTTGTCGTCATGATATTCCCAGGCGCTGCGGATCGTGCCGACCGGCGAGCGCCACTCGGCCTTCGCAAAGCCCAGTGCTTTGTTCGGGCAGGGGCGGAGCCTCAGCCTTCCTTCCTCCAGCCGGATGCCGCAGACGCCGCGGAAAAGCCAGCCGGAGACAGCGCCGTAGGAATAGTGGTTGAGGGAATCGTGCACTGTGCCGTCTTCGCGTACGCCGTCCCAGGTCTCCCAGATCGTAGTCGCGCCCTTCTTCACGGCGTAGAGCCAGGAGGGGCAGTCCGTCTGCAGCAGGAGCCTGTAGGCCGTGTCCGCGTGGCCGTTTTCGGCCAGGACGGGGCAGAGATCGGGCGTGGAGAGAAAGCCGGTGTTCAGATGGTAAGCGTTTTTGACGACGAGCTCGTTGAGCGCGTCGGCCGCCGCCTGCACCTCCTCGCCCTCCAGAAGCCCGAAGGCAAGGGGCCGGACGTATTCGCACTGGCGCTCGGAGCGGATCTCGCCCTTTTTTAGACAGGCGTGGCGATAGGCCTTCCTCGCGTTCTCGGCAATGGAGGCAAAGCGCAGCGCGTCCTCGGGCTTTCCGAGGATCCGCGCGATGCGCGCCAGAAGCGAGGCGGAGCGGAAATAGTAGGCCGTGGCCACCTCGGGCGAACCGAACATCATGGTCTTCTTCATGGCGTCCATGTTGTCCACATCCGGCTGGCACCACTCGCCGAAATGAAAGCCCTCGTCCACAAGGTATTTGTGCCAGGGGTTGAGCAGATTGTGCGGTCGGGTCTTCTGCGCGCGCTTTTCGCAAAAGGCCAGCCAGCGGCACATCATGTCGTAGTTTTCCTCAAGGATCTCCGTCTTCCCATAGGCCTCATACAGCGCCCAGGGCACCAGCACGCAGGCGTCTCCCCAGCCGGCCGAGCCCTGCAGCATGTTGGAGATCATGCCGCCGGCGTCGTTGACGGGCGCGATGTTGCGCACAAGCCCGTCCTCGCCCTGCGCCAGGCGGCACTCGCCCAGCCACTTGCGCAGCACGCTGTAGCAGTCCATCAGATAGACGGCCGTCGGCGCGAAGGCACCCGCGTCGCCCGTCCAGCCCGCGCGCTCGCGGGTGGGGCAGTCGGTCGGGATGTCGCAGAAGTTGGAGCGCATGCTCCAGAGGCTGTTTTCAAAGAGGCGGTTCACGTCCTCCCTCCCGCACGAGAAAAAGCCGGTCTGCGCCATGCGGGAATAGACGGCCACGGCGGTGAAGGAGGCGTCGTCAAGCTTAGCGTCGGTCTCGAGCTTTGCGTAGCGGAAGCCGAAGATGCTGAAGCTGGGCTTGTAGACGTTGAGCCCCTCCTTGCAGATATAATCGACGCGCTGCGGGATGCCGCCGTTTTTGTTTCGCTCGCCCGGGTCGAAGTTCTTTTGCGTAAAATTGCCGTTTTCATCCAGAGTCTCGCCGTGCCAGAGCGTGAGGCGCTGCCCGGCCTTCGCCGTCAGGCGCAGCTCCGTATAGCCCGCGAGGTTCTGCCCGAAGTCGATCACCGTCTCTCCGTTGGGCGCGGTGAACAGTTTCCCGGGAAAACGCTCCGCCTCCACAATGGGCACGCTCTCCGTCGGCGCGAGATTATTCATGCCGAAGTCCCGCACCGTCACGCCGTGCCAGCCGTCGATCTTTTCGAGCCTTGCGTCATAGCTCTCGCCGAGCTCGAGATCGTTCAGCCGCACGGGGCCGTTCTGGCTGGCCTCGAAGCGCTCGTCGCTTGCCAGTACGACGCGGCCGTCCGCCTCCAGCTGGCACAGGAGGGCCAGGTCGCTGCCAAAGAGGCAATTGAGACCGTCGATACCGTTGTTGCCGCGGTACCAGCCGTCGCCGAGCGTGACGCTGAGTTCGTTTTCGCCCTCGCGCAGAAGCGCCGTGACCTCATAGGCCTGCACGGTGAGGCGCTTGCGGTAGTCCCCGGCGCCGGGCGCGAGCACGAAGTCTCCCACCCGCTGCCCGTTCAGCCGCGCCTCATAGAGGCCGTGACAGGTGATGTACAGGATGGCGTTCTCCGCCTTCTCCGCCGTGAAGCGGCGGCGCAGGACGGAGGCGGGCTGGCGCTCGGCCTTGTCGTGCGCCTTTTCCGGGTCGATCCATTTCGCCTGCCAGACGGCTGGCAGCTTGTTTTGCAGCAAACTCATGTCAAAGCCTCTCTCTCAGCCAGCGGGCGCTCAATTCCAGACTCTTGACCGGATCCCTGTCGATCCAGTTTTTGTGACTCTCGAGGATCACGGCCTCAACGCCGTTTTCGACGGCGATCTCCCAAAGGCCTTCCAGATCCATGTTGCCGGTGCCGAGCTCCATGCTGTCGCACTTCAAAATCGGCGTCATGGCCGGGCCGCTCTGGCGGCTGCCACGGTCGTTGATGTGCCAGAGCTTCATGCGGCCGCCGAGCTTTTTCATCCAGCTCTTTGCGTCCGCGCCGCCGTCGGTGAACCAGTAGCTGTCGAACTCGAAGTTTACATAATTCTCGTCTGTGTCCCCGAGCAGGATGTCATAAGCGCGCAGGCCCGGCTTTACATGCAGCAGCTCCACATTGTGGTTGTGGTAGAGCAGCGCGATCCCCTGCTTTTTAAGCGTCTCTCCGGTGCGATTGAGCCGCTGCGCCAGCTCGCGCACGGCCTTTTCGTCGCCGTAGTCGAAGCGGTACATGCCGGTGATGACGACCTTGTCCGTGCCGAAGCTTCTCGCCTCGGCGGCGACGGCCTCCGCCTCCCGCTCGAGAGAGCCGAGATCGGCGTGCAGGCTCGCGACAGACAGGCCGCTCTCCTCGAGCAGCGCGTGCCAGTCGAGCTTGCCGCCGTTTCCGGTGGGCATCCCGGCCGCGCGCGTCATGAGGCGCACCATCATCGACGTGGGATGGATCATAAAGCGATTGAGCTCAAGGCCGTCGTATCCGGCGGCCTTGATGCTGTGTAAGGTTTTCCGGGCCTGCGCCTCGCTCGAGGTCACTGTGCCCAGCATGATCTGTTGTACGTAGGTCTTCATTGTCTCACCCGATGCTGTTCAGATAGTCCATGAGCTGTGTTTCCATCTCCGGGCACCACCACTCGCGATAGCCTGCTTTGGTGGGATGGATCTGATCGTTCATGTACAGCGCGCGTTCCGCTTCCGAGAGACTGTTGAACTCGTCGCTTGTCCACAGATCCAGCACGCCGATGCCCCATTTGTCCCGCAGCTCAAAGAGGCGCGCGACCATGGCGGCATACTCCGCGCTATCATAGCGGGAACCAGTGTAGAAAACCACCGGGCAGCCCCAGGTCTCCTTCGCATAGGCAATGATATACTCCATCGCGCCCGTCACGGTATGCGTGTCAAAATCAGCCGGGGCACGGCTTTCGGAAATCTCGCCGAGGGGCTTTTTCTGTGTGGCGTCGTTGGTGGAAAGCTGAATCACGACGAGAGAATAGTCCGCCGCAGGGTCCACGTTGGCGATCAGACGGTGGACGTAGGAGCTGTCCGCATCATCCACCAGCGTGGTGCCGCTGACAGCCTCCTTCGTCACGTCACAGCCCAGACGCACGCCGAAATATTCCGGAATGCCTTCGCGCAGAGAAGCCGCGCCGTAGGTAACGGAAGAGCCAAGAAACAAGGCTTTTTCCCCTGCCAGAGGACTGTCTTCCCGCTGGGAAAGAGCCTGCATGCCGTAGCTCTCCGCGTTTCCGGGAAGCTTTTTCATACGGATATCGCCCAGGCTTTTAAATGGGCCCCAGCTGAAACGATATCCGATAAACAGCGTTTGAAGAAGCAGAATAAGAAGTACGATCGCTGTGATCCACATGGCTTTTTTCCATCTTTTCATCATGCCTGCTCTGCTTTCTTATTTTTTGATCCCCTGCAGGATGCGGTTGAGCTGCTTGATGCTCTGCTCGTCGGCGCCGCCCTGCTTGAGAAGGCTCAGCATGGTCATGCGCCCCATCATGCGCTGCAGCGCGGGGTTATCCTTCACGGCGTCCGCGACGTCGCCGCGCTCGGAGGCGCCTTTTGCCATCATGGCGTCCACGATGGCGCCCGCCTGCGGGTTGGCACGGATCGCGCCCAGGGTGTCCTGAACGGAGAAGCAGCCCGGGTCGATCTCCTCGGCGTCGAACCAGTTGGCGACGGTGGCCGCGGCCTTGTTGAAGATGTAGCTCTCGTCCGGCTCGCTCACGCGGCGGATGCACATCGTGTCGCTGCAGCCCTCGGCCTCGGCGCGGATGAGATGCTCGCCCAGCAGGGGGATCGTAAAGCAGAACACGGTCTTTCCGCTCTGCGTGCCGACGAGCGTGTCGTCCACGTAGAGCCGCACTTGGCTCTGATTGGAGTAGACCTTGATCTCGGTCTCCGCCTCACAGCGGTTTACATAACGTTTACCGCAGAGGTGCGCGAAAGGCTCCTGCTTGTTCCAGGCGGCCTTGTAGAGATAGAAGGCGTCCTTGCGGAGGGTTCGGTCGAAGGTGACGAGGCCCTTCTGGTTCTCGCCGTGCTTGCCGCCCTCGTCGCGACCGTCGGCGGCGAAATCGAAGAGGTTCCAGACGTGCGTCGCCCAGAGCCAGGGCCTCGCCTCGATCATGCGCAGCATGTGCTCGTGGTAGAGAGCCTGGTACTCCTCGGTGTAGTCGCCCTTCTCGGGGCGGGAGGAATGGAAGGCGGGATTGGCGTCCGCGCCGTACTCGGAAAAGCCGATGACCCGCTCGGGATATTTGGCGTGATATTCGTCAAAGAATTCGTCCGTCTGCTCAAGCTCCCCCAGGTACCAGCCGAAATAGAGGTTATAGCTGTTGATATCGGGGATCTCCAGGATGGGGCTTTCGATCTCGAGCATGAAGACGTTGGCCATGGTGGTCAGGCGCGTCGGATCCAGGCGGTGGCAGAGCTCGTTCAGCGCGCGGTGGTTCTCCAGCAGCTCCTCGTTGACGGTGCTGGCCGCCGTGATCTCGTTCGAGAGGCCCCAGACCGCGATGCAGGGGTGGTTATAGCACTGGGTGATGAGCTCGCGCATCTGGTCAAGGGTGTTCTGCCGGCCGTCGTGCATGTGCATGGTGATGTAGGGGATCTCGGCCCAGACCACGATGCCGTTTTCGTCGCAGAGATCGTAAAACTCCTGCGCGTGCTGATAGTGCGCCAGGCGCAGGGTGTTCGCGCCGAGCTCGCGGATGATGGCCATGTCGGCCTTGTGATCGGCATAAGAGAGGGCGTTGCCCTTGCCCTTGAGATCCTGGTGGCGGCTCACACCCCGGAGGGGGTAGCTGCGGCCGTTGAGGAAGAAGCCCTTCTCCGGATCGCAGGCAAAGACGCGGCAGCCGAAGCGGGTCGAGACCTCATCTCCGGAGGGCAGCTTTGCCGTCGCGGTGTAGAGATACGGGTCGTCCACGCCGTCCCAGAGATGCGCGTTCTCGATCGTGAAGCTCGCGCAGCGCTCGACGGTTTTCGTCTCGCCGTTAATAGTTATGTCAACCGATTTGCCGTTGTGCCAGGTCTCCACCGTGACGGTGGCCCTGCGCGTGTCGAGATCGACGACAGGCGTGACCTTGATACCGGGCGTGCCGTCCTTGAGAAGCTCGAAGTGCTCTTCGGGCACGGCGATCAGCTTCACGGCGCGGTAGAGCCCTCCGTAGAAGGTGAAGTCCGCCTTCTGGGGGTACACAACGGTATTGTCCTCATTATTCACGGAAATGGCAAGGACATTTTTCTCCTGCAGCTTCTCCGTCAGCTCCACGCGGAAGGCGGAGTAGCCGCCCTCATGACGGCAGAGCAGTTCGCCGTTGAACCAGACCTCGGCAGTCATGGCCGCGCCGTTAATCTCGAGGAACAGGCGCTCCCCGGCGGTCTCCTCCCCTGTCAGCTCGCGCACATACCAGCAGGTACCGCGGTGGTAGTCGTTGCCGCCGTCCTGGCCGTCGACGGCGTTCCAGGTGTGCGGGAGGGTGACCGCCTCGCCGCGCGAGGCATATTCCACAGCTTGCGAGGCGGGGATGGCGGCCTTGAGAAACCGCCATCCCTCCGTGAGCATTGTGATCTTACGCATTCTGCATTTCCTCTTTCGCTTCAGCTTTTTTGTCGGCGATGCGCTTTTGCACCTCGACCATCTCGGCCTTGCCGAGGCGGCAGCCCTTCATGGCCCACAGGGTGCACAGCCAGCCGAGGATCGCGAGCCCGTAGCGCAGGAACATCGTGACCCAGAAGATGGGGGTAGAGGGGCTGTCGCCGGGCTGGGGCATGGTGCTGGTGTAGCCGATGAGGGCGACGCAGCCGGTGGCGATGAGCGCCGAGAAGGAGGAGACGATCTTGTCCACGAGGCTGTAGGTGCCGGAGACGACGGCGGGGATGTACTTGCCGGAGCGGTCGAGCTCAAAGTCGATGACGTCGGCCATGAAGGCGGTGCCGGCGGTGGTGCCGGCCATCATGAAGCCGTTGCAGACGAGCGTGAGCAGGATGTAGACGATCATGGTCACGCCGAAGCTTGCGATGGTGTGGGTGCCGACGGTGAACCAGGTGACCGCGAAGAAGGCGATCATGACGAGGTTGGCGTAGATGCAGTACTTGGCCCAGTTGACGATGGATTCCTTGTTGCCGTGCTTGCCGCAGTATCTCGCGCCGATGATGGCGAAGATGATGGAGGGCAGCATGCCGCCGACGGAGAGGTAGGTGGCGATGGTCATGTTGCCGATGAGGATGCCGGAGAGCATGGTGCCGACGATGGCGGCGGAGCCGGCCTGCTGGGCGATCTTGTCGGAGGAGGCGGCGATGATATAGGACTGCAGAGGCTTGTTCTTGCTGAGCACCGCCCACATGTCCTTCCACTTGAGGCGCTCGGCGGTCTTGTTGGTACCGGCGAAGTTTTCGGGCTTATCGTAGGCGGAGATACCGATGCAGCAGAGGATGACGCCGACGAGGGAGACGAGCACGGTGAAGGTGGCCGCGGCCGTCAGATAGGCCTGGGAGTAGTTCACGGCATAGCCGCCGGCCTCGGTCATGGTGATCTCGCCGTACTTGGGCAGGAGCTTGGTGTTGAGGATGATGGTGAAGGCCATGGGGACGAGATAGTTGAACACGGTCTGCCACACGCCGACGGTGGGACGCTGCTTCGGGTCGTTCGTCAAGAGCGCGGGCAGGGTCTGCGCGGTCATGTTGACGATGGTGTAGCCGATAACGTAGACCATGTAGGTGATCAGGAACATCGGGATGCCGAAGCCCTTGCTGGCCGTCCAGGAGAACATGGCCATGATGCCGAGCGACTGGATGAGCCAGCCGAGCAGCATCAGCGGACGAACCTTGCCCCATTTGGTGTTGACCCGGTCATAAAGGAAGGCGAGCAGCGGGTCGGTGATGGCGTCGAAGATGCGGGTGAAGGTCAGCAGACCGCCGACGATGAGCGTCGAGATGCCGAAGCCGATGCTGGCGGCGTAGGACGCCTGTCCGATCAGGCTGTAGATGGCCATGCCGTTGAGGGCGTTGCAGGCGACCAGGATGATCTGCCAGAGCTTGGCGCGGCGGTACTGAACGCCGTCGATCTCGCTCTGCGTGAGTTTTTGTTTGGACATGGGGTTCTCTCCTCTCCGTTTTTTGCTCCTGCGGAGCATTTTGTGAGCTTATTGTACAAAAACAAAAGGAGGGGCGTAAAGCCAATTATTCCCGCAAAGTTACAAAAATTCGTGAAAGTTTCTTGCGCCGCGAAAAAAAGCGTGCTATGCTCAAAGAAAAGGAGAACACAGGATGGGAGGCGCTTGAGGATGGATCGGCAGATGACGCGCGGAGAGCAAAATCTGGTGCTGCTGCAGAGCCTGTTCCCCAGCGGGGAACAGGTCTATATCTGGTGCTACGACGACGAGGGAAGCTACGTCGCCTCCTCCTGTCCCGAGGAGGCGCGGGAGCTGCTGCAGCACTTTTTCCGTCTCTTCGGCGGCATGGAGAGGCTTCTCGCCTACGGCGGGGATGAGACGCTTACCGGGCCGCAGATCGTCGGCTCCCCCATCGGGATGCAGTGGGCGCTGAGCTATGAGAGCGAGCGGGATCGACGTCTTCTCTTCGTCGTCGGGCCCGTCTTCTATACCCGGCCCCTGGAAAGCCAGCTGCGCATCGCGCTGCGCCCCTATACGCACAAACGGGAGGAGGCGGCCTGGGCCTCGCAGCTCTTTCGCCTTCTGCCCGAGCTGCCCGTTCTCTCCTACGCCGTGTTCTCGCGCTATGCGATCATGGTGCACAACACGCTCACCGGGCAGCAGCTCGGGCTCGACGCGCTGGACACAGCCGCGGAGCGCGAGGAGGGGCAGCGCGTCGCCTCCGCCGGAGAGCGCGACCGCAGCAAGGTGTATCTCTCCGAGCGGGCCATGCTGCAGATGGTGCGCAACGGGGACATCAATTATTCGGCCGCTCTGCAGAACAGCTCCCTGATGAGCCCCGGCGTGCCGATCCGGGGGCAGGATCCCCTGCGGCAGATGAAGACCAGCATCCTCGTCTTCACGACGCTCGTCACGCGCGCGGCCATGGAGGGCGGCCTCTCGCCCGAGATCGCCTATCCGCTGGGCGACAGCTATATCCAGGCGGCGGAGGACTGCCGGGACTCCGGGGATCTCTCCGCTCTGGCGTACACCATGTACCACGATTTCATCTATCGCGTCCATCATCTGCGAACCAATCCCAACTACTCCCACGCTATCCAGAAATGCTGCGATTATATCGAGCTGAGTCTCGACAGAAAGATCCGCACGGCGGATCTCGCGGCGCTCGTGGGGTATACGGAGTATTATCTCACCGATAAATTCAAAAAAGAGACCGGGCAGTCGGTCTCAAGCTATATCCGCTATGCAAAGGTGGAGCGCGCCAAGCTGCTGCTGGAGTCCGGCGATCTGAGCGTGCGGGAGATCGCCGAGAAGCTCGCCTTCAACACCGTCAATTATTTCATCCAGAGCTTTCGCGACACCACCGGCTATACGCCCGCACAGTACCGGAAACATTTCCGATACGGTGAAAACGGCGCAGCAGAATAAGCGCAGAAGCGCGGGAAGTCTGAACCGCTTCCCGCGCCTCTTTTTTCAGTTCTGCCCGTAATAGGCGTTTTTCCCGTGCTTGCGGAGATAGTGCTTGTCCAGCAGCTCCTGCTGCATCTTTCCGCGCTCGGGCGCGAGCAGCATGGCGTGCCAGTCCATGAAGGCGACCTCCTCCATGACGACCGCGTTGTGCACCGCGTTCATGGGATCCGTCCCCCAGGCAAAGGGGCCATGGGAAAACACCAGCACCCCCGGCACCGCCGCGGGGTCAAGATCGGCAAAGGTCTCGATGATGACCTTGCCGGTCTCTTTTTCATATTCGCCGCCGATCTCCTGCGGCGTCATCGGACGCGTGCAGGGGATGGCGCCGTAGAAATAGTCAGCCTGGGTGGTGCCCATGGCGGGGATCTCCCTGCCGGCCTGGGCAAAGGTGGTGGCCCAGCGCGAGTGCGTATGCACGACGCCGCCGCAGTCCGGGAAGGCCTTGTAGAGCTCGACGTGTGTGGGCGTGTCGCTCGAGGGCTTCCACTTCCCTTCCACGACGCGGCCGGAGAGATCCACGAGCACCATGTCCTCCGGCGTCATGCCCTCATAGGGCACGCCCGAGGGCTTGATGGTGACGAGCCCCGTCTCCCGGTCGATGCCGGAGACGTTGCCCCAGGTGAAGGTCACAAGGCCGTATTTCGGCAGAAGCAGGTTTGCCTCGCACACGGTTTTTTTCAGTTCCTCCAGCATCAGAGCACCTCCACGGCTTTCTTCTCCAGAGGCAGCGCCTTCCGGTAGCGCTCCAGGAAGGCGTTGAAGCCCGCGATCTCCTCCTCGCTCGCCTTGAGCGTGGAGGACCTGGCGCCGGCAAAGACGCGCCTGTCCAGATAATCCGGCAGGGTCTCGCCCTCGTCCTTCCATAGCATGTAAGCCGTCAGCAGCGCCATGCCGTAGGGGCCGCCCTCGCCCGCCGTCTCCATGACAGAGACCGGCGCGCCGACAGCCGCGGAGAGCATCCGCTGGCCGACCTCCGGCGTCTTGAAGAAGCCGCCGTGGCCGTAGAGCCGCTCGATCGGCACCTGTTCCTCCTGCGTGAGGATATCGAGGCCGATCTTGAGCGTCGCGAGCGCGGAGAGCAGATGCGTGCGCATGAAGTTTGCCAGCGTGAAGCGGGCGTTGGGCGTTCTGGCGAAGACCGGGCGGCCCTCGTCGAGATCGGTGACGCCCTCGCCGGAGAAGTAGTTATAGCTCAGAAGGCCGCCGCAGTCGGCCTCGCCCTCGAGCGCCTTGCGGAAAAGGCGGGTGAAGAGCTCGCCCTTCGGGACGTTCTGTCCGAGAAGCTCGCAGAGCTCCGAGAAGAGGGAGACCCAGGCGTTGATGTCCGAGGTGCAGTTGTTGCAGTGGACCATGGCCACGGGCAGGCCGTCGGGTGTGGTGACCATGTCGATCTCGCGGTGCACGCCAAGGGGCCTGTCCGTGACGATCATGGCAAAGTCACTCGTCCCGGCGGAGACGTTGCCGGTTTTGACGCGCACGGAATTCGTCGCGGCCATGCCGGTTCCCGCATCTCCTTCACAGGGGGCGACGGGGATGCCAGCCTCGAGCGTGCCGGAGGGATCCAGGAGACGCGCGCCCGCTTCGGTGAGCGTGCCGCCGCTCTCCCCCGCGAGCAGGACGCGGGGCAGGATCGTACGCAGATCGACGCCCGTCAGCTCCCGGAAGCGCGCGAGCATCGTCTCGTCATAGTCGCGCGCCGCGCTGTCAATGGGGAACATACCGCTGGCCTCGCCCACGCCCATGAGCTTTTCGCCGGTGAGCTGCCAGTGGATATAGCCCGCGAGCGTCGTCAAAAAGGCGATGTCCTTCACATGCTCCTCGCCGTTGAGCATGGCCTGATACAAATGGGCGATGCTCCAGCGCTGGGGGATGTTGAAGCGGAAGAGCTCGCTAAGCTTTTCGGCGGCCGGGCCCGTCATGGTGTTGCGCCAGGTGCGAAACTCCGCCAGCTGCTTTCCGTCCTTGTCAAAGGGCAGATAGCCGTGCATCATGGCCGAGACGCCGATCGCGCCGACGCGCGTCAGCTCCAGGCCGTATTTCTCCTTCACGTCCGCGCGCAGTGCCGCAAAGCAGGCCTGCAGACCGCTGTGGATCTCCTCCATGGAGTAGGTCCAGACGCCGTCAACAAGTCGGTTTTCCCACTCGTGGTCGCCCATGGCGACCGGCAGGTGCCGCTCGTCGATCAGCACGGCCTTGATGCGGGTCGAGCCGAGCTCGATGCCGAGGACGGTATTCTTCAGTTCCATCATGCGAAGGGATTCTCCGTGGGATAGGGCAGGCTCTTGGGCCGGTTGTAGCCGATGTCGCCCACGCCGAGGAACTTGAAGACTTCAAAGAGCGCCTTGCCGTGATGGCCGAAGGCCACCGCGCCGTGGTGCGGAAAGCGCTTCTGGATCAGCACATGGCGGTAGAAGCGGCCCATCTCATGGATGGCGAAGACGCCGATGCCGCCGAAGCTCGTCGTGGCGACGGGGAGCACCTCGCCCTCGGCGATGTAGGCGCGCAGTGTGCCCTCGCTGTCGCACTGGAGGCGGTAGAAGGTGATCTCACCGGGGGCGATGTCGCCCTCGAGCGTGCCGCGGGTAAAGTCGGGCTCGCTGCCTTCCGGCTCGAGCAGACGGTGCTGAATGAGCTGATACTTCACCGCGCGGTCGGCGCACATCTTGCAGGAGGGCGTGTTGCCGCAGTGGAAGCCCATGAAGGTGTCGGTGAGGCTGTAGTCGAACTTGCCCTTGATCTGGCTCTCCCACATCTGGGCGGGGACGGAGTTGTTGATGTCGAGGATGGTGACGGCGTCCTGGCTGATGCAGGCGCCGATGTACTCGCTCAGCGCGCCGTAGATATCGACCTCGCAGCTGACGGGGATGCCGCGCGCGGCGAGACGGGAGTTGACGAAGCAGGGCTCAAAGCCGAACTGCTCCGGGAAGGCGGGCCAGCACTTGTCCGCGAAGGCCACGTACTTGCGCGCGCCCTTGTGCTCCTCCGCCCAGTCGAGCAGGGTCAGCTCGAACTGCGCCATGCGCGGAAGCAATTCGGGGAAATACCTGCCCTCGCCCATCTCTTTGGCCATGTCCTCGCAGACGGCGGGGATGCGCTTGTCGCCGGCGTGGGCCTTGTAGCTGACGAGGAGGTCCAGCTCGGAGTTCTCCTCGATCTCCACGCCGATCTCATACAGGCCCTTGATGGGCGCGTTGCAGGCGAAGAAATCCTGCGGACGCGGGCCGAAGGTGATGATCTTGAGGTTCTTCACGCCGATGATCGCGCGGGCGATGGGCACGAAGTCGGCGATCATGGCGGCGATATCGTCCGCTGTGCCGACGGGGTATTCGGGGATGTAGCCCTGCAGATGGCGCATGCCGAGGTTGTAGGAGCAGTTGAGCATGCCGCAGTAGGCGTCGCCGCGGCCGTTGATGAGGTCGCCGTCGCCCTCGGCCGCCGCCACGAACATGCAGGGGCCGTCAAAATTCTTGGCGATCAGCGTCTCGGGGGTCTCGGGGCCGAAGTTGCCGAGGAAGACAACGAGCGCATTGCAGTCAGCGGCCTTGACGTCCGCGACAGCCTTGAGCATGTCCTTCTCGTTTTCGACGGTGACGGGGCACTCGTAAAGGCCGCCCCTGCAGGCCTTGACGATGGCTTCGCGGCGCTGGATCGACAGGCCGATCGGGAAGCAGTCGCGGGAGACGGCGATCATGCCGAGCTTTACTTCGGGGATGTTCTGCATATTGGTTTCCTCCTTAATCTATTTCAATGTCGATATTGCGTCCGCGAAGTCCGATGTGCGCGCCCTCGCGGCCCTGTTTGGAGTCCGGATGGGCCAGCAGCCACTTGTTGCGGGCCGTCATCCATTTGTCCTCTTCACATTTCGGCTCAAAGGCCGGCATGTCCGTGTTGGTGCCCTTCGGCAGCACCACCGCCACGCGAAAGCCCTCCTTCGCGTCGGTGTGGCAGGGGGCAAAGTGGAGCGTTGTCGCATAGACCTCCACCGGCACGCCCGCGGGGATCCGGAAGGCCCGGACCTTGTCGGTGTCCAGGACGCCGTTTACGATCTCGCTGCGCTGCGCCAGCAGCAGCACGAAATCTCCGGTGCCGAGATTTACCTCGCTGTCGCGGTGATACTCGAGGCAGTTAAGCTTCGTGTTGCGCCCCCAGCACATGCCGAGCTGAACGGGCATGCCGCCGTAGGCGCGGTCCCGGAAATCAGCGAACACGGCGCACGCCTCGAGGCTGTCAATTCCGGGGGCGTATTTCGTGCCCTCGGCAGGCAGCTCGATGCGCTCCATGGCCGCCAGGAGCTCGGCGCAGTCGTAGCCCTCCAGCACCTGCCCGTAGGCCTTGAACAGAGGATCAGTGACGGAATAGATCTGCATGAATGTACCTCCTGTTTTGATCAGAATACGGTTTTACCGATTTATCCGAGCTTCGGGAAAACGTTTTTCAGCGCGGGATAGAGCTGCCGGAAGGCCTGATACTTCGCTTCATACCGGGCGGCAAGCTCCTTCTCCGGCTGCACGCGCTCAGTGACGCGCACGAGCGCGCGGGCACAGGCCCAGACGCTCTCATAGGCCCCGCAGCCGACCATGGCGAGCATCGCCGCGCCGTAGCCCGGGCCCTCCTCGGTCTGCGGGATCTCCAGCCGGAGGTTCAGGACGTTGGCGAGGATCGTCCGCCACAGAGGCGAGCGCGCGCCGCCGCCGCAGAGCTTGCTGCTCTCGATCGTGAGGCCGAGGCTCTTGGCGACCTCGAAGCTGTCGCGGATCGCGAAAGCCACGCCCTCCAGCACGGCCTGCACCAGATCCTCGCGCCGGGTGTCCATCGAAAGGCCGATGAAGCAGCCGCGCGCGTCGGTGTCGTTGATGGGGCTGCGCTCGCCCATCAGATAGGGCAGGAACATCACACGGTTTCTGCCGAGACGCTCCGGTGTGATGTCCGCCTGCTCGGCCGCGTAGTCCTTCGTGCGCAGGATCTCGTCGCAGAACCACTTGTTGCAGCTGGCCGCGGAGAGCATGCAGCCCATCAGATGCCAACCGCCGTCGGCATGGGCAAATGCGTGCAGCGCGTTGTGCGGATCGACCCCGAAATGCCGGGAGGAAATGAAGAGCGTGCCGGAGGTGCCGAGGGAGATGTTGCAGCCGCCCTCGCCCACGACGCCGGTCCCGACCGCGGCGGCGGCGTTGTCCCCCGCTCCGGCCACGACCTTGACGTCCTCCGGCAGTCCCAGTGAGCGCGCAAGCGCCGGCTTGATTTTTCCGATGACCTCATAGCTCTCAAAGAGGCGCGGCATCTGCTCCTCGCGCACTGAGCAGATCTCCAGCATCTCCTGCGACCAGCGGCGCTCGGCCACGTTCAGCAGGAGCATGCCGCTGGCGTCGGAATAATCGCAGGCGTGGACGCCGGTCAGCATATAGTTTACATAATCCTTCGGCAGCATGATCTTCGCAATGCGTGCGAAGTTTTCCGGCTCGTGCTGTTTCATCCAGAGGAGCTTCGGCGCGGTGAAGCCCGCAAAGGCGATGTTGGCGGTGAGAGAAGAGAGCTTCTCCTTGCCGACCGCGCTGTTGAGCCAGGCCGTCTCCTCCGCTGTGCGCCCGTCGTTCCAGAGGATGGCGGGGCGGATGACCCGATCCTCCGCGTCCAGCGCCACGAGGCCGTGCATCTGGCCGCCGACGCCGAGGCCGCGCACTTCGGACGCGTCAAAGCCGCACAGCAGCTCCTTCAGGCCGCTCAGCACAGCCTCCCACCAGTCCTCCGGCCTCTGCTCGGACCAGCCGGGCTGCGGGAACAGCAGCGGGTATTCTTTTGTAACACGGTTCAGGATCCTCCCGTCGTCCTCCGTCAGCAGAAGCTTGACGGCGGAGGTCCCCAGATCGACGCCGATCGTCATCATACGCGTTCCCTCTCTCCCTTTCTTTCTTCCCGCGCAAACGCGGAGAGCATATTTTTCATTCTGTTGATATTTTAATCATTCTGCACGGGGAATGTAAAGGACAGAACTGCTTTTTTTATTAGACGATTTTGATCTTTTTGCGTTTTCGTCGCTTTTGCTATTTTCGTCGATCATTTCTGTGCAAATTGCCGAACGGCAAGGGGAAGCCCCGCCGACAGGCAGCGGCGGGGCTGTTGTGATCAGAGGCTCTGCAGGAGCTTCAGGCTCTCCTCCCTTGTATAAAAGCGCTCGAGCGAATGCTCTCTGCGCTGCTGTTCGCTCTCCTCCGTCGGCGGGCTTTTTTTGCTGTACTGCTCCGGCGTCAGACCGCTTTCGCGCTTGAAGCAGCTGGAAAAATAGCGGTAATCGGAAAAGCCGCACTCCTCGCAGATATCGATCATGCGTTTGCCGCCTGCGGCGATCATCCGGCAAGCCGCGTGAAAGCGGACGGAATTGACATAGTCCTGAAAGCCCTGGTTGAGATTGGCCTTCAGAAAGCGGGACATATAGCTGACGGAACAGTTCTCCCGCTCAGCAAACTCCTCCAGACTGATTTTCCGGGGGTAGTTCTCCTCGACATAGCGCAAAAAGCGATCCATGCGCTCGTTTCTCCGGTCGGCATGGCGGAGCTCCTCGTCGCTCAGGCGGCGCACCGGGAGTTTTCCGAGCAGCTCGCTCAGGATCCGGGCGCAGCCCTCGACGCATTGCAGCTCGTAAAAGGCGCCGCCCTCCAGATAGGCTGCCATCAGCTCCTTCATCCACACGCGCAGCTTCTCCCGGCTTTCCCCGTCGAGATAGTCCCGGATCAGATAGCTGTCGGCCGTGAGGCTGGACAGCGCCGGGTCGGCAAGCGCGAAGACCTGCGGAGAGATCTGAAGGCAGAGGAAGGTGGCCGCACCGTCCTTCCCGCGAAATTCGTGGATCTGGCGGGGCGGAAACAGGCAGAGCTCCCCTTTTTTGCAGAGCGTCTCCTGCTGGCCGCTGTTGACGGTCAGCGCGCCGTCCGTGATCCAGATGAGCTCCCACTCCGGGTGGAAATGCGGCGTGCGATATTCGACCGTGTCAAAAAAGGCGCTGATCCCGCCGACCTTTGCGTGTCGGATGATCTCAAGCTCACTCACGGGCCTCCCCTCCTTTTGTTCAGTGTATCATAAGATCGTCCTTCCGGCAAGGCGAAGGCCCCGGAGAACTCCCCGGGGCCTGAAAAGGACTTCTGCCCATCGCAGACATTAACTGCAAAGAGATCCGTTACGGCTCCCTTGCTTGCACCAGCAGCAGTGCCTTACTTCTGCTTCCGGTCGTTGGAGCGATCCGCGCTGAGCATCTCCACGGCGTGGCCGAGTGCGCCGAGCACTGCCTGCAGGCTTTCCCGCGCGGCCTTTTCGCTGCCGGGGAGATTGACAATGAGGGTGCTGCCGCGAAGGCCCGCGGCGCTGCGGCTCAGGCAAGCGCGCTGCGTGATCTGAAGACCCGCCCAGCGCATGGCCTCCGGAATGCCGGGGGTCTCGCGCTCCACGACGGCGAGCGTAGCCTCCGGGGTGACGTCATGCGGCGAAAAGCCCGTGCCGCCCGTCGTCACGACAAGGGGGATCCGCTTTTCGTCGGCGCAGGCGATGAGCTCGGCGCTGATGAGCTCCCGTTCGTCCGGGAGGAGGCTCGTATAACAGACCTCAAAGCCCGCCTCCTGCAGCAGGCTTATCACAGCAGGGCCTCCGCTGTCCGCGCGCTCACCGCGGAAGCATTTGCCGCTAACCGTGATGACTGCCGCTTTGTAAGACATGCTCTACCCTCCGATCCGGTTCATGGCGCGATTGGCCCGGCTGGGTTCGGCGTAATTGAGCTCGCCGTGCCACTTCGGCTTGGCGAGGATCGCCTGCCGGAGCTTTTCGCGCATCTCCTCTTCCGTGCAGCCCTTGATCGACACTTCTTCCGGCGAATGCAGACAAGGCTTGATCTTGCCGTCGGCCGTAATGCGCAGCCGGTTGCACGCGGCGCAAAAATGCGCGCTCACGGGGCTGATGAGGCCGACGTTCCCCAGCGCACCGGGCAGGCGATAAAGCTTTGCCACGCCCCCGTCGGGCGCGACAGGCTCCAGCTCCGGAAGGGCTTCTGTCACGGCGGTATAGGGGAGGAAGGCCTCGGGGCCGAAGACCTCCCGATCGACCATCGGCATGAGCTCGATAAAGCGGACATCCAGCGGATAGCGGCGCGTCAGCTCCGCGAGAGCCGGGATCTCGTCGTCGTTGAAGCCGCCGATCAGCACGGCGTTGAGCTTGATCTTTTCAAAGCCCGCGTCCAGACCCGCGCGGATCCCGGCGACGGCCTCGCTCAGCTCGCCGCAGCGGGTGATCGCGCGGTATTTCTCCGCGTCGAGCGTATCCAGACTGATGTTAAGGCGGCTGACGCCCGCCGCGCGCAGCGGCCGCGCCAGCTTTGGCAGGAGCGTGCCGTTCGTGGTAAGGCAGACTTCTCCGATCCCCTCCACCGCGGCCGCTTTTGCGCAGAGTGAAACGATATTCGGCCAGGCGAGCGGCTCTCCGCCCGTCAGGCGCAGCTTTGTGACGCCGAGCGAGGCTGCCGCGCGTACCGCCGCAAGCATCTCCTCCTGCGTCAGCATCTCCTCGTGCCGCTTTTTGCACACGCCGTCCTCCGGCATGCAGTAGCGGCAGCGCAGGTTGCACCGCTCCGTCACCGAAAGGCGCAGATAGCTGATCTCGCGCCCGAAAAGGTCTTTCATCCGTTCCCTACTTTCGTTCCGCCTCCGTGATCTCGCCGACGAACATCCAATGGGGCTGCCAGTCGGCATAGAGGCCTTTGTCGATCTCCGGGGCCAGGCCCTCGCGCTCGAAGGGCCCCTCGTAGAGCTTGTGGCAGAGGAAGGTCAGCTCGGCCTCCTCGAAGGTGACGCCCTCGCCGATGGCCTCCGGCGTGAGGCCCGCCGCGGCCACCTTGTCCCCGTCGCGCCCGGAGTGAGTGCCCAGATAGCTCAGCGCGCGGCGATATTCCGGCGGGAAGAAGGACACCGTGAAGGTATCGCTTTCCAGCAGATGATCCCAGGTGTAGCGCTCGGGATTGACGTAGACCGTCACGATCGGGCGGCCCTTGCCGGGCGCTCCCCAGATGGTGCCGAGGCTGCCCCAGGCGATGGTGCAGGTGTTGTAGCGCTCGATGCTCCCCGCCGTGACAAGGCCCCAGCGGTTGTTAAACAGATCGAACACCGCATAGTCCTCTTTTTCAAAAGCCTTCATGCGCACTTCTCCTTTATCGTTCACTAAATTGAGTATAACGGCTTTTCTCTCATATTGCAAGCGTCTGCTCGCCGTCGGCGCGGCGAGGCAAATTTCTCTATGGACGAAAGGCGGCGCTTGTGATACACTAAACGCACACAGCAACGAGAGAAAGGAGCCTTTTTATGCCGCTCACCCCCGCCGCGCAATGGCTCAACACCGCCTTTGCCGGCTTCGATCAGTCCGTCACCGCCGCCGTGCACAAGCTCTACGAGATCGGCGGCCCCTTCTTTACGCCGTTCATGAAGCTCATCTCCCTTCTGGGCAAGGGCGGGATCTTCCTGATTTTGCTCTCCCTCGCGCTCATCGTCTTCAAGCCCACGCGCCGCTTCGGGACGGCGATGCTGCTCGGCGTGAGCATCGGCGCCATCTTCACGAACCTCTTCATCAAGGTCGTCATCGCGCGCCCGAGGCCCTATGCCGATCCGGCGGGCTTCTTCTACCCGCTCTGGGACATGATGGGCCGGGCCATGGAGAGCGACAAGAGCTTCCCCTCCGGCCATACGACCGCGGCCTTTGCCACGATGGTGCCGGTGTTTTTGCTCGGCAACAAGCACGTGAGCTGGACGGCGCTGATCTTCGCCTTTCTGATGGGCATCTCCCGGATCTATCTGGTGGTCCACTATCCCTCCGACGTGCTCGGCGGCCTCATCGTCGGAACGATCGCCGGCATCCTCGGCACGCTGCTGGCCCAGCGCGTCATGCCGCAGAAGTATTACGACAAGGACCTGTTCGGCCGCGACTATAAGGGGAAACACGAATGTTCTTAGGAAAAGTGAGAAAGCTCAAGGGCGTGGATAGAAAGTTCATCCGCGACCAGGAGCATATCGACGATTATCTCGCCGCCGAGGCGATCGGGCGTGTCCGCTTCGGCAGGCTCTGCTTCTACTACCGCGATCTCGGCGTGAAGTACTACGTGCCCTACGACTATATCGAGCGCGCGTTCATCCGCATCAGCGAGTGCCAGCCAGACGACAGCCCCGCCTATTATTACTATCGGCTCATCCTCGTCCACGGCGACAAAGAATTCGCCAACCTCATCTTCAACAAAGAGAAGGAGGCCGACGACGCACTCGCCCGGCTCTCGTCTCTCTGCCCGGACATGGCGGTCGGCTACGTGCCGCCCCCCGGTGGAAGAAAGCCGAGCTTCAAGTAAACACACAAGAAAAAGGATCGTGAAGCTTCACGATCCTTTTTTTAATCTGTTCACAAGCTCCTCGCCGCATTCGGCGAGGATCGTCCGGTAGTCCGTATAGATCACCTTGCCCGGCAGCGCCCCGGAGGGCTTTTTCACGTGGCGCAGCATGGTGTAGTCCACCGGCGTCTTGCCGCCGTCCCGCGCCTGCGAGTGCCACACGGCAAGGGCCGCCGCCTGCTCGAGAGAACGCGCGGGCGGCTCGAGACCGTCACAGCGGAGGATGACGTGGCTGCCGTGCACCTTCTGGGTGTGCAGCCAGTAGTCCGTGCGCCGGGCGAGCTTTGTCGTCAGCTCGTCGTTCTGTGTTCCCGTCCGGCCGACGAGCACCTCCAGCCCGTCGTCCGTTACATAGCGCAGGGGCTGCTGCGGCTTGCCGCGGTCGGGTTTGGCGCTTTTCTTTTTGCGCAGTACCCCCTGCTCCGTCAGCTCCCGGCGGAGCTCGGCCAGATCTTTCTCGCTCTCAGCCCGCTGTGCCTCGTCGAGCGAGGCCTCCAGATAGTCGAGCTTCTTCTCGCCCTCGGCGATGAGCGCCGTCAGATGCTCCTCCGCGGCCTTCTGCTTGTTATATTGCTTGTAGAGCGCGGCGGCGTTGGCCTGCGGGGTCTTGAGCACGTCAAGCTCGATCTCCGTCTCCGGGCAGCCCTCCTCATAGAAATCCTCGCAGCGGAGCACCCGATCGCCCTTCTTGAGCCGATAGAGATTGGCCATGATGAGATCGGCCCGGCGGCGCAGCGTTTCGCGCTCCCCGGAAAGCCGCAGCTCCTCCCGCTGGCTGCTCAGCTTGCGCTGCAGCCGGTCCCGCGCGCTCTTGAGCGCCTGTGTCAGCTCCCGGCCGCGTCGGCGGCGCAGCTCGTCCCGGTCGCGCCGGGCGTAGAAGGCGTCCAGGAGCTCCGAATAGCTCCCGGCCTTTTCGCAGCTTGAGCCCTCGCCGTACTGCCGGACAGGCAGGAAGCTGAAGTCCGCCGCTTCCCCATCGCGCAGCAGCAGCGTCGGCTCGGTCTCCCCGGCGTCGATACAGGCGCGCAGCGCGTCGAGACAGGGCTCCAGCGCGTCCCAGTCCTCGCCGCAGCGCAGCGCCAGCTCCCGGCACCAGAGGGGCGAGAGCCCGGCATAGGTCTCCAGAAGCCACTTGTCGATGGGCCTCGTCCGGTCCGCCGCCTCGAGCAGCACAGCGCGCTCGGCCTCCGTCGAGGCGAGAAAATCGGTCTTCTCCTGCCTCGGCGGCAGGCGGTAGATCATGCCGGGCAGCAGCGCCCGGTCCCGGTCGCCCGCGAAGTCCATGCGGCGCAGGCAGTCGATGATGCGCCCGTCAGCGCCGATGAGCACGATATTTGCGCTGCGCCCGATGAGCTCGACGGCAAGCGTGCGCCCGGCTGTGTCTCCGAGCTCGTCGCGCGCCTCGAGCTCGATGAGAAGAAGCCTTTCGTGCTGCGGCTGCGTAACGGAGAGGATGCGCGCGCCGCCGAGATGCTTGCGCAGCAGCATGCAGAACATCGGGGGCTCGGCCGGGTTCTCGGGGCTCTCCCGGGTAAAATGCACGCGCGCGCCGGAGGCGGAGGCCGCGATCAAGAGCTTTTTATTCCCCGCGCTCGTGCGCAGAGAGAGCAGCACGCGGTCCCTGTCCGGCTGCTGGATCTTGTCGATCTTTGCGCCTGTGAGAAGCGGCATGAGCTCTTTCGTCAGCGCGCAGAGAAAAACAGCGTCGAGCGGCATGTCACTTCACCTCCACAGCTTGAGTGAACAGTTCCTCGATCCGCTCCGTACGCCCAAGGAGATAAAGCCAGCCGAAGAGCGCCTCCAGCGCCGTCGCGGCGTGGTACTCCCCTACGCTTGCGCCCTGGGGGGCGGCGTGCATCTTCGCGTTGCGGGCGCGGCGGTAGACGGCCTGCTCCTCCTCGCTGAGAAGCGGCAGCAGGCGCGCGGCGGCCTCCGCCTGTGCGGGGGCCTTCACATAGGCGACCGTGCTGCGGTGCAGATCCTGCACGGCGAGATGCCCCTGCGCGCAGAGGCTGCCGCGCACGAGCAGCTCATAGACGGCGTCGCCCACATGGGCCAGGCCAACGGCGCTGATACGCTCGACCTCTTCCTTCGGCAGATGCGGGATGAATTCTGTCATAGTCCCTCCGTAAAAGGCGGGAGTCCTTTGCAGAGACTCCCGCCATCCTTATTCTTCCGTTTCCTCAGCGTTCTCGCTCATCTCGCGCGCCAGCTCGAAGCCATCGTCGCTCGCGAGGCCGAGCTGCACCTGGATGTCATGCCAGCCCTGGTGATCGACGACCACGCTGCGGGGCTTGGCGCCCTCGTAGGGGCCGACGATGCCGAGCTCCTCCATCTGGTCGACGATGCGCGCGGCGCGGGAATAGCCGAGCTTCACCTTGCGCTGCAGCATGGACACGGAGCAGCTGCCCGCCTCCAGCACGGCCTCGACCGCCTGGGGCAGCATCTCGTCGTAATCGCCGGCAGCGCCGCTGTCCTCGGACTCCTCCTTGCTGCCGGAGCTCTTGGCCTCGGCGGCCTTGTCCATGAACTGTTCGATCTCGTCGTTCTTCTCCGCCTCGCCCGTGTGGGCCTTGATGAACTCCACGACGGCCTCGCGCTCCTCGTCGGAGACGAAGGCGCCCTGGATGCGGGTGGGCTTGGTGCTGCCGATGGGGTTAAAGAGCATGTCGCCGCGGCCCACGAGCTTCTCCGCGCCCGCCTGGTCGAGGATGATGCGGCTGTCCAGCGCGCCGGACACGGCGAAGGCGATGCGCGAGGGGATATTGGCCTTCATAAGGCCGGTGATGATGTCCGCCGAGGGGCGCTGCGTGGCAACGACCAGGTGCATGCCCGCGGCGCGTCCCATCTGGGCCACGCGGCAGATGCTCTCCTCGACCTCCTTGGCCGCGATCATCATGAGGTCGGCCAGCTCGTCGATGACGACCACCACCTGCGGCAGGGTCGGCTCTCCGTTCGCGGCGCAGTGCTTGTTGTACCCGGCCAGGTCGCGCACGCCCGCCTCGGAGAAGAGGCGATAACGCTTGAGCATCTCGACCACGGCCCACTGCAGCGCACCTGCGGCCTTCTTGGGATCGGTGACGACCGGGACGTAGAGATGTGGGATGCCGTTATAGATGCCGAGCTCGACCATCTTCGGGTCGATCATGATGAGCTTCACCTCATCCGGGCGCGCCTTGTACAGAAGGCTCAGGATGAGGGAGTTCATGCAGACGGATTTGCCGGAGCCGGTCGTGCCCGCGATCAGCAGGTGCGGCAGCTTCGAGATATCGCCGATCACAGCCTCGCCGCCGATATCCTTGCCCAGCGAAAAGCTCAGCTTCGAGCGGGCGGTGATGAATTTCTGCGACTCGAGGATATCGCGCAGATACACGGGGCTCACCTGGCGGTTCGGCACCTCGATGCCGACCGTGGCGATCTTGTCGGGAATGGGCGCGATGCGCACGTTCGCCACGCCCAGCGCAAGCGCGAGGTCGCCGGCCAGATTGGTGACGCGGGCGAGCTTGACGCCCTTTTCGAGCTCGATATCATAGCGCGTGACGGTGGGGCCGCGCGTCACATCGACGATCGCGGCGTCGATGCCAAAGCTCCGGATCGCCTCCTCGAGGCGCTGGCGGTTGACACGGATCTCGTCGCGTCCGTCCGGGCCGGAGGAGCCGGCGCTGCTTTTCAGCAGCTCCAGCGGCGGGAATTCGTAATCCCCGGCCGGTCCGGCGGAGCCGGCCACGGCCTCGGCCACAGCCTTCGCCTCGGCGGCCACGACTTCTTTTTTGATCTTTTTCTTCGGCGGATCGTTGATCTCCGCTATGACAGGCGTACGGCCCAGCTTCTTTCCATCGGGCCGGTATTCGATGAAGCCCTCGCCCACATCCCTGCCCCGGGCCAGATCCGGCGCGGGCTCGCTCTGCGGCTGGGGCGCTTCCGCGGGCGCGGTATTCGCGCTCTCCGTCGGCTTCCTGCGGACCTTTGTCCGGGTGGCGGCGGGCTTGCGGAAGAGTTCCTCGTCCTCCGGCTCCTCAAAGCGGCCAAGCGGCAGAGGCTTCTCGTCCTCGCCCAGCGGCACGTCGATATCCCGGCCGTTGTTGCCGTAGTTGCTGATGCGGGCCTCCTCGACACGCTTCTGCGCACGCGTCGGCTTTATCCAGCTCGGCTCCAGCTCGCGGGAGGCCCGGGTTGTGCGGCGCATCTCAGCGGGCAGGGGTTCCGGCTCGGGCTCCGGCTCATAGGGCAGCGTCGCGCGCTCCTTGATGCGCCCGGCCATGGCCGTCAGATTGAGGCGCAGGCCGATGACAAGGAAGATCAGAAACAGGGCCAGCAGGATCAGAAAGCCGCCGATATGGCTGAAGGCGCGCTCTGTCCCCTCGGCGATCAGGCCGCCGACGACGCCGCCGGAGGCGAGGTCCTTCCCGGAGAGGAAGAAGCTGTCAAGGGAGGTTTTGAAGTCAAAGCTCTCTCCAACAGGCTCGGCAAATAGAAGATGCGCCATGCCCGCAAAGAGGATCGGCAGCAGCAGCAGGCTGAAGACCCGGAAGGCCACGGGACGGCCCCGGTGGAAAAACAGCGCCAGCGCGGCGACAAGGAAGACCGGGACCGTGACATACAATCCCCAGCCGAGCAGGCCGCCCAGAAAGTCGATCACATAGGCGACGACGGCGCCCTCGCGGTTGAAAAAACCGATGATCACCAGCGCCGCCAGAAACAGGAACACGCCGCCCGCGATCTCACGGCGGTGCGGCTCTCCGACCGGGGCGGGCGGGACGGCGTTTTCCACGCGCTTTTTCGGCGCGGGAGCGCTTTTTTTGATGGGCGCGGCCTTTTTGGCGGCAGTTTTCTTTTGTGCGGTTTTCTTTTGTGCCATGAATAGACCTCTCGATCAGAAGATCAGCGTAAGGATGATGCTCAGCACGCCCACGACCCAGCAGTAATAGGCAAAGCTGCCGAACTTGCCGCTGCGGGAAATGCGCTTGAGCAGACTGATGGCGCCGATGCCGGTGACCATTGCGACGGCGGTGCCGATCAGATAGGCGGGCATGCTGTGCCAGTCGATGCCCTCGCGCGCGGCGTCCACAAAGCTGAGGATGTTCGCGCCCAGCACGGCGGGCAGACTGAGCAGGAAGGAATACTTGACGGCGTAGTCACGGCGCAGCCCGGTGGCCAGGCCAGCGGTGATCGTGGTGCCGGAGCGGGAGAGCCCCGGGATCGTCGCCGCGCACTGGCAGACGCCGATCAGCAGCGCGTCCAGAAAGCTCATGTTCCGCTCGGTCTTGCTGCCCTGCGCCATCCTGTCGGAGACGTAGAGCATGCAGCCGGTGAGCACGAGCATCACGCCGATGAAGATGCTGTTATAGTAGAGTCCCTCGAGCATGTCGTTGACCGGTAAAACCAGAAAGAGCGGCAGCGTGCCAACGACGATCAGCAAAAAGAGCCGCGCGGCCGGATAATGGGCGCGCTTCTCTCCCGCCAGGGGGCCCGCGCCCGCGAAGGCGATCACCTCGAAGAACATCTGCACGATGTCCTCCCAGTAGACGACGCAAACGGACACGAGCGTGCCGAGATGCAGCAGCACGTCGAAGAACATATGGCCGCCCTCGGCCGTGGTCATGTGGAAAAGATTATTTAAGATAGACAGATGCCCGGAGCTGGAGATCGGCAAAAATTCTGCCAGTCCCTGCACCAGTCCGAGCAGGATCGCGTTCCATATAGACAAAGGCTTTGCACCTCCATAGTCTGATCAGGCGCCTTCCGGCGTGTCAACTTCATTATATTATCACAGTTATGCTTTGAGCACAAGAGAAAAAGACAGATTATGTCACCTTATTTTTTCTTCTCTTTCCCCCGACCCGCAGTGCCGCTCCAGGCTCTTCGTGCGCAGCGCTTTGGGAGATTTGACGGGAGTATGAAATTTCCGTTTCTTTTGTTTAGAACGTGCAAAAAGCGGAAATGCGGCGGCCTCATGCTTTCTTCTCTTTTGGTGCTTTTGACGGGTTTTCCGCTGATTTGCGGGAGGATGTGCGTTTTGTTTCCGGGAGATTTGCGTCGCCGCTCGTGAATTTTTCGTCAACGCTTGTGCATCTTGCTGAAACTTCCCTTTTTTGAAAGGCTTTTTTCGTTGTTTCACATGAACTTGGTCATTTCGACTAAATCCGGCTGAATTTTCGTTGAATTTTTCGAGCGCATCGTGTAAAATACACAAATGTCAGAGGACTTCATTGGACTGGAGGGTTTCGATTATGGAAAATCTGATATGGCTGGCTCCGATCTTCGCCGTTGTGGCGCTGCTGTTTGCGGCCTACAAGGCGAATTTTGTTTCTCGGGCGGACCCGGGCAACGACAGGATGCGGGAGATCGCCAGGGCGATCGCCGAGGGCGCCAACGCCTTTTTGATGAGCGAATATAAGATCCTCGCCATCTTCGTCGTAGTGCTCTTTGCTCTGATCGCCATCTTTATCGGCGTAGGCACCGCCGTCTGCTTCCTGCTCGGCGCGCTGTGCTCCATTGCCGCCGGCTTCTTCGGCATGCGGGTCGCCACCAAGGCCAACGTCCGCACTGCCAACGCCGCCATGCAGGGCGGCATGGTCAAGGCCCTGTCCGTCGCCTTCTCCGGCGGCTCCGTCATGGGCATGTGCGTCGTCGGTCTGGGTCTGCTGGGCTGCAGCGTCATCTATCTTGTCACCGGCAACTACAACATCCTCTTCGGCTTCTCGCTGGGCGCCTCGTCCATTGCGCTCTTTGCCCGTGTGGGCGGCGGTATCTACACCAAGGCTGCCGACGTCGGCGCAGACCTTGTCGGCAAGGTCGAGGCCGGTATCCCCGAGGATGACCCGCGCAACCCCGCCGTCATCGCCGACAACGTGGGCGACAACGTGGGCGACGTGGCCGGCATGGGCGCCGACCTCTTCGAAAGCTACGTCGGCGCGATCGTCTCCGCCGTCACGCTGGGCGTCTCCGCCGTGGGTCTCTACAAGAGCTCCGGCATCGTCTTTCCGCTGGCCATCGCCGGCATCGGCATCGCCGCTTCCGTGATTGCCACCTTCTTTGTGCGCGGCAAGGAGGGCTCCAACCCCCACGCAGCGCTGAAGATGGGCTCTTATGTCTCCGCGGGCATCGTGGCATTGGCCTCGGTGTTCCTCAGCTATGAGCTCTTCGGCGGCGCGTACTATGCGCTGGCCGTCATCGCAGGTCTGATCGTCGGTCTTGTGATCGGCTTTACGACCGAGATCTACACCTCTGAGGACTACAAGTCCGTCAAGCGCATCGCCGAACAGTCAGAGACAGGCTCGGCCACCACGATCATCAGCGGCGTGGCCGTCGGCATGATGAGTACCTGGGTGCCGATCGTGCTCATCTGCATCGGCATCTTCATCTCCTATCGCGTCACGAACAGCCTCTACGGCATCGCGCTGGCCGCCGTCGGCATGCTGAGCACCACCGGCATCACGGTCGCCGTCGACGCCTACGGCCCCATCGCCGACAACTCCGGCGGCATCGCCGAGATGAGCGGTCTCGACCCGCACGTGCGTGAGATCACGGACAAGCTCGACGCCGTCGGCAACACCACCGCCGCCATCGGCAAGGGCTTCGCCATCGGCTCGGCCGCGCTGACCGCGCTGGCGCTCTTCGTGTCCTACGCCGAGGAGGTCCAGCTCAAATCCATCGATCTGCTGACTCCGAATGTGGTCATCGGTCTGCTGATCGGAGGCATGCTCCCCTTCGCCTTCTCTGCCATGACGATGGACTCCGTGTCCAAGGCCGCCTACAAGATGATCGAAGAGGTCCGCCGTCAGTTCCGCGAGATCCCCGGCATCCTTGAGGGTGAGGGCCGTCCGGACTACGCCTCCTGTGTGGCCATCTCCACGCGCTCGGCTCTGCATGAGATGATCGCGCCGGGTCTCATGGCCGTGCTGGTGCCGCTTCTCATCGGCATCCTGCTCGGGCCCGCCGCGCTGGGCGGTCTGCTCGCCGGGTCTCTGGTCACAGGCGTACTGCTGGCCATCTACATGTCCAACTCCGGCGGCGCCTGGGACAACGCCAAGAAGTACATCGAGGAAGGCCACAACGGCGGCAAGGGCTCGTCCGCGCACAAGGCCGCCGTCGTCGGCGACACGGTCGGCGACCCCTTCAAGGACACCTCCGGCCCCTCGCTGAACATCCTCATCAAGCTCATGACGGTCGTGTCGCTCGTGTTCGCGCCCCTCTTCCTCAAGATCGGCGGTCTGCTCTGATCAACAGTAATACTGATACCCGATAAAAACAAGACATTCTTTGCGGCCAGAATTGTGCCATACTGCGTTGAGCTCCTTGACCATATATCTCCATTATGCTCTGCGGAGCCCGCCTTGTCTGGCGCAATTCTGACTCGCAAATCTCTGTCTACTTTCTATCAGGTATCAGTATAAACAACAAAAAACGGAGTCGAAGGTTCTTTCCTTCGGCTCCGTTTTTTGTTTTTCAAAGAAGCGTCATGATCTGGGCGAGCAGCTCTTCCCTTCCCGTGCCCTTTTCGGCTGAAAACGGGATGAGCGGCACGTCCTCGCTGAGTTCAAGCGTCTGGCGGATCAGCGCCAGGTTCGGCTCGATCTCGCTCTTTTTGAGCTTGTCGAGCTTGTTGGCCACGACGACGAGGCGGCAGGCGCTCTGCTTGAACCAGGCGGCCATCGTGATATCGTCCGCCGTCGGCTTGTGCCGGGCGTCGACGATCATCACGCCGAGATCCATGAGCTCCTTTTCCGCAAAGAAGCTCTCCATCAGCCTTCCCCAGCGCTCCTTCTCGCTCTGGGAGACCTTGGCGTAGCCGTAGCCGGGCAGGTCGACAAAGAGGAGCCTGTCGTCGATCCGGAAATAGTTGACGTGCACCGTCTTGCCAGGCGAGGCGCCGACGCGGGCAAAGTTCCTGCGGTTGAGCAGGCGGTTCAAAACCGAGGACTTGCCGACGTTCGACTTTCCCGCAAAGACGACGGCAGGCAGCGCCGTGTGCAGAAACTGCCCAGGCGAGGCGGCGGAGAGCACGAACTCCGCGCGGTTTACATTGAGGCTCGCCATGGCTCAGACCCTCACATGCTGCCGCCCCGGCGCGGGCGGCGCGATCGCGGCGCGCTCGGCCTTTTTGCCCGGCCGCTCGGACAGCAGCAGCGCCGCGTCCAGCACTTCGCTGATATCGGAGGCGCTGACAAAATGCAGCGCGCTGCGCACGGCGGGATCGATCTCGGCCAGATCCGGCTCGTTCTCGCGCGGGAGGATCACGGTTTTGACGCCCGCGCGCAGCGCGGCCATCGTCTTCTCCCGCAGCCCGCCGATCGGCAGGACGCGGCCGCGCAGCGTGATCTCGCCTGTCATGGCGACGTCATGCCGCACGGGAAGACCGCTCAGCGCGGAGACGAGCGCCGTCGTCACCGTGACGCCGGCCGAGGGCCCGTCCTTGGGGACGGCTCCCTCCGGGAAATGGACGTGGATGTCCGTCTTCTTGTAAAAATCGGGGTCGATGCCGAAGCTCTCCGCGTGGCCGCGGATCCAGGTCACGGCGGCCTTCGCCGATTCCTGCATCACCTGGCCGAGGTTGCCGGTGAGCTCGAGCTTGCCCGAGCCCGGCACGACGGCAGCCTCGCAGTCGAGCACCTCGCCGCCCACCGTGGTATACGCAAGGCCGCGCACAAGGCCGATCTGCGGCAGGGCGCGCTGCTCGTCGTGCTTGAAGCGCGCGGGGCCGAGCAGCTCCTCGAGCATGCCGGCGTTCACCGAGAGAGACTTCTTCTCCCCCGAGGCCACCGCGGCGGCCGCCCGGCGGCAGAGCCGCGCGAGCTCCCGCTCGAGGTTGCGGACGCCGGATTCGCGCGTGTAGGAGGCGATGATCTCACGGAGCGCCGCGTCGCTTACCCGCAGCTGATTGGCCCGCAGACCGTGCTTTTTCCGCTGCTTGGGCAGTAGATGCCGCCTGGCGATCTCAAGCTTCTCTTCATCCGTGTAGCTCGTCAGCTCGATGACCTCCATGCGGTCAAGCAGGGCGCGGGGAATGGTGTCGGTGGTGTTCGCGGTCGTGATGAAGAAGACCTCGGAGAGATCGAAGGGCAGCTCAAGGAAATGATCGCGGAAACTGGCGTTCTGCTCGGGATCGAGCGCTTCCAGCAGTGCCGCGGAGGGGTCTCCCCGGTAATCGGAGCCGAGCTTGTCGACTTCGTCGAGCACCATCAGCGGGTTGCAGGTCTTCGCCTGCGCGATGCCGCCGAGGATGCGCCCCGGCATGGAGCCGATATAGGTCTTGCGGTGGCCGCGGATATCCGCCTCGTCATGCACGCCGCCGAGCGACAGACGCACGAGCTTGCGGTTCGTGGCGCGGGCGACGCTCATGGCGATGCTGGTCTTGCCGGTGCCCGGAGGCCCGACGAGACAGAGCAGCCCGCCCTTGATCTCGGGCGAGAGCTGCTTGACGGCCAGATACTCCAGCACGCGCTCCTTGACCTTTTCAAGGCCAAAATGATCGGCATCGAGGATCCGGCGCGCCTTCTCCAAATCGAGCGTCTCCTGTGTCTTCACGCCCCAGGGCAGCTCCAGGCAGGTGTCGAGCCAGCCGCGGATCACCGCTGCCTCGGACGAGCCGAAGGGCTGCTTCATGAGACGCGTGAGCTCCTTGCGGAGCTTTTCGCGCGCCTCGTCGGAGACCGGCAGCGCTTCGATCTTCCGCCGGTATTCGTCATAGTCGTCCGAAGAGCCGTCCTCGCCGAGCTCGGCCTGGATGGCCTTGAGCTCCTCGCGCAGGTAGTATTCGCGCTGGTTGCGGTCCATGGCGGCCTGGGCGGCCTCGTTCAGCTCGCTCTCGACGGCCATGACGTTCAGCTCGTTTTGCAGCATGCGGCCGAGCATCGCAAGGCGCCGGGAGGGATAGCGCTCCTCGAGAACGCTCTGTTTCTCCTCCGTTGTCAGACGCGTGTGCTGCGCTATGTAGGCGGCGACGAAGTTGGGATCGGGATTTGCCAGGATATTCAGGATCTGCTCGTTGAGCATATCCGGAGCCTGGTTCAAATAGTCGTGGAAGAGCGACATGCAGTTGCGCAGCAGCGCCTCGCGGCGCACGGCGCTCACGCGCTCCGGCTTATCCTCCAGCGGACGCACGGCGGCCTGATAGCCGTCGTTGCGGAGGGTCATGCTCTGCGCTTCGGCGCGGTAGAGGCCCTCGACCATCACGCGGCTCCCCTGCTCCTGCCGGATCTGCTGGCG
Source organism: uncultured Clostridia bacterium (assembly GCA_946186375.1). Classification (GTDB taxonomy): domain Bacteria; phylum Bacillota; class Clostridia; order Oscillospirales; family Oscillospiraceae; genus Limivicinus. The sequence continues at coordinate 66,679 of CAMHMZ010000006.1, forward strand.
CAGACGGCAGACCGTGCCGACGCGGTAAAGATCCTCCTCGCGCGGCAGATCGACGGAGATGTCCTTCTGCGTGACGAGGAAAATGAGATGCGCCTCACGGTTGGCCGCGGCCAGGGACGCGAGCGACGCGCTGCGCTCCACGTCGAAGGTCATGCGCATGCCCGGGAAAATGGTCAGCCCGCGCAGCGGCAGCAGCGGCAGCAGCAGTACCGCTTCTCTTTCGTTCTGTTCGCTCATGGGTTCCTCCTTTCCGGAGAGTGCCTGTTTTTTCAATCGTTGATGTGCTCGATGACCGGAGGAGTGCCCTCGCGCACGCTCTCCGGCGTGATGACGACGCGCTTTGCCGTCGTGTCGGAGGGCACGCGGTACATGACGTCGGTCATGACGCCCTCCATGACGCTGCGCAGGCCGCGCGCGCCGATCTTGCGCTCAAGCGCGCAGTCGGCCACGGCCTCGAGCGCCTCCGGCTCGAACACGAGCTCGACCCCGTCGAGCTTGAGCAGAGCCTCGTACTGTCTCGTCATGGCGTTCTTCGGCTCGGTCAGGATGCGCACGAGATCCTCCCGGCCGAGGCTGTCGAGCGTGGCGACCACGGGCAGACGGCCGATCAGCTCCGGGATGATGCCGAACTTCAGCAGATCGTGCTGCTGCACCTGGCGGAAGACCTCGCCCAGGTCGCGCTCCGCGCTGCCCTTGATGTCCGCGCCGAAGCCCATCGACTTCTTGTCGGTGCGCTTTTCGATGATCTTGTCCAGGCCGTCGAAGGCGCCGCCGCAGATGAAGAGGATGTTCGTCGTGTCGACATGGATGAACTCCTGGTGCGGGTGCTTGCGCCCGCCCTGGGGCGGGACGTTGGCGATGGTGCCCTCGAGGAGCTTGAGCAGCGCCTGCTGCACGCCCTCGCCGGAGACGTCGCGGGTGATGGAGGTATTCTCGCTCTTGCGGGCGATCTTGTCGATCTCGTCGATATAGATGATGCCGCGCTGGGCGCGCTCGACGTCGAAGTCCGCCGCCTGCAGGAGCTTGAGGATCACGTTTTCCACGTCCTCTCCCACGTAGCCCGCCTCGGTCAGCGTGGTGGCGTCGGCGATGGCAAAGGGCACGTCGAGCATCTTGGCCATGGTCTGGGCAAAGAGGGTCTTGCCGCTGCCGGTGGGGCCGATGAGCAGGATATTGCTCTTCTGCAGCTCCACCTCGTCATTCTGGGCGTGCAGGATACGCTTATAGTGGTTGTAGACCGCGACGGAGAGGACGATCTTGGCCCGCTCCTGCCCGATCACGTATTCGTCGAGCCGGGCCTTGATCTGCATGGGCTTTGGGAGCTTTTCAAAGACGAGCGGCAGGCCGTCGTAGCCCTCCACGGGGCCGCCGGCGGTGTTGGGGTTGCCGTCCTCGTCGATGATGGACACGCACATGCGCACGCACTCATCGCAGATATAGCTTCCGTTTCCGGCGATAAGGCGGTTGACCAGCGACTGGGGCTTGCCGCAGAACGAGCAGCGGATGCTTCTTCTATCGTTGTTACTTGCCATAGCAAAACTCCTATGATGAACGGCGGGGCGGGCTGATCGCCCGCCCCGCGTCGACTGCTTGAAAATACATGTGTTCAGCGCTTGTAGATGACCTTGTCGATCAGGCCGTATTCCTGCGCCTCCTGCGCGGTCATGAAATGGTCGCGCTCGGTGTCGCGCTCGATCTCCTCGAGCGTGCGGCCGGTGTTGCCAGCGAGGATCTCGTTGAGACGCTTCTTGATCTTGAGGATCTGCTCGGCCTGGATCTGGATATCGGTCGCCTGGCCCTGGCTGCCGCCGGAGGGCTGGTGGATCATGATCTCGGCGTTCGGCAGCGCGATTCGCTTGCCCTTGGCGCCGGAGGACAGCAGGAACGCGCCCATGGACGCGGCCATGCCGATGCAGATCGTGGAGACGTCGGGCTTGATATACTGCATCGTGTCGTAGATCGCGAGGCCCGCGGTCACACTGCCGCCGGGACTGTTGATGTAGAACTGGATATCCTTGTCCGGATCCTGCGCCTCGAGGTACAGAAGCTGCGCCACGATGAGGCTTGCGGTCGTGTCGTTCACGTCTTCGCTGAGCATGACGATGCGGTCATTCAGAAGACGGGAGAAAATGTCATAGCTGCGTTCGCCGCGGCTGGTCTGTTCTACGACATAGGGGACTAAACTCATAGGGAAACTCTCCTTTCGTTTTCCATTCAAGAGAGCATATCCGTTTTACCGGTGCTTTATTCGGCCTTGGTCTCCGCCTCTTCGGTCTTGGGCTCGGCCTTTTTGCGGCTTTTGCGGGCGGGCTTCTTCTCCTCGGCGCTTTCCTCCGCGGGGGGGTCCTCGCTCTCGGCCTTCTTGCGGCTCTTGCGGGCGGGCTTCTTCTCCTCAGCGGGCTCTTCAGAAGTGGCGACGGCAGACTGGAAGATCAGGTCGTTGGCCTTCTCCTTCTTCAGCTCGTTGGAGATGTAGTCGCGGCCGAAGTACTGCTCGACGACCTCGGGCTGCGCGCCGACGCTGTCGGCGACCTTCTTGAGGTACTCGCTGATCTCCTCGTCGGTGTTCTCGATCTTCTCGGCCTCGATGACGGCGTCGAGCAGGATCTCGTTGCGCACCTGGAACTCGGCGGAGGGCAGGATGGTCTGGTTCATGCTCTCGCTGTCGATGCCCATCATCTGCAGCAGCTTCTCCAGCGGCATCTCGCTGTCGTTGAGACCGAAGTTGCGCGCATAATTGCGCACGATCTCCTCGGCCTTCTCGCGGATCATGGAGTCGGGCACGTCGACGGTCATATTGTCGGTGGCCTGCTTCATGATGAGATTGCGGAAATCACTCTCGTTCTGCTGCTCGTGCTCCTTGAGAAGCTTTTCGCGCAGGCTCTGCTTATACTCGTCGAGCGTGTCGAACTCGGACACGTCCTGGGCGAAGTCGTCGTCCAGCTCGGGCAGCTCGTCGACGGTGAGGGAGTTGAGCTTCACCTTGAAGACGACGGCCTTGCCGGCGAGATTTTCCGCATAGGTCTCGGGGAAGGTGATGTCGAGATCCTTCTCTTCGCCGATGTGCATGCCGACGACCTGCTCCTCAAAGCCGGGGACGAAGGAGCCGGAGCCGAGCACGAGGTCAAAGCCCTCGGCCTTGCCGCCGTCGAAGCGCTCGCCGTCGAGGAAGCCGTCGAAGTCGATGTTGGCGGTGTCGCCCATCTGAGCCTCGCGCTCCACGCTGATCTTGCGGGCGTTGCGCTTGCGCACCTTCTCCAGTTCGGCCTCGACCTCGCTGTCGTCGACCTCGGCGGTGTCCTTCACGGCGCTCAGGCCCTTATACTGGCCCAGGGTGACCACGGGGTAGAGCTCCACCTCGAAGGTGTAGGAGGCGGTGCGCTCCTCGGTGACGGTGACGTCGGTGATCTTCGGCTGGCCGACAACGCGCAGCTCGCCTTCCTTCACGCCAAGCTCGTAGGCCTTGGGCGCGAGCTCGTCCATCGCATCCTGATAGAAGACCTCACGGCCGTACATCCCTTCGACGATCTGACGAGGGGCCTTGCCCTTGCGAAAGCCCGGGATGGAAATGCTGCCCTTCTGCTTGAGGTAGGCGGCGTTGACGGCCGCTTCGAACTCAGCCGCGTCGGACTCGACGGTGAAAGCAGCGGTATTGTTTTCTTTTTTCTCTACGTTCTTGACGATCATGGATAGATCTCCTTCCTCTGTTTGCTGTACAAGCTTACATATGATAACAGATTCTCTCTGCAAAATCAACGGTTTTCTTTTGCGCTTTCCACATTTGCACCCCGTTTGAGGGCTTTTTTCAGTCCAGCACCTTCACGGGCGTGAAATCCACCGCGTCGGCCGAGACGAGCCGGTAGTCCGTTTCGCCGCGAAGACCGTTGAAGGCCAGGCGAATCCCCTTGCCGTGGATATGTCCGTAATAGCAGCGCTTCACGCTATAGCGCTCGAAAAGCGCCAGAATCTCCGGGCATTCGTAGCGCTGGAAGATGGGCGGATAGTGCAGGAAAACGAGCTTCTCCCGTTCCCCCGCCGCGCGCAGCGAGGTCTCGAGCCGGCCGATCTCGCGCAGCATGATCTTCTTGTCATGCCCCTCGCCCTGCTCCTCCTCGTAGAACCAGCCGCGGGTGCCGCAGAGGGCCGTATCACCGTAAAAACAGCAGTTATTGTGCAGGATCTCGATGTTCTCGATCCCGTTTTCCGCGAAAAAGCGTTTGGCCTTGGCCGCCGTCGACCACCAGTAATCGTGGTTGCCCTTCAGGATGATCTTCTTTCCGGGGAGCGCGGCAATGAAGCGAAAATCCTCCGCGGCGTCCTCGAGGCTCATGCCCCAGCTGAGGTCTCCGCAGAGGACGCAGACGTCCTCCTCCCCGAGAGCGGCAAAGCCCTCGCGCAGGCGCTCGACGTAATTTGTCCACCCGTCTCCGAAGACTTCCATGGATTTGTCCGCGGAAAAGGACAGGTGCAGATCTCCGATCGCGTATAAAGCCATTGTTGTTCCTTTAGTTATGCATAATTTCGCGTTCAGCGGCCAGACTAAAACCGAATACTCACACAAGGAGGTCGGGATCATGGCCGACAAAAAGCACGGAGAGCTTCTGCCCGGCGTGGGCTGCGACGTCGTCAGCTGCAAATTCAACACCGTGGACTGCCGCTGCAGCGCCGCGCGCATCAGCGTGCAGAGCGAAAAGGCCGCCACAAAGGGCGAGACCTACTGCTCCACCTTCTGCCCCCGGGGCACCTGCTGACGTCAGAAGAAGCCAGCTCCATTCCGTTTCCGCGGCTCTTATATACAGGCCGCGAAAACTACATATCCGCTGTCTCCTTCTTCCTCTCCCCATCAAACCCGCTCCGCTGGGCTTTGATGGGGTTTTTGCGCTTTCAGGTTTTTGCTTTCACTATTCCCCTAACGATAGAAGAAGCCTGCTCCATTCCGTTTCCGCGGCTCTTATATACAGGCCGCGAAAACTACATAAACGCGTTCTCGATGTGGTTGATCTTCGGGAAGCGGGTCTTCTCCCCCGCCGGGGCGTAGATCTCGATGACGTCGAAGCGGGGCTGCGCCTCGGTCTCGTGCGCGGCGAGATACAGCGCGGCCGCCGTCAGCACGCGGCGCTGCTTGGCCTCGGTGACGAACTCCCGCGCCTCGGCGTAGTCCTCGTTTTTGCGGAGCTTGACCTCCACGAAAGCGAGGATGCCGCGCCGCTCGGCGATCAGATCCACCTCGCCCTGCCGCACGGTGTAATTGCGCTCCACGATGTGCCAGCCGCGCAGGCGCAGATAGCGCGCCGCCGTCTCCTCGCCCCAGGCGCCGAGCTCTTTTTCTCTCGCGCCCATCAGTGCATCTTCCTCAGAAAGCTCGGCCGGTGCGCCGGCGAGGGGCCGTATTCGCGCAGCGCGGCATAGTGCGCGGCGGTGCCGTAGCCCTTGTGCTGCTCAAAGCCGTACTGCGGATACTGTTCGGCAAGCTCGAGCATCAGCCTGTCACGCGTCACCTTTGCCAGGATAGAGGCTGCGGCGATATCCGCGCATGTCGCGTCGCCCTTGACGACGCAGCGCGCCGGCACCTCGATGCCCTTGCAGCGGTTGCCGTCGATCAGCGCGAGCTCCGGCGCTGGCGCGATCTGCGCGATGGCGCGGTTCATGGCCAGCATCGTCGCGCCGAGGATGTTTAATTCCTCGATCTCCTCCACGGAGGCAAAGGCGATACCGTAGCTCTCCGCCTTTTCCAGAATGACGGGATAGAGCGCCTCGCGCCGCTTCTCCGTCAGCTTTTTCGAATCGTTGAGTCCCTCGATCACGAGCCCGCGCGGCAGACGCACCGCCGCGGCGCACACCGGCCCGGCCAGCGGACCGCGCCCGGCCTCGTCCACGCCGCAGAGGAGTTTCACGCCGCTTTGGTAGATCTCCTCCTCCAGAAGCCACAGCTCATTCATCCGGCGCCTCCAGACTGAGTCTGCCAAGCTTTCCCTCGTGATACTCGTTCAAAAGCGTGATGGCCATGCGCTCGATGTCCACCTCGCCCCCGGAGACAAGAAAGCCGCGCCTGCGCCCGGCCTGCTCAAGAAGCTCGAAGCCGTTGGCCTCGGGATCGGGGGTGAATTTATAGCGCTCCGTGAGCGCGTCGGGATAGTGTTTCCTTAAGCGCAGCATAAAATGCGCGCCGAGGGTCTCCCGGTCGAGGATCTCCGCCTTGACGGCGTTTGTGATCGCCAGCAGCTCCCCGACCTCGGGGCTTTCGAATTTGGGCCAGAGGATGCCGGGCGTGTCCAGCAGCTCCAGCCCCGCGTCCACGCGGATCCACTGGCGGCCGCGCGTGACGCCGGGCCTGTCCCCGGCGAGGGCGGCCTTGCGGCCCGCGACGCGGTTGATGAAGGTGGACTTGCCGACGTTCGGGATGCCCAGCACCATCACGCGCAGCGCGCGCCCCACCTGGCCCTTGGCCTCGTATTCCTTCCGTTTCTCCTCCAGCAGCGCCCGCACGGCCGGGGCAAAGCCCGCCACACCGCGCCCGCTTTTCGCGTCGCACTCCAGAACAGCCAGGCCCTGCGCGGCAAACTGCTTTTTCCAGCGCGCTGTCACGGCCGGGTCGGCCAGATCCGCGCGGTTGAGGATCACAAGACGGGGCTTTCCGGCGGCAAGCGCGTCGATATCCGGGTTGCGGCTGGCGCGCGGGATGCGCGCGTCGAGCAGCTCGCAGACCGCGTCGACCTGGCGGATGTTCTCCTCGATCATGCGCCGGGCCTTGGTCATGTGCCCCGGATACCACTGGATATTCAGGCTTTCGCGGCTGTCCATCAGCTGATCCACCTCAGCTCGCTCACCGGATAGACCACCACATAGGCCCGCCCGATGATAAGGCGCTCGTCGACGTTGCCGATGCGCTTGTCGCGGCTGTCCGTGGAGGCGTTGCGGTTGTCGCCCATGACGAACACGCTGCCCTCGGGCACCTTCCACGGGCCCATGAAGTCGAGCTTGTTCCAGGTCAGCTCCGCGGTGTAATCCTCCTCCAGGGGCTCGCTGTCCACATAGACGACGCCGGTGTCGAAGTCGATGTTCACCGTCTGCCCGCCGGTGGCGATCACGCGCTTGACGAGAGCCTTGTCCGGGTCGTACTCGTCCTTTTTGAAGATCACGACGTCCCCGGCCTTGGGCTTGTAAAAGAGATCCGAGACCAGCATCTTGTTGCCGTCGAAGAGCGTGGGGTTCATCGAGCCGCCGCTCACGTCGATCACGCGCACGAAAAACAGGAACAGCACGACGCAGATCATCAGCGCCGTGATGAGGCTCTGCACCCAATCATAGATCTCGCCCCGGAGCGTCGGCTTTTTCTTTTCGGCCTTCGCCGCGGGCTTTCCTTCTGTTTTTTTCTTCATAACAGCCTCCTGCACACAGGAATTCATATTATTATACACCACAGGAGGCAAAAAAGAAAGATTGATTTTTTTCTTTATTCGTACTCCACCGTGGCGGGCGGCTTGGAGGTGATGTCGTAGAGCACGCGGTTGACGCCCTTCACCTCGTTGACGATGCGCACCGAGACGCGGTCCAGCAGCTCATAGGGCAGGCGCGACCAGTCCGCCGTCATGAAGTCCGAGGTCTGCACGCTGCGCAGCGCCACGGCGCGATCGTAGCTTCGCCCGTCGCCCATGACGCCCACGGAGCGCAGATCGGTGAGCACCGCGAAATATTGGCTGGCTATCCGATCCAGCCCGGCCTTTGCCATCTCCTCTCGGAAGATGGCGTCCGCCTCGCGCAGCAGAGCGAGCTTCTCTGCCGTCACCTCCCCGATCACGCGGATGGCAAGGCCCGGGCCCGGGAAGGGCTGCCGCGAAACGAGGCTTTCCGGGAGGCCGAGCTCCCGGCCGAGCTGGCGCACCTCGTCCTTGAACAATAGCCGCAGCGGCTCGAGGATCTCTTTGAACGCCACCGTATCGGGCAGACCGCCCACGTTGTGGTGGCTTTTGATGACGGCGGACTGGCCCAGCCCGGATTCGATGACGTCCGGATAGATCGTCCCCTGGGCGAGAAAGTCCACCGCGCCGAGCTTTCTGGCCTCCGTCTCGAAGACACGGATGAATTCCTCTCCGATGATATGCCGCTTTTGCTCGGGCTCCGTCACACCGCGCAGCCGTTCGAGGAAGCGCCCGCTCGCGTCGACGCGGCGAAAATCCAGCGCTCTGCCCGAGAAGGCCGCCTCCACCTCGTCTCCTTCGTCTTTGCGGAGCAGGCCGTGGTCGACGAACACGCAGCAAAGCTGCTCGCCGACGGCTTCGCTCAAAAGCGCGGCCAGCACCGAGGAATCCACGCCGCCGGAGAGCGCCAGCAGCACGCGGCCCTTGCCGACGCGCGCTCGCAGCTCTTCCACGCTGCGGCGTTTAAAGTCCGCCATGGTCCAGTCGCCGTGCGCACCGCAGACGAGATAGAGGAAGTTGTGCAGCATCTCACGTCCGCAGACTGTGTGGTCGACCTCCGGATGAAACTGCACGCCGTAAAAGCGCCGCTGCTCGTCGCAGATCGCGGCGGTGGGGCAGGCGGAGGAATGCGCGGCCAGCCGGAAGCCCTCCGGCACGCGGGCCATGTAGTCCCCATGGCTCATCCAGGTCACGCTCTTCTCCGGCAGGCCGCGAAAGAGCGAGCAGGTCGGATCAAAGACCGTCTCCGTCTTGCCGTATTCGCGGGCGGCGGCGTCCTGCGCGGCGGTGACGAGCCCGCCGAGAGACTGCGCCAGCAGCTGACAGCCGTAGCAGATGCCGAGGATCGGCACGCCGAGGCGGAACACGCCCGGATCGGGCCGGGGCGAGGAGTCGAGATACACGCTGTGCGGCCCGCCGGTGAAAATGATGCCGATCGGGCCAAAGCGGCGGATCTCCTCGAGAGACATCGTGTGCGGATGCAGCTCGCAGTAGACGTGCTGCTCGCGCACGCGCCGGGCGATCAGCTGATTGTACTGACCGCCGAAATCCAGGATCAGAATTTTTTCCATGCCTCAGTCCTCCAGAGAAGCGGAAATAAGCCCCACAAAGAGGGGGTGCGGGTGATCGGGGCGGCTCTTGAATTCCGGGTGGAACTGCACGCCGACGAAGAAGCGCTTCTCGCTCAGCTCCACAGCCTCCACGATAGTGCCGTCCGGAGACTGCCCGCAGAGGCAAAGCCCCCTGTCCCGCAAAAGCTCGCGGTAGTCGTTGTTGAATTCGTAGCGGTGGCGGTGCCGCTCGCGGATCTCCTCCGCGCCGTAGCAGCGGCGCATGACCGTCCCCGCCGCGATGCGGCAGGGGTAGGCGCCGAGCCGGAGCGTGCCGCCCTTGCTGACAGTTTCATCCTGATCGGGCAAAAAGTCAATAACTTTATGCTTTGATTCCGGGTCAAGCTCTCCGGAGCTCGCGTCCGCAAGGCCGCAGACGTGCCGGGCGAATTCGATCACCGCCACCTGCATGCCGAGACAGATCCCGAGATAGGGCAGGTCGTGCTCCCGGGCGTAGCGCGCCGTCACGATCATGCCCTCCACGCCCCGGTCTCCGAAGCCGCCGGGGACGATCAGCCCGTCGCAGCCTGCGAGGATCCCGGCCGCGGTCTCTTCCGTGACGGTCTCGCTGTCGATCCAGCGGATCTCCACCCGGGCGCTGCAGGCGTAACCGGCGTGGCGCAGCGCCTCGGCCACGGAGAGATAGGCGTCGTGCAGCTGCACATATTTCCCCACGAGGCCGATGGTCACCTGCCGCTCGAGCGCCTTGATCCGCGCGACCAGCGCCCGCCATTCCTCCAGCTGCGGCGCGCGCGTCCAGAGCCCCAGCTCCCGGCAGACGATCAGAGAAAAATCCTCGTCCTCCAGCATCAGCGGCGCCTC
>CAMHMZ010000007.1 GCA_946186375.1 uncultured Clostridia bacterium
ACCCCCGACCTGCTGATTACAAATCAGCTGCTCTACCGACTGAGCTACACCAGCACGGAACCGGCTTGACTATAATAGCAAACCTCTTTTCGTTTGTCAACAGAAAATTTTACTTTCTTTTATTTCTTAATTCTTTGTGAAGAATGCCCGCCGGATTTGCAATCAGGCACGAAATATGGTAGACTCTCGGATAGAAATACACAAGAAGCGGGAGATCGTGATGAGAACGAGAAGAAGATCAGGATTGCCTGTGCTTTTGGTAGCTGCCGCCGTGATCGTCGGCGTCGCGCTGCTGATGTCGGCCGCGCTGCGCCCGAAGATCGCCGATCCCCACGAGGGGCAGGTCTACGTCTACGACGGCTTCGACTGGATCTGGCTGACGCCGCTGGAGGATGTGGAACCGAACCTCATGACGGCGGAGGACTTCGACTGGCAGAACAAGATCCCAAGCTACGTCCGGGACGACTATGAGGTGCTGCGCGGCGTCGACGTGTCGGAGCACCAAACCGATATCGACTGGCAGCAGGTCGCCGCCTCGGGCGTCGATTTTGCCTTCGTGCGCGTCGGGCGCCGGGGCTACTCGGCGGGCGCTCTCTTCGAGGATGAGACCTACAAGGCCAATATCGAGGGGGCGCTGAACGCCGGGCTCGAGGTGGGCGTGTATTTCTTCTCACAGGCTGTCAGCGTTCAGGAGGCCATCGAGGAGGCGGAGTTCGCACTCGAGCTCATCAAGCCCTATCAGATCACGCTGCCTGTTGTCTATGACTGGGAGAAGATCTACACGGACGACAGCGCGCGCACCGCGGGGCTCGACTCCCGCGTGCTGAGCGACTGCGCCGTCGCCTTCTGCGAGACGGTGAAAAAGGCCGGGTATACCCCCTGCATCTATTTTAACCGTCATACCGGCTACTACGGGCTGGATCTGTCGCGCATGACGGACTATCTCTTCTGGTTTGCCCTGCCCGAAAGCCCCTTCCCGAATTTCTATTATAAGGTGGACATCTGGCAGTACAGCTTCAACGACTCCGTCCCCGGCATTCCGGGCGAGACGGATATGAACCTGTATTTCCGCCCCAAGAGCGCATGATCTGCCTGCGGCAGCAGCGGGTAAAACGAAAAAATGCTTGATATTTCGGGGGAAGTAGCTTATACTTCCCCTTGAACATGCCGGTGTGATGGAATGGTAGACGTGACGGACTCAAAATCCGTTGGTGGCGACACCGTGTGGGTTCGAGTCCCACCACCGGCACCAACACGTTAGAAGAACGCAGCTCTACTCCGTTTCCGCGGTTTGCGTAAGTGCCGCGAAAACTGTGTATCCGCAGCGTCCTTCTTCCTTTTCCAAATCAAACCCGCTGCGCTGGGCTTTGATTTGGTGATAACGGGAGAAAAGAACGCAGCCCCACTACGTATCCGCAGCGTCCTTCTTCCTTTTCCACCTCGAACCCGTAGCGCTTACATTTCGAGGGGGACAATGATCCGAAAGATCGGACCTGTTTTTCCAGGCTCCGATCTTGTTTTTTAGCTGGCACATCCTTATGATGCGTCGAAGGGAGATCGCTATGGACGAAGCGCAATCCATCCGGGAGCGCAAGCGCCGACAGCGCGAGACGGCCCTGGCCGCCCGCGCCGCTCTGAGCGCGCAGTTCCGGGCGGCTGCTTCCAGAGAGGTCTGCGGAAAGCTCCTGCGGCTGGAGGCGACCCGTACAGCAAAAACGATCCTGCTCTTCTCCGCCTTCGGGACAGAGCTCGATCTGAGCTTTTTCGCCAGGCAGGCTGAGCGGGACGGCAAGACGCTTCTGTATCCCCGCTGTGCGGAGGGCAGACGCCTGCTGGCGCTGCGTCCGGGGGAGCGCTGGGAAACAAACGCCTTCGGCATCCTTGAACCCGCGCTCGAAGACGCCGTCTCCTGGGAGCCGGAGCAGATCGACCTCATTCTCTGCCCCTGCGCGGCCTTCGATGAAAAGGGGAACCGCCTCGGCATGGGCGCGGGCTATTATGACCGCTTTCTGCCGCGCTGCCCGCAGGCCAAAAAGATTTTGACCGCCTTCGAGGCGCAGCGCCTGCCCGCGGTCTGCACCGAGAGCTGCGACGTGCCGATGGACGCCGTGATCACCGAGAAAAGGAGCGATTTCTATGAGCGATGAACTGAAGTCCATGAGCTGCTCCGCGTTTACCGAGCGCCTGGCCTCCCGCGAGCCCACGCCCGGCGGCGGGGGAGCCGCGGCGCTGATCGGCGCGCTGGCGGCCTCACTGGGCTCGATGGCCGTGCAGCTGAGCATGGGCAAGAAAAAGCTCCTGCCTTATGAAGCCGACCACCGCCGTCTCGCCGCCGAGAGCGAGGCGCTGCGCCTGCGCTTTCTCTCGCTCATCGACGGCGACGCCGCGGCCTTTGCTCCGCTTGCGGCGGCCTATGCCATGGAAAGAAGCGACCCGGATTATCCTCGTGTCTTCCGGGAGGCGACGCTCGCAGCCTGCCGCGCGCCCTTCGAGATGATGCAGCGCTGCTGCGAGCTGATCGTGCTTCTGGAGGAGCTGAAGGACAAATGCAGCGCGCTTCTGCTCTCGGACGTCGGCTGCGCGGCGCTCTCTGCGCGCGCCTCGCTCGAGTGCGCGTCGCTCAATGTTTTTGTCAATACGCGCTGTCTGCCTGAGGACGCCGAGGCAGCGGCACTGGCGGAAGAAGCGAAAAGCATGCTGTCTGATTTCGTTCCCCGCGCGGCCGCGCTGGCGCGGTTCGTCAAGGACAAGCTGATGTGAAGGGAAACGGACGTTTTTCCCGGAAAACCAAAACCGCTGAGGAACGTAGATCACGATCCTCAGCGGCTTTTTCATAGTTTAGGTTCTGTCAAGGGAGAAGCTCGGCAAAATCCTTATGGATGTAAGCGCGCTCCCCGTCCGGCGTTTCGATCGCGATCCAAGGGCCGCGATCGCCGACATACTTCAAGAGGTCTCTGCTGCTGGCAATATAAAGAATATCGCTCTTCAGACTGGGGAGCTTTCGAATATTAATCCGCCTGCCAAGAGGTTTCACATGGTGAATGCCCTCGGCTTTTGAAAACTCCATATACTCCAGCAGCTCGGGATGGTGCTCCGCGGCGCAGAGGAAGGACTCTTCAAAATAATGCGCCTCAGAGTTGTCCTTCTCCTTGTCTTCGACGATCGAGGCGAACCATCTGCGGCGATCTTCGCGCTTATAGGTCTCAATGTCAAAGGAGTTTTTGAATTTGTCGAGCGCCTCGTCGCCATAAGCGTCAAGCTCCATCAGCGTGCGGCGGCATTTCATGCATTTGCCGCAGTTGCCTGTCTTGATCAGGCAGACCTGCAGATGATCGTAACAGGGCTCGAATCGCGTGAGCTTTTCCACTTTGTCGATGCGGCGCCAGTCCTGGTTGGGCTGGAAAAATTCAATGCTGCCGGTGGACAGATGCGGGATGAGCCAGCGTTCATAGTAGGCCATGTCGGCGTGAAGAGTCAGCTTGAAGTCGTTGAGCGTATAGGTGGAGGAGTAATAATAGCGGCGGATGCCTTTCTGGAAGAGCATGGCAATGCTCAGATTGCGGAAGGTGTGCGTCCGGTCAAAGTACTTCTCGAGGAACAAGCCGGATTCAAGAAGGACCTCCCGGATGTTGGACTGGACGGCGAGAAGAGGATACCCATTCTCCTTGCAAAAATCGATCGTGCCCTGCAGTTGGTGCTGAAAAAGCTCGAGACGGCTTTCCGTGCCGTGCCCGAGATCGTGGTCGAAGCCGTGGTGAGCGCCGGCCTGAAAATAGGTCAGCGCGTTGACGCGATATTCCTTCAACTCGAAGTTTTCGGAGTATTCATAGAGACTCGCAAAGGAGTCTACACCGCGGCTCATCCCGGTGGCGACAAGCGGGCCGTGAAAAACCTCACTTGTGAGAGGAGCTTTGATCTTGATCCGGGAAATCCTGCGGTCTCCGCCTACATAGAGCTGAGGGATGACGTGATACTGCAGATTATAATATAACTTCTCAGAGATGGGGTATTCGGATTCAATCGAACTGTAGCCGTATTTCATGGCGGCCAGCGTCAAAGCCGTAACGGCCGTATCGCAGCGGTCGTCACAGAGATACTGTTCAAGAGAGCGATCGAAGAGGTACCAGAGGACAGCTTCTTTCTGTGCCGTTTTCAAGGTAAATTCAACGCGAAGCTTATCATTGCCGACTGCTTTCCTTTCGATATGGCTGATGGACAAACTTCCCATGGATGTTTTGGAGGCTTTTTCGACTTTCTGCATGCTGATTTTCCATCCCTTCATGATTATCGCGCAAATTCATGCCAAATTTCATTATATACGAACGAAACAATAGTTTCAAGACGAAATAGATAAAAATAACCATTTTTTCGGAATTTCCATTTTTTACGAAACGGTAAAAAGAGAAAAGCAGTGATTGACATCGAAGCCCTGTTTGATACAATAAACATAATCAGGAAAGAAAGATGGAGAGTCGAAGGAAAGGAAAAGCAGAAATGAACATCCAAATGTTGTGCTGCGGGTACATCCGCGTATCGGAAACCGTTCCCTTCGGCAACGCGATCAATTTGAAGAACACGGCCCGGCAGCTTACCGAGCCGGAGCGCTCGCGCGTGACGCTGCCGGTCTTTTCGTATCTGATTGAACATCCGCGCGGCCCGATCCTCGTCGACGGCGGCTGGTGCCGCGCTGTCAGCCCCGCGGGGGTCTATGATCCGAAGGCGGCCGCCTCGCTTCTGACGCCTGCATTGGCAGCGCTCTATCAGCCCTGGGTGCCGGAGGGCATGACCGTATCGGAGCAGCTCTCTGCGCGCGGCCTGCGTCCGGAGGATCTGAGCTGTGCGGTATTGACCCATCTTGACCCGGATCACGTCTCCGGGCTGCGGGATCTGAAGGGCCTTGAAAAGATCATCCTGCCGGAGGACGAGTATTTCTGGTCCTGCCGCACGGTATACAAGGCCCGGCAGCCGCGCAGCCTGTGGCAGGATCTGCCGATCGAACGCGTGTATTACCGCGGCTCGCCGCTCGGCCCCAACCGCTGGGCCATCGACCTCTTTGGCGACGAGAGCGTCGTGCTCGTCAATCTCCCCGGACACACCGACGGGCAGGCGGGCGTGCTCGTTCGCAGCGGAGGACGCTTTGTGCTGCTGTGCGCCGACGCGGCCTTCTCTCCGCGCAACTGGCGACAGGGCCTGACGCCGGGCTATGGCTTCAGCCGCGCGATGCAGCTGAGATCGCTGCACTGGATCGCAGAGCAGGAGAGGGACCCCGGCTGCGCGGCCATCCTCTGCAGCCACGACGCGGCCATCACACCGCAGACGATCGCATGGTAGGAACTGTTGTGAGATGCGGAAATCAGCTCTGTCAGTCTGTTGAACGGGAAAAACAGGATTGTTGACTTTTTATCGTATATAGAGTATACTAACAATGTTCTTCCGATCACTTCCGCAGGGCGGAAACATCGATCAGAAACATATGGAAAGGGGATCCACAGGGAATGGATTATTTGGAAACCTTGGTTGAGAAAACGGGATGGGATCCCGAATTTGCCCGGCAGAAGATAGAAGAGGCCAGAGAGCGTCTCGGCGTCTCCGAAAAGGACTATGTTCTGATGGGGCTATATCATACGCCGGAGGAGGAGCAGGAGAAAAAGATCAAGGACATCCTGGAGCTCCGTCTCTGTGCGGCCGATCTGGCCGAGATGAAGGGCCTGGAGCCCTCCGTTGCCAAGCGGCGCATCCGCAAGGCCATGGAGAACTACGGGATCACCGCTGGCGAATACATGAAGATGCGCCTGTATTCTGTACCCTCCCGTCTGCAGCAAATGCACATCGAGCGCTATCGCGAGCGCAAAAAACGCTGATGAGGCAAGAAAGACTCTGAGACAGGAAAAGAATAAAGCAGCAAACTGACATCGCAGACTCTGCGGTGTCAGTTTTTCTATTAAAGAATAGTATGATAGCTCATACGATATCTTCAAGGCGCGAGCGAAGCCCGGCGCAAATCCCGCCCACTTGGAAGGAAGCACGGTTTTGAGCGGCCGGGACCTTGTGCTTTTTCATGTGCTCCTTACAGGTTTTCGAACTCCGTCGCCTTGTAATGATCCCGAAAGGCCTTTGGCGTCATGTTCTTATATTGCTTGAAAATCTTCCCAAAGTAGCTCTGAGTCGGAAAATGGACATACTGAGCGATCTCCGGGAGGGACAGATCGGAGTAGATCAGGAGATTGGCCGCGCGGAAGACGCGTTCCTCGTTGATGTAATCCTGCAGACACTGGCCGGTCTCCCGCTTGAAGAGCTTCGAGAGATAGCCCGCGCTGATACCGAGGGTCTCGGCGACCTCCTCCAGGTAGATCTTTTCCCGATAATGCTGCCGGATATAGCTTTTACACCGCTCCACATAGCTGGAGCCGTGCGGTTTGTTCAGCTTTTCGCGCACCCGCCCGGCCAGTTCCTCAATGGCACGGTTGCGGTAATGCAGCAGGTGAGCGGGATCGGTGGCGGCATCACAGCGCTGGATATAATAGCCGCTGACCCGATAAGCCGAGCGAGGAGATACACCGCCCTCGATCGCCGCGCGGGCGCAGAGAGAGATCCCGACGATGGCGAGATTGCGGTGGTGCCGCACGTCGTCGCCCGAGAGTCGGCCGGAATCGCGGTCCATGTTTTCCGCCAGGCGGACCGCATCGGCGCTGCGTCCCTCGCGGATCGCCTGCATGAGCAGCTGCTCCTCGTGGTAGCTGTGCCGCATGGCAGCGTCATCGTCTTCTTCCTCTTCCTTCAGGACAAAGTGCGTCTGATCCCGCTTGTCCTGTCGTTCATTCCGGCTGATGATCCGGTTGAGCTGCAGCAGCTCTTCGTTTTCCAGACTGGCATTGGACAGCACGGTGTTGGTCAGCAAAATCATGTTGCGGATCTCCGGCAGCGTGAAAACCGGCAGGACGCGGAGATCCTCGCTGCCGATCCCGTAGGCCTTTGCCATCTGGCGCAGCCTGCTCTGGCTCAGGCGTGTGTGCGACATCGGCCCCATATAGAGAAAGCCGTCGTCGGCGCGCAGAACGGCAAAATAACAGCCAAACTGGTTACTGCGCAGGAACGGGCCGGTCTGCCCCAGAATGCCCTCCCGCATGAGCTGCCGAAGCTTTTGCGACTGCATCAGGGGACTGTCGGGCGTGCTGTCAAAGAAAGCGGTCAGACTGCCGTCCGGCGCTTCGTACACAAGATCCACCTTGATCACGCTGCAGAGAATGCGGATATGGTTTTCACGCATGGGGATCACCTCGTTGCTATTGTATCACAGCATGACCGGATCCGGACAAAAATATTCAAATATGGATATGTTTTTTTGCCAAAGCATGGTATGATGCCAGCAAAGACTGCAGATTAGGAGGTGTATCATGGCGGAACTGGTCAATCACGGAACCTGGCTGACGGCGCCGGTCCGGGAGGATCGGACCCAGCTGCTGGTTTTCCGGCATGAATTTGACGCATTATCCCTGACCGGTACGTTCCGGCTGTCGGCGGACAGCCGGTATAAGCTTTTATGCAACGGCGTCCTGGTACAGTCCGGCCCCTGCAAGGGCGACGACAGGGTCTGGTATTTTGACGAGGTCTTGGTAAAAGAGCTCCTGCGTCCCGGGACGAATGTCCTTGCCATCGAGATCCTCTGGACAGGAAACGATCCGTGGAACAGCAACCACAGCCTCTTTACCATGGGCCGCCCGGCGCTCTATGTGGAGGGGATCAGTGCGCAGGGCTGGCGCTGCCATGCCGTTTCCACCGTGTCTTTCCCGGCGGAGGAGGAGGGCTTCGCCCCGCTGCATATCCATGAAGAGGCTTCACTTGACCCGAATATGGTCGGCTGGAAGCAGCCGGGCTTTGACGGCAGTGGCTGGGCGGAGGCCAAGGCCGTTCCCGTAAAGGAGCTGCCGGAAAGCCGCCGACCGGATAGACTTCGGCCTCGTGCCATCCCGCAGATGGCACTCATTCCACACAGCTTTGAGCTGCAGGACTTTGCCGTACCCGCAAACAGCGAAAAGGAGCTCGTCCTCGACGCGGGAGAGGAGATGTGCGCGTATCTGCGACTGCGCCTGTCCGGCGGAAGAGGGGCGAAAATCGAGCTTTTGCAGAGCGAATGCTATACAAGCGCAAACGGGAAGCAAAATCGGCTGGACAGTGAGCACGGGCATCTGGAGGGCTATACCGACAGCTACACGGTGACCGGGCTTGCCGACGAATGCTACGAGCCCTTCTGGTTTCGCACCTTCCGTTTTCTGCGCCTGCGCGTCAAAACCGAAGCGGAGCCGCTGCGCATCGTCGCCCTTGACTATATGGAGACTGGTTATCCGCTGGAGGTGAAAACACAGCTTACGACTTCGGACAGTAGCCTTGCGGAGATCTGGGACATCAGCCTCCGCACGCTCAGGCGCTGCATGCATGAAACCTACATGGACTGCCCCTTTTATGAGCAGCTGCAATACGCCATGGATACCCGCGCTGAGATCCTGTACACCTACGCCGTGTCAGCCGACGACCGGCTGGCACGGCAGGCCATCGACGATTTTTCCCGGGCCCAGCGCCCGGACGGGCTTCTCAACTGCAGCTATCCCAACAAGAACGCCAACGTGATCCCCGGCTTTTCCGTTTACTGGATCCTCATGCTCCACGATCACATGCTGTACTTCGGCGACAAGGCGTTCCTCACCCGGTACCTGACGACCGTCACGCGTATCCTGGAGTTTTTCCACACACATCGAAACGCCGCGGGACTGGTGGATAAGATCGGTGGGGAAAACGGCAAGGCGGCGATCTGGTCCTTCATCGACTGGGCGGAGAGCTGGATGCCCACCACCGGCATGCCGGACGCGGGGCTGCACGGGCCGATCACGATGGAGAGTCTGCTCTATCTCCTCGGCCTGCAAAAGGCGGCGGAGCTGGCGGATTACCTGGAAAAACCGACCGAGGCCTCCGAATGGAGAAAACGTGCGGAGGATCTGCAGGCTGCGATCCGTGAATACTGCCTGGACGAGAGCGGCATGCTCACCGACGGACCGGGCAGAACGGAGATCAGCCAGCACGCCCAGGTGTTCGGTGTCCTGACCGGGACGCTGAGCCGGGAAGAGGGACGGCGCAATCTGCTGCGCACGATAGAGGAGCGCGGCGTCACGCAGTGCAGCGTGGCTATGTGCTTCTACCTGTTTCGCGCCCTGGAGGAGACCGGACTGTATGACTATACCGACCGATATTGGGATATCTGGCGGCGGATGGTCGCAGACGGCTGCAGCACCTGTGTGGAGGCGGAAAACTACGCCCGTTCGGAGTGCCATGCCTGGGGCGCCCTGGCACTGTATGAGCTGCCGTCCGTGACCCTCGGTGTGCGCCCCGCCGCGCCGGGCTATGAGAAGATCGAGGTCCGGCCGCAGCCGGGCGTACTCAGGTCTGCTTCCGGCACCGTGCATACGCCCCGGGGCGATTTGCACATCGCCTGGGAAAAGACGGACGGCGGGCTGGAACTGCAGATCAGCGGCGACGCGGAGGCCGTCGGCAGGATTACAGCAAATTAAGGACAAGAATAACAAAATAAGGATAGCAAATTGACTTCCTTTCCTTTACTATAAGGCTAAGGAAGTCAATTGTTTAGATAGGAGCTGCACATGGGAAATCGCTTTTTCGGGGTGGGCGAACCCCTCATCCAACGCCAGCGGGATCAGGGGATCGACGCTCCGGCCTATCTCGATCTTGTCAAGGGGCTGGGCTGCAATGCCTACCGGGCCTGGATGCATCTGACGGAGCTGCTGATCGATCCAACGACGCCCAACGCGGAAGAAGTGGAGCGGCACCGGCGGCTGCTGGATCGGGCGGCCGAGCTGGATATCGAAGTCACGGCCATGAGTCACGAGTGGTTTTTGCCCGAAGGCTGCAGGCAGAGAAGCGGCCACGCCATGCCGAGGCGCGATCTGACGCCGGGCAGCCTCTACATGCAGGCGCTTGAGATGCTGGAGACGAGCTGGTACACGATGGTCTCGCTGTTCCCGCAGGTGTCGCTCTGGGAGCTGGGCAACGAGTGGAACCTGAACGCCTTCCTCCACCCGGACGGCTTTCTGGAGTCGGACATGACGGCTCCTTTTACGGCGGATGAGAAAATGGACATCGCGGTGGACATGATGTACTTTGCCGCCCGCGGCGTCCGCAGGGGCAATCCCGGAGCGAAGGTCGCCTCCTTCTCTCCGGCGCTCTCCACGCCCGGCCTCGGCGGTGACATGCCGGACTATCTCCCGGTGATGTACGGCGTGGCCTGGACGCTGGACAAGGTCTACTCCCGTATCAAAAGCGGGCAGTTCTGGTCGACGGACACGGACGATTATTTTGATCTTGTCGCATGGCACCCCTATGTGTTCACCAACCGGGACGTGCCGGACGCGGAGCTGTTTTTGGACGTGGACGAGCCGGACGGGCTCTGGAAAAGCTACAATGACGCGGCTTACAAGGTGATGAAGAAGTACGGTGACGGACACAAGCAGGTGCTGCTGACGGAGTCCGGCTTTACCGACTGCGGCGATCCGGAGCGGGAAAAGCGCTACGCCGGGTACAACAAAAAGATGCTGGAGATCGCGCGGGAGCTGCCCTATGTGCGCACACTGCACAACTTCCGGCTCCTCAACGAAAACGCCATGCTCCGGCGCGGCGGCATCGAGCAGAACCAGATCGGCGGCTTGACGGAGGTCTATTTCGGCCTCTTCACCGACCCGGAGGAGGGCTGCCGTCCCAGAGCCCGCGCCCTCGCCATTCAGGAATTGACCGGCAGTACGGCCGATTTATATGAAACAGGAAAGAAACTGATAAACAGGGAGGCATAAAAAATGGCAGAGCATCTGGTAAAAACCACCTCCGGCCTCGTGCGCGGCTATGAGCGCGGCGGACGGATCGACTATCTCGGCATTCCCTATACGGATCCCCCTGTGGGGCCGCTGCGCTTCAAGCGCTCGGTGCCCATCACCCCCTGGGAGGGCGTGTACGACGCGAAGGACTACGGCCACGCCCCCGTTCAGTACAATAACGGCCGGGTCATGGGCGACGAGGACTGCCTGACGGTCAACGTCCAGCGGCCTCTGACGGGCGAGAAGCTGCCGGTCTTTGTGTGGATCTACGGCGGCGGCTACAACACCGGCTACTCCTACGATGAGATGTACACCGGCGAGGCCTTTGTGAAGGACGATATCCTCTTCTTCTCCTTCAACTACCGCACCAACATCCTCGGCTTCTATGATTTCACCACCTATCCCGGCTGTGACGATTTTGACTCCAACTGCGGCCTGAGCGATCAGATTTTGGCGCTCAACTGGATCCGCGACAACGTGGAGGCCTTCGGCGGCGACCCGGAGCGCATCACCATCGCGGGCGAGTCCGCGGGCGGCGCGTCGGTCACCAACATGCTGGTCTGCCCCGGTGTGAAGGGCTGCTTCAACCAGGCCATCATCGAAAGCGGCCTGCCCAACTGCGTGATGACGCACAAGCAGGCGCGGGAGAATATCGACCTCTTCCTGGAGGGCATGCACTGGACCGAGAAGGACATGGCGCAGCACCTCAAAAACGACGATCCCCATCTGTTCCTCTTCGGCCACGAATATGTGCAGGCAAAGCACCAGTACAAGACGCCCGGCACCTTCCTGCCCGGCCCGGTGATCGACGATCTGCTGCCTGTGCGGCCCATCGACGCCCTGCGCGCGGGCGCGGCCGAGGGGATCAAGCTCATCATCGGCACCAACATGCACGAGGGCACCATGTTCGTCCACCCGCAGAACACGGGCTTTCCCAACAGCTGGACGATGGTGGCGGACATGATGGAGCGCAACGGCCACGCCGACGCCCTGCCGAAGATCCTCGGCTTCTACCATGAGGACGGGCGGGACTATTTCCGCTTCTTCAAGGACTCGGCCCATTCTCTGTCCTCGGCCATCCCGCCGCTGAGCGGGGACATCCGCCAGTTCGGCGGCGACGCCTTCATCCGCTTTGCCACGGACTACGCTTTCGAGATGCCGGCGGTCAAGGTGGCCGACGCGCAGCGAAAGTTTAACCCCGACGTGTGGATGTACCGCTATGAGCTCATCACCAAGTCCGGCGTCGCCACCGGCTGGAAGGCCAGCCACGCCTTTGAGCTGCCCTTCGTCTTCGACAAGCCCGACCACCCCTTTACGCATTTCGAGTTTGACGGCGAATCCCCCGAGCTCTTCCGGAAGATGTGCGAGGATATCCACGGCGACTGGGTGCGCTTTGTCAAGACCGGCGAGCCCAACCCCGATTGGGGCCGCTTCGAGGGCGCCAACTCCCCGGTGCGCATCTACGACAGGGAGACGAGGACCGAGCAGCTGGACCGGCGCCATCTGATGGAGATCTGGGGCGACATGCGCTTCTACGAAGCATAAGAAAAACAAGGTCAAAATAAGGATAAAAAAAGCTAAATAACAGTATAGCGATCCACGCGCAGCTGTTATATTACAATTGCAAGTGAAATCCGGCAACAGAAAAGAGAAAAAAATAACAGGAGGATGATTCCATGGTCACGCTCGCAACCAAACACAATGACCCGGAAGCCGGCTTAAGCTGGGTAGAACGCATCGGCTTTGGCTCCGGTCAGCTCGGTATCAACGCAATCAACGGCATTCTCGGCTCTTTCCTCACGGTTTACTTCACGAACGTCGCGCTCCTGGACGCGGCCATCATCTCCACGATCATCGCGGTCTCCAAGATCTTTGACGGCATCTCCGACGTGGTCGTCGGCCGCCTCGTGGACAACACCAAGTCCAAGATGGGCAAGGGCCGCAGCTGGCTCTTCCGCGTGTGCATCCCCTTTGCCATCTCGGTCATGCTGCTGTTCTACGTCCCGCAGAACTGGCCCAGCGCGGTCAAGTATGTGTACGTGTTCGTCATGTACAACATCGTCAACACCATCTGCCTGACCTCCATGCTGGTGCCCTTCTACTCGATGATCTCGCTCATCACGCGCAATTCCTATGAGCGCGGCCTCCTGGGCAACATCCAGCAGATCTTCCAGACCCTCGGCAACGTCATCGTGAACGCCGTGTTCGTAACGCTGCTGGCCAAGTTCTCCTCCGACGCTGTCAACCCCAACACCCAGCAGGCCTTCACCCTCACGATGCTGATCTTCTGCATCGCCATGGTCGTCTTCTCCCTGATCTGCGTCTTCACCACCAAGGAGCGCGTGCATGACGAGCCTGCCGAGAAGACCGAGAAGAAGGCCGGTAACGGCCCCGGCTTCTGGGTCACCATCAAGGCGCTGATTTCCAACAAATACTGGGTCATGATGTTCTTCGCCAACCTCGTCGTCTTCTTCATCATCATCTTCAACGCCGTCGGCGCCATCTACTACTGCATGTATGTCTTTTATGACATGAGCCAGTACAGCTGGCTTGCCAACTCCGCCACCATCGCGCAGTTTGCCATCATGTTCGTCACCGCCGCCCTCATGAAAAAGGTCGGCAAGGAGAAGCTGTACATCGCCGGCATGGTCATCTCCGCCATCGGCTATCTGGGCTTCGGCCTCTTCGCCTCGAGCGTTCCCGTGATGATCGTCTGCAACGTGCTCAAGGGCGCGGGCCTGGGCATCTCGGGCGCCATGGCCATGGGCATTGTGGCCGACACCCTGACCTACGGCAACCTCAAGACCGGCATCGACACCGTCGGCATGGGCAACGCGGGCGTCTCCGCCGCCCAGAAGATCGGCATGGGTCTCGGCACCGCCGTGTTCGGCTGGATCCTCTCCGGCGCGGGCTTTGACGGCGCGCTGGACCTCCAGGGCCTGCCCCAGCCCGCCAGCGTGACCACCGCGGTGGAGTTCGTCTTCACCTGGATCCCCCTCGTCATGTTCGCCATCATCTCCGTCGTGCTGATCCTCTTCTTCCATCTTGACCGCGATCTCAAGAAGCTCAAAGAAGAAAAGGGTATTGTGGAAGCCTGAAAAATCGTATAAAATAAGAAACAGGGATGTGTTCATCACATCCCTGTTTTTAGAAGGAGATAATAATATGTTCTGCCAGTTTCCCGAAAGCTTTGTCTGGGGCGTGGCCACCGCCGCCGCGCAGATCGAGGGCGCGGCCTTTGAGGACGGACGCGGCCCCTCTATCTGGGACGTTTTCAGCCGTCTGCCCGGAAAGATCAAAAACGGCGGCGTCCCGGACGTCTGCTGCGACTCTTATCACAACATCGAACGGGACGTGGCGCTGCTCAAAGAGCTCGGCGTGAAGGCCTACCGTCTGTCCTTCTCCTGGTCCCGCATTTTGCCGGAGGGGATCGGAGAGGTCAACCCGGCGGGGATCGACTATTATAAACGCCTGCTCACCGCGCTGAAGGCAGCCGGCATCCAGGTCAACGCCACGATCTACCACTGGGATCTGCCCTATGCCCTGCAGATAAAGGGGGGCTTTGGCAATCGGGAGATCCTCGGCTGGTATCTGAACTACGTCTCCGTCCTCTTTGACAATTTCGGAGAGCTCGTGGACTACTGGGTCACCTTCAACGAACCCATCGCCACCTACGTGGGCCACGCCAAGGGCTTTTTCGCTCCGGGACTGAGTGACGAGAAGTATGCCCGTCAGTGCATCCACCATCTGCTCCTCTGCCACGGAGAGGCGGTCAAGCTCTTCCGTACCCGGCAGCTGCCCGGTCAGATCGGCGTGGTGGTGGACGTGTGGAAGCACTATCCCGCCCGCCCGAACAATGCCGACGACGTGGTAAGCGCCACGCTCAACAACGAGATCGAGGGCTACGGCATGTTCCTGCATCCTCTCTTCCTCGGCGGCTACAGCGAGGAGCTGACGGCCTACATGGAGGAGACCGGCTTCACGCCCGCCGTGGAGCCGGGCGACATGGATACCATCCGCCAGAAGCTGGACTTCTACGGACTGAACTTTTATAATGGTCTGTACGACAACGCCGACGAGCAGCGCGCCGCCGCCGAGGGCGGCAACTTCCAGAACCGCCCGGAACTGCATCTTGAGGCGGTTTACGATGTGCTGCACATGCTGGCGGAGGACTACGGGATCGACGTCCCCATCTACATCACCGAAAACGGCGTGGCTCAGGACGACGGCCCGGACCGCGAGACCATCCTCAACGACGACGGGCGCATCGCCTACGTGGCGGAGACCCTGCGCCATGTGCGCCGGGCCATGGACGACGGCATCGACGTGCGCGGCTATTACCTCTGGTCACTGATGGATAACTTCGAGTGGTCGGCGGGCTTTGCCGCCCGCTTCGGCCTGTACTATACCGATTATGAGAACATGGAGCTCATCCCGAAAAAGAGCGCCGGCTGGTACCGGGATGTGATCCGAAACCAGGGATTTGAGGATCAACAAGATGAAAACCGCAGCTGAGCTTTTTTCTCTCCGCACCTCCGTTTATCAGGAGTATCCCACTCCGCCGGGGCTCGTCCATATCCGACATGAGAGGCAGTCGGACGGCAGCATCAAAACCGAAGTAAACGCGCCTGCGGGCGTTTCGTATACGATCATCAAGGAGGAAGCAACATGAAACCAGTCAAAACCGCCGTCGTCGGCTGCGGAGCCATCAGCGATATCTATCTGAGCAATATGATAAACAAATACGCCACACTTGACGTGCTGGCCTGCTGCGCCAGCCATCGGGAGAACGCAGAGAAGAAAGCCGCTCAGTTTGGTATTCACCCGGCCTCCACAGATGAGATCCGGGTCGATCCCGAGGTGGAGCTGGTCGTGGTGCTCAACCCGGCGCCAAGCCACTACGAGCTTATAAAAAAGGCGCTGCTGGCCGGGAAGCACGTCTATACGGAAAAGCCCATCGCCACGGAGCTCTGGCAGGCGAAGGAGCTTGTTTCCCTGGCAAAAGAGAAGGGGCTTCTGCTGGGCGCGGCGCCGGAGACCTTCCTGGGCAGCCTTTTTCAGACCGGGCGCAAGGCGCTGGACGAGGGACTGATCGGAGACGTCACCTCCTTCCACGTGGCGGCCAACCGGGATCTGACCGTGCTGGCGAGCCTCTTCAAGTTCCTGCGCCAGCCGGGAGGCGGTATCTGCTACGACTACGGCGTGTATTATCTCACGGCGCTGGTCTCCCTGCTGGGGCCGATGGCGGAGGTCACTGCCAAAGTGGGCAACCACGCAAAGACCCGGCCCAACGTGGTGCCCTTCAGCCCGGAGTACGGCCAGGACTACGTCTACGACAACGAGGCGCAGGTCAACGCCATCCTCACCACAAAGAGCGGCGTGACCGGTACCTTCTCCCTCAACGGCGACAGCGCCATGCAGGATCAGGCCTATTTCACCATCCAGGGCACCAAGGGCATTTTACAGCTGGGGGACGCCAACCAGTTCGGCGGCGAGGCACGCTATCTGCCCAACAATCCCCGTGAGGCCGTATGGCAGACCTTGGAGCCGGCGTCGACCTTATCGGACAACTGCCGGGGGCTCGGCGTGGCAGACATGGCAAGATGCATCCGCGAGGGCGGTATTCCGCAGGTCAGCGCCGCAATGCCCTGCCATGTGCTGGATATCATCGAAAAGATCATCGAGAGCGGAAAGAGCGGGCAGGCCTGCCGTACGGAGACCGTCTGCGACCGCCCCGCGGCCTTTGCCGACTGGCAAAGTCTATTAAGCTGAGCGCATGGGGAACACAAGTGCCTTAGCCTCTGTTAACCGATCCGCAGCGGCGGCATCGGATCTGTGAGCGAAAGAAGGGAGCTTTTCAAATGTGGGAGTATGCTTTTCATGTGCCCAAGCAGAAGAAGCTGCGTTATATCGTCCATACCGACTGTAAAAACGAGGCGGACGATCAGTTCACCCTGGCGCATATTTTGATGACAGACAAGCTGGATGTGCGCGGCATCATTGCAGGGCACTTCGACAAGGGAAATCACGGGCGCTACCCGGAGCATCAGACCGCACAGGCGAGCCTTGACGAGGTGAACAGGATCCTCGATCTGATGGGCCTGAGCGGGCGCTATCCCTTGTTCAAGGGCTCGGAGACCGGGATGAGCGACGAGAAAACGCCCATCGTCACGGAGGCGGCCCGCTTCATCGTGGAAGAGGCCATGCGCGACGATCCCCGCCCGCTGTATATCGGCATGCAGGGGGCGATCACCGATCTGGCCTGCGCCATCCTGATGGAGCCGCGCATCTGTGAGCGCATGACCTGCATCTGGATCGGCGGCGCGGATTATCCCGCGGGCGGCGAAGAGTTCAATCTCATGAGCGATGTAAACGCTGCCAACGTGGTCTTTTCCTCCTCCATGCCGCTCTGGCAGGTGCCGACGGGAACGTATAAGCAGTTTGCCGTTTCGCTCGCCGAGCTGCAGCTTCGCGTCCAGCCCTGCGGAAAGATCGGCCGGTATCTCTTTGACCAGATGGCAGCGCTGAATGACGCGCTCGCGGATCTGCCCCACTGGCCCCATGGTGAGACCTGGTGTCTCGGCGACGAGGGCGTGATCTGCGCCCTGCTGGAGGATCGGGAGCGCCGGGGCGGCTATACCGAGCTCCCCGCACCCCGGTTCGGCGACGATATGCGCTATCTGCCCGGTGATCCAGAGCGGAAGATCCGAGTCTATCACACGATGGACGTGAGGTTAGACCTGGAGGATCTTTACGCCAAGCTGAAGATCAACTTTGGGTAATAAAGAAGCAGAAAAGCAAACGAGGGCGAAAGCTGCAGCTTTCGCCCTCGTTTGCTGATGATCAGACCCGGCGACAGTCTCGCTGTGCCGGCGCTATATTGATACTACAAAAATAAGCAATAAAAGGATTTTCAAAGAAAGGACAATTATTGACCGGGCGCAGCGCGCCGTCGCCGCCATTTACTGCAAGGCAAGAGGTCAGCGGTGTACGGATCTGTTTTTCCGGCAACGAAAAAAAGACAGGCGCAAAGCCTGCCTTTTTTCGTTGGTGGAGATAAGCGGGATCGAACCGCTGACCTCTTGAATGCCATTGAGCGCCTCGTAACTTTTGGCGGTGAAAAAGTTCGCGAAATCGCAAATATCAAATCATTTTAAAAACTATTTTTAATGGTCAGAACATTGTGTTTCTTCTTCATTCCAGTCAAATTTACAGTCGGGAATTTTGGCTTATACATAAGTATATAGAGGCCCCCGAAACCCGTAGAAATCCGACTGGAATCATCCATAAGGCAACAATTATGGGCAGTACAGAATTGAATCCCATGTTTTCATTCAAGAGGTCACCCGACTTGGTTTTTGAAATGCTTCCTGCATAGGGAGTAAACATGAAAATCTAATGTGTCTGGAAGAAATGACTGTAAAAATGACTGGAATTGATTCGTACCTAACAGGATATTCAACTGGAATAACCTATAGAGTTTTAGAAGGAGACAACTATAATGACCATCCAATACCATAAATCCGGAGATTATTATCTCCCCAATCTTGTGTTTGAAGATACCGAAGTACAGCCTATTGGCAAGTATGGCCGGATGCGCAAATGCTATTTGAAGGAGCACCGTCCGGCACTGTACTCCAATCTGCTTCTGTCCGGGAAGTTGTTTCAGCATTTGGCCGAAATCGACGGAGCCTGTGAGGAGCGCTTGGAACTGCTTATCCGGCAGATGACCAAACAAGAAGGTGTGACCGAAGCGCTCAAGGCCACTGATCAGATGGAATGGGTGCGCCGCATGAACAGCATCCGCAGTCGGGCGGAAGAGAGCGTACTGAACGACCTCGTTTACTGCTGAGGAGGTGTCAAGATGCTGATTCTGGAAGACCTCTACCTCGGTGACGTTCGCCCCAGCGAGCGCAGCTTCAAGCGCAACAGCCAGTATGCCAAAGCGCTGGATGACCTCGTGAAAGCCGGAGATGCACTGACCGACACGCTCACCGAAAAACAGAGAGAAATGTTTGAAGACTATATGACTGCCCAGCGGGAGGTCAATGTGCTGACCGATTGCGAGACATTTATCTACGCTTTTCGTTTGGCTGCCAAGATCATGATCGATGTGCTGACCAACGGGACGATGAAGGAAATCTAAATCATTCAAAGCGAGGATGGGACGATGATCCCATCCTCGTTTCCTTTTTCCGTTACACCTGCACGCACTCGTCTTTTCCAGGGAAAGGCTGTTGCCGATGTTTCAGGGAACCTGATACGCCGCGGAGAAACGGTTGACCGAGGTGCGCTTTTCCACGATGGCTTTCAGCATGGCGTCGCTCTCCGTGATGACACGGCCGCTGAGGCGGTTGATGCCAAGAGCCAGCTGCTCCGGGCAGCAGGTGACTGTCGGCCCGGTAAGGATGACCTCAGCGTTCCGGCTCAGTTCCAGCAGGCGCGGCATGGTCTTGTTGATGGCCGCACTGCCGGTGATGATCACGAGATCGCACAGCGGCAGATAGAACTCGCTTGCGCTGTCCGGCAGGGCTCCGGCTTTTTCTTCCCGGTCCATGATGTACAGCTTCTTGGCGGAGATAAAATCCTCCTGCGTCATGTTGCTGTGGCCGATCATCATGCCCACCATCCCCACCGTGCGGCCGCGGATTTCGACGCCGTCCAGCGTTTTGGCGTTAGTCTTTACAAAGCCGCAGCCGTCGTGGTTATAGAAGGCGTTGACCGCGGCGAAGGCCTCGCTGGCCTCCTCCATGTTCCAGGAGAGCATGGCCTGTCCGGCCTGACTGAGCGGCAAGCCGAGCAGACTTTCAAACATCCGCGCCACGGTCTCGCCCGGGGTGTGCATGGCGACGCCGGTCCGTCCGTCGCTGAGCACCGCCGCTGTCCAGGAAATCCCGTGCACCAGCTTTTGAACCGTCAAGTCCCCCGGCAGACCTGTCTGGAGGATTTCGTAATAGGACGTGTCGATCATCTTACCGGATCCAGTTCAGCGTCTGCTCCCGCAGCCAGTCGGCCCATTCCTGCACGCCTTCGCCGGTCTTGGCGCAGATGGGGATGACCTTCATGTTGGGATTCAGGCGCCACACATACTCCTTGCATTTTTCCAGATCGAAGTCGAAAACCTCCATGACGTCGATCTTGTTGATGAGCAGCACGTCGCAGATCGTGAACATCAGCGGGTATTTGAGGGGCTTGTCATGGCCTTCCGGAACGGAGAGGATCATGGCGTTCTTCACCGCGCCGGTGTCAAACTCCGCCGGGCAGACCAGGTTGCCGATGTTCTCCAGGATGGCCAAATCCACGTCCTCCGTGCCGAGATTTTCCAGTCCCTGCCGGGTCATATGGGCGTCAAGATGGCACATGCCGCCGGTGTGGAGCTGGATCACCTTGACCCCGGTCTTCTCGATGGTGGCCGCGTCCACATCCGAGTCGATGTCAGCCTCCATGACGCCGATGCGCAGTTCGTCCTTCAGCGCCTCGATGGTGCGGCGCAGCGTTGTGGTCTTGCCCGAGCCGGGAGAGGACATGAGATTGAGCAGAAAGGTCTTGTTCGCTTTCAGTTCTTTCCGGAGTTCCTCCGCCTTCCGGTCATTGTTTTCCATCACGCTCTGCTTGACTTCAATGACTTTGAATTCAGACATTTTCGTTTCCTCGCTTTTTATCTATTCTCCATGATTCAGATTTCCCGGGTCGATGCGTCACCTTTTCACATAGGTGAAGGTCGAGGCGATCTCCTTGCTGTCGTAGATCCCTTCGATCCCCTCGGCAAGCGGCTTGCGCGTTACGGCAAGATACACGCCCTTTTTCTCCACATTGAAGAAGATCCGGCCGTCCTCATCCGTATGCAGGATGCGCTCGAAATACGCTTTCCCGTCATAATGGATCACAGTCACCGTCGCCTGTTTAATCGGGAAGCGGTCGTGGATCAGGGTCAGATGCAGGACTTCCGCGTCCGGCTCCCAGGGCTCCGGCACGAAGCTCACGCGGGATTCGTGGATGAAATTGGCCTGGCCCTCCGTCTCGCCGACCGCAATGCAGGTCTCATAGATCTGCGGGTAATTCTTGGCGTCCAGGATATCCGGATAGGTCCGTCTGTCGCCCTCCAGATATTCGTCCTTTTCATTCCGGACATAGTTGTTGTCGTAGATTGCCATGATCGTGTGAATGCCGCGGGAGAGCGGCGTGAAGTTCAGCTCATAATAGTCGCCCCACTCATCTCCCGGCCCTTTTACCGGCGCGAGTGCGATCCGGTTCCCGGCCTCGTCACAGACGAAAGCCCGGAATTCGTCCAGACGGAAGAAGCCGTCCGGCCGCATATAGTGACCCCAGCGCAGGATGGCGTGGACTTCCTCTCCCGGTTCGTAGACGGATTTATCCGTCACGATCCAGGCCTCGTGCCCGTAAACCAGATAGTCGGTGGTGTCGATTCCCCTTCTCATGTTTCTCCTCCTGTGATGTATGTGAATTCTATTCGAAAGCTCAGTTTTGCCGTTTTCTTTTACTGATTAGTCCGTTTTCAGAGCAATAGTATACGCACATGCCGAGAGCTGTGAGTCCCCAGGTGACCGGGTAGGAGGCCGCCACGCTTTGGATGCTGCGGGTGTGCGGGACGATCCAGAACAGAAGCGCCGAGCGGATCAGGCAGAGGTTGAGCAGCACGATCAGCATGGGCACTTTTGTTTTGCCCTGACCGCGCAGACTGTCTCCAAGGATCTGATGAACCGGGTACAGCACGTAATACGGGAACGTTACCGCGATGATCTGCCGTCCCAGGGCAATGACAGAGGGTTCCTTGATAAACAGGCGAAACAGCGCCCCGCCGAAGAGCAGCGATACGGCGGAGAGGATCGCCGTCAGTCCCAGCGAGATCAGAAGGCAGTCGCGCGTACCCCTTCGGATGCGCGCGAACTGCCCTGCGCCGCAGTTCTGCCCGCTGAAGGTCATGATCGCCTGGCCCAACGCCATGATCGGCAGATAGATGATCAGCTCCACCTTGAAATACGCGGTAAAGGCCGCAATCGCATCGGCGCCGAAGGCGTTGATATGCGCCTGCACCACCACGTTGGACAGCGTGATCACCAGTGCCTGCGCTCCGGCCGGCAGACCGATGGCGACGGTCTTTTTCAGCAGCGCCGGATCGAAGCGGATCCCCCGGAGGCGCAGCGCAAAGGCGTTATCCAGTCGGCACAGCTTCCGCGCAACCAGCGCCGCCGCTACGGTCTGGGAAAAGAGTGAGGCCCAGGCCACGCCCACAACGCCGTTTGCCAGCACGCGAAGCAGCAGCCAGTCGGCCGCCACATTGACAAGGCCTCCCACCAGTTGGGCAAGAAGCGGGTTTTTCGAATCCCCCAGCGCCCGCAGCATTCCCGCGCCGAAATTATACGCGACGATCGAGGGCAGTGAGAGAAAATAGATCCGTAGGTAGGCCTCCGCGTTTGCACGGATCTCCTCCGGCGTGCGGATCAAGCGCAGATAGCCCGGCGCCAGCAACCAGCCGAGCAGGGCGAGTACGACCCCGCCCGCCAGCGCAAGCGCCGCCGTGTTGCCGATCGCACGGCGCAGCTTGTCCGTGTCGCGCTCGCCCCAGCTCTGTGCAATCACGACCCCCGCTCCCACGGCCAGACCGCCGAAGAAGCCGATCAGGCAGGTGATCAGCAGCGTGCTGGCTCCGATCGCCGCAGAAGCGGTCTTGTCGATCACGTTGCCAACAAAGATCAGATCGACAGTGCTGTATAACTGCTGCACCAGCGTCCCCAACAGCAGCGGGAGCGCGAAACGCAGCAGCTTTTGTATGATCGGGCCTGTTGTCAGGTCCTCGTTTCTTTGATTCATGGCATGAAGTTGATCTTAACAGTATGTTAGCCCCCCGAGTGACCGGCTCGGAGGGCTATAGCAAGAGAGATCCTCGGCTGCCTTTGTGTCGGAGAGGTGAAAGAGACACATGGATTGAGGGGATCCGGGCAACCGATCAAGCATCTGATCTGATAAGAGCATAACAGAATTCTCGGCCGTGCGGAAGCCCCCCTGGGGGATGAAATTTGAAAAATGACTTGTTTTATTTCGCCGTGCCGGAAAGCAGAAACAGCGAGTCGTTATCACAGATACAGTCGATCGCGAAGAATTCCCGCCAGAGTTTGGCTTCCTCCTCCGCAGGGAGCAGCTGCCTTGCAAGGCCGCCCGGCATGATGCTGCCGAGCGTGTTCATCCGGTCGCGGCCAAAGGGGAACGCCACCGTAAGCCGCCCGCGGGGCAGCAGAAGCTCTCGCGCTTTTTTCAGAAAGTCACGCGGCTGCAGGAAGTGGTGATAGGCGTTGAAAGACACGATCACCTCATAGCCGGGCTGCTCAAGCTGCAGGAAGTCAGCCTGGGTCAGATGGATGCGCGGATCGGCACCGTACTTTTTCTGCGCCAGACGGATCATCTCCCCGGAGATGTCCACACCCTCGATCTCACAGGCGCCGCCGTCCATGAGATCGGCAAACATCGCACCGCTGCCGCAGCCGACGTCCATCACACAGGCGCCGCCCCGGTGGATCGAGGCCATGGCCGTGACGATGCGGGCGGCCTTGGCCTCCGAATAATCGTCGTCCCAGATTGAGGCGACAGAATCATAGTATTCAGCGATCTGCATGAGTTTCCTCCTTGCGCAAATCACACACGAGCCATTTCCTTAATTCTTGATTTCCAGAACAGAGTCGACCAGCTTTTTTGTATAAGCCTCTCTGGGCTGACGGATCACCTGTGCCGCCGGCCCTTCCTCCACAAGGGCACCGTCGCGCATGATCATCACCCGGTCGCACAGGCAGCGGATCACCGCCAGATCGTGGGACACAAAGATCGCGGAGGTATGGCTCTCGCGGCAGATACCGGCAAGCAGATGCAGGATCTGCGCCTGGGAGGACACGTCGAGTGCGCTGGTGATCTCGTCGCAGAGCAGGATCTCCGGCTCCACGGCCATGGCGCGGGCGATCGCCATGCGCTGGCACTGCCCGCCGCTGAGCTGGCGGGGTGTGCGATCCATCAGCTCCCGCTGCAGTCCCACCCGGTCGGCCAGCGAGGCCAGGTCGAGCGGCGCGTTTCTTCCGCGCAGACTGCGGACCGACTCGGTGATCGAATCCGCGATCGTGCGGCGGGGATGGAAAGAGGCCGGTGCGTTCTGAAAAATCATCTGCATCGTCCGGTATTCTTCTTTGGTGCGCCGGGGCGAGAGCTCTTTTCCATGGAGCAGGATGCTGCCCGCGCTGGGCGCTTCCAGGCCGGAAATAAGCTTCAAGAGCGTGGACTTGCCGCTGCCGCTCTCTCCCGCAACGCCTAGGATCTCCCCGCTCTCGAGGCGAAAGTCGACCCCGCGAAGCGCGTGGATCACGGTGCTTTGCTGCTCATAGCGCTTGGCAAGGCTTTTCCCTTCCAGAACGATCATGGCATGGCCTCCTTCCCGCCGCAGCAGGAGACGAAATGGCCGTCTCCCACCTGCCGCATGGCATAAGGCGCATGCGCACAGGCTTCCGCCGTCTGCGGGCAGCGGTCGCAAAACTCGCAGCCTCTCTCCGCGGGGCCGGTCATCGGCGGGCTGCCGGGCAGGCCGTCGGGCATCGTCCCGTCAAGGCTCGGGATCGCCGCGCGCAGACTCTTGGTATAGGGGTGCTGCGGACTGCACAGCACGTCGCAGGCCCGGCCAAACTCCACCAGCCGCCCGGCGTACATGACGCCGATATGGTCGGCCAGAAAATGGGCCAGCGCCAGATTGTGGGTCACGATGACCTGTGTCACACCGTTTTTGTCGCGCAGCCGTTTGAGCTCCTCGGCCACCTGCAGCTGGATCGTGGCGTCCAGCGCGCTGGTCGGCTCATCGCAGAGCAGGATCTCCTGCTCGAGCAGCAGGGCCAGCGCCAGCGCCACACGCTGGTTCATGCCGCCGCTGAGAGCGAAGGGACACTCGCCAAGGACGCGCCGCCAGTCGTTAAGCTCCACCTTGGCGAAAGCCTCCGCCACCTTGGCGTCAAAGGTTTTCGGGTCGTATTTGCCGTGGCTCTTAAGGGTTTCGATAAACTGCCTGCGATAGCTGCGGATGGGGTTGAAGGTCGCCTCCGGCGTTTGGAAGACGATGCCCATTTTCTCGCAGCAGAGCTTGCGCCGCTGCTTTGGCGGAAGGGCGGAGAGCTCTGTGCCCTCCAGTGTGATGGCGCCGGAGAAAAGCCGGATCTCGGGTGCGGCCATCAGGGCCTTGAGCACGGTGCTCTTACCGCAGCCGCTCTCCCCCACGAGGCAGAGGATCTCGCCCCGCTGCAGGGAAAAGGACACGTCCGCGGCGGCAGGGCGGTCGCCGTATCCGACACAGAGCCGGTCGAGCGTGAGGATCGTGTCGCTCATGTCTCCGCCTCCTTTGCTTCCAGCACGTCGCGCACGCAGTCGCCCAGATAGTTGAAGATCATCACCGTGATGATCGTGGCGACGGCCGGGGCGAGCACCGCCCAGGGGGCCAGCTGCAGATAGGCGCGGGAGGTGTTGATCATGCTGCCCCACTCCGCCTGCGGCTCGATCACACCGATGCCGAGGAAGGAGAGGCCCGCGATGCCGATCATCATGACGCCAATCTGGGTCGCCGCCGTGACGAGCAGCGGCCCGAGCATGTTGGGCAGCAATGATTTTATCATGATCGTCCAGCCGGAGCAGCCGGAAAGCCGGGCGG
Source organism: uncultured Clostridia bacterium (assembly GCA_946186375.1). Lineage (GTDB taxonomy): Bacteria > Bacillota > Clostridia > Oscillospirales > Oscillospiraceae > Limivicinus. The sequence continues at coordinate 25,564 of CAMHMZ010000007.1, forward strand.
CGTGGACGTAAGGTTCTTCTTTCAGACTCAGTACCTGGGCGCGGGCGAGGCGCGCATAGAGCGTCCAGCCGCTGATGCCCATAGCGAGCATGGCGTTGCCCATGCCGCCTCCCAGGATGCCCGCCACCGCGATGGCCAGTACCATCTGCGGGAAGGCCAGCATCACATCCGCAAGGCGCATGATCAGCGTGTCGACCACGCCGCCGTACCAGCCGGCCAGCAGGCCGAGCACGGAGCCGGCGAGGAAGGTGAGCCCCACCAGTGCGACAGCGGAAAAGATGGAGGTTCTCGCCCCCATCAGCACGCGCGAGCAGACACAGCGGCCGTAGCGGTCTGTGCCGAAGGGAAACTGCGCGCAGGGTGCGCGGTTCATATCCGCGGCAGAAGTTGCATAGGGGTCATTGGGGCAAATGAGCGGTGCGATCAGGCTGATGACGACCAGGATCCCGGCCAGGGCCAGAAAAACGATCGCACGGCGGCGGATGCGCTCGGGTGTTTTGATCCGTTTTTTCATGCGCCGCCCCCCTTTCTGCGAAGCCGGGGATCGATCCATGCATAGCAGATGTCGATCAAGAGGTTGATGACGACATACACCGTGGAGGTAAAAAGCACAAAGCCCTGGATCACCGGGTAGTCGCGGTTGCTGATCGCGTCCATGGCAAGCTTCCCAAGCCCCGGCCAGCGGAAGATCGTCTCGATGACGACACTGCCGCCAAAAAGCGTGCCGATGGAGAGTCCCACGATCGTAAGGATGGAAATGGAGGCGTTGTGCAGCACGTTTTTCAGCACATAGCGTTCCTTTACGCCGCGCAGTCTGGCGCCGGAGACATAGGGCTTGCCCAACTGCTCGAGGATCTCCGCCCGAAACTGGCGGATAAAGCGCCCGCAGATTGGGATGGAGAGCGCCAGGCAGGGCATGATGAGTCCCTTGACGCTCTCTTTCGCCGTCAGCGGAAGTAGATGCGCCTTGACGCACAGGAAGTACATCAGCAGTACCGAGATCAGAAAGTTCGGCAGCGAGTTGCCGGCGAAGCTGAAAAGCCGCGTGATGTCGTCCAGCAACGAATCCTTGTGGAGCGCTGTGAGGATGGCAAGCGGAAGCGCCACCAGGAAGGCCAGCGCCAGACTGCCGAGGGCGAGGATTGCCGTGTAGCGCAGCGCCTTGACAAGCTTCCCCGCCACGGGGAAGCCGTCCTTATAGCTCTCACCCAGATCAAAGCGCAGTGCATGGAGCGCCCAGTCGCCGTACTGCACCAGGAAGGGCCGGTCGAGGCCCATGCTTTCTCTTGTTTTCTCAATGATCTCCTCCGAGACGGCCACGCCCTGGGCGTTGAGCTTTTTCATCGCCGCGTCGCCGGGTGAGAGGTACATCAGCAAAAACGTCAGGAAACTGACGGCGATCAGGATGCCGACAAGGTGAAGCAGTCGTCTGCCTATGTATTTGGCCATCGGTCAGTTTCCTCCTTTCATGCAATTTGGGGCCGGTGTAGACGCACCGGCCCCATCGGATCATTGGGTTTTATGCGATATCCGTCTCAGGCGTGAGGCCATAGAAGTCGAAGGGGATGTCCTCCGAGAATCCGGTGACGCCGGGCCTTGCGACAGAGACTTTGTTGAACAGGCCGACGTAGCCGAAGGCGTTGTCGTCAATGCTCATCTGAACGATCTGGTTGGCAAGCGCGGCACGCTGATCGATATCAGTCTCAAATTGGAGCTGATTGATCAGCGCCTCGGACTCGTCGGTGGGGAAGCCGGCCTTGGCCCACTTGCCGCTCTGGCGGTACAGAGCATCGACGCAGTAGTAGGGATCGCCGCCTGTATCGGCGATCATGCAGTAGAGCGCGATGTCATAGTCGCCGGTCGCCACATAGCCGGCGTCCGGATCCTCTTCCACGACCAGCGTCGCCTTGATGCCGATCTTCTCAAGCTGCTCCTTCATCAGGAGGGCGAGGTCGGGCAGCTGGCGGGACTTGTAGTGGGCAATGCTCAGCTCGAGCACTTTTCCATCCTTCTCATAAAATCCGTCGGCGTTCAGCGTATAGCCGTCAGCCTCCAGCAGGGCCTTGGCCGCGGCGGGATCGGGTGCGGGCTTTGTGACCTGGCCATAGGGCGCAGACGCGATAAAGGGGCCGACAGCCGCGGAGGTCGTGCCCTTGAGGAACTCGGCAATGGCTTCGCAGTCCACCGTCAGGTTGATCGCCGCGCACACGCTGTCATCGAGACGCGTCTGGTTGATCACATAGAATTGCATGCGGGTGCCGGGAATGACCGTGAGATTGTAGCTGGCCGGATCGGCTTCGTAAATCTCCTTGGCGGCCGCGTCCACGCTGGTGTAGCAGTCGATCTCCCCGGCCTGCATGGCCAGGAGTTTGGAGTCTGCATCCGGCATATAGAAGAGCGTGGCGCCGTCGAGCTTGACCTCGCCGTTCCAGTACTTGTCGTTGCGCACGACCTCCACGTCGCCCTCCGGCTGGAAGGACTGGATCACAAAAGGTCCCGTGCAGATGGGCGCATTGTCAAAGTCGGTGGTGGCGTCCAGATCCATGATCGCAAACTCGGGGTCCGTCAGCGCGACGAGCATCGTCGGGAAGACGTCCGGGGTCGTGATGACGAAGGTCTTTTCATCCTCGGCGGTGAACGTGAAGTCCGCCCAGTCGTCGTAGCGTTCGTTGACCTCGATCAGACGCTGGAAGTTGCGCGCCACCATGTCGGCGGTGACGGGATTGCCGTTGGAGAAGCAGGCGTCCGCCAGCGTAAAGGTCCAGGTCAGGCCGTCTTCGCTGACGCTGGAATCCTTCGCCAGCAGCGGGCTGACAGACATATCCGCATCGATCCGGTACAGGGTCTCGGTCATGCCGTAGATCTGCGTATACCAGCCATAGTAGTCTTTATGGGCGTCCAGGCTGGGATAAGCGAAGTTTGTGGCCATCCGCAGCCACTTGGCCTCCTGCGGGGCCGGGGCGGCATCCGCGGCAGGTGCAGCGTCCGCAGCCGGAGCCGGTTCGGCAGCCGGAGCCTCGGCCGGTGCCTTCTGACCGCAGGCCGCGAGGGCAAGGATCATGCACAGTGCAAGCAGAAGCGCAAGAGTCTTTTTCAGATTCTTCATCTTGTTTCCTCACTTTCTTTTGCCTTTTGGGCTTCTGGAAAACAGTATAGACCCCTGCCAAATGCTGCGGAAGCCCCCCTGGGGGATACAAATTTCAACAATTTTTCACACTATTTGTAGGCGGCAAGGCAAAAGATCGGCGTCGGGTTGAAGAATTCGTCGATCTCGGCATAGATGCGCCGGTAGGCACCCATGTCCACCGAAACGCGCTCAAAGCCCGCTTCGATGAGCAGCTGTACGTCCCATTGCGGTCGCGGCCCGTGATAGGCGCCGACCTCCATGGTGATCGCCTCGTTCTCTTCTTTCATGTATTCCGGCACCAGCTTGTGGGCGTGGTTTTCCGGCAGCTCGTGCTCCTCCTCATCCTCCAGCGCCGCGCTGTAATCTGCGTCGAAATTGATCAGTACGCCGCCCGGCTTTAACAGCCTGTACCATTCCCGGTAGGCCTTTTCGATATGCGGCAGCGTCCAGGTGAGATTGCGCGTCACCAGCACGTCGAAGCTCTCCGGCGCAAAGTCCGGCTCCTCGGCGTCCATGACGGCAAAATCCGCTTTCAAGCCAAGGATCTCCGCCGTCTGGCGTGCCCGGTCGATCATGTCCGGGGTCAGGTCGATGCCCGTGGCCTCGTGTCCCTCCGCCGCAAAGACGAGGGCGAAAAAGCCCGTGCCTGTTCCCAGATCCAGCACGCGCAGCGGACGGTCCTGCGGGATATAGAGGTTAAATTCCCTGAGCCAGCGCTCATGCTTTTCATCTTCAAATTCCCGAATGCGCTGGGTCTGAAAGGCCTCCGCCCGGTGAGACCAGTAATGGGTGATGCGGTGCTTGATAGGTTCCATAGGTCGTTCTCTCTCCGTTCCTTTTGCTTGCTCCCGGCTGTTTCTCTGTATTATAGGGCATCTCTTTTTCCCGCGGAAGCCCCCCGGGGGGATAATCCTTTTTTCTGAGAAAGCCTTTGCTTTCTGCGCGTTTCCGCATTTTTCGCCGCGTATCCCCCCGGGGGGCTTGTGGCGTTTCGCCGCGCATGATACTTTGTAAAAAAAGATTATCGGAGGTTTCTATGCAGGTCAAAAGCATCGCCGGGCATGAGCTGACGCCCGGCAAAACCGTCAAGGATCATATCCATGTGGAGGGCACCGAACTGCACGTGCCCCATGTGTTGCTCTGCGGCGAGCAGCCGGGGCCGACCGTGCTGATTTCCGCCGGCATCCATAATGCGGAGTACGTGGGCATCCAGGCGGCCATCGAGCTGTCGAATGAACTGGACGTCTCCGCGCTGCACGGCAACGTGATCCTGCTGCCGCTTGCCAACCGCTCCGGCTTTGAAAACCGCACCATGTCCATGGTCTATGAGGACGGGAAAAACCTCAACCGGGTCTTTCCCGGCGACCGGGAGGGCAGTGAAGCCGACAAGCTGGCGCACATGCTCTTTGAAGTGTTTATCCGAAACGTGGACGCCTACATCGACCTGCACAGCGGCGACGGGTATGAGGCACTGATCCCCTACGCCTACTATCTGGGCGACACGCCCGCCGAGGAGACGGCGAAGGCCATGATCGCCTGCGTCAACACGAAATACTATGTTCGCTCCCGCTGCCGCACCGGCGGTGCATATAACCTCGCCTCCGTCCACGGCGTCCCCAGCGTACTGATCGAGCGCGGACAGCTCTCTCTTTTCAGCCGGGAGGAGATCGAGGCGGACAAGGCTGACGTGCGGAACATCCTCCGCTGCCTGGGTGTGTTGCCCGGTGAGGCGATGCGCTATCCTAAGACGCAGCTGCTGGAATACAGCGACGACGCGCCATGCACCGGCTGCTGGTATCCGGAGAAAAAGGTGGGCGAAGTCTTCCGTAGGGGTGAAAAGCTGGGCGAGATCCGCGACTACTTCGGGCGCAGCCTCTTTGTGGAGTACGCGCCGGACGACGGCGTGCTGCTGCATCAGTGCGCGTCGCTGAATATCATTGAGAAAGGCCCGATGGTGACTTACGGTGTCCCGACAGACGATATTATCTGAAAACAAGAGCTACTGGACCGGCCGCGCCTCCTCCTACTCTGAGGTCAATCAGCTAGAGCTTGCCACGCAGCAGCGGCAGAAGTGGAGCGACTGCCTCCATGCCGAGATCACGCGGCAGTTCCCGGACAGCGCGTCTAAATCCCTGCGCGTGCTGGAGGTGGGCACCGGCCCGGGCTTCTTTGCCATCCTCCTGCGGGAACTGGGCTATGATGTGACGGCCATCGACCTGACGCCCGCCATGCTGACCGAGGCAAAGAAAAATGCCGGCGAGCTTGCCGGCAAGATTCGATGGATGGAGATGAACGCAGAGGAGCTGGATTTTGCGGACGCTTCCTTTGACGTGGTGGTCAGCCGCAACCTGACCTGGAACCTGCCCCACCCCGAAAAAGCCTATGCCGAATGGGCACGGGTGCTGAAACCGGGCGGACTGCTGCTGAACTTCGACGCCAACTGGTACGCCTATCTCTTCGACGACGAGGCCCAGGCCGCCTACGACCGGGATCGGGCCAACAGCGCCGAGCAGGGCGTGTGGGATCAGAACGTGGGAGAGAATTTCGACGTGATGGAGGACATCGCCCGCCGGGTTCCGCTGTCGAATATCCGCCGCCCGGATTGGGATCTCGCGCTGCTACAGGGCCTCGGCCTGCACGCGGAAGCGGACGAGCAGACCTGGCAGCGCGTCTGGTCGGAGGAGGAAAAGCTGAACTTCTCGTCCACCCCGCTGTTTTTGGTGCGAGCAACAAGAACGGTATCGTAAGCATAAAGGGGTGTGCTTTTACCAGAAGAAAAGAAAGACCCGAAATCATTTGCTCGTTCGTACAATGGTTTCGGGTCTTTTTTATTTTCGGAATTGCAGAAGTGCAATTCTTCGCCTGATGCGCCTTGAAGAATTGCAAAAATGTGGATTTCAGACTTTCGTGAAGTTTTTCCTCGTATAATTGGGTTGAAGCAGGAAACGGAACGGGCTTAGAAAAAAGCCATTACTTCCTCTTGCTGTTCTTCCCGCGCTTGTTGGGCTGCCCTTTGAGCAGAGATGACTTTTTCAGGATGCTGATCAGGCTGACAAACTCGTCCTTGGACAGCTTGTCGTAATTGATCCCGAGCTGCTTGCAGAACAGGCGGGCCTGGCGCTCCTCTGGGCTGCCCTCGTAGCTCATGGCTGCCTCCAGCTCCTGCCGTGCGGTGTCGGAGGGGTTGTCCGCATCGGCGGTGGTCGTATCTTTTATGTGCGCTTCCCGGATATCCGCGATGATCTTATCGAGATCGTCATGCACGACCCGGCTGAAATACTCGTCCTCATTGATTTGGGCCAGCTCCAGTGTCCGCATGTACAGATCGTTCTCGCCGGGATTGTGCTTTTCCATGACCGTTTTCCGAGCCTCGGCCAGGACGACGTTCATGTCATGTACCCGCATGGCCGCGATCCGATCCACACAGATCTCCGTGTCCACCATCAGGCGCTGAAAGTCCGGATGCGTGGCAATCTCACCCAGCAGGCGGTTGTTGATCTTTCCGCTTGCCAATAGCTTCATCATATCATCACTCAGATGCAGACCCGCCAGGTCTGTGTCTGGGTGTTTTTTTATTTCCGAGACCCCCAGCAGGTAATCCGTGGACACCCCGTAGTACTCCGCCAGCGTCACGATGCTGAACGGGCTAATGTCCTTGTAATCATCGGCTTCATAGCTGCCGAGGGCGGATTTGGAAAGCCCGGTGGCCTCGGCCAACTCTTCCAGGGTCAGATGACGCTCCACGCGCAGATCCTTCAGACGCTCGGGAATGGACAGCTTTACGTACATTTTCGTTCTCTCCTTCGCTGAAAAACACGGCTTTTTAACAGTATACCACATCATTTCCTTGATCGTGGAATTTTTCACTTTTTACCCCTGTTTTCCTACATCCCGGATATACGGGAGGAGGCCTTTTTTCTTGGTACGATACGGTTCGACAAGTGAATGACCGTCCGAACTGAGATAAACCGCGAAGATCTCGCAAGAGGGAGCGCGGCCCCTACGGGGCCGACGGCACAGCGCCGAGCAGGGTTGCCTGTCAGGAAACAGGGAGGGAAGAACGGCAAGCGGTAAAGGGAGATTTCGTTCTTAAATAACTGCTTTCACTTTTCGAGGGCGAAGAAAGGAGGTGAACCCTGTGATAAACATTTTTGCGGCCGTGCCGAGACGTTGGAAAAGCGGATCAGCGCCGTAGGACCCACGGCAGACAGCAAAATGGATCAGCCGGAGGAACGCTTGACCCGGCTGACCCTGGAAGAAAACACAAGCAAAAATCATTTTTAGGAGGAAATATAATGGAACATTACAACTACAACGGAAAAGAAATCATCGGGATCGACCATGGCTTTGGCAACATCAAATGCCGGCATGTGGTCTTTCGCTCGGGCGTCAAAGCCTACGACAGCGAGCCGCCCATGACGCCGGACGCGCTCTTCTATGAGGGCAAGTACTATGTGGTCGGAGAAGAGCACAAGGGCTTTGTCAGCGACAAGAGCCAGGACGAGGACTACTACATCCTCACCGTGGCCGCTCTGGCCAAAGAACTGGAGTTCCGACACATCACGGAATGTGAGGCAGTGCTGGCGGTGGGGCTGCCCATCCAGTGGATCGGCGCACAGAAGGAAGCATTTCGCAAATACCTCATGCGCAACGAGCTGATTGAGTTTCGGTATCACAGGCAGGATTATCTGGTGCGCATCGACGATGTGCAGGTCTTCCCCCAGGGCTTCGCCGGAGTGGTGCAGCGCCTGGGAGACTTCAAGGGCCTGAACATTCTGGCGGACATCGGCAACGGGACCATGAACACCATGCTCATCAAGGACGGAAAGCCCATCTCCAGCCGCTGCTACACGGACAAGCTGGGCGTGGAGCAGTGCATCATCCGCATGTCCAACGAGCTGCTGGCCGTCAGTGGTTTCGCCATGCCCTACGATGTGTGTGAAGACTTCCTGCGCCGTGGGAACGCAGACCTTGCAGAGAAATACACCTCAGTCATGCGCAAGGCCGCCGAGGAGTACTCGGACACGATCCTTGCCAAACTCCGGGAATACGAGTTCAACCCGGAGATCATGCGCCTTACGGTCATGGGCGGTGGAGCCTGCATCCTCAAGCACTTCTGGAACGATGATGGTTGCCGCGTGCAGTATATCGAGGATATCTGCGCCACGGCCAAGGGCTATGAGCTGCTGGCTCTGAACAATCTGAAACGGAGGGATACGTGATGTGATATGAGAAAGAACGAGAAGACGCTGCTTCTGCGCTTCGATCTCTCCCGTAAAACAGACCGGGAGATCTGGGAATGGCTTCATGAAAAGAGCGAATCGCAGACGCTCTCCATGAACGCCTTTCTGATCGAAGGTCTGCGAAAGCTGATGGCGCAGGAGGCAAACAAGAAGCCGCTGGATGTGCGCGCCCTGGCAGAGGAACTCTGTCGGGAAATGCGTACCCAGCGGCTTTTTGTGCTTCCGGAGGGCGAGAGCCCGGAATCCACGATGGAGGCAGACGATGACATTCCCGCCGACATCCTGGATTTCGCCAACAGCTTTTGATGCTTTCAAAATGATAGCACACGGTTGAAGGGGTGCTTTCAATTTGAAAGCACGGATCGGCGGCGCGGATGAGGCGGCGATCCGGCGAAGGGGTACAGGGGAAAAAGCTGTTTCCCCTGTGCTCTCGGCAGAGCCCACGATAAATGGTACTTTGCAGCCTGTGGATGAAAGTACCATAGTGGGTTATTACACTTCCGCAGAAGTGATCCCCGGAACCCTAATGGTTCTCAAAAAAGGAAAAGGAGGCGTTGCCCATGGCAAGAAACGACGGGATCGATCGCACCGTCGCCAGAAATCGCGATCTGAAAAAGAGCGACACCATCAAAGGCGCTCAGGCCCACAACGAACGGCAGAAGGAAATCTACTCCAACCCGGATATCGTTCCGGAGCGTACCCCGTTCAATGTTCATTTCAAAGAGCCGACCGGCTCCTACGAAGACATGTTCAAAGAATTGGAACAGCAGAAGGTCATCTCCACCTGGGGCCAGAAGCCGGACTCCACGAAATTCTGCGAGCTGATCTTTGACGTGAACTCCGCCTATTTCTACAACAACGGCGGCTACGAGTTTGCCAAGCAATTCTATGCCGACGCTTATGAAGCCGCGGTGAAGATCGTCGGAGGCGAGCAGTTTATCCTCTCCGCCGTCATGCACGCGGATGAGCGGAACCGGGCCATGTCCGAGGCGCTGGGTGAGGATATCTACCACTACCATCTGCATGTGGTCTATGTCCCGGTGGTGGAGAAGCAAATTCTCTGGTCAAAGCGATGTAAGGACCCGGCTTTGATCGGAACGGTTAAAGAGACGGTCATGCAGGTCAGCCGGAGCAAGAAGTGGGACTCCAAGCAGATGCTGGACGATCACGGTGAGCCGATGCTCACCGCCAGCGGGAAGAAGATGCTGAAAAAGTCCTACTCCGTCCTGCAGGACGATTTCTACAATCACATGGTCGAGGCCGGGTACACGGATCTGCAGCGCGGCGAGCGCGGCAGCACGGAAGAACATCTGACGGTGACCCAGTTTAAGGTGAAACAGGAAAAGCAGCGGCTTGCGGATATCTCCGCGGCCAAAGTCGAGGCACTGGATGATCTGGAAAAACTGGCCGAGGAAGAGAAGCAGAAGCAGGACAGCATCGCCCAGCTCAATGAGCAGGCGGACGCTGCCCAGGCCCGGGTGAACGAAATCGTTCCGAAGGTAAAAAACCTGGAAGAGCAGGCGCGCAAATATGCCTACGACGAGGAAGAGCGGCTTCCCCAGCCGGATGTGCTGGAGACGGCAAAAGCCTACCGGGAGCATAAGGCTAAGCCCGCCATGCGGAAGTTCCAGAAGGTTTACCTAGCCATCTATGAGGCCTACCAGGATCTAAAGCGCGCTTACAACAATCTGAAGAAAGAACTGGAGCGCGCGCTGGGCCGGGTCGCCACCCTGGAGGCCACGGTCGACCATATGATCGAGGAAAACGCGGAGAAGACCGTGACGGTCGAGAAATACGACACGCTCTGCCGTTCCTACGGAAAGGACTATATCGAAGGGCGCGTCCGGGAGATCTGGCAAGAGGAGGAACTGCAAAAACAGCAGCGCAAACTCGCCCGCAAGAGCCCTGATCGAGACGCCCGCTAAAAAGGACGGTCATGTTGATCGCCCTTCATTTTTATCCAAGAGTCAGAATCATCTGTACGTACGTACAGATCTTTTGAACTCCATTACTATTTTTAAGAAAGAAGGATTATACCATGAATACCACAAGAAACGAAATCAAAGCAAGGATCGTCGGCGCAGGCCTCACCATGCAGGAGACCCTGGATCGGCTTCACCGACAGTACGGCTGGAGCGATTCCGCCTCCAACTTCTCCAACAAGCTGCAGCGGAATTCACTGCGCTACCGGGAAGTCGTGGAGCTGGCCGATGTGATCGGGTACGAACTGAAATGGGTACCCAGAAAGCGAGGGGATGCCGATGACGAATGCCGACATTGAGCGCATGCCCTATAGTCTGAACGCGCAGCAGGTGGCGGAGATCCTCGGTATCGCCAAGAACTCCGCCTACACGCTGATGCACAGCGAGGGCTTTCCCACGCTGCACATCGGGCGGAGGCTCGTCGTGCCGAAAGAAAAGCTGCTCCAGTGGATGGACGATCAGCTTGAATAAGAGGAATTCCAGCCGGGTTTCGACCCGACTGGAATTTTTTCAACAAAACACTTGAAAAATCGAGAAAGTTATGTAAACAATAGATCAGAGAAACACAATGCTCTGAGGAAAGGAGTTATTTTGGCAAAGAAACGCTGTAACGGCGAAGGCAGTATCAACAAAAGAAAAGATGGGCGCTGGGAGTGCTCCATCATGTTCGGCTTCCAGAAGGATGGCCGGAGAAGGCGAAAGTCCTTTTACGGCAGAACCCGCAAGGAAGCGCTGGACAAGATGCACGACTTCAAGCAAAAGCTGGAGGCCGGGCTTATTACCCTTGACGAGCGGCCCCTGGTGCAGCCGGATATCCTGTTCTCCCAATGGGCGGACACCTGGTATGAAGGGCACAAGGACAGCATCTCCAAGACGACGCAGCAGAGCTACAAGTACACGCTGACCACGCTGAAGGAGAAAATCGGGGAACGACCGGTCAACACCATCAAGGCGATGGACATTGAAGACCTGCTGCGGGATCTCAGGAAGGAGGGCAAGTCCGACAGCTATGTGGCCAAGGCGAGAGGGATGCTGTTTCAGATCATGAATAAGGCCGAGGCGAATGAACTGATCCGTCGAAATCCGGTGGCCTGTGCGGAGAAGATGAAGGCAAACAAACCCATGGAAGCCAAGGAAGCCTTTACCGCCGAAGAGGTCAAACGGATGATGGAGGGACTCCCGCACGACAAGTACGGAGACAGCATCCGCCTGATGCTGGGCACCGGGATCCGCATGCAGGAACTCTTGGCGCTGGAGCCAAGGCTGATCGAGGAGGACGGCTCTGTGATCCACGTTCGGCAAGCGGTGAAGACCGTTTCGGGACATGTGGAGATCGGCGTGCCGAAATCCAGAGACAGTGTGCGGGACGTGCCGGTGCCGGAGGGCCTGCGGCCCATCGTGATCGGGCTGCGCAGCACAAAGGACAAGTTCGTTTTCCAATCGCCGAAGAAGGAGCAGCCCTTCGATCCCAAGATGTACCGGGAGAAATTCAAGGACTATATCGAGGCCCTGGGCGATGTTCGTGTGCTGACGCCGCACTCCTGCCGACACACTTATGTGTCGCAGATGCAAGCCCTTGGAGTGGATCTTGCTACTATCCAAAGCATGGTGGGGCATGCGGATTTGGACATGACGCAGCACTATCTGCACGTGCAGTCACCGGTCAAGCAGAAGGCGGTGGAGGCGTTCAACAAGGCGTTTTTGGGAAACGATCCCGGTTCCAGTCATATTCCAGTCGGCGCCTAATTTCAGGGCTTAAAAAGTACGAAAAAGTCCTGAAATCTTACGATTTCAGGACTTTTCTGGTGGAGATAAGCGGGATCGAACCGCTGACCTCTTGAATGCCATTCAAGCGCTCTCCCGGACCCATCGGTTACATACCCCTCCAACCGGGCCAAAAGAGCGCTTCGATACGTGGGAAATATAGGACTATATCTGTGGTTTTTTTTCGGATATTTTTTGAGGTGGTGTTAAATCAAATATATAACATCGATCTCCGGCGATTGAATATGCTGAATAGTTATAAATTAACGCAGGTGCATAGCATATTTGTATCTCTGGCTTTTCAAATGCAACCAACGCCGCTCCAATGGTTGATATTTTATTGTTCATTGGTACAATTATAATATTTTTATCTGAACCAATGTTCTCAACTTGTTCACGTATTGCTTGGTATGCTTTATATGGGTCGTTGCAGGGAACCTGAAAGTCTTGAATTTCATCATAGTACGTTGCCATCTGTTTTACTAACTGAGTATAGTGCTCATTGGCTCCGCGATTTTTTTCAGTGGTTGAATCCGAGGCAAGTCCGTAACCAAGTGACAGGAAATCAGGTTCAACTGTTTCAATAATCCGAACTGCTCTCTCATATTCATATCCAACAATGACCATCAATAAATTCTTTTTAGAAGGCTTTAACACACCTGAATACCCCAAAACAGAACGAATTTCACCTATACCTCTACTTAGCCACTTGTCTTTTTGATCCTCGCAATCATATGAGTATTCTTTGGCATTTACATATCCACAAACCACGTGGGTATCCGAAAACTTTTCCCTAAAGATAGCCAGTAAGATTAGTAACGTTTCGTGTGTAAAAGTAGTGATGTCAATAAAGACTTTTTTTAGCTCGCATGATTTTGCAAGAGACTTAATCGTTTCTTCCATCTTATCAGCTACACTTATTGGAGATGATACGGTCAGTTCAATGATCTGGCTTTTCCCTGCGAATAATTGGTTTATGATATTAAGATTGTTCTCCGATTGTTCTCGAGTATCCCTATTTGTAAATATTAAGCAATTGGCAAAGTTGTCTTTGGAAACCTGTGATGGAATTGTCGTGCAACGCGCTTCAAAACTATTAAAGCAAATTAGGGCATCATAGTACTCTTCTGTTAACTCATTAAGTTGATTTACAGGAAATGTTATTAACATTTTACTCACCACCTTCAACTGTAAATTCTTGCTCATCATCGACATTAAAAAGTGATAATTGATACTCAGATTCTTGGGGCAACGTTTTCCCTAAACGACGTAATAGTGTAAAGGGTTCCAGCATTGCCTCTTCGAGCAAACGATTCTGGACAAATAGATATCCAGCAAAAGCTGTGGGGTCAAGTGTCCAAATTGGAGAAAGCCTTCGATTTAGAATATATAGTTTTGTTCTACCTCCGCTCTTTCCATCTTTCCTACCAATAGTTGAACTATGCAAATACCCCAGCTGTATTCCTAGAGCAAGAATTCTCTCAACTTCTTTTGACGGAGAATCCGATATAGCAATGGAAAACACCCTTCGTTCAGATCTGTCCGACAAAAGTATTTGCCTAAACAATCCTCCAAGTGCTTGAATAAGATTCGATAGTTTATCAATATCTTCTTTAGGATAAGCCTCGTCGCCGATAGCAACTTGAATTTCCTCAACGTCCTCAGGTAATGCATACCTAGGTAAATCATGAAACAAGAAATTATTCGCTTCTTCGCGTATAGTTTGACTTTGTATAGATGGGGGGATACTGTCAATGATATGGTTATCAGCCTGCGATACGGCTTCCGCATACATTTTATACGCTGGTTCAAGAAAATACCGCACAATTCCAGACGATAAATGTACTAATTGATCAAATCCAGAATAGCTGTATGTTCCGCTTGATTTTGAAGTTCCACTCAAACTCTTAATAAAATCAGGTCTGGCATAACGCAAAGCGTCATCGCCCCGCTTGTTGCCACGGCCCCTTCCCTCGTCAAATTTTTTGAGATACATCTCTTCGATTTCTTTAATTTTCTTCTCTTGTTCCTCATCCGGTGGGAAAAACTCGTCCGCAGTCTTGTGTATATTAGCATTCAAAAGTCTTTTTTCAATTATTTTAGTAATTCTTTCCTTATACTTTGGCTTTGCTTTACCAGTATACACAAAAGTCATATCAATTTCGGAATAGTCATGTGGGGTGTCAATAGTTGCACCAGTTATGGTGTAAAAATGTTTATAGTTATATTGGCTTGAAATTTTTAAGCTAACTATTCCAGATGTACGTGTAGAAACCCAAAAATTCAAAATTTGTGTCTGAATTGTTGTTAGGCAATGGGCATCATCAATTAAAAAGTAGATTGTTTGTTGCGGAAAACATTTTATCACAGATAGATGGGACATAAGTGGAAGCACAAAATCTAAGTATTCATATAATGGCCCATCGTATGGATAAACATCTTTAGTAAATGAAAGCCTTTTAGTATAATCGATCGCCTGTAAATAAAAGCGCTCCATAACAGTTGCCATTTTAGAAAAAACTTCGTGAATTCTTGCATTATCATTAATTTGATTATGGTCGCCACGAATTCGAGGCAAAAATTCTTCATTATAATATTGTCTCGCGCTACTATCCCATTCTGGATTTTCATCATATAGGTCAGCATTTGAGAGACTGGTAAAAACTTTTTGCAAAAAGAATGTGACCATAATATGCTCATTGATAATATGAGCTGCATTGCGTTCTAACCGCGTTAATTCCGTTATTTTAGTAAAGCCAGCATTTCTCAACGGAATATATAGCCCCAAAAACTCTAATTCATTAATTTTGACTTTATTATATTCAGATTTAATACACTGACAATCCGGCTCAAGATATCGAAAAATCATACTTTTTCCAATACCACGAGGCCCCATAATGAATGTATGCCCCTGTGCTTTTATTTTCTGATAATCAGTGAATACATCCACAAAAAGACTGACGGCCTCCTCAGGAGCTAAACTTTCTGGAGTTTTAATCTGAAATGGATTTGTGCTATTCATTTAGCATTCCCTCCTTTCGAAGCTCAGCAAGCAATTCAGTACCGGTTTTTATATTGCAATCAACATCTTTTATCGTGGCAAAAGGCGTGGATGGATATCCACTTTCCTCTAGCGTATAAGTAATAGGATAAGATAGGAACTCGTCGCTAGCATTAGTAATGGTAATCTGTACTTTAATTCTTTCTAAAGGACAGTATGGACGCAAATAGCGTATACAATATCGCCGTTCGCGCTCCATCTTTAGTGTTCTTTCATATATTTCGTCAATAAGATATTTTTGTTGTCCAACCTTTCCATAAAGTGTTGCGGCTATGTTCGAGTCAAACTCATATGCTAGGACAACTTCATAGGATTGGTTTATGTCGTTTTTTCTGAGCTCAACGGTGTGTAGAGCAGTTGAATATACATGATAGATTTTGCTTGCTTCCGTAATAATGTCACTTTTTAAGGCTGCATGATTAGCTCTTGTAGAGTCATCTGCCAGTTCATCGGCAAAACGCAAAACGGCAGCCAATAGGCGCTCTCTAACATTTCGATTATTAATTTTATCTGACTCTTTCAAATTACTAATGGTATCAGAGTTCCCTGAAATACTTCCACCATGTGCTCTTGCAATGCGGGCGATTACTCGTCGCTCAATTGAGTCTGGAAGTATATCAGTACATTCACTATCTAATATTGCTTTAATATTTCGCTCATGCCCCTTACGGCCAAAAATATTACCAATATCATGTACGACTGCAGCACAAAGCAGAAGATACAATTCATAATATGTTAAATCCAAATTATTGAAGCATTTTAAAATCTCTTTTGCTTTCTCTTGTACCTTATTTGTGTGCGTAACATCATGTCTATTCAAAAATACTATAGGATCTTCTACAAACAAGTCGGCAAGTTGAGCACTACGCTCTCGCTCGTTTTGGATTTTACTAATTTCTGCTGCTTTTTCTTGCGTTTCCTTAATCCACGCTTCAAACGAACTTGACATTGCCCCTATTTCTACAGGGTAATCAGCAAATTTCTCCTTTAGCTCTTTATAACGCTCATAATGTTTTTTCCCCATGCTGGAGGGGAACTCCTCATCTTTAGCTTGACATAAGAGCTCTTCAAGAGTAGATGTAGATAATATCTCATTGCAAATCATATGTTGCCTCTCTCTGCCTCAATTATGGCTTGAAATACGATTTTCGCCAGATATGGCGGAACTGCATTACCGACTTGTTGCTGTTGGAATCCAATGCTGCCACAAAAACGATAGCAATCGGGAAAAGACTGTAGTCTTGCTGCTTCTCGTACAGACAGCCCTCTATTCTCCCAAGGATGTATCAACATACTTTTTCTATAATTTCCAACGGTAATCGCTGGGCTTTCTGCAGAAAGCCTTTTATAAATGCCTGTATGACATCTGCTTTTATCTTTATAGTTATCCATAAGATAATCAGGAATATCTGCCCAGTTTCCACCTTGTGGCACATATGAGTATCTTTGAATAATCTTTGCAGCATTTCTGGTTACCAAATGACCACTACATTCCAGAAGTTCACCACGTAGTAATTTGGCGTAGCTAGATAGCTTATTTAAGTCATTTACTTTATAATTAAGAATGTCAATATTGGCGCCATTTTCAAGCGCTGGCAAATCTGAGATGGCATCAGCAACTGTAACAACAGGTGTAATACGTTTAGGCTTCTTTACTGTTTTTCCAGACAAAGAACCAATTAAGAAAAAACGCGAACGTGTTTGGGGCACACCATAATCGGATGCACATAAAACCATTGTCGAACAAGTATATCCAAGTTTGCCAATTTCGGATGAGATTAGTTCAGCAAAATAGCCTTTCTCTGTCTCGACAATTCCACGTACATTTTCAAACACAATCCAATCCGGCCTCAAAGAATCTGCAAGTCTAATAAACTCTTTGAACAACCAATTTTGGGGATTATTCTTATTACGAGTCTTTTGATTAGAAGTTGAGAATCCTTGACATGGAGGGCCTCCGAATAGCACAACTACATTATTTTCTTTATCAAGGGAAATTCGATTTATATTCTTTATATCATCTGTAATAACATTTGTCTGTGGATGATTAAGTTTATATGTTTTGGCCGCATAGACATCATTTTCAACTGCGATTTGTACGTCAATGCCAGCCATTTCTGCCCCTAGCGACAGTCCGCCCGCTCCAGCGAACAAGTCAACACCCACAACTTTCATGTTTTTCTCCCCAAATACTTTTCATTGCACTGTGTTCAAAATATATATCTCGGTTTTTTAATCAAACGATGTATGCTATTCTTGAATTTTTGTTCTCTGGCTGAAACGCAGAAATATACGTGCACAAAACTATAATAATACAATAATAATATACAACAACATTCAATGAGGTGCAATATAGAAATTGTTCTTAACCACTCCAACAAAAACTTCTTAAGTGCAATTCTGAGATATGTTATGGATATACTGTGAATGAATATGTGGTAATATTTAGACGGAACTCACAGCACACAATAGTAAACTTCTGTTAAGATAAAAAACTCGTAACTCAAAACTGTACCCCCACTCTGGCACAGACAGTATGATATAATTTTCTTATTCCATAGCGGATAGGGGGTGTTGGGTATGGAGTAAGAATATATAGTTGGTGAACCACAAAAATATAAGATTGGAAATCACGTTTTTATTGTGGAGCCACGCTGCAATAAAAACGGCGAGAGTATGTCAAACATCCTGTTAAAGCTGATGATGGCCGATGTTGAAGAAAAAATATGGAACGAAGGCCACCACGAGAAAATCTAAAGAATTTTACAACTTGTCAAGCAAGAGGTTTTTATCCTAAAAAATTGAATATTGAGCATTACGCCGCCCAAGTGAGACTATGGGTGGCGTTTTCATATACCACAATCTGAAAGGAGGAGTCTCTCTATCTTCTGCCAGCCATCGGGCTGGCTTTTTTCATGCCACGATAAGGAGGTTAGTAAATGGCAGATGACAAAAAGAATATTGGCCCCGAGGTAGAACCACCTGCCGAGGCCCCTGCACCGGAGCAGCCTGTTCCCGACAAGCTGGGGCCCGTTATAGGAGATTCATCCCCGGCGGAACAGACTATTCCCACGGAAAAGGTGGAGCCCAGTGTCCCGGAGTCCCACGGTGCAGCTGCACCCGAAGCTCCCGCACCTGACAAGCAGGCCCAGCAAACGGCTATCTCTGGTATGGATGGCCCGGTTCCTGCTTCCCCCGGCAAGGTGGTGGACTTTGCAGCCGCCCGTGAAGGTGCGGCAAGAAATGAGGCTCCTAATCAACGGGCCGCAAAGCCCCGCCGTGACCGTCCTCCCAAAGGGGACAAGGGAGAAAAGCCCGCAAAAGGCAAGACAAAAGCACCTCGAGACAAAATGTCCCAAAGTAAGGCTGCCCCGGAAAACGCTGCGCCCAATCCGCAGGTGGCCCCGCCCCCTGCCGGGCCGGAACAGCCGCCCGCGCCCCGTGACGCTACCCGCCCGGAAAAGGAGGAGATCGTTTACCTCAATCTTTCCGAGCTGCGTCCGTTCAAAAACCACCCCTTTGGCGTCCGTGACGATGCGGAGATGCAGGGGCTGGTGGAGTCCGTCCGGGCAAGCGGTGTAAACCAGCCCGCGCTGGTACGTCCCTGTGAGGATGGCGGCTATGAAATCATCGCGGGCCACCGCCGCCAGCGGGCCAGTGAGCTGGCCGGGTTTGCGAATATGCCCTGTATCGTCCGCAACATGACCGACGATGAGGCCATCCTCGCCATGACGGATGATAACCTGCGCCACCGCGAAAAGATTTTGCCCACAGAAAAGGCACAGTCTCTGAAAATGCAGGTGGAGGCCATTAAGCACCAAGGCGCTCGTCCCGGTGAGGATGCACAGGAGGCGGGTAAACGCTCCACGCAGATTGTGGGTGATCGCAACGGCATGAATTACAAACAGGTGCAGCGGTATATCCGCTTGACCGAGCTTGTCCCGGATTTGCAGAAAATGTTGGACGAGAAAAAGCTGGCCTTTACCCCCGCCGTGGAGATTTCCTTTATCCGTCCCAAGCATCAGAAGTATATTGCCGTTGCCATTGAGGGCCAGCAGTCCTCGCCGTCCCTGTCTCAAGCCCAGCGGCTCCGCAAGCTGGATCAGGAGGGCAAGCTTAACGGCGATGTGATCGACGGCATTTTGAGCGAAGAAAAGAAGGAGGTTGACAAGGTGATTATCAACAGCGCGGAACTGGAAAAGTATTTTGGCAAGGATAAGTCGCCCCGTGAGATGAAGGATCAGATCATGTCCCTGCTGGATGACTGGAAGGCCAAGCAGCCCCCGGAGCTGGGCAAGCCCGAAAAGAAAACGGATAAGAGCCTGTAACCTCGAGACATTTTGTCCCGAGGTTATTTCTTTGAAATGGAGGTTTTACCATGAAACGCCCCCTCGCATACATCACCGCTGCATGGTATGGCGATTGTGAAGAAGAAGCCGCCCGGTACTGCCGTTCCGTTTACGAGGCGGGCTTTTCGCCTATCTGTCCCACGCTATTCCAGCCCCTGTTCCTCAACGATGCCATTCCCGAGGAGCACAAAAGCGGGATCGACATAGCCCGCGATCTGCTCAAACGCTCTCATGTGCTGGTGGTGTGCGGCCATACCGTCACCGAGGCTATGAAGAACGATATTGCCGTGGCACAGCGGCTGGGGATCACGGCAACCACGCTGGAGGGCATCCTGACGGTCAAGGGGCAGGGCCGCCGCTGATATGGCGGCCCTGTTGGAAGCCTACATCACCAACCTCGGCAAATACAACGAGGGGCAGCTTGTAGGTGAAACGCTGAAGTTCCCCACCACCCAGGAAGAGGTACAGGCCCTCCTAAAACGGATCGGCGTGGACGGCATACGGTATGAGGAAATCTTCATCACCAGCTTTGACGGCGATGTGCTGGGGCTGCATGAGCATTTGGGCGAGTATGAAAACCTCGACGAGCTCAACTATCTGGCCGTACTGCTGTCAGAAATGGATCAAGGGGATTTGGAAAAATTCGAGGCTGTCATAGACGCTGGCGAATACACGGGCAGCGTGAAGGACTTAATCAACCTCACGCAAAATCTGGATTGCTTTGAGTTCTATCCGGATGTCCATAGCGACGAGGAATTGGGCCGTATGTATGTGCTGGAGTTCGGCGGTGTGGAAGTACCGGAGCATTTGATCGACTACATCGACTATGAGGCATACGGGCGGGACGTGCGGATCAACGACAGCGGCCACTATGCCCCCGGTGGCTATGTGGCCGACAACCGCAGCAGATTCTTAGAGTACTACACGGGCCTGGATGACATTCCAGACGAGCACCGCGTTTTCTCCATGCCGAAGCTGTCAATCCGGGAGCAGATGTCTGCTTTTAAGGAAATCATTGACCGTTCTTCGTTGGAGGGTGAGCGCCTGCATCCGAGAAAGGAGCGTGAAGATCGCTGACCTTGGGACAAGTTGTCCCAAGGTCATTTTGAGCAAAAAGGAGGCGATGTAGCTGATAGAAGAAGATATTTCCCGGCGTACCATAGCAATCTCGGTGAAAGCCAGTAAGCTGACGGCGCGGAGCCTTGCCTATGTGGTGGCCGCTGTGGGGCGCAAAATTGCCAAAGATCACCGCGCCCGCCAGACCCCTCACGGCAAGCAGACCGTAAAGCAGCTTATGCGGCATGGCGTGTCTACCAACAGTCTGGAGCTGTCCGGCGATACCAAGAGTTTTGACCGGGTGGCCCGGAAATGGAATGTGGACTATGCCTTTTATAAGACAGGCCCGGACAAATACCTGTTGTTTTTCAAGGCGGGACAGGCTGATGCCATGACCTCCTGTTTCTCGGAGTATTTCAATAAGGTGCTCAACAAGTCCAAGTCCAGGCGCATCCCCATCCGGGATCAGATCAAGCGGGCCGGGGATCAGCTCACCCGCGAAAAGCCCAAACAGCGGGAGCGTGTGAAGGAGGCGGTGCATGAAAACAGATAAGCTCCGAAAATTCCTCATTCCCAATATCCCGTATGTGTTCATCGGCTGGGCGTTCCTCAAAGTGGGTACGGCCTATCGGCTGGCCGCTGGCGCGGATTTCCTATCAAAAGTCATGGGGATCGGCCAGACCATCGGCCCGGCCTTTGCCGATTTCGCGCCGGGACTAAACCCTGTTGACTGGCTGGTGGGTATCGTGGGAGCCGTGGCGTTCCGTCTGTTCATCCACATGAAAAGCAAAAAAGCCAAGAAGTTCAGACGGGACAAGGAGTACGGCTCGGCACGGTGGGGCAACGAAAAGGACATCAAGCCCTTTGTCGATCCCAAGTTTGAAAACAACGTCATTCTGACCGCTACCGAGTCTCTCACCATGAACACCCGGCCCAAAATCCCGGCCAATGCCCGTAACCTCAATACCTGCGTCATCGGATCGTCCGGCTCGGGCAAAACCCGCTTTTGGCTCACGCCCCAGCTTTTACAGGCTCATTCCTCTTTTGTGATAGTAGATCCAAAGGGCGGCGTCCTGTCCCAAGTGGGCAGCTTTCTCCAAAAGCGGGGGTACAAAATTAAGGTTTTCAACAGCATCGACTTTTCCAAGTCCATGCACTATAACCCGCTGGCATATATCAAGAACGAGTCCGACATCTTAAAGTTCGTCAATGCCCTTATATCCAACACCAAGGGCGAGGGCAAAGAGGGCGATCCGTTCTGGACGAAGGCTGAAACGCTCCTATACTGCGCCCTGCTGGGCTATATCATTTTCGAGGGCGCGGAGGAAGATCGCAATATGAATACGCTGGTGGACATGATTTCCGGCATGGAGGTCAAGGAGGATGACGAGGATTTTATGAGCGCGGTGGACTATATGTTCGCCGGGTTGGAAAGGCGCAAGCCGGATTGTTTCGCCGTCAAGCAGTACAAAAAGTACAAGTTAAGCAGCGGCAAGACGGCCAAAAGCATTTTGATTTCCTGCGGCGCTCGTTTGGCTTCCTTTGACATCCCCCAGCTCCGGGAGATTATGAGCTACGATGAAATGGAACTTGACCGTATGGGAGACAGACGGACGGCAACATTTTTCTGCATCAGCGATACGGACAGCACCTACAATTTTTTGGTCGCTCTCGCTTTTTCGCAGATGTTCAATCTCCTGTGCGAACGGGCAGACAATGTGCATGGGGGCCGCTTGCCCCATCATGTGCGCGTCCTGTGGGACGAGGCGGCCAATACAGGCCAAGTGCCGGGGCTGGAAAAGCTGGTGGCCGTCATTCGCTCCCGCGAGGTGAGCCTTGTGCTGCTGTATCAGCAGCTTGCTCAATGCAAGGCCATTTACGAAAAAAACGCGGAAACGATCCTCGGCAACATGGACAGCGTAATTTTCCTTGGTGGCCGCGAGGCCAGCAGGTTCAGACGCGGACACGATTTCAAGGATGTGACACGATCATTAGCTTCCTTGGCACAGAGAGGACAAATGGCGTTTATCAAGGCTGTTTTCGCGTGGCGGGATCGGTTCCATTCGATAAGTCCTTACTGCCTGAAAACTTTGTTTTCGATTCGGGAATGGATGATAGCTGTGCGATCTATCAATTAGAGCCATTAGATATTCTTTCTGATCTTAAAGATCGGCTCGTGATTGATTGGGGGCGCGGCACAATCAACTGGTGTCAAAATGGCACAACCGCGAAAGAGATACTTGAAATCAGACCTGCTCAATCGGAAATACGCTTCAAGAGCTATGAAGATGTTATCCTGTCTTTTGATACCTTGCATACCATAGTCTACAATCAGTCCGCATACAAAGAATGGTATGATAAACTCTCCGCAGTAGCGGGTGTATATCTAATAACGGATAAAAGAACGGGAAAGCATTATGTTGGCTCTGCCAGCGGTGAACAAGGTGGCATTTGGGGACGATGGAGTGAATATGCCCGGACTAAGCACGGTGGAAATAAGCGTCTTATTGAGTTGATCAATGCTGATCCGGAATACTGTCACAACTTCCAGTATTCTATCCTTGAAGTATTCCCTATAAAAAGGGATAGGAATGAAGTGTTAGAATGTGAGAGGCTGTATAAGAACAAGCTCCTCTCCGTGCAGTACGGTCTGAATGACAACTATTGATATTATTGCCACGGCGTCACCCATACATGCGAGAACGCCCGCATAAGAAAGTGAGAAGAATATGGACGTGAATATAGAAAACTCCACATGGGATCATCTGACCTATGCGGAGAAAAACAAGCAGCTATTCTTAAAGCAGAAACAAACTCTTGATATGTTCCTGGAGCGCGGGGCGATCAGTATAGCCCAGCATGATAAGAGCCTCCACGATCTGAAAGAGAAGATGGAGATTGATGATATATGAATAAACCTGAGCTAACAGAGCTTGTTGAGTATTCAGATTCTGTTTTTTCAAAATGTTTTGATACCCTGATGAAATTAAAATCAGCAGAGCTGGATAATGGACAATCCCTCTTGGATTTTCAACCTGACTTAGCAAGTTGTATGCTAAAAATAATGAACGCATACAAAAAAATCTGTTCAGACGAAAGAGCGCTTGTTTGTGAAAAAAGCTCTTACAAAGAATCTGCTTTTTCCGAGATTGTGAGCAATTATGCGGAAGAAAAGCGGATGCTCAAAAAGCTGATCTCTATAGGGAAAGCGCTTGGTGACGGCTTTGCGTGGTTTTTTTATCGCAACAGCAAACCTCAGCTCAGAAAACACTTAGAGCATGAAAGCAATGGGCTGTTCTCTGGAGGAATTGGTGGCGCAGGAGAAGTGGAGTTTATAAAGAGGAACCAAAACATTAACGGTTTTTTTGCTGTATATCATGGCATTACGTCCATGCTGCGTATAGGCGATTTTTCTCTTTGCGGTATTGATGGGATAGTTGTCGCCGTAGGAGAATTGAAAACACAAAAGGAAGAGAACAGATTATGTATCTCTGCATATATCTCATCAAAAGTTGATATTACGCTGGAAGGAGCAACAGAGCAATCCGGAGAAGCTGTTAATCCTGATCCTATGCGGCTAATAAAAGAACTGAACAAGCAGGACGATCTTCTTAAAGCAAAAGATGCTGAAATACAGGCAAGCAGAGAGGCTAAAGACAACAATCTCGAAACCATTATTAAAGCAGTAGAGTCTGGAGATAACGTGGCAGTCAGCGACGACAAATCAACGTTAGTCGTAACGGGACGTCTGCAAGGTTCACTTGCCAGCTTGTTAACTCAAAAAGAAAATGATACTTATGAACTTCCAGAAAAACTAAAATCCGCAGCTCAAGAAATAATAATAAAGGATTCACCGTATAACGAAATTAGGTACACAACAATCTCTTTAGCAGTATGGGGGTTCCGTCGACCTATTGTTTGGTGGGAGATAGCTCCAGAGTACATTAAAGACATCATCTGGGGGAATCTTTGGGTTATGACGGCTTTCAACATGTCCCATTTTTATTCAAAGCTCGAAAATGAAGGCTTTTCGCTAATGCTGGTTTCAAAAGACGGTGAAAGGCCTAAATACAGAATATCAAAGCAAATTGATGGCCGAGAAGTACATATAGAATCAAACGAAATGATTATTGATCTCATCCTTCAGAATCTGTATAAACCGTCAGAAGTGGTAGATATTCTATGCACAATGATAAGGGATACGAAGGATTTGC
The DNA here is from genome assembly GCA_946186375.1 of uncultured Clostridia bacterium. Classification (GTDB taxonomy): domain Bacteria; phylum Bacillota; class Clostridia; order Oscillospirales; family Oscillospiraceae; genus Limivicinus. The sequence goes on from CAMHMZ010000007.1 coordinate 50,360, forward strand.
ATAAAGAAAATAATGTAAAAATTGACTTGTTTATCAATCAATAATCATCTAGTTTAGTTGTGAGATGTGTTTCTGTTGTCTTGCTATGGCAGCACTCAGATGATATAATTGCCCATAATGCCTATGGAGGTGTCATATGGACATTATCACAACCCAAAGCAGAGGAAACAACTATGCGGAAGTCGTGCAAGACTTCATTCTTGAAGATACTCCTCGAACACGAACAGTTTTTAGGGCAGCGATGCACCCAGGTGGTATTCGAGGGGATATTATTCGCTTCCGGAAGGATGCGACTGGGAAATGTGAAGAAATCGTTCCTGTTAATTTCAACTCCCTCCATCCTGATGATGGTGTTAAAATAACACTATCAACAGAGCCGACTAAAATCTTATACGAAAAGCTGAAGGAACTAGAAGTATTACTTGAGGAACGCGGTATTCATTATGGTGTCCGTGACTTTGCCTTGACTGATGCTCGTGCATTGGTAATAAATGATCGAAATAAAGCTGCAGTTATTCAGCGGCTGTTAGAGGCAGACTTGGGGCAGGAAGTCTGGGATGCCCTTGTTCAAAGTAATCCAAATATTGCAACACGATTGGCACATTCACGACTTCATGAGGCCAGAGTTACAGTGCTTCACCAATTTGAGGCTATGCTGGCCGATGATTCATTAAATGAGAACGCTTGGCAATCATTTTTTGAGGAAAACACCTGGATTTTTGGTTATGGACTGCGTTATCAGATTATCAGGGTGGTTCAAGCCCAACCGAATTATGGTGGTGCTGCAGTAAACAGACAAGGTGGGCAACGAGGCGATTTTCTTGGTGCCACCGAGGCTGAAACGAAATATACTTGTTTAGTCGAAATAAAAAAGCCGGGAACCCAACTATTACAGCGTGAAGAATACCGCAATGGAGCATGGGGGATAAGCGCTGATCTTTCAGGTGCAATTTCTCAGATTCAAGTCAACTGTGCGCAATGGGAAATCACAGATGCGAGAAATGATCATAACAGAGAGTTGCTAGCAGATATATACACTATTCACCCAAAAGGTATTGTCATTATCGGAAATACAAATCAGTTAGATAACTGGGATAAGCGAAACTCTTTTGAAAGATTTCGACGAGAATTGAGCAACCCAGAAGTAATAACCTATGATGAATTGTTTGAACGAGCAAAATTCATTGTTGGTATTCCAAATACTCCTGAAATTGAAGAGGAAGAAGAATTCCCGTTCTAACGATGAAGAACTTGTCTTGCGGTGAGACACATTTTCGGACTCTATAAAGTCTAGATTAGATAGCAAACTAACGAGAACTCCACCGCACAATGGAATCTACTGATAAGGACAGGCGAAAGCTGGCGTGAAACAGAAAACCATATAATGTATAATGTAATAAACATAGCGCGTATACGAATTGACAATCCTATTTTTTTATTATACATTATATGTAGTTTATAACCATTTTTCATTAGGAGGTTGCTCAAATGGCTACTGTAACAGTTTACAACAGATGGGATTATGATAATACCTTGACCGGAGCTCGTACCGCTTTAGGCAGAGGAGATTATAGTACAGCGTTTTGTAATTTCAAAGCCTGTCTTGAGTACATTAAAGATTATGAACCGTGGAATGATTCTGAGATAAGCATGTTAGAGTCTGCCATCAGCAACGTTGAAACAATGCTGAAGTATTAAAAAGGTGCCTTGATTTATGTCTCACGATGAAACACATTTCCGGGCAACAAAAAAGGCCGCTTTCACGATCTCTTGATTCGTGGAAACGGCCTTTTCAATAGGAGGGGGATGCTTGAACGGCGGTGGAAGCTGCCAGCATCATCCCGATATTCATTTTTGGGGGAACAAAAAGGCTTGATCTCCGAAGAAATCAAGCCTTTTCAAAGTATCTGGTGGAGATAAGCGGGATCGAACCGCTGACCTCTTGAATGCCATTCAAGCGCTCTCGCAAGCCATAATTAGTATGCCCCCGTTCATGTCGAACGGAAACGATAAAGAAAGAAACTTTCATGCGACCATCTCGATAGTGTTCAAAAACTGCTCTATGCTGATATTCAGCGTGATTCTGATCTCATAGTCCCGGTACATATCCACGCGGTCAATGATCCGGGAAACGATCATTTTCTTGGCTGAAATATCAGCATTGTCATACATGACCGCCCATTGCAAAACATCGTCAAACTTCTCTGTCAAAGCGAGGAGGTTGTTTTCGCTGTCGTGCATTTCTTCCTCGGCGACTCGGAGCTTCATCATCAGATCGGCGTATTTGCGCTCCTGCGCGTCTATGACAGGTCTTAACATTTCGGGAGTAAAGGCGCTTTCCCCGGTCAAAGACTTAATAATCTCGCTCTGAAGCCGCTGCAGCTCGCTCTCCGCTTTCGTTGCTTCGCGGCGCAGTTCTTTAACGTGCTGCCTCCGAGCCTCAATGTCGATCTGATTTTGGGCTTGTATGATCTCGGAACGGTTGACTGCCCGCACTCGCTCCAAAATGCTCCGCACAAAGGCGTCTATCGTTTCGTCCACCTTATGAACGGTATAGCCAGTCTGCCCGTCGCAATCACCGTGTTTACGGGTTTTTGTCTGGCAGCAATACCGGGTACGGACAATGCTTTCACCGCCCGGCCCGCGCTTGTGCTTGCCGCTGGTCGTAACGCACAGACGCGCCCCACAATGGCCGCAGAAGATGTTACCGGCCATAAGGGAGTTGCCGCGTGTGTTCAGCGGCGCAGACCGTGTCTCCTGGTATTTCCTTGACCGTGTCTGCAATAGGGCCTGTACGCCGTTAAAGGTCTTATCGTCCACGATCCGCAAATGCTCTTGAACGGGAGACAGGGTATCTCCGCTTCTCAACACGCCTGTGTAGAGGACGTTTCTCATAATGGACTGGAGCGTGGCGGGATGCCAGTTGTTCCCGGAGCGGTTTTTATAGCCGTGAGCGTTTAGGTGATTAGCGATGCATTGAGCGCCGTAGCCGTATGTATAGGCCAGATGGAACATGAGACGGACTTGGGCGGCTTCTTCCTCATTCACAGCCAAGTCGTGAACTTCCTGTTTCTTCTTGTTCATGCGCCCGGACTTTACAAGGGTATATCCATAAGGGCAAGTGCCGCCTGTGTAGTACCCCTGCTCGGTCAGTATGTGCATACTGTTCGCCGTGCGGATCGAGGTCTTTTGGCTCTCGCCGTCGGCCTGCCAAAAACGGATATAGTTCATCAGCTTGTCCGTGTGGTTGTCAATGCGCTGTTCGCCCTCCTGTGAAGCCCATACGCGGATTCCGTGACTTACGAGCCACTCTACCACAAAGGGCGTCTCGTCAGCGATACGGCCTATACGGTCAAACATAAAGACAAGGAAGATGTCAAACTTCTGCTTTAGCGCGTAGTCCTTGATCATCTGTATCTTATCGCGGTTTTCAGCTCTGACCTTGTGGCCGGAGATTCCTTCCTCCTGAAGCTCACAAACAATAGTCCACCCGTTTTGCTCGGCAAACTCCCGGCAGCGGAGTCTCTGCATGGGAATGTCCGCCTCGTCGTTTGCGTCGTGGTAAAGCTGCTTCGCGGTTGACACTCGGTATAGGCACAGCACCCGCGTTCCCGGCTCGATGTATGCGGGCAAATCAATTCGCCAGCCTGTTTCTTTATCAAAATTATAGCTTGTGACAGTGCTTGTATTTCTCATTTCAATACCATCCTTTCGCCGGGATGATATTGGCACTTCCACAAGTGCTTTATGAACTTTTCAAGGTACATAAAGGATACTTCCTATTCATATTTTCTCATATATGTCATATCGTGTCAAATTTTCGCTCACTTTTTTACCCCAAAACCGTACTCAATAGGATTCCTTTGATCCTGTCATATATCTCTGGATCGGCCTTTTCCCGGCAGACGGCGGTGATCTTGCAGCCGTTCACCTGCGCGTATATGGTATTCGCGCTTTTGTCAACGCCGATAATGCTTACTTTGTTATCCTGGCTGTCTGTTCTCTCTCTTTCCGGCAGCGTCCGAGGACGCCTTTCTGTCACGCTACCACTCCTATCTGCTTCTCTTATTCACTTGGGAATAATCAGTCCCGGTCGCTCCGACCGGCTTGAAATACGCACATGATCGCTACGCCGAAAAAGCCGCCGACCATAAGGCCGAGTATGAAGTTAACCATGATTTTTCCTCTCTTTCCAAGAAAAAATGTGTCTCACGGTGAGACACAAAAAACGACAAAATCCGCACTCTTGGTTAGTGCGGATCGAAGGTATCACGGGCTTTTCAAAGGCAAAGAACAGACGGCGGCGGGGCGGGCCGCTCCGTAGGATATGTGTATCGTGCCTCCCTCCATGCTTATGGCGGGACGTTTGACTCTGTGACGTGCCATCAACGTAGGTATCATTATACCCGTTTGCAGATCTTGGCCAGCTGCCGTGCCATAGGCTGCATACAGCGTTGGTGTAATTCGCTCTGCCGTCGGTCTGTTCACCTCCCGACCGACTGACGATCTCGGCGCACCCGCTGCCTGGCTCCCTGCAAACAGAATGTATCTGCCTGCCCTATTCACTTGACGAAATGTGTCTCACGGTGAGACACATTCTGGGCTTTTCCAGCCCGCAGAAACGCGCCTTGTGGGTGCGCTTCTGCCGGATGGGAAATCACGACTCAAAATCGTCCGGCGGTTCTTTGAATTGGAATTGAAAGATTGCGGCATAAAGGGCAATTTCGCCCAGGTACTGCAGATCCTCGTCCACAAACTGCCGTTCCATTCCACTGTCATCTGTATAGCTGCAGAGGGCGCGACGGGCGATGTAGCCCTCAAAAAAGCTGACGATGCTTTGCGCCGCCTCTATATCGTTTTCTTTCGCGGCTTTTATGATTTCGTAAGGGATCGTTTTCATTCGGCAACCCCCATCAATCGCTGGATTCGCTTCAGCGCTGCAATTCTCCGGCGCTGCGCGGCGCTTTTGGAGATATGGAGCACGGAGCCAAGCTCGGCGTCGTTATCTCCGATAATGTAGGCAAGCAGGAGTATGTTCCTCTTTTGCGGCGGCAGAGAGCAAAGAGCCTTGGCAAGATCAGGATTGACAATGGGGATTTTCAGCCCATCCACGTCAAAGATCGCTTCGGGCAGCTCGACTTCTTTTCCGCCGCTGTCCCGGCCCAGGGCGTTGTCCAGGTCGCCCAGCTCGTCCAGGGAAATCTCAGCCTGCGTACGCCGATCCTTCTCTCTACGTCCCCGGCTGATCGCCCGGTCAATGGAGGTCATGCAGTACATGACAAAGGTGATCTCGTTGTAGCGTCTATATCTATCAAACATTTCTGAGCCCTCCTGTTCTTCTCTGCTCTATAACAGGAAAATCCGGCCCTCTCCGACCCGTTTTTCGCAAAATGCGATAAAACTTCCCATAACAAAATTGTTTTCAACAGCTTTCGCGCAAGGGTGCAAAAAATATGTCTCACCGTGAGACACAAAAAGAGAAATATAGAAAACCGCAGGATTATAGTGTGTTCACACATAAAGCCCGCGGTTTTTGTTTGTTGTTATTGTGATAAGGATTATTTCTTGGTCAAACACGCGATCATGTCACCGAAGATAAGATCACGATGGCAGAAGTTAACGACGCGAATCTTGTGGCGGGAATCATCTTTCGGGCCCCATGTCAGATTATCATTGAGAACAGGTGATGTTTCCTCAGTAGAAAGTGCCCAGTTTGGATTCTTGAGAAAGGCCACCGTGGAGATATCCCAAATAATTCGAGATGGGGCAAATTCCGTCGTGGGGAACTGGAAAAGGTACTCGTTTTCTCTGTCTTCGCGGCCAGCGAGATAACTGAAGCGGAAGCCGGTCGTCATCATCAGGATAGTTTTGAGATCACCAAATGCATCCACTACAATCTTTGCCAGATAATCACTTATTTCGTTTTTGCCGAGAAGCAGTTGCTCGACTTCCGGCTTCGTCAGTGTGAGTGCGGAGGCTACATTCATACACGGAATGAGCACAAGCGGTACACCGGAATTAAAGAGCACGCGGGAAGCCTCAATATCCTGCATCAGGTTGAATTCGACGCCGTGCGGGAAGTACAGCGGCTGTCCGCCGAGCCAAACAACAACGATCTTTTTTACAAGCTCCGGCTCCATCATAAGAGCAGAAGCGATGTTGGTCGGTGCTCCAATAGCCGCGACATAAATGGTTTCGTCGCTGGCCATTGCGCGGTCAATCAGATCTCTTGCAGCTTCACTTTCGACCGGGCCTCCGATGTCGCTGATATAGTTTTTTGAGCCGCGGAAGACATGACCTTCAGGATTCACGCCCAGCAACCCATAGAGCTTCAAAAGTTCCTGGTAACTGGCTTCCATTCCGTCACCGGGATGATTGGCGTAGGTTATTCCACCTACTTCATCAAACATTGTAGGATCACCAGCCATTTTCCTGAAACAGTCATGAGAATACGGCGCCGCATAAACAGCATCGACTTCAAATCTCTCCGGGGAGCGAAGCGCCCACGACACCGCGAACTGATCATCCACTTCGTTCTTCGCATCAGTGTCGATGATCAGATGGATTTTGCCGGTAGGCACGTTGAGTTTCTGCCTGCGTTCTTCCTCAGTCAACACTGGAAATTTGATATTCATTGCTGATCTCCTCTCTTAGTTGCTATTTGCCTTGCTGTATGCTTCGTTTGCCAGTTTTGCTCTCTTAGTATTGTTAACCCATCTCGTAAAGTACGGCTGATTGGAGGAAAGCGCCAGCAGTACAAACAACACCGCACTACTAAAGATATTTCGGGATGTAGAACTGACTCCAAGCATCAGCAATCCGTTCAAAAGTGTAGTCATCGTGATAACAGATATGATGATACCAAGTGAGGCATCGCAAAACCTGGATAAAAACATACCAAGGAATAATCCAAGGAAAGCGTTCATTACCGTTACTAGGGAGCTGAACGCCGTAGGTGCATTCACTTGTCCGTTGCTGCACATATAAACCGCCGCGGCAATCCCGGCAAACACACCACTTATTGTGAAGCTGAGTTGAGTAATCCGGTCGACTTTCAATCCCGCTCGGGTGGCAAGTTCTGAGTTGCCACCCAGAGCGCGGATATTGTGTCCGTATACTGTTTTATTCGTAAGAATAAAGTAGATCACAAAAGCCACAGCCAGCACAATAAGAATCGTTGGCATCTGTGCAAGAGCAGCGTACTTTACATTGATTTTTGCTGTCTGCGTTTTAGGAAACGCTATCATTGGAAGCGCTTCATATACCAGCGCCAATCCCAATGAGATAACCAACAGCGGAACGCGCAATTTGTTGTTCAGAAAACCGGTAAGACTGGTTAGTGCAACAGCAATAATAAGGGAAAAAGCGATGAGTCCCACATAGCCAGTGTTTGTCATATTCATCAGGTTCCCGGCGAAGATAGCAGAGGTCATGACTACCGCGCCAATAGAAAAGTCCATCATACCCAGAGAAAGATTGGGCATCATTGCCATGATAATGATCGCCGGAAGAACGGACTGCCTGAGAATAACAACAATGGATCTTGCGGTGAATATGCGTCCGCCGGTTGCTATTCCGAAGAACAGAAACACAATAGCAGGGAATAATGCCGTCTTCCATGCCCGTGTAAGATACTCTTTAGTCCTTGATGACATATGAAAACACCCGCCTTAACTTCTTGCGTCGCAAATCTATTATATATTGCTGAATTAGCTTCTTATGGTTTACCCGATTGAGCGCGCTTTGACTTCTGCGATGGAATAATTTGTCTGAGCTTCCTGGAACTGCTCAAAGCTGTAATCAGGATTGAAGCCGATGATCATGTAGCCGATCTCCTCCGGAGAATAAACCGTAGAGAAGCGGATGTATTCATTGAAGTCGGCAGCATCTTCCGCGTTGCAAAGATTAATCCAACTGCGGACTACCATACTAGAGCGGTCAGAAATAAGATACGTTCCGTCATAGAGGTAGTTATAGAGGACTGCAAAGGCCGCCATAATTGTTCCTTGCTGACCACAGGCAGTGTAAACCATCGTTCCATTATTCAAAAATTCCACGCAGTTTTCAGTGAAGTCAAAGCTGGCAAGTTTAGCATTGCCAACGAGACCTTCCGTGGTGAACGCCTGGAACACACCTTCGTTGAGGAACGCGCTGAATACACCATCCATTTCCGGGTATGCAGCAGCAAAGCTGGAAATGGAATCAGCAAAAGCCATCAGAGTATAGTCCTCAGCAACGATATTGCCGCCGAGTTCGGTAAAGCGCTCCATAAACTTATCGCAGCGGCTATCGATATTCAACGCAATACCACGCGTAAGGCCAGCAACCGCTACATTTCTGCATCCAGCATCAAACATGGCTTCCGCCGCTGCAATTCCTCCAAGCCCATCCTCTTCGGTTACAACGCCTAGGAAGGTTTTGTACTTAGAGAAAGTGGCCAGTTCTTCGTCGCTGAATTGCATGCAATATACTGCGAGAGGAACATTATACTTCTCCGTGATTTGAAGGATAGATTCGGAGCACCCCTGCATCAGAATGCCGTTGACACCTGCAATGCACATGTTCTCCACATCGTCAGGGGTCTGTGAGTCAACGAACTGGAAGCTCACATTAAACTTCTCTTCGAGAGACTGCAGATTGTTCTTCCACTGGATATAGAGCTCGCTTCCCGAGAAAACGCCCAGGCATCCAATTTTGAATTCCGGGAGATCGCTGGGGAATTCAAAACCCTTTGTTTCTTCGGATGTAGTCGATACTGCGGTACCGATGTCAGAGCCAGTTTCAGAACTGTTGGCTGGTGCATCCTGCGATGCGGGGGCAGCGGGAGCTGCGGGTGCCGGAGCTTCGCCGCACGCTGCGAGTGCCAGTACCATTGCGAGAGCTAACACAAGGCAAAGGACTTTTTTCGCTTTCATTTTCATTCCTCCATTTTTATTTGTTATGTAATACCTTTCGGTTATACATTACATAAAAACCACTTGTTTTAGATTGGTACGATCATAGGAGAGAGCAACGATTACTACAAACAGAACGCCTTTAATTACATTGATGTAGCTGTTGTCCACTCCCGCAATGGTTAGTCCGTTTGTAAGAAATGTAATTGTCAAAACACCTATGATCACACTACGGATTTTTGCGGCTGCGCCGCCTTCCATCGGAAAACCACCAAGAGCCATTGCGATCATTATATTGAATTCCAAACCGCCACCGGATCCAGAGGTGATCATCCCATTTCGTGCCATCATGAAGCATGCTGCGACGCCAACCATAATTCCTAGGATCAAATGAGACAAAACAATCACGCGAAGCGGTCTGATACCAGACTGCCGGGCGGTGACTCGGTTGCCACCAATCAGCTTTGCCTCTTTCCCCAGCTTAGTCTTTTCAAATATGAACCAGCTAATGACAAGAGTAGCCAAGAGAATAATGGTTTTCAGCAAGTTGTTGTTGAAAAAACCAAAGGTGTCCATAGGAACGACAATTTTGCCGCCCATAGAGTTATTGCCCGCTTCCAGTAAACCGGTACAGATGCTACGCACACACAGTGAAACGATAAAGGGTTGCAGATGGAGAAGATGCGATCCAGCACCAACGATCATTGTGGCGATGATGCAAGTCAGGATAGCAAGGATAATCCCGACCCAAACCGGCATGTCAAAGCGCATGAATGAGCCAATGAACACGATCTGTGCCAAGCCACAGGCTGGTCCGAGCGAAAAATCCATTCCGCCATATGCGTATACAAATGCTGCGCCAACACCCACAAGAGCGGTTGTAAAGCATTGGTTGATGATGTTTACCAGGTTCTGTCCGCTAAGTAGCAGTCCGTGCGTTGCGATAGTTAAGAGAACGATCGTAAAGACGAGGCCGAGAAACGGGAGCACATTTCTGATCATGTCTTTTCGCTGCGCTTTTTTTATTAGGAGTTCGTCAATGTCTTCTATGACAGCAACCTTTTCAGCTGGCATTGCTTTCCACGCTCCCGATCATGTATTTGATAATATCTGCTTCCGTCAGTTCTGCACTACGGCGAAATTCTGCTGTTATTGCGCCGTCCTTCATCACAAGCATCCTGTCGCACATACCGATCATTTCAGGAAGCTCCTCAGAAATCAGTACAATACTTTTCCCTTCAGCTTTCATTTCCTCGAGGAGTTGATAGATTGCGGCCTTTACACCTACGTCAATTCCTCGGGTAGCGCAATCGAGAATCAATATGTCGCTTTTGCAGCCAAGCCACTTTGAAAAGACGACCTTCTGCTTATTACCACCAGAAAGCTCGGTCAATCGCTGTTTTGAATCCCGGCATTTGATTTTCAGAATGTCAATCTGCTCTTGGGCCAGCTTCTTCTCACTATTTGAAGAAATATATCCTAACAGGCCAGCCAGACGATTTAATGACGGCATCTCAATGTTCTCGAGAATCGAAGCGTTCAAAATAACCGATTCTCTGTCGCGGTCTTTGGAAAGGTATCCCATGCCATGCTTAACAGCAAAGCTGGGGCTTATGACCTCAGCGTCTTTATCGAGTTGTGGCAGTGTTACACGACCGGTAATCGGCTTTTCGATGCCAAACAGCACCTTCCCAAGCTCATGCATTCCACAATCTGAAAGGCCACAGAGACCAAGTATCTCTCCTTTGTGAAGCTGCAGATCAACATTGGTAAAGGAACCATAGGTAATCTGCTTTCCATCGAGCACTACTTCATCTCCATAGGTACACTCATAATCTTCCCTGAAATAGTGTTCTGAAAGCTCGCGCCCAACCATCAGCTTCCGCATATTATTTTGTGTGATTTTGTCTCCCTCTAAGGATTGAATGATACGGCCGTCACGAAGAACTGTGACAATACTGCAAACGCTCATCAATTCGTCCAAATCATGAGATATGAATATGACTGCCTTGTTGTTCGCTCGGAAGCGTTCAATCAGATTGTAGAGGATTTTACGGCCTTTCATGGCAAGCGCGGTTGTCGTCTCGTCAACAATTAGAATGTCGGGATCGGCGACCATGACGCGAGCAATCTCAACAATTTTACGATCCTCGAAATTGAGGGTCGCCGTAAGGGAAGCAGCGTTAATATCCCCCGCGCCAATTTCATTGAGAATCTCTTGGGCTCGCTTGGTCACAGCCTTCATGTTAATAAAACCGAACTTTGAAAACTCTTCGAGCCGCCCGGTAAAGACATTGGAAGCAACGGAAATATTGCCGATGGTTCCTTGCTCCTGGACAATCATGCCAACACCATGGTTTTGTGCGTCAACCATGTTCTTGGGCATATAGTCTTGTCCTTTGAGCTGAAATGTACCGCTGTCGCATGGCTGCGCTCCGGCAACGATGCTGGAAAAAGTTGATTTTCCTGATCCGTTTTCTCCGATCAAGCCGTGAACTTCACCTCGACACAAATCGAAGTTCACATCAATCAAAGCTCTCGTAGGGCCAAACGCCTTACTTATTCCACGCGCGGAAAGGAGTAATTCTTTTTCCATCGTTGTCACCCCCTTTGACCTCTTTCGCAAACGGAATAGATTGCGATGCTCCATGCCGGGAAACAGAAATGCCGCTTGCAATCGCCGCGTTTCTTAACGCACCTTCAATATCTCCGGTTGCCAATGCTTCTGAAAGGAAGAACCCCGTGTATGTATCACCGGCAGCCGTTGTGTCTACTGCATTTGTTACATAAATGCCAGAGGTCAACACACTGCCATTCTTGCCGACAAAGACGGATCCGGCGCAGCCAAGTGTCAGGACGACATTTGCATTAGGATACATCGCATGTATTGCGCCTGCCATCTTCTTCGGATCGTCACAGTCGGTCAAAAGCGCGCTTTCGACTTCATTTACAAGCAGATAGTCAACCTTTGAAAGATCATAGCTTTTGATCTTCTCATTAAACGGAGAGGGATTCAGAGCGACGATCATGCCGCGTCCTTTTGCCTGGTCAATGATGTAATCAACACTTGAAATCTCGTTCTGCAGCACAACAAGGTCGCCAGCAGAAAACGCACTGAGAACATGATCTACGTCCCCATGTGAAATATTCCCGTTGGAACCTGCCATGATAATGATGCTGTTCTGCCCGTCCGGTGTGACTTGGATTACAGCATGGCCGCTCGGTCCGGTTACCACTTTCAAATGTTCGACATTGACGCCGTTTTCTTTCAACGTATCAATGAGCATTCTGCCGTCTTCTCCGACAGCACCGGCAAAGTACACATCACTCCCGGCCCGGGCAAAGGCAATGGCTTGATTGAATCCTTTGCCGCCGCAGTGCAAGTCCATCTTATCAGCAGAAAGAGTTTCACCTGCTTTTACAAAATGTTCGACAGCATAGGTGCGGTCTATATTGGCTGATCCAAAGACAAGGACTTTCATAGGCAGGCATCCTTTCCTCAGCAATTCATGTTAAATCATTTTATTAAAATCATTTTACATCTTCAATTTAGCAAACTGCGACCATGTTTTCAAGCACGATTTCTTTCTCGAGCTCAATTTCTATGTTTTGAAGTAAATTGGTCTAATAAAATTGTTTAATTTACCCAATGATTTAAGAAGCATCTCGACAAGCGCAGAAAGATCATGTAAGATGATACAAATGAAAAGTCTTCCCAACAGTTTGAAGGGGGCAATCGTGTGACAATTAAAGATATTGCGAAAGCAGCAGGCGTCTCCCCATCGACGGTCTCTTTGGTTATTAATCAAAAGGACGCCCGCATCAGCGAAGAAACGCGCCAGCGTGTGCTGCAGGTCATAGAGCAAAGCAACTATATCCCCTATGCCGGCGTTCGCGGGCGGCTGCTTTCTCAAAACAATCAGATTGCTCTTGTTATGCCCTCGTTAAAGGACACCTTTCTTTCTGATTTCGCTGACAGAGTTCAAAACCTTGCGCGGAGCCAGGGCTTTGCGTTAACGGTACAATCCTCCTCTGGCCGGTCAGAAAACGAAAAGACGATCTTCTCCGAACTGAGCGAGGCGTATATTGCTGGGATGCTGGTTTTCCCTTGCGATCCCGAAAGCGTTTCATTTCTGTGCAGCGACGATTGTAATATCGGCAGCGTAGTTCTGCTGGATTCTGCGTATGCCAATCTTCCTTTTCCGCAGTTAAGCCGTGATTTTGCTGCTGCAGCAGAAGCAGGCACAGCGTATCTATTGAAGAATAATCATCGTAGAATCGCACTTGTCCTGCAAAGCAGTACCTCCTCTGATACACGAGATAGAGTCATTTCCGGGTATAAAACCGGGCTCTCTTCTTACAGAGCTCCATTTGACGATCAGCTTTTGGTCTTGACCGGTGATGAATTTGGGTATCAGCTTGGCAACTTAATTGACGCGGGGATTGATGCTGTTGTATGCCAGGACAGCGCATCGGCCGGTGAAACCTATCGCATTCTTTCTCAGAAACAATATAAAATCCCGGATGATATTTCGGTTATCTGTCTGGAGGACAGCCCCCTCATGGAGCAACTTTCTCCGGCAGTCACCTCTGTGAAAACCGATGTGAACGAGCTGGCGCGCCTTGCCGTTGAAACACTCATTTCTCAGATCAACGGCAACCAGGCCCCTGCGTTTGCTACCAACCTTCCTGTGCAGCTGATCCGGCGCGAGAGTGTTAAGCGCCACGCGAAGCCGAAGCATAAGATTGTCATTGTGGGCAGTATCAACATGGACGTCACACTGAATGTGACGAGGCTGCCGCACAGCGGGGAAACCGTCCTTGCTTCCGGGCAAAGTTCATGGCCCGGCGGCAAAGGAGCCAACCAGGCCATCGGTGTCAGCCGCTTTGGAGCGGATGCATTTATGGTAGGACGTCTCGGCAACGACTTGTATGGGAAGCAGCTTTTCGAGCGTCTGACACGCGAGCAGGTCAATATGCAAGGCGTCAGCTTCTCGCAGGATCAACTCTCCGGCACGGCCTTCATCAATGTCCAGAGTGATGGCCAAAACACGATTGTCGTCAACCCCGGCGCTAACGCCTCTGTGACGCCTGAGTATATAGATAATAATCGCTCTATCTTTGCGGAAGCTCAGTATTGCCTGGTGCAGATGGAGATCCCGCTCGAGACGGTGAAAGCGATCGTTCGGCTCTGCAAAGAGCTCAACGTAAAGGTGATCCTGAAGCCCTCTCCCGCGCAGGAGCTTTCCGCAGAGCTACTTGACGGACTGTTCCTGCTGATTCCGAATCAGGAGGAAGCGGATATTCTTGCTCCGGATCTCTCACCGGAAGAACAGGCTAATGCATTCCTTTATCAAGGAGTTGAGAACGTGATTATCACGTTGGCTGATAAAGGCTGCCTGTTTGCAAGAAAAGATGGAATGGAATCATATCCCGCGGTAGACTTCCCTTCCGTCGATGCAACTGGAGCAAGCGATATTTTCATCAGCTGCCTTGCAGCACAACTCTCTAAAGGAAACGACATGGATACAGCTATTAAGCTTGCAACGATCGCCGCTTCCTATAGTGTGTCCAAGGAAGGCGTACAGAACGCAATTATCAGTCCTGATCTATTGGATGACCTTTATAAAGGCGACTACTCACTTTTGGCAAAAGGAAAATAAAAACAAGAACAATCCCGGAAAGCTTCAGCAACGTGTGCTTTCCGGGATTATTCTTTGAGAAATGTGTCTCACGGTGAGACAAGTTTCGAGGAAAAGCCCGTCCCTCCAAGCAGGAGAGACGGGCTACGAATGGATTCGCTTTGCGTGATTAACGGATCGTGCTGAAATTCACCATATCCAGGATGGAGTCGATCTCGGCATCGCTCAGTCCGTTGAGCTGCATGATGTGCACCGTCACAAAGGAGTTTTCCAGATAGACATAGGCATAATAGTCGGTGCCGTTCTGCAGAACGGTGAGGTCTGTACCATCGGGGGTAGTATGGTTTCTTACAGAAAAGGCACTCGGATCTCCAATCTCCTCAAAGATTTCATATCCGCTGGACATCGTACCATAGGGAGAGTTGTAAATGTAGCAGCTCGTGCCGGTGTTTGTCAGATTGTCAGTGGTATAGAAGCTGACAGCGAAGGTTCCCTCGTCGAAGTAATAGAACTTGTCGTAGCCGGTGGGCTCGGTGCGGAAGAAGCTCTTGCCTCCCGCGCAGATTTCGTTGATCCTTGCGGTGATCTCTTCGCGGGTGGAGAACTCAGCCACCTCGTCATGATTTTGGAACATGCTTATTCTCTGATGGCGGATATTCAACCCATAATTTGCAGCGATGCTCTCGAGCTTGTCGGCCATTCCCTGAGTATAGACATGATACGGATAATCATATCCACTGAACCCTTTCGCTCTGGCTTCCCAATATGCCTCAAACGCCCTGTAATCCTCCGAAGAGACGGTGCGCCGTTCAATTTCATTCTCGCTGTTGCTGTCGCTGTAGAAAATCATGGTATATGTTCCGTCAGCGTTTTCATCTACAGTGGATGTACTTGTGTTTTCCGGTGCTTTGCAGCTTTCCGGTTCATATATGCCGTTCTCTCTGCTCCATGCGACCCACTCAGCCCAGGCTTTAGTGGAATTGTCGATCTTCGCACGGATACCCGCATCCATTTCTTCCGGCACATCCTGCGGCTGGGTAAAGGACACATAGCCGCTGTTGGGATTGTCAGTCGAAGATGTGTTTTTCATAAACATAGCCCGAATGCCGAAGAGATCGGTTGCATAGGCTACGGCTCCCATCGCCAGGATCAGCGCAGCCGCGAGCGCAAAAGAAATGATTCTTTTCTTTTTCATATGGACGATCCTTTCCGGGCTTTCCTGTATGGACTCCGGGCAAAAGACCGCCGCTTCGCTGATATAATCATCATCTACGCTGTTCAGCATCCATGTGATCGTTTCCCGCTTCATACAAGCAATCCCTCCTTCTCAAGATAGAGTCTGAGCTTTTCTCTGATACGAAAAAGGCGGACAGTCACACTGTTGTTAGTAGAATGTGCCATTTTGGCAATGTCCTGCACCGGATCGGAATACCAGTAGCGCCGCATGAAGATAAACCTGTCAGAATAGCTCAACGTGGCCATAAAGCCGTTGATCGCATCCTTGAGCTCCTGCGCTTCATACGCTTTTTCCACGCTTTCGCTATCAGTGAGATAGTCTTCCAATTCGTCAAGCGCGAGGTCGTACTGGCTGTTTCGTTTATCCGCTGTGATGGAATGATACTTCTTTGTCGCAAGATTGCGCGCGATCTTGCAGACAAAAGTCCGCAACGGGCTTGGCTTGTGGGGCGGGATGGCATTCCAGGTGCCGAGGTATGTATCGTTCACGCACTCCTCGGCGTCCTGTGTGTTGCCAAGAATATTCCGCGCCACTCTTGCCACAGCGTTGCCGTGTTTTTTGGCAAGCTCTTCGATCGCCTGTTCTGAGCGCTCAAAAAACAGGTTGATGATCTCCGTGTCTGTCATAGGCTGTCACCTCTTTTCGCCTTCACTTATGTACTACGGAAACGCCGCCCGAACATTAACAGGAAAAAAGAAAAAAATCAAAAAAATCGCAATCACTATAACACAAAAATGTGTCTCACCGTGAGACACATTTCAAGGAAAAGCCCGCCGCTCCGAAAGGAAACGACGGGCTAAGGTGTTTTGAGCTTGCTACATCTGAGTATTGCTTCTGAAGTCTACCAAATGAGCCTCAACGCTCTAAAGGAAATCCGATCTCTTCTCTGGCGTTATCCAGCCATGGTGCTTCATTATTGTTTGTCTTGGCTACATAACCGCCCATCCAATCACCTTCCGGCGGCTGGACATACTCTGCGTAGCCATAATGCCAAAGCTCTGGGCCGTTTTTCCCCACGATCCAGTAGTGGATTACTCCCTCTGAATCGGTGAACTGATAGATAAATGCTTTTGTCTCCGAAATCTGATCCGTAATATCGATATGCTCATCGTTGACAACAAAAAACATGCGGTCATCTTCAAGGCAAACCGGCTCTGTCAAACTGTCCGTATGAACAAGTATATTGGTTTCTATTCCCCGATCAGTTTTTGTGGCACGGATTTCCATGTTGTTTCCCCAACCGAAGATCACATTTCCCGCTGCATACGCAGCGACACCAAGCGTAATAATCAGCGCTGCAGCTAAAGCAAAGGAAATAATCTTTTTCTTGCCCATGTGTACGATCCTTTCCGGGGAGCGCCCGCATAGTTCGGGATCGAATTGATAGGCCTCGGCGATCTGCCGTTCATCAAGGTCGCAGAAAACACGCGATAGCTGTTCCCGTCTCATTCGAGCAAACCCTCCTCTTTCAAATAACGGTGTAGTCTTTCACGAGTACGGAAAAGACGAACAGAAATACGATGGCTGTTGCTATGCGTCATGGCGGCAATATCCGAAACAGGGTCCGCATACCAATACCGGCGGAGAAAGCAAAAGCGATCCTCATAACCGAGCGTATCCAGGAAACGTACGATCGCGGCAGAAATCTCTTTTTCCTCGTAATCCGTTTCCACGTTGACCGTGGAGGGTATACACTCTTCCAGTTCGTCCAGCACCAGATCATACTGCCCATTGCGCTTGCTCGCCGTATTGCTGTGGTATTTCCAGGTCGCAAGGTTGCGGGCGATCTTACAGACGTAAGCTATCAAGGAGTTTGGATTCTGAGGCGGAATCGAGTTCCAAACGCCCAAATATGTATCGTTTGCACATTCTTCCACGTCTTGCTTGCTACTGAGGATATTGGACGCAGTTTTCCTTACGGCAGCGCCGTATTTCCGTTCCAGTTCCGCAATGGCCTGTTCCGAGCGCTCATAGAACAGGGATATGATTTCGCTGTCTTCCAAATGCGTCACTTCCTTTCCGCCTCACCCTATAAGTAGGGATTTGGAGGGTAAATATCTCATCTGTTTTCTAAAAAATATCATTTTTTCTGAGATAGTACAAGGAATGTCAAAGAAAGCCGGCAAATCAAAAGAAAAACAAGAAATGTGTCTCACCGTGAGACATATTTCCAAGATTTCAATACAAGGGTAAGCCAAATCCATATACAGGAGCAGAGCCGAGGTAATAGCGGTTTTCGACGCAGCGATCCCCGGAATTGCCCTCCACGGTGTAAATCAGCCCGTCCTCAACGCGCTCCACAATACCAACGTGATCGGCCAGGCCGTCGCTCTCCCAGTCGAAAAAGATAATATCGCCGGGGATCGGCTCGTAGTCCCAGCCTTGCCATTGACCGCGCTCGATAAACCAATCCACATAGGGGCGCACTCCCTCCATCTTTGGAAGTACACCGGCGTCCAGATAGCCGCATTGATCGGCGCACCAGCTCACGAACATAGCGCACCACTCCACTCGGTAGTCCAGCCCCCACCATCTCCAATAAAGCTCGCCGCCCACGTTTCCGATCTGCGATTGAGCGACGGCTACCATAGCGGTATTGCCCTCACCCATAAAGGCGCGCCCGACAGGATAATAGCGGAGAACATGAGAAACATAGGCTTTATCGCCATAGCCCGCCCATCCGTATTGTGCTGCCATCATGTCCGAAAACTCGATGGCGCTCAGCTCGGAATAGCCGCCATAGTTGGCAAGCGCCCAGGAGATATAGCCGGGGCCGAAGTTGTACCCCTGCAGGGCAAGCGAGATACGGTCAAGGTCTATCGGGCTTTCCACCGCGGCCATGTTCAGCACGTCGGCAAGGGTATGTACGCCCACGTCGATAGAGTATTCGGGATCGGTGATGCTGTTCGGCGCATGGGGATAGCGCGTATTATAGCCGCTCTCGGACGCCTGCATGGGATCGGTGCCTTGCCCGCAGCTCTCCTGCATCATCACGGCCTTTATCAGCTCCGTGTATTCGGGGATGCCGTACTGATTGGCATAGATTTGAATGATTGGCGTGTATGCCTCGACCTCCGCGCTGACGGGAACATAGGAGCTGCGCCCCTCTCCGCTCCCGAACAGGGCAACGGCAATCCCGGCCAGCATGATTAGCGGAACGATCATAGCAAGAGCAAGGCCGCCGTACTTGATAAGGCTGTCAGAGCTGGGCGTTACTGCTCTTTTAAGGGCAGCCCCGACCTTTTGGAGAACTTCATTCCCGGCTTTTCTCCCTCCGGCTTTGATCTGCTGCGCGGCTTGGTTTTGGGCAAGCCTGCGCCCCTGCTTTTTCACAAGCTCGCTCTTCACACTTGCCGATGTGTTTTGAGGCAGCGCCATTTGACGCTGCCTCTTGTTTTGCCTGCTCTTCCTCGCTGCCTCGCGGGATTCGGAAACTCTCTGCGGCCTATCTGTTGCGGGACGCCGGACAGGTGTAATATTATCGCGGCTCTGAGAGAAATCCTTTTGCTTTCGCTCTGCCTCGCGGATCGTGCGGCGGCGCATTTGCTCTTTTGGCCGGTTGTCCAGCTTCAGCTCGTCCTCAAAACTTGTTTCACCGTGAGACAAGTTTTTGATGCGTTCCTGGCTGGCCTCGGCCCGCTGCTTCTTGATCTCCTCTATCATCTTTCGCCGCATACGCTCTTTGGGAGTAGACGCTTGGACAGGCTGAGGATCGCTGAAATGTGTCTCACCGTGAGACACATTTTGCGGCCCGTGCTGTGCGGCTTCAGCTTTCTCTTTCCGCACTTCCTTTATGGCCTCTCGCCGCATACGCTCTTTCGGCGTGGACGCTTTGGATGGCTGGGAGTCGGGGGAATGTGTCTCATGGTGAGACACATTCCTGTGCTGACTGTGCGGGAGATAATCGGGCGGCTGGATTACCTCGTGGATGACATTGGCCGTATAGGATTCTACCTTGTCAACAGCGGTATAGGGCTGCTGCTCCCGGTCGGGTGCTATGGCCTGCTGAGCTTCGGTGAACTGCTTTCGCGCCGTCTCAATCGCATGGTATCGGCCTGCCTGCTTGATAACTTCTTTTGCCGGAGCTTTCCGGGGCGGGGCTTCTTTCAAAGCGTTGGCTTTTTCCCGGATGTACTTCCTGCGCTCGGCCTCTTTTGCTTTGCTGCGCTCCATATCAGCCGCGCCCCGGCGTGGTATTCATCAGCCTGTAAAGCTCTGTGTCCTGCGGGATCGTACAGTCAAACGGGATCACCGCTCCGGACACCCGCATGAGGCCGTGGCCCGGCTCAACGTCGGTCACATAGCCCATCTGGGTATCGGAGATATGCAGGAGAGCGGACAGCTCGGCCCGGTCTGTCGCCGCCTGGTTGAACAGCATAAGGAACTCGGAGTTTGCGAACATCATGCGCGCCGTGTCGGAGGTCAAGCATTCCTCCACGTTCTGCGTGGCGGCTGTCAGAATACCGCCGTACTTGCGAAAACGCTTCCACGCCTTGTATAAGACTTCTGCGGAGTAGTGGTACTTGAAGTACAAATACACCTCGTCGATGAATACCCAGGTGTATTTTCCGCGCTTGCGGTTTTCCATGACTCGATTTTGAATGGCCTCCAGCGTGACCACAAGCGCCGTCTTACGCAAGGCGTCGCCCATCTCGTAGAGATCGAGGACGACGATCCGGTTGCCCATATCCACATCCGAGGCGTGGGCAAACACATTCAAGCTGCCCTCGGTGATCAACTCGGCGGTCAAGGCCAACTCCCGCGCTTCCGGCTCCGGCTGACGCAGCACTTCGTTTCGCCAGTCGGTCAACAGCGGTGCCGGGGCTTTGCCGCGCAGGTACGGCTTATAGATGTTCGCGGTGCAGCGGTCAATGATAGATCTGTAACTGCCGCTGATCGAGCCGGTTCCCATCTGCTGCTCCAGAATACTCATAATCAGCTCGGACTTTTGCGCGACGGGGTTTTCATCCTCATACCCGGCGGGGATTTCCAGCGGATTCAGATGGTGGTTGCTGTTCGGGCTGATCTCCACGACCTCACCGCCGAAGGCGCGGGCAAGCGTACCGTACTCGCGCTCCGCGTCCACGATGATCACATCATCGTCCGTACCGAGGACGACGTTCATAATCGTGCTTTTCATGCCCATAGACTTGCCGGAGCCGGAAATACCGAGATAGAAAGCGTGCGGCGAGGACATCAGCTTGCGGTCGCAGACAATCGGATTCTTGCTGACCTCGTTGATGCCGTAGGACAGGCCGGTGGGATCTTGGATCTCCTGCGCCCGGAACGGGATCGCCACGGCGCAGCTCTCCGTGGTAAGGGTGTTCAGCGCGTGGATACGCCGCAGGCCGTAAGGCAAGGCGGTGTTCAAGCCGTCTTCCTGCTGGAAACGTGCCGGGGATATGTCGCAAAGATGCTCCTTGCCGATGGCGATGATACTCTCTGTGTCGGCGTCCAGCTCCTCCATGCTGTCGGCGGTGTGGACGATGGTGATAAGGGAGAAGATCATGCGCTGGTCGTTCTCCGTCAGCTCGTCCATAAAACCGCGGCTGTTCTCCCGTTTCTGTTCCATCGTCCGGGGGACTTCTGCGGTAAAGTTGTTCTTGCTGTTCTGCCGCTGCTGCCAGCGCGTAATGTCCGTTTCCACGCCGAGGATGATGCTTTCAACCTCTTTCACGGCTTCGACGGTGGGCACGGGGATCATGTCGATGGACAGGATCAGATTGCGGGAATACTCGGTCAGATCGGAAATGAGATCATCCGTCAAGAACGAGGCGTAGGTACGCAGAAACAGGACGCGCCCGAATTTGTCCCCAAACTCAAAATGACTGCGCTTGAAGCTGATGCTGTCCGGGCAAATGAGGTCGCGGAAATCCCGCCCGGTCTGCATATAGAGATAATCGTCGTAGTCAAAATACTGCTCATAGCCGGGCCGGAAGAAGTCGTGAAGGACACGGAGCCGGTCATAGTTTCTCGCCGGTGTAATACCGGAATCCATGCGGGCAAAGGTCTTTTGCAGATTGCCTCCCGCCCTGCGGAAATACATCTTGCTTTCCTCGATCTTCCTTTTGGTGATGGAAAGCGTCACAAAGCGTTCCTGGACAAGATTGTTGCTCTGCGCCGCCCGGCCTTTCATAATGCCGTTGGCTTCCTCCCGGAAGTGGTCGAGCCAGTCATCCTTGTACGGGAAAAGGATACGGCGCTCAAACTCTGCCGGATTGAGCCGGTGGTTGACGATGGTGATCTTGGCGGTGGCGTCGGTAGGCAGCGAATTGAGTGCCCCGCAGTAGGCGTTGAAAATGCTCTCCTGCGTCTCCTGCGAGGCGGCGATAAAGTTTACATCCGTCAGCTTCCAGCTCCGGCTGTGCTTGTTGCCGACCTCCCAAATGCCGTTGGTATAGATGCGCTTGATGGGTATACTCTGCTGGACGGAGCGCGGCACCTTTACTTTCACGCGCTCGCTTTTGTTGGCCGCTGCAAGGGTTTTAATCAAAGTCTCCACGCCCCTTTCTGTTGAAACAGTTGTAGTAGATGTTTTCCCCGACGTACTTGCGATCCCCGGCAAACAGGAACTCGGTCTTGATGACCGCCCAAAGGAATTGCTCAAAGGTCATGCCGTTATAGGTGAAAAAGCCAGCCATAGCAGCGGGCGCGGCGAGGACAATGCAGAGCCAGCTTGCGGTTTCCTTGCCGATCACGTCGTCCAGGAGCAGATACGCGCCTGCGGCGATACCCACGGCAAAGATCGCGCAGAAGAATTGACGGGCAGACAGGCCAAAGAAAATGCTCTCCTTGTACTGCCGGATCTCTTTCGGGATTTTCACTTCTTTGATGGTTTTTTACCTCCCATTCGTGCGAAAATTTGACAGGTTTTTGCTGTTGAGGGATAATATTAGTAGAAAAATGTTTAGAAAGGAGCTTGACAAGATGAATACGACACAACAGGTTTTGATCGTTTTGGCGGGGCTTGCTCTGCTGCCGCTGGTGATCCGGCTTTTGCGGATGGCTCATTTGCTGCCCGCAGCTCTGTACCTCTTTGCAACACGCCTATGCTTCCCGGAATGGGCGGCGGCGAACAGCCGCTTATGTACCGGCCTCTTTGTCGGGACGCTACTTTACTTCCTGTTCCGATGGAGCTGGAAGATCAGAAAGCGTCTGCGCGAGAGAAAGAGGAAGATCTCGGACTATTTGAATAACGCGAGGCCATTCTATGAGCTGCCGGAGTTTCAGCGGTGGGCCGAACAGTAGCGAGGCGGGCATTTGCCCGCCTCGTTTCTCGCTTATGAAACTTGTCTCACGGTGAGACAAGTATATCCATTGTGATGTCGCTGACCACCTCGTTGCCCCACACATCCCAGCCGGGCGGCGACTGTCGCGCAAACAGTTCAATCCTCGGTACGTCACCGATCAGAGCCTCAATGCGCCGCCGAGCTTCGGCGGGCTTTTTGCTGTGTTCCTCAACGTGGGAAATGATGACCTGATGGATGTTCTTGGCTTTACGGTGGGGATGACCTTTCGTGGCAAGCATACAGATCTCCACATTGGAGCGCGTCCAGTAGCCCATGCCCCAAAAGATCCCGTCGCGGTGTCGGTTGAGCTTCACCCATACAAAGGCGGTGGTCTTGTACTCAAAGCCCCATGCCTTGATGACCTGCAAAGCCTCCGGGATCATAGGCAAGGTAGCCCAGAGAAACAGAATACAGTCCTTGCCCGCAAGCTCCTTGACGGGCAGCGCCTTGATCTCGTCCAGCTCCATTGTCGGGTAGTGCCGTTCAATATATCCGTTGCCTTTATACATCTTATAGCGCCAGGGCGGATCTGCGTAGATGACGGAATATTTCTTCACAGGCTGAACATTTCCCGGACGATCCGATCCGCGCCCTTTACCATGCCGGTCAGCACAAGCATATTGAAAAGCAGCTCTCCGATGTATTTCCATGCCATCGTCACGGCGGGCTGGGTGCTGTCCACGGCGGGAGCCGAGGTTGAAACAAACGCGGAGTAGATCAGACAGGCCAGCACAATGACCGCGCCCTCCAAGCATACGCCCATATAGGATTTCACAAAGGCTTTTCCGATCCCGGCGGTGTTCTCTCCCGCAAAGGACGCAAAGGGCAGCGGGGAGATCGCCGTATAGAGGTACAGCTTGAAAAAGCGTCCGTACACCGTGAGGATCAGCACAAAGGACATGACCGTTATAAACAGACTTCCCAGCACCGACACGATCCATAGGGGAACGCTTTGTAAAAAGCCCACGCTTTCAATGGCGCTCACAAGCTCCGAGGGCAGCGTGGCCGATTCCGTGACAGCGCCGCCGATGCTGCTCATGGACGCGGACACGACGCTGCCGCAAATGGTAAAGATCGCGGTCATCAGCTCCATGCCTCGCCCGACGGCCACCTTTGCCAGCACAAAGCGGATGAAGTGGCGCAGGGCAAACTCAGGCTTTTGCAGCTCCCGGAAGGACGCCGCCGAGGAAAAGACGCCGATCGCAAAGAACAGGACAAGCAGGCCGTATCCGATGCCGATCAGCGCGGAATTGATATTGACGATCACGCCCCATATCGCGCCGCCTTTGAAAGATTCTGGCGTTTGTGTAATGAGTTGCCACAGCTCGGCCAGCTTCTCGTTCCATGTGGCGATGGCGTTTTCAAGATTTCTTACAACCCAATTATCACTAATTGACTTCACCTCCGATTTTGAAAGAGGAAATGTGTCTCACGGTGAGACACATTTCCTTGCCTGGATCAGACTGCGCCGATAGCGGTGAGGATTTCCTTTGCGAAGGCGATCACAAGCCCGCCGAACAGACACAGGAAGCCCTGGGATCGCTGGCTGGCATCATGGCTCTGGATCGACATACCCACCTGTACGATGCCCCAGCCGAGGATGATAATGCCGATAGCCTTGATCGCGGAGAAGATGAAGTCGGACAGGTTGTTGACCACCGTGATCGGATCGCCGTTGGCGGCAAAAGCGGTGGTGCTGAAGCAGACAACGCAGAGCGTGAGGACGCTCCACAGGGACATGATGATCTTTGCGCGCTTGGTAGTAGGTTTCTTCATTCGGTTTCCTCCATTGTAGATAGTAGATACCGCATATCGTAGAGACAATGCGGGCTGTGGACGTAGGGCGCTGCGCCCCCGTCCTCGGTGAATTGAACATTCGGGTGCTTCATCAGATCGTATTTCTCGTCAATGACCGGCCTCTCGCCGCGGATGAACACAATAGCGTTTTTGTTATCCAATAGACGGACTTCATCGGGCGTCATCAGCTCGCGGCCTGTCTGCTGGTAGCTCTGCGAGAACGATCCGTTGCGCCCCTTGCTCTGGCTGCTGGATCGGGTATCAATGGTTTCCTTACCGAGCTGTTCTGAAATGTACTTATGGGTACTCTGTTCGTTGCCGCCCAGGTAGATCATCGTGTCGGCGTTGCCGATGATGCCCTCCCAGTCGTCCTTGAACAGAGCTTTGAGCTGGGATATGTTTTGCAGGATGATCGTTGCCATGATGTTTCTTGAGCGCATGGTCGCCTGCAGGCGGGCGTAGCCGTCGGGCAGGGCGACGTTGGCAAACTCGTCGAACATGAGGCGCACGGGAACAGGCAAACCTCCCATGTGTACCTTATCCGCTTGGTAGTACAGCTCTTGAAATGCCTGGGTGTAGAGCATACCGACAAGGAAATT
>CAMHMZ010000008.1 GCA_946186375.1 uncultured Clostridia bacterium
CCTTTTTGGACCTAACTGGTGCTTTTGTTATCCTGCGCTATTTTGCAACGCGCCCGTCTGCTGTTTTCTTTCAGCGTCTGGTGGCGAGACCGTATTCGACGATCCTTCCGACGAGCTCCTCAAAGGAGATCCCGACTGCTCTCGCGGCGTCGGGCACGAGGCTCATGGAGGTCATGCCGGGCAGCGTGTTGACCTCGATGACCATCGGGCCCTTCTCCCGGTCGATGATAAAGTCGATGCGGGACACGCCGCAGCAACCGAGCTTGCGGTAGGCGTCCTCACCGATGCGGCGCAGCTGCGCGCGATCCTCCTCGCTGATGCGGGCGGGGATGATGTGGTGGCAGAGGCCGGAGGTGTACTTCGCGGTATAATCGTAGAAATCGCGCTCGGAGGTGATCTCGATCTCCGGCAGCAGCACAGGTTCGTCATTGCCGATGATCGGCAGGGTGACTTCGGTGCCCTCGATGTATTCCTCGACCAGGAGCTGATCGCCGTAGCGGAAGATCTCCTCGATGGCAGCAGGCATGTCCTTCGCCTCGCGCACGATGACGACGCCGATGCTCGAACCCTGGCAGGGGGACTTCAGCACGACGGGGACGCCCCAGTCGGCCAGCAGCTTCTCGCACAGAGCCTCGCGGTCAGCGCACTCATAGCGGTGGAATACCGCATATCTGGGCGTGGGGATGCCGTGAGAGGAGAGCACCTGCTTGGTGTAGACCTTGTTCATGCAGATCGCGCTTGTGGCGACGCCCGGCCCGGTATAGGGGATTCCGGCCAGCTCCAGCGCACCCTGCACGCAGCCATCCTCGCCGCCCTTGCCGTGCAGCGCCAGGTACGCGATATCCGGCTTCAGCGCCACGAGCTCGGAGACGTTGGCGCCCGTCAGATCGAAGAGGGAGACCTGCTCGTACCCGTAATTCTTCAGAGCGGTATAGACCGCCTGGCCGCTTTTCAGAGAGACCTCGCGCTCAGTGGAGACCCCGCCGTAGACAACAACGATTTTCAGTTCCTTGTTCATAAGATTAACCTCGCTCAATAAAGAAGTAGTGCCCATCGTGGGAAACGGCCGGGATCCCGGCAGGATTTGCTTTAGAGGTAGAAGCGATCGACACGCTTGTTGATGCCGCAGACGACCTCATAACCGATCGTACCATACAGCTGCGCCAGATCGTCCGCCGTCAGCAGCTCGGAGCCGCTGCGGCCGAGCAGTACGACCTCCGTTCCGATCTGCACGTCAGGAATGCCGGTGACGTCGACCATCATCTGATCCATGCAGATCCGCCCGACGATCGGCGCGCGCTCGCCCTGAATGAGAACCCAGCCCTTGTTGGACAGGAGACGGTTATAGCCGTCGGCATAGCCGGTCGGGATCGTGGCGATCGTCATGGGCTTTTCGACGGTAAAGGTCCGGCCGTAGCCCACGGTGTCGCCCGGCTGCACGTCCTTCACCATGCTGACGACGCTTTTCCAGCTCATGGCGGGCTCGATCCCCTCCGGCAACGTGTTGAGATAATCCGGCTTCAGGCCGTAGAGAATGATGCCAAGGCGGGCAAAGCAGGAGGAGGCGTCATTGTGCCACAGCCCGCCCGCGGAGTTGAGACAGTGGCAGAAGGGGAGCTTCAGATCTTCCACACGCTCGACGACAGTATGAAACAGAGCGATCTGCCGCTCCGTAAAGGCGTCCTGCGCAGGCGTATCCGCCACACACAGATGCGTGAACAGCCCGTCGAGCGGAAGCTTTGCCGCATACTCCCGGATGACCTTTTCACACGCGTCCGGGTCATCGGCGTTCAGGCCGATCCGGCGCATGCCGGTATCCAGCGCGAACTGGCATTTGACCGGCTTTCCCTCGGCCGCGAGCAGCGCGGCATAGTCTTCGCTCAGCAGCGCCTGTGTGATGTCGTGCTCCACAAGCTCTGAAGCGCGGCTGATGGGCGTATAGCCCAGGATCAGGATCTGACCGGTGACGCCGGCCTTGCGCAGATGGATCGCCTCGTCGATATTGGAGACGGCGAAATGCTCCACACCGTGATCGGCAAGCAGCTTCGACACAAAGCCGTCCCCATGGCCGTAGGCGTCCGCCTTCACAACAGCCATGATCTCCATGCCTGCCGGCAGTCGACTTTGATAAAGCTTATAATTCCTAAGCAGCGTCTCTCCGGAGATCTCAAGCCAGGACCGCCTGAAGGTGTCGGGTTGTTTTTTGATTTCGATACTCATGGTGTACCTCCATGATCTGATCATGATTCAGCTGCCTATGGACAGCGGAGAGCTTATTTCTGCTTACGCAGGTAGTTGGCCCGAATGAGAGCGCAGAGCGGATAGAAGCTCTTGAAATGCTTGTAGGGGCACATATCCTTTTTGTTGAAGATAAAGTGGATATCCACGCTCTTCATCAGATGATCGAGCTCCTGGCGTGTGATAAAGCCGTGCGTATATTCGTCGATCATGACCTTTTCGCTGATGAACAGCTTCCCGGTCTTTTCAAGCGAGCACGAGAGATCGATAGGCTTGTCGAGCAGCATATAGTCGGCAAACATTCCGGGGAGGTTGGCGCCGCTCTCAGTGACGGCATAGCCGGAAGCACCGTAACGCAGATTCAGCTCCGTGAAATACATGGTGCCGTCGGCGGTCTCGATGAGGTCGATATCGAAGAGGCCTTCGTAGCCAAGGCCGGCCACAAAATCGGCCATCTGCCGGATCAGTCCGGCACGCTCGCCGAAGGGGATGATCCGACCGGTCATGGCCACGCCGCGGCGTTCCTTGTGACCGCCCTGCTCGGCGATGAAGAAACCGGGGGCGACCACGCCCTGCTTCGTGCTCAGACCGAGGATCGAATACTCGTGGCTGATCTCCAGATAATCCTCCACCAGCATCTGAACGGACTGCTTGGTCTTGTCGCGCGAGGCGTTCTTGAGAGCCGCGACCAGCTCGTCCGGCGTGTCGCAGCGGCGCATCTGGCTCTTGGAGCTCTCCATACTGACGTTTGGCTTGACAAAGCAGGGGTAGGTCACCGTCTCGGGGATCTCGATCTTCCCGCGCTGACCCTTCTCGTCGCGCGTGATGACGATCTTGCAGCTGTTCACCGTCGGCAGACCGGCGTTGGTGGCGAGGACCTTCTGTACGTCCTTGCTCATCAGACCGCTGATGCCGCGGGTGCGCTCCTGTACGTTCGGGATGCGGTAGAGCTCGCTCAGCCGGGCGTAGTTTTCGTCCACAACGTCGGCGACCAGGTCGTCGGCGGGGATGAGGAGCATCTTGCGATCGGGATCGGCCAGCGAGACGATGGCCTCCAAAAGGCGCTTCTTATCGCGATTGGTGACGCAGGTGTAAAAACCCTTCACGTATTTGCTGTAAGCCTCCGGCCGCAGCCTGCGGCGCATATAGCCGCTGAGACTCAGAAGCTTGGGCTTCGTCTGGAAGATGCGCAGTACCTCCACGTCATACCCGGCCTGCCCGAAGGAACGGGCGAGGCAGAGGTTGGAGCAATAGTTTCGGCCGGAAACCAGCACACGCGGCCGGGCGGCGTTCGGGTCTCTCCGGTTGCGGCGCTTGGACTGCGGATAGCCCTTCAGGAAATAGCTGACAGAGTTGAGGCACCTGCGGAGCCGGCGGCGCCTGTCGCGTTTCGCAGCCTCCCTGCGGTTCTGCTTCGCCACCACGCCGTAGAATTTTTCAAAGTGACGGTAGGGCGCGGGATCTTCCTTGCTGCGGATGCAGTGAAGATCAGCCTCCTTCATCAGCGCACGGACGCGATCCATGCCGATCGTTTCGTGCCTGTATGCCGTGATCAGCTGCTTTTCATTGATAAAGCTGACTTTGTCGCGGAAAACCCTGACATTGGGATCGATCGCACTGCCCTTCAGCATATGATCGGCATACATGGCCGGAAGATTGACCCCGCTTTGCGAAAGAACATGGATAAACGGACTGGAGCAGAGCTGCAGGTCGGTAAAGAAGAAGCCTTGCCCGGGAACCTCAATAAGACTGACCGCAAAGAGCCCCTCATAACCCAGCGCTCGTACCAGACGGGCGACGCCTGCCTTGACCGAGGTCAATCTCCAGTCGGAGACGAGACTTCCGGTCAGGCCGATCTCGTTTTCACTGTCTGAGGATTTGTTCATGGAGAAAAGGCCGGGGCAGATGACTTCACTCCCGGTACTGAGACCGAGCAGGGAATAGAAGACGGAAGCTTCGGGAAGGACCTGGATCAAAACCTTGACATTGCGCTTCTCCGACAGCTTCGAGAGAAGGCGGCGCAGCTGCTTTTCGCTGCGGCAGGTCCGCGGACGCATCCACAGGTCTACACCGCGCACAGTGCAGGGATAGCTGAGGGCCAGGGGCAGTCTGAAGCGGTGGCGGTACTTGCCCTTCCAGGCAAAGGCGGTGACGGTATAGCTGTCGAATACCGGCAGACCGGCCTCCTGAGCCATGTTATACAGGACGTTGGTGTTGTGGAACTCCGCGCGCTCCTCAACAGGGACCGTAAACTGCTGAGTCACAAAGGAGGGGCTGAGCAGCTCTTCATAGCGCTCGATCGCGGAGGCCGTATAGCTGTCGGTGGGGATCAGCAGCATCTTCCGGGCAGGATCTGCAAGACGAAGCAGCTGCTGCACGAGGCGGATACGCTTCCCGCCCACCGCAAATTCATCATAAAACTTGACAGCGCGGCTGTAGGCGTCCGGCTTGATGCGTTTTTCCAGAGACTGGCGCTTCGGAGCCTTGCGGAACACGCGAAGGACCTCAACCTCATAGCCTGCCGCGCCCAGAGAGCGTGCCATCGAGAGGTTCGCGGTGTAGTTCTGCCCCACGACAAGCACGCGGGGGAGTGGAGCGTTGGGGTTGCGGCGATTGGAGGCTTTGGTCTGCGGATAGTGCTGCAGACGGATATAAAGCCCCTTCAGGAGGGAGCGCCAGGCGCGCCTGCAGTTTTCGAAGAAGCGGGCCAGAGACCGACGGAAAGCCCAGCGGCGCAGCCTCGAGGCCGCCACGCGGTAGAATTTCTGGAAATGCCGATAGGGAGCGGGGTCCTTGGCATTGAAGAGAAGATGAAGCTCCGCCTCGTCCATTTGTGCCTGGATCTCCGGCAAGGTCAGTTTCCCGGCACGGAACTCGTCCAGCAGGATCTTTTCACTGATAAAGCGCTGGCCGTCTGCGACTGCCTGCGCGTTTTTGTCGATCGCGGCGCCGCGCAGAGCCCAGTCTGCATACAGGCCGGGGAGATTGACCCCACGGGAGGTAAAGGCATACAGGAAGGAATTGGGCTGCAGGCTCAGAGAACGGAAGAGGATGCGGCCGTCGGTCGTTTCGACCAGATTGGCGGAGAAAAGGCCTTCATAACCCAGCCCCTCCACCATGCGGCACACGCCCTCGGCATAGGGCCGATAGCCGTCAAGAGAGAGGAGCGTGCCGGACAGGAGCCTGCTTCTGCGGCGCCCGGTGCCGAATAGATCTTTTCTGTAAATCCCTGGGCAGATCGCCTCGGAGCCGGTGCTGACACCGATGAGCGTATAGCGCGCGGCCGCTTCCGATACATTCTGCACTCTGACCTCGATCGGCTGTTTGGCGGACAGTTTTGTCAGGCGGGAGCGCAGAGATTCTTCGCTCCTGCATTTCCCGGTCCTGAGAGTGTAGCTGCGGGGGTCGAGGTATTGAAGGACACAGGGATAACTGACGGATCCGGGGATCGTAAACTCTCCCTGTTCAGCCGTGATCGTGCAGTACTCTTCGACCGGCAGTCCTGCGTTCTCCGCGAGTTCCTCCGGGATGCAGGTCCTCAGCGCATCGCTTGCCCCGGAGCTTTCACCGCGGACGTTCGGGAGCAGATAGTCGAGACTGAGGGTGTCATAGTTGCGGTCAATGATCCGCGCAACATAGCTGTCCGTGGGGATGAGCAGCATCTTCCGGCCGGGATCGGCCAGGCTGAGCAGACGGTTGACAAGACGGATCTGCTGTTTGCCGACGGTAAAGCCGTAATAAGCTTTCACATAACGGCTGTAAGCCTCGGGCTTGAGGCGCTCAAGGATGGAACCGCGCCTGGGCGTTCGTCGGAAAACACGCAGGACCTCCACCTCATAGCCGGCTTCGCCCAGAGAGCGGGCGACGGACAGGTTGGAGATGAAGCTCTGGCCGACGACCAGGACGCGCGGCACGGGGGACTTGGGATCGCGCCGGTTTTTCGGGTCCGTCTGCGGGTAGTGCAGAAGCTTGTGCTTCATGGCCCTGAGCGGCACGAACAGCAGGCGCTTTGTGCGCCGCAAAAAGCGCTTGACGCCTCTCTTGGCCTGTTTCAAGCCGTTTTTCAGCCCGGCCTTGCCGTTTTTAAGAAGATCACGGATCTTCTTGGGAAGCTTCTTCATCTTCTGCTCCCGCTCCACGGCGTGCATCTGTTCCATGAACAGCTCGCCCGGCGCGGGGTCGTCCTTGTAGATGAGAAGGTGGAAATCGGATTTGTCGAGCAGCTCGTTGAGTGCCCGCTTGGACATGAAGCCGTAGACATAGTCCTCCCAGGCGGTCTTCTCCGAAACAAAGGTCTTTCCGAAGGTCTCGATGCGCTCTTCCTCCGGAGCGTGTCGGCCTCCCGTGGCCTCCTTGACGTAGAGAGCGGGCAGGTTGACGCCGCTGAGGTAGTAGACGAAGTTGGGGCCGCCGCTGCGGAGATTGATCTCGTTGAAGTAGATCGTGTCGCCGACGACGTTGAGCTCCAGGTCGAACATGCCCACATAATGGATCTGCCGGAGCATGGCGACGAGCTTGTCGCACAGCTCACCCAGCACCTCGAAGGGCTCGACCTGTCCGGCCAGGGTAACGCCGCGGGAATACTGCGCTACGCGCGTCTTGCGCACGATGCCGGGGATGATGATCTCCTGGTCGAGCGCGACGCCCGAGAGATCGATCTCGTGATCGATTTTCAGAAACTCCTGGACGAGAACAGAGCGCTCTTTGAAGGTCCGGCGCAGCTTGCCCAGATGATTACGCAGTTCTTCGCGGTCGTGACAGACGGCCATCTCGTGCTTGTAGCCCGTCACGCTCTCGATCGGCTTGCAGAAGCAGGGGAAGACCATGTCGCGCGGTGTGAACACGACGCGGCGGCCGTCCTTCAGGATCTTGCGCTTCTGCAGGGGAACGACCCATTCCTGCGGAACAGGGATCCCGCACTGCCGGGCCAGCTCGCTCTGGAGCATCTTGTCCATGGCATTGGTCATGGACCCGTCTCCGCCGCCGACGATGCCGGGCATGATGAAGATCTCCCCCAGACGAAGGCGATTGGCGTCCATGATGGACGCGGTATAGTCGTCCGTCGGGAAGAGGACGGGCTTGCGCTCGTTCTGCCCCTCATATTTCAGCAGCGCCTCGACGAGATCGAGATCCTCTCCGGCCTTGACCTTTTTGGAGACGACCTCGGTGAAGTGACGCACATATTTGCTGCGCGCCGCGACTTCCATGACGCCTTCCTTGTGCTCGCTGGCGATCACGTCGACCGTATATCCGGCGGAGCCGAGCGAGCGGATGACGCTCAGCCCCGTCGAATAGCTTCGGGTAAGCACGACTACTAGTTGATTTTCGTTTTCCATCGGGAACTATGCCTCTCAAACAGAATTGATAACATGCGCTCTCGCAAACAGCAGGGTAGGTAAAGAGCGCCGCGGCTGGTGTCCGCTGCGGGAGGGGGGGTAAACGAAAGAGCTGAAGACCTGGTTTTATAGCGTTTGGATAAGGGAGATTTGCTCACCAATGGCCTGCTGCGTCTGACTGAGCCAGTTCTTTGCATCGGAAGGAAGCTTCCAGGCGGACGTAGCGGCGAGAGGAAGAATCACCCATTTCCTGCCAAGGAATATTTTACAGGTGTGTGTCGCAATATAGGAGTTTTCTTTCAGTTCGACTTTTCCTTCTGCATTCCTCTTTAGACAGACCCGGAGCAGAGCGGAATCACGGTTGCCGGGAACCTGGCTCATGACGGAATGGAAGTTGCCGACAGAGTAGCAGCAGGGGACGGAGCGCCCGTCTGCGGCTGTCAGCGTCTCGAAGCGCTGCACCAGGTGCGGATTAGAACCGACGATATAATCGGCGCCCGCGTCGGCGACGAGCTGAGCCTCCTGCAACTGCTGAGGCGTGGGGACCCGGAAGTTTTTCTGACCCCAGTGCATATAGACGATCACATACTCCGCTCCAGCGGCACGGCAGGCGGCGATGTCCCGGACGGCTTTGTCGGCGGTGAAAGTGTTGATCAGTACCGTTTTATCTTCCTCAGACCAGCTGCGGTCTTTGCCGTTATAACCGGTTGTAGGCGTCAGATAAGCGAGGAAGCCCACCTTGATCCCGTTGATGTCAGCGATGAGGAAGCGCGGCTCGGAGAGATCGGCAAAGACGCCGGTGCGCGCGAGGCGGTAACGGTCTACCTGGCCGATCGTCTCAAGCAGAGCTTTTGGCCCGCCGTCGCAGTTGTGGTTGTTGGACATGGCGAGAGCGTCGAAGAGGCCGTGGCACACCGCGTCGAGATAGCGGGAAGGAGCGTTGCAGTTATTCGTGTTGTTGATATAGCCTTCTTCCGTCATATAAGGCCAGCCGGAGGCCTGCAGGGTCTCCAGATTGCCGATGGCAAAGTCGGCTTTGGCGTTGATCAGACGAATAAAGTCATAGCTCTCGTTGAAATTCCAATCGCCGTCTTCGGTAGCCTGATCGGTCATCTGGCGGCTTCCGCACATCATGTCGCCGGCCATGACGATCACGGCCTCCCCGGCATGCTCGGCCGCGGGGCTGTTCTGCTTCCAGCAGCCGTCCTGCCCGTCGAAGTGATATCTGGGTTCGGGCTCGGCGAGGGGCTCGAGAGCCCTGCGGTCGACGACAACGCGGGAAACAGCGCTCTGGCCGATCTCCGGGCAGCGGCAGGTGAGGGTGCAGCTGCCGGAGGAGAGGGCGCGGATCGTACCGTCCGGATCGACCGCGGCGACGCTCTCATCGTCCGAAGACCACTCGGCGTCTGCGGGCTCACCCCAGCCGTAAGAGGCGCGAAGCTTGCGACTGATGCCGGAATACATATAGGTCACCTTGCGCTCGAGAGAAAGCTCGGTGAGATACTGGGCAGGCGTGGGCTCGAGCATTTTGCTGTAAACTCTGTTTCCCTCGGCGTCGAAGACATAGCTGCGCACCGTATAATAGACAGTACGCCTGTCATGGTCGAAGGAGGAGTCGAGGCAAGTGCCGTAGTTGCGCTTTTCAAGGCGCCTGATCATCTCAAAGGGGCCGTTTATGCTGTAGGACCGGAAGATCTCATAGCCCTCGGCAACCTCGGGCTTTTTCCAGTAATACTCGATGCCGGCTTTGGAGATGGAAGAGATCTTCGGCATGTAAGGACACTCGGGAAGCTGCGGATAACTCAGCGAGGAGAAGACCTGCTCCTGCGCCGGAAGCTTGACATGATCTCCGAGCTCGAAGCCCTGCGCCTCGGCGTAGGAGCGTGCATAGGAGCCCTCGGGGCAGAAGAAGACAGCCCGCTCACATCCCGGGAAGGCGGCGGGGGAGATCTGCCGGAGAGAGGCAGGCAGAACGACCGTTTCCAGGGCGCTGCAGTTTTGGAAGACGCTGTCGTCGATATGCAGGCAGCCCTCGTTGAACACGGCCTTTTTCAGAGCCTTGCAGCCGGAGAAGGCGTCCGAGGCGACAAACATCAGCGAACCGGGCAGCGTGACGCTCTCAAGAGCGGCGTTCTTGAACGCACTGCGCCGCAGGCTTCTGATGGTGTCCGGCAGAACGACCGACTTGACCGGCGAAGCCAGGAAAGCGCCCTCTCCGATCGCGGTGACGGGAAGCTCGCAGACAGATCTGGGGATGCGAACCTCGTCCGC
The DNA here is from genome assembly GCA_946186375.1 of uncultured Clostridia bacterium. Classification (GTDB taxonomy): domain Bacteria; phylum Bacillota; class Clostridia; order Oscillospirales; family Oscillospiraceae; genus Limivicinus. The sequence goes on from CAMHMZ010000008.1 coordinate 9,846, forward strand.
GCTGTCGGTGCAGCGGCTGAGCGTCGCGTGATCCCCGAAGAGCTGGAAGCTGAAATGCTCGGTGACAGCTGTGGTCGAGTCCTCATCGCCTTCGTGGAAAGAGGTGCCCACAAGGATGTCTGCCACGCGCTCAAGACTCATGGCGTGACTGCCCTTGAGGAGAATGATATCGGCGCTCGTCGAGATGCTGCGGAGCAGCTCGGCGGCCTCCTCATGGGAAGAGACGCTGTATACGGCAAGCGCCTTGTTCCTGCGGGCTTCCTCTGCGATAAGCTGCGCATATTCGCCATAGCAGATCAGAATATCTACCTGACTTCCGGCGATAAAGCGACCGACGGTGCGATGGTATTCCTCGGAATTTTCGCCGGACTCCTTAATGTCGGCCAGTAGAGCGATTCGCCGCCCGCCTTCGGGCAGAGCGAGAGAAGAGATGGCTTCCACGGAACTCTGCATGGACTCGACGGAGGCGTTGTAACAGTCAAGGAAGAAGCGGTATCCGCCGAGCATGACCAGGTTTTGCCGGATCCCTGAGGTGCGGAACAGGCCCAGACCCGCCGCAGCGTCCTCGTCGCTCATGCCGCAGAGCTTTCCTACAGCGAAGGCGGCGACCGCGTCGATGACATTGTGAAGACCAATGCAGTGCAGAATCACCGGCGTGGAGACGCCATCATGAAGGATGTCGAAGTGGATCCCGTCTTCCGCGTTGACAATGTTGACGGCGCGGTAATCTGCGTTCTCGTTCTCAATACCGAAATAGACGGCTCTGTGTTCGACTTCGGCCGCAGCAATGACGGGATCGTCTCCGTTGAGCACGAGGATGCCGTCTTCCGGCATACCCTCTTGCAGGCTAAGGCAGGAGCCGAGAATGTACTCCTGCGATCCCAACCATTCGATATGCGAGGTGCCGACCGAGGTAACAACGGCGATTTCGGGCTGAACCATCCCAGAGATGACGCCCGGCACACCGAAAAGAGGTCCTTCGGAGGCTTCCTGCAGATAAAAATCATAGCTGTTGTCAAGCGCTTCGATACGCTTGATCGTCCAGGAATAGGTGTTGTTGTTGCGACCCAGTTGACCTAAGACACGGTGCTTGGATTTGAGCATGGCTTCGATCATCGAAGTCGTGGTTGTTTTGCCATAGCTGCCCGTGATTTCGATCGAGCGCATGCCCAAACGGCGGATCTTGTCCCGGCAGGACTCGAAAGAAGCGCGGAACTGCTTGAACTCCGCGGCGCGGCGCTCAGGCGTGAAGCGATAGAGCTTGAGCGCTCTGTACTCCAGTGGGGTCACGCCAAGGCTGGCCATGTCTTGCTTCAGCGCTTCCCTGGCCTTTTGACGGGTCCACCTTTTCGATTTGGCAACGGAGAGGATGACTCCCTCCAGCTCGGTCTTTTTCCGGGACAGACGGGCGTGCTTTCTCTGATAGGCCGCTTTCTGCTCCTCGGGGCTGTAGCGATAGAGCTCAAACGTGCGGTAATCCTGATAGCTCACGCCAAGACGCTTTCTTGCGTCTTCAATCTGTGCTTCGGCCTGGCTGGCTGTCCAGCCCGTAGCTTCTCTGACGGCCTTGACACAGGCGCGTTTGTCGCGAAGTTCCGCCGCACCAAGTGCGAGAAACTCGCGGTAGCGAGCCTCCTGCTCGGCGGGATCATAAAGGTAAAGCTCAGCGGCCAGATAATTTTTATAGGAAATCCCGGCGCTCTTCTCGGCCTTCGCCATCTGCTGCTCGGCGCGCTCGAACGACCAGCCGGAAGCCTCGGCGACGGCCTTGACGAGCTCGTCCTTTTCAGCCTTTTCCCTGGCACGCTTCGCGAGGATCTTGTCCCGCTGCTCGGCCTGTTTTTCCGGCGCATAGCGGTAGAGGCGCATGAGCCGGTAGTCCCTGTAACTGACGCCGAGGCGCTTTGTAGCTTCCTCGATCCGAGACAGAGCGAAGTCCCGGTTCCAGCTTGTCTCATGGAGGACGGCCTTCAGGCAGGCGGCACGATCCTTCTCTTCCTGCTCGCGCGCTTCCACGTATTCCTGATAGCGGCGCTTCTGCTCGTCAAGCTCATAACGATAGAGCTTGAGATTGCGGTAATCGTGATAGCTGACATGCAGCTTTGCGCGGCTCTCATCCAGCCTCGCGGCGGCCTCTTCTTCACTCCAGCGCATGACAGACATCGCCAGCTTCAAGCTGGCTGCCCGCTCGCGGTCTTCGATCTCCGCCTGCTCAATCTGCTCTCGGACACGGAGCATCTGCCGCTCAGGCTCCACAAGATGAAGTTTCAGCGTGCAATAGTCCTCCAGACTGAGGTTAAAGCGTTCTTTCGCTTTTCCATACTGAGCTTTGGCCTGGTCCGGCGTCCAGCCGGTCGCCTCCGCGACCGAGAGAAGGAGCGCCTCCCGCTTCTCGTGGCGGGCGGCACGCTTGGCCAAGATCTCCTCATAATGAGCGCGCTGGTCCTCCGGACCGTAGCCATAAAGGCAGGTGAGACGATAATCCTGATAGCTGACGCCGAGACGGGCTCTGGCGTCTTCAATATGCGCAAGAGCCTGCTCCTTGCTCCAACCGGTAGCAGCCATGGTCTTTTTAAGACAGGCAGCCTTCTCGCGAGCCTCTCTCTTTTTCTGAAGGGCGAGCTCCTCCTCGGGACTGAGCGAGGCGGGGGCTGTGTTTTCCGTTGCGTCCAGCTCGGCTTGCTCAGCGGCTTCGGCGGAGGCGTCCGCTTCGGCTTCGTTCTTCCGAACCCACATAAAAGGATCGACAGCGAGATACTTTGCCATCAGCGGCTTCATGCCGCGCTTGAGCGGCGTGTAGATCGTCTGCAGGCCGCCGACGCCGGGCATGGTGTTGATCTCAATGAGCAGCGGTCCATCCTCGGCGATCGCCACGTCCCAGCCGATGTAGCCTTCGAGACGTCTCGTCTCGATCGCGTCGCGGATCATGTTGAGCGCTTCCTGGAAATAAGGGATCTCAAAGCCCTTGATGACAGTTCCGGTGGCGGGATGCTTCCGGAATACCTTGCCCTCGTAGTCCACCGCGTGCGTACGGATCTTGCCGGTTTCCAGATCGATGTTGGCTGTCACGCCGCCGTTGTGGAAGTTGTCGACGATCGAGCCGCCGCCGCCGATGCGGACGTTGGCTACGGCGATATCCATCATCTTCCCGTCCTCGGTGACCGGGAAGGAATTGGAGGAAAAGCTGACCACACGGATCGTGTTGACGGAGTCCGGGTTGAGGCGGCTCATCTCCGGATGCTGCCGCACATATTCCTCCACCACACCCATGGGATACTGCGAGAGGGTGCGGTAGACGCTCTCCATATTGGCCGCGTTGAGGTCAAAGGCCTCCACGCTGTTGCCCCGGTGCCCCGCGATGGGCTTATAGATGATCCGGCTGCACTTCTGGAAGCGGTAGGAAAACTCCTGGAGAGACACGGCCGTGTTCACGCACCAGGCGCGGCGGAAATATTCCGCGAAGAAGCTGTTGGTAAACTCCTTGTAGGATAGCAGACGCACCAGAGAAGGCTTGTCATAGCGAGCGCAGAGCTTCTTGTTGACAAGCCGGTTGAGGACCTTCTGCTGGGCGCTCTCGTCCAGATCATACATCCTGTAATGAATATATTCTTTGAGTGAACTGCCGGTGAGAGCGTATGTGTTGAGAAAACTCAGAACGGCCTGCTCCCGTGTCCAGCCTGCCTCCCGCGCGATCTGACTGATGCGAGCACGATCCAGGGAAGGAGGAGGACAACTGCATTTCTTTTCCGGACGGGGCATAAGAGGTTTGTGCGCGACATTCCAGATAACCTGCTGGTAGCGCGCCTGTTCCTCAGGTGAGATCAGGCAATAATGATATTTGGCATAATCTACGTAGCGCAGCTTCAGCTTACGCGCGGTGGCGCGCACCTGGGCCTCGGCCTCCTTCCAGCTCCAGCCCGCCTCGGCCATGGCCGCCGTGACGCAGCTCTCAAATTCTTCCGGGGTGCCGTAGGCAGCCGCACTTTTCGTGTTGACAGTGCCGCTCAGAAGTCTTGTGGCCTTTACGAGGCGGCGCTTGACGCCCTTGAGCTTGCGCTTGCCCTTCTTCAGAATGCGGCGCAGCGCCTTTTTCCCGCGCACGGCGGCGGAAGACGGCGCGTCCTGCTTATTCGTCACAGGCTGGCTTTCCGGCAGCTTTTTCTCTTCGGACTTTTCCATACTGATAACCTCACAGAAATGTTTAATGACAAATCCGGGATGAGCGGAAGGTAGAAACAGCGGCCCTACAAGCGGGCACAATCATCCAACGTAATTCCGACTAACTATATCATAAGAGATGGCAAAAAGCAACCTTTCCCGCGACTTTTCTCTTGCTTTGCAGCAAGGAAATATCCTTTCTTTCGCCAATAAAAAACGCCCGGCAGACCTTGCCGGGCGTAAATATGCTTATAGGATGTCGCTGAGCATGGGAGCGGCGGCGTCACGCGGAGAGAGGAGGGGAGCCTTGACACACCAGTCGATGCCGAGCTCCGGGTCGTCCCAGCGGACGCAGCCCTCGGCTGCGGGAGTATAGGGACGGTCGACCTTGTAGAGAAAGAGCGTTTCGTCAGTAAGCGTCAGAAAGGCGTGGCCGAAGCCGCGCGGCAGGAGCAACTGCCGGCCGTTATCCGCGGAAAGCACCATGGCCGCATGGCGCCTGAAGGCAGGGCTCTCCGGCCGCAAATCCACTGCAACGTCCAGTACGGCGCCTCGCGCACAGCGCACGAGCTTGGCCTGCGCGCAGTCTCCGCGCTGGAAATGAATGCCGCGCAGCGTGTCCCGACGGGCAGTGAAGGACTCGTTATCCTGCACGAAATCATAGAAAAGGCCCGCGGCCTCCAGCGCTCTTTTTGACCAGCTTTCAAAGAAGCAGCCGCGCTCGTCGAAGTGCTTTTCCGGCTCAAGAAGGCAGAGCCCGGGCAGGGCGAGCATTGTCAGACGCATGCGGCAAGACGCTCGTTTTCCGCCCGGTACGCGCCCGAGAGGATGGGTTCCCACCAGGCGCGCTGCGAGAGATACCACTGCACGGTCTGCCGCAGCCCCTCCTCGAAGTCCGTCTCTGGCTGCCAGCCGAGCTCACGGCACAGGAGTGAGGCGTCGATCCCATAGCGGCGGTCATGCCCCTTGCGGTCGGGCACATGCTCGATGCGGCTTTCCGGGACGTCGAGCTGACGGCAGATGGAGCGCACCACCTCGAGATTACTGCGCTCCGAGCGCGCGCCGATGTTGTAGACGGCGCCCTCTCTCCCGTGCTCGAGAATGAGATCGAGCGCGCGGCAGTGGTCGCTGACGTGCAGCCAGTCGCGGATCTGCAGACCCGTCCCGTAGACCGGCAGCGTCTTCCCTTCCAGGCAGCGCAGGATCATCAGCGGGATCAGCTTTTCGGGGAACTGATACGGCCCGTAGTTGTTGCTGCAGCGGCTGAGCGTGACGGGCAGGCCGTAGGTCCGCGCCCAGGCGAGCACGGCCAGATCCGCTCCGGCCTTGGAGGAACTGTAGGGACTCGAGGGGCAGAGCGGGGAGCGCTCAGTGAAAAGAAGCTCCGGCCGCTCCGGCGGCAGCTCACCGTACACCTCGTCGGTCGACACCTGGTGAAAGCGCTGAACACCGAAGGCGCGGCAGGCCTCCAGCAGCGTCACGGTGCCGAGGACGTTCGTCTGCGTGAAGAGCTCGGGTGAGGCGATGGAGCGATCCACGTGGCTCTCCGCGGCAAAATTCACAACGAGCTCGGGCCGCTCCTCCTCGAAAAGGGAGAAGACCGTCTCGCGGCTGCGGATATCGCCGCGCACAAAGCGAAAGCGCTCCAGCTCCAGCAGCGGCCGCAGCGTCGCAAGATTTGCCGCATAGGTCAGACTGTCGAGACACACGACGCGGCAGGAGGGGTGGGCCTCCAGATAGTAAAAGAGAAAATTGGAGCCGATGAAGCCGGCTCCGCCGGTAACGAGAACGGTCATACTTGCCTCCTTGCCGCGTTCTTGTCGCGGCGTAACGTTTCTTCTTCGGCCAGCGTCCTCAGGTGCTCGCCGTACTTTGTCCCGGCGCAGCGCTGTGCCGAGCGGAAAAGTGCCTCGCGCCCGATCCAGCCGAAGCGATAGGCGATCTCCTCAGGCGAGGAGAGCACAAGCCCCTGGCGCGTTTCCAGCATGCGCACGAAGGCGCCGGCCTCAAACAGACTCTCCGGCGTCCCGGCGTCGAGCCAGGTATAGCCGCGCCCCAGCGTCTCCACATCGAGCAGGCCCCGCGCGAGATAGAGAGCGTTGAGCTCTGTGATCTCCAGCTCTCCGCGCGCCGAGGGGCGCAGCGTCCGGGCCAGACGGCTGACGCCCGGCGGATACAGATAGAGCCCGGTCACGGCATAGGAGCTCTGAGGCTGTAGAGGCTTCTCCTCCAGCGAAACGGCACGTCCGCACTCATCGAAGGAGACGACGCCGAAGCGCTCCGGATCGCGCACGCGGCAGGCAAACACCGTGGCGCGCGCCTGCTTCTCGGCCCGCACCGCTGCGGCGCGAAGCAGGCGGGACAGGCCGCTGCCGTAGAAAAGATTGTCGCCGAGGACCATGGCGCAGCTCTCCGCTTCCAGATAGTCCTCCGCGAGCAGAAAGGCCTGCGCGAGCCCTCCGGGCGAGGGCTGCTCGCGGTAGCTGAGCGTCAGACCGAAGCTGTCGCCGCCGCCGAGCAGCGCACGAAAGCGCGGCAGATCCTCCGGCGTGGAGATGATAAGGATGTCGCGGATCCCGGCGAGCATCAGCGTCGAGAGAGGGTAGTAGACGAGAGGCTTGTCATACACGGGCAGCAGCTGTTTGCTCGTCACAGCGGTGAGCGGGGCGAGCCTCGAGCCGCTGCCGCCTGCCAGCAGGATCCCTTTCACCTGCCGCGCCTGATGGCTGAACGCATAGGCTCCCTCCTTCCAACCACAGATGGTACAGGCTATGAGCGGAGGAGAGGCTGTATGCCGCGAAATGGAAGCGAATGAAAACGAAACCGGGGATGTGAAAAGCTTTTCACATCCCCGGTGCTTAGTTTAGCGATAAGCGGTCAGGGTCGGTGTGCTGAGAACGCCGAGCGGCGTCTCCACGCCGGGCGCCGTCGTCACGCGGAAGGTGACGGTGATGGGCTTGCCCCGCTCAACGACCAGCCAATGCAGAAAATGGGTGTTCAGATCGTGATAGGTCGTCTCCTGGAACCTGCGCTCCCAGTTGGCCTCAACATTGCTGATGCTGCCACCGGCCGGCGCGCAGAGGGTCAGGTCGCCGGCCACGCTGCCGGTGTAGGAGCGGCCGAGGATATAGGTGCCGCCAGTCTTGAGCTCCTCTTCACTGATCACGTTCGAAAGCGTCAGCGTCACGTCATAGCTGCGGGAGCCGTCGTCGTTCACGGTCGGCTCGCCGATCTCGGGCACCATGTCCAAAAACCAGCCCATCTTGCCGGCGGTCTCCAGACTGAAGTAAATGCCGAGCTTCGGATCGTTGGGATCGCTGTTGAGACAGCCGCCCCAGCCGGACTTGCGGATCAGATCCTCCTCGGCCTCATCCTTCATCCACATGACCAGGATATGCTCATCGAGGCATTCGCCAAACACGTTCAGGTATTCCTTGATGTTTTTCGTGCTGAACTGGGCGATGAGCTGGGAAAGCGTTTTGTCGGCTGCTTCGGCAAACAGGTCGTCCAGCTCGCGGCTGCCCTCGGGGATGTTCATCTGCGAGCCGTTGACATACTGGAAGTACATATCATGCTGCAGGACGCGGGCGGCGTTCTCGCTGGTGATCTCCGTCCCGTCGGAGAGGGTGACCGGATCACACAGGGCGAGCAGCTTCTGGATGACGGCGGGGGTGGCGGAAATGACGCCGTCGCATTCCTCACGGGCCTTGTCCTCGTAAGCCAGGGCCCAGATCAGACCGACGCGCTCAAAGTCGGGACAGAAGTCAGAGTCCCAGGGGGTATACATACGCGCCGTGAACAGCTGCGATTCCTGCTGTGTGATCTTGGCCTGAATGGAAGCGCTCTTGTGGAACATGCTGTAAACGCTCTTGAAATTGTCGATCTTCAGGATGCCGTCCTTGATGCGCATGACGCCGACGGAGCCGGGGAAGCCGCCGGAGGCGCGGATCTCGGCGCTGTTCTGAGCGGCGAAGACATACACGCGGTCCTCCCCGTTGCCGAGGATGGTGCGCACGACGGGGAAGTAGTCCTTGCAGTTGTCGTAGATATCGCTGTAGGAGTTGAGCTTTTTGACATAGCCGTTCATGCTGCCCTTGGGATCGATCACGCTCAGATCAAGTCCGCCGAGCTGCTCGGAGAGGTTCTTGATGTCTTCGATGTGCCCCTCCAGAAAATCCATATAGGCGAGGCAGGATTTGACGTTGATGCCGTCCTTCGCTTTGAACGAGTCGAGCGGATACTCCTGCATGGTGGAGACCAGGGGCTTGAGCAGCTGATTGGAGGTGTTCTCGGCGATGGTTACGAGCTCCTTGGCGGTCGTGATCTCCTTGCCGACCTTGGGGGTATGCTCGGCCAGGCTCCAGATGGGGCTGTTGAGCTCTTCCTTCAGCGCGGCGATGTCCTTGTCAAGCTGGTCGGTGGACTGAAGCATGCCCTCGACGTCGCTCTTCTTCAGCGCCTTCAGCACATCGGACATATCGGCCTTGACGCTCTTGGCGTACTGAACCATCTTCGTGGAGTCGGCCAGCTGCGTCAGAGAGCTCTGGCTGGAGGGATCCGTGCTCACGCCGGCGCCGGCCCCGGCCAGACGCAGCAGGATGAAGGCGCCGACCAGAAGCACGAGCGCAAGGATGGCGAAAACGAGAGGAAGCCTTTTCTTGCGGGAAGGTTTTTTCTTCATAATGATAATTCCTTTTTTCATCAGACAGATTTGTCGGACAGTTCCGGGAGCGTCCGACAGAAGTGCCGACGCCGGAAAGCACGGCGGCTGCCGCGCCTCAAGCGGGAGAGACCGGCCTTGTCGGTATGAAGCGCTGAACACAGGACGCCAAAAGCGGAAAGTCAGGGGAGAACAGAGCTCCCTTCGGCGGCGACAGTCTGCATTGCGCTTTATAAAGTTTACCACAAAGCGCTCTTAAGCGCAAGTGGGAGTTTTTTCAAGGGCAAACAGCGTTTTTTTCAGGCGAAAACGAGGCTCCCTGCTCTCGCCCGTTGGAGTTAAAACGCGGGCGCTGGGACTTGAAAAAAGCGGAAAGGTATGCCATAATACAATAATGTGTCAAAAAAGACGCAGGATTTATGAACTCGGCAGGGAGAGACGATGGGCATTGAACGGCTGACAAGCAGAAAAAACGCAACGATCCGGCATCTCCGCCTCCTGGGCTCCGACGCGGGCTATCGGCGCGAGACGGGCGAATACCTCTGCGAGGGGCTCAAGACCCTCCGCGACGCGCTCGCGGCCGGGGTCGAGCCGCGGCTCGTGCTGTGGAAGGAAGAAGCGGCCGAGACGGCGGGACTCGGCGCGGCGGTGCAGTTCACGGCGCCAGCGGAGCTCTTCGATTACGCCGCGCCTCTGGTCAGCAGTCCCGGCCCGCTCTTTACTGTCGCGCTGCCGGAGGAGACCTGGCCGGAGCGCCTGGAGAACGCGATCCTTCTGGAGAACGTGCAGGATCCCGGCAACGTCGGCACGGTCATCCGCACGGCCAACGCCTTCGGGATCGACGCGGTCGTCCTCGCGGGAGCCTGCGCCGATCTCACGCATCCCCGCACCGTGCGCGCCACGATGGGTGCGATCTTCCGCCAGCGGGTGCTCCATGTCTTGCCGGAGGAGGCGGGAGAGCGCCTCGCCGCCTGCTCGCTGCGGCTCTTCGGGGCAGCGCTGAGCGACAAGGCGCGCGATCTGCGTTCGGCGGATCTGCGGCACTGCGCCGTCGCGATCGGAAGCGAGGGCCGGGGCCTGAGCGAGACGCTGCTCGGCCAGTGCGCCGGAGAGATCATCATCCCCATGCGCCCGGAGAGCGAGTCGCTCAACGCGGCCGTCGCCGCCTCCATCGCCATGTGGGAGATCGTGAGATAAAGAAAAAGGGGAGACGTCCCATGTCCGCTGTGAAATACTGGCTCTGGCTCTCCGCGGCCCCCGAACTTGGCGCCCCGGCCAAGGCGGAGCTTCTGCGCGCTTACGGGGACGCGGAGGCGGTCTATGCCGCGCCGGAGGGCGAGGCGACCCGGCTCGGTCTTGTCAAGGCTTCGGAGGAAGAGGCGCTGCGGCGGCATGAGCTGAAAAACGCCGCGCTGCTGGAGAAGGAGTGCGAGCACCAGGGGCTCAAGCTCGTCACCTTTGCGGACGCGGCTTATCCGCGGCGGCTGAAGACGATCTGGGCGCCGCCGGCTGTTTTATATGTCAAGGGCGAGCTGCCTCCGATCGACGAGACGGCGGTCGTGGCCGTGATCGGCACCAGAAAGGCGAGCCCGTACGGCCTCAAGCTCGGCGCTCAGCTGGCCGCGGGGATCGTCCGCTGCGGCGGCACCGTCCTCTCCGGGCTGACCGAGGGCATCGACGCCGCGGCGGCCCGCGGAGCGCTGGAGGAGGGCACGGCCTGTATCGGCGTCCTGGGCACCGCCCATGAGCGGGCATACGGCCCTCTGGCCGAGGAGCTCCAGCGCCGCGGCGTGCTCGTGAGCGAATACCCGCCCGGCATGCCGACCTACCGCAGCCATTTCCGCGAGCGCAACCGCATCTCTGCGGGGCTCTCGGCGGGCGTGGTCGTCGTGGAGGCGCCGGAGAAGAGCGGCGCGCTCCTCTTCGCGGCCGAGGCAAACGAGCAGGGACGGGAGATCTTTGCTGTCCCCGGCAATGTCGATGCGGCCAACAGCGCGGGGACCTTCGCGCTGCTGCGCGAGGGCGCCAAGCCCGTGCGGACAGCCTGGGACGTGATGGTCGAGTTCGAGCGGGCCTATCCGGCGGTGCACCGCGCCGCGGAGAAGGAGCCGGCGCCGGAGCCCGATCTGCAGGAGCCCAACGTGAGCGTGCAGACGCCCTCCGTCGACAAAAAACCCGTTGACAAGCCGCAGGGCAGAGACTATATTGACTTGCAAGAACAGCTCGCCGGGCTCAGCGAGGATCAGCTGAAGATCGTATCCGCCATCGACCGGGGCGGTTCGCACATCGATGATATCATCGAGGCGACCGGGCTCAGTACGGCGCGGGTGCTCTCCCAGCTGACCGTGCTGGAGATCCGGGGCTATGTCCGGCGCGAGGCCGGACGGCGTATCACGCTGAAAATCACGAAGAAGTGAGGAACAGGCATGGCAAAGGCAAAGGATCTCGTCATCGTCGAATCACCGGCGAAGGCGAAGACCATCGAAAAATATCTGGGAACCGGGTATAAAGTCAAGGCCTCCATGGGCCACGTGCGCGACCTGCCCAAAAGCAGGATGGGCGTCGACCTGGAGCATGGCTTCCAGCCGGAATACATCCCGGTCAAGGATAAGAAGGAACTGATCGACGAGCTCAAAAAGGACGCGAAGAGCGCCGGGACCGTCTATCTCGCGACGGACCCTGACCGCGAGGGTGAGGCGATCTCCTGGCACCTCAAGGAGCTTTTGGAGCTGCCGGACGAAAAGGCCCGGCGCGTCACCTTCAACGAGATCACGAACCGCGTCGTCAACGAGAGCATCCGGCAGCCCCGCGCCATCGACCAGGATCTGGTGGACGCGCAGCAGGCGCGCCGCATCCTCGACCGCATCGTGGGCTACAAGCTCTCGCCGCTGCTGTGGAAGAAGGTCAAGACCGGGCTCTCCGCCGGGCGTGTGCAGTCTGTCGCCACGCGCATGGTGGTCGACAGGGAAGAGGAGATCAAGGCCTTCGTCAGCCAGGAGTACTGGCTTCTGGACGCCGCGCTCAGCCGCGGTGACGGCAGCTTTGTCGCCCGCTACTACGGCCGCGACGGCAAGAAGCAGGAGCTCAAAAGCCGCGAAGAGGTGGACGCTGTCATCGAGCTGACGAAAAACGCCCCCTTCACGGTCGACTCCGTCAAGCGCGGCGAGAAGCAGCGCAGCCCCGCGCCCCCCTTCATCACCTCCACGCTGCAGCAGGAGGCCTCGCGCCGCCTCGGCATGACGCCCCGGCGCACCATGTCCATCGCGCAGCAGCTCTATGAGGGCGTGGAGATCAGCGGCCGCGGCAGCGTCGGCCTCATCACCTACATGCGTACCGACTCTCTGCGCCTCTCGGACGAGGCGCTCGCGGCGGCCGGACGCTTCATCGTCGCTCGCTACGGCGAGGCCTATTACCCCGGCAAGCCCCGCCGCTTCAAAACCAAGGCCGGCGCGCAGGACGCGCACGAGGCCATCCGCCCGACCGATGTCGAGCTCACGCCGGAGCTTGTGCGCAAGGATCTCACCCAGGAGCAGTACCGGCTCTACCGGCTCATCTGGGGCCGCTTCACGGCCTGCCAGATGGCCAACGCCGTCTATGACAACGTGGCCGTGGAGGTCCTCTCCGCCGGCTGCAGCTTCCGCGCCAACTACTCCGAGCTCAAGTTCCCCGGCTACACGGCTGTCTATGAGGAGAGCCGCGACGAGGAGAGCGACGAGCTGGCTAATCCGCTGCCGTCGCTGAGCGAAGGGGAGACCCTGAAGCTCGAAAAAATGACGGCGGATCAGCAGTTTACCCAGCCGCCCGCCCGCTATACCGAGGCCACGCTCATCCGCGCCATGGAGGAAAAGGGCATCGGCCGCCCCTCGACCTACGCGCCCACGATCAGCACGATCACCGCGCACGACTACGTGATCAAAGAAGGCAAATACCTGCGCCCCACGCCTCTGGGCGAGGTGGTGACGGGGATGATGAAGGAGCATTTTTCCGACATCGTCGATCTGAAATTCACCAACCACATGGAGTCCGAGCTCGACGAGATCGAGAGCGGGAAAATCCGCTGGCAGCAGGTGCTGGAGGAATTCTACAAGGGCTTCGAGACCGAGATGGGCAAGGCCGAGCAGGCGCTCGACGGCGTGCGTCTCAAGGTGCCCGACGTCGAGAGCGACGAGATCTGCGAGGTCTGCGGCCGCCGGATGGTGGTCAAGAAGGGCCGCTTCGGCTATTTCCTGGCCTGCCCCGGCTTCCCGGAGTGCACCTTCACCAAGCCCATCGTCGTCGAGATGCCCGGCAAGTGCCCCAAGTGCGGCGGGCGCATCCTCAAGCGCACCTCGAAGAAGGGCTATGTGTTCTACGCCTGCGAGCGCGGCACGGACTGCGGCTTCATCACCTGGGACGTGCCCACCAAGGACTACTGCCCGGCCTGCGGCAAGACGCTCTTCAAGCGCAGCGGCCGCGGCCCGCTCAAATCCTTCTGCATCAATGAGGAATGCACGAATTTCGTGCCGGAGGAGAAGCGGGTCTATCAGAAAAAGACGGCCGGTACGAAGAAGACCGCCGCGAAAAAGCCCGCGGCCAAAACGGCGAAAACCGCCGCCAAAACGACAAAAACAACGAAAAAGAGCACGAAAGCAAAGGAATAAGCTATGAAAACAGTCACGGTCCTCGGCGCGGGCCTGGCCGGGAGCGAATGCTGCTGGCAGCTGGCCACGCGCGGCATCCATGTCCGGCTCGTGGAGATGAAGCCCCATAAGATGAGCCCCGCGCACGTCTCGGCGGATTTTGCCGAGCTCGTGTGCTCCAACTCCCTGCGCAGCGACGAGCTGACGAACGCTGTCGGCCTTCTGAAGGCGGAAATGCGCAAGATGGGCTCGCTCATCATGGCCAGCGCGAATCTCAACCGCGTCGCCGCGGGCGGCGCCCTGGCAGTCGACCGCGTGGGCTTTGCCCGCACGATCACCGAGCGCATCCGCAGCCATCCGAACGTGGAGGTCGTCGAGGCCGAGGCCGACGCCATCCCGGAGGGGGAGGTCGTCGTCGCGACGGGCCCGCTGAGCAGCGACGCCATCGCCGACGCCATCGCCGCCCTCTGCCCGGACAGCGACCTGCATTTTTACGACGCGGTCGCCCCTATCGTCACGCTCGAGAGCGTAGACATGGACAGCGCCTTCTTCGCCTCCCGCTATGACAAGGGGACAGCGGATTATGTAAACTGCCCAATGTCGGAGGAGGAGTATCTCGCCTTCGTCAAAGAGCTTGTCAGCGCGAAGGAGGCCGAGGTACACGGCTTTGACGACGGCGGCGTCTTTGAGGGCTGCATGCCGGTCGAGGTGATGGCCCGCCGCGGGGTGGACACGCTGCGCTACGGGCCGATGAAGCCCGTCGGTCTGCGCGACCCGCGCACGGGGAAGGATCCCTATGCCGTGGTACAGCTTCGGCGCGACAACGCCGACGGCACGCTCTATAACCTCGTCGGCTTCCAGACGCATCTGACCTGGGGCGAGCAGAAGCGGGTCTTCACGATGATCCCCGCGCTCAAAAACGCGGAATTCGTGCGCTACGGCGTCATGCACCGCAACACCTATCTCAACAGCCCCCAGCTCCTCGACCGCTATTACCGCCTGCGCAGCGATCCGCGCATCAGCTTTGCCGGGCAGATGACAGGCGTGGAGGGCTACGTGGAGTCGGCGGCCTCCGGCATGCTCGTCGGCATCGAGACGGCCGCGCGCGTTCTGGGCCTGCCCAGCGTGGACTTTCCACAGGAGACGGCCATCGGCGCTCTGGGGCTCTACATCTCCGGCGGCAGCGTCGGCGATTTCCAGCCCATGAACATCAACTTCGGCATCATCTCACCGCTGGACCATCGGGTAAAGGGAAAGCGCAACAAAAACCTCGCCATTTCGGAGCGCTCGCTTGCCCTCATAGATACATTAATGGACAAGGAGGTCTTTCACTGTGAGGATTATCGTTGACGCCATGGGCGGCGACAACGCTCCCGGCGAGATCGTCAGGGGCGCGGTGCGCGCGCAGCGCGAGCTGGGCGTGGACGTGACGCTTGTCGGCCGCGCGGAGGAGATCAACGCCTGCCTGGAGAAGGAGCCCACGGCGGAGGTGCGCGTTGTGGACGCGCGCGAGGTCGTCACGATGGAGGACGATCCCAGCACCGCCACGCGCCGCAAAAAGGACTCCTCCATGACCGTGGCGCTGAACCTGCTCAAGGCCGGGGAGGGCGACGCGGTCGTCTCCGCCGGCAGCACCGGTGCGCTTCTGACCGGAGCGACGCTGATCGTCAAGCGCATCCGCGGCATCCGCCGTGCAGCGCTCGCGCCTGTCCTCCCGGCGGGGGATCACGGCGTCATGCTCATCGACTGCGGCGCCAATGTCGAGTGCAGCCCGGAATACCTCCTGCAGTTTGCCTATATGGGCAGCTTCTACGCCCGCACCGTCATGGGCGCAGCCGAGCCGCGCGTCGGCCTTGTCAACGTCGGGACGGAGGACACCAAGGGCGGCCAGATGCAGCACGAGACCTTCGCGCTTTTGAAAAAGGCCGGGGACGAGGGGCGCATCCGCTTCATCGGCAACATCGAGGGCACCGACGTCTTCGGCGGCAAGGTCGAGGTCGCGGTGTGCGACGGCTTTACCGGAAACGTCCTTCTCAAGGGCTCGGAGGGCGTTATCAAGTACATGATGAAGGCGCTTAAGGGCGTTTTCTACAAGAGCACGAAAAACAAGCTCGCGGCCCTGGTGCTGAAAAACGACCTGGGCGAGATGAAAAAGCGGCTCGACGTCAACGAGGTCGGCGGCACGGCGCTGCTGGGCATCTCGAAGCCCGTGGTCAAGGCGCACGGCTCCTCGAACGCGGCGAGCATCTTTGCCTCCATCCGCCAGGCCAAACGCTTTGCCGAGTCCGGCATCATCCGGAAGATCGAGGAGAACATCGACTATATGAAGCTCGAGGCGGATCATGGAGAAGCTTGAAGAACGCATCGGCTATCATTTTCGCGACCGGAGGCTGCTGGAGACGGCGCTGACACACAGCTCCTTTGCCAATGAGAGCCACGGCCGCGCGCAGAGCTATGAGCGGCTGGAATTTCTGGGCGACTCGATCCTCGGACTGACCGCGGCAGATCTTCTCTACCGGCTGGAGCCCGCGCTGCCCGAAGGGCAGATGACGCGCCTGCGCGCCGAGCTTGTCTGCGAGGCAAGCCTCCACCGCGCCGCGCTCGAGCTCTCACTGGGGGGCCTGATGCGACTCGGCAAGGGCGAGGAGCTCACCGGCGGCCGGGAGCGGCCGTCCATCCTGGCCGACATGGTCGAGAGCCTGATCGCCGCGCTCTATCTCGACGCGGGACTCCAGGAGGCGCAGCGCTTCATCCGGCGCTTCGTGCTGCGGGACGTCAGGCCCGGCGCCGCGCACAGCTTTACCGACTACAAGACCGAGCTGCAGGAGCTGGTACAGAGCCGCAGCGACGGGCATATCGAATACGAGCTGATCGGAGAGACCGGCCCGGACCACGACAAGCGCTTCAGTTTCCGCGTCTCCGTCAACGGTAAAGCTGCGGGGGAGGGCACGGGCCGCAGCAAGAAGGAGGCCGAGCAGCTGGCTGCCCGCATGGCGCTGGAGGCGCTGCGCAAATGAGCGCGCGGCAGCAGATCTTTCCCGTCTTCGTGCCGCATCTCGGCTGCCCGCACGCCTGCGTGTTCTGTGACCAGCGGCAGATCTCCGGCCAGACGCAGCCCGCAACAGCCGATACGGTCCGCCGCGCGCTTATTGAAGCCGCCGCCGTGCCCCACACCGGGGCGCAGCGGCAGCTTGCCTTTTACGGGGGCAGCTTCACGGCCATCCCCGTGAAGGAGCAGGAGGCGCTCCTCGCCGCCGCCAAAGAGGGGATCGACGCGGGCGTCATCGACGCCGTTCGTCTCTCCACACGCCCGGATGCCATCGACCGGGAGACGCTCGGGCGGCTGCAGCGCTATGGCGTCACGACGGTCGAGCTCGGCGCGCAGTCGATGGACGACGAGGTGCTGCGTCTCTCCGGCCGCGGGCATACGGCGCGGGATGTGGAAGAGGCCGCGCGACTCGTCAGGGAGGCGGGCTTCACACTTATCCTGCAGATGATGACGGGCCTGCCAGGTGATACAGACGAAAAATGCATCGAGACCGCGCGGCGGCTCATCGCGCTGCGACCCGACGGCGTGCGCCTCTATCCCACCGTGATCGTGGAGGGGACGGCCCTCTGCCGGCTCTGGCGCGAGGGGAAATACCGCGAGCACACGGTGGAGGACGCCGTGCGCGTCTGTGCGCAGCTCCTGCCGCTCTTTGCCGAGGCCGGGATCCCAGTCATTCGTCTGGGACTCAATCCCACGGAGGAGCTCTCCGGCGGCGCGGCCGTGGCCGGGGCCTATCACCCGGCGCTGGGCGAGCTTGTCAAGAGCCGCCTCATGCTCGAGCGGGCGCGCGCGGCGCTCAGCGGCGTCGCACCGGGCAGCAGCGTCACGCTCTCGGTCAGCCCCCGCCAACTCTCACAGCTGCTGGGGCAGAAGAGGGAAAACCTGGCACGCTTGAAGGAGGAGTTTTCCCTCAGCGCCATCCGCGTCTCCCCGACCGGCGAAAAGGAGGACGAAGTTCGGCTTCTCCCGGAGAATTCGGAAGGCGGAGTGCGGAATTCGGAATGAAGAAAAACGAAGGATAGAGCGAGGAAATTGGCGTCCGCGCCGTAGGGGGCGAATCCGCCTTGCGGTGCCCGAAAAACCGTTCGGGCTCACGCTGGACCTTCGGTTTTTCGACCGCTGCGGTAAAAGGCTGCTCGCTTTATCTGCCACCGGCAGCGCGAGCGCCTTTTCCCTCATCGCCCCACGCGGTACAGGTGAAAAAGATGAATAAATCCCCGGCGGAAACGCAGCATGCTATGTTTCTGCCGGGGTTTTTCCTTGATTTCCCGCGCCCTTGCCGACATGGCATTGTCCGGCATAAATGTATGGACAATTCTGGGAATGAGATATATAATTAATACGCAACGCGCTTGTATTCATCCTTTTTCTGAGTTCATCAAGGAGGGAACCGATATGAAAAAGCTCGGTAAACAGCTGCTGTGCCTCGCGCTTACCTTTGTGCTCTGCCTGACGCTGATCCCTGTAGCTCCGGAGGCGGAGGCCGCGATGCCGGGGAGCGGGACTTGCGGCGAGAACCTGAAATGGGTGTTGGACAGAGACGGCCACATGACGATCAGCGGCACGGGTGCCATGTTCGACTATGACAACAACAATTTGCCGCCCTGGGAAAACCGGGGCTCCATCACCACCCTGACCGTGGAGGAGGGCGTGACGCACCTCGGCAACTATGCCTTCCTGAACATGCCCGGCCTGACCGCCGTCTCCCTTCCCGACAGCCTCAAGAGCATCGGCCTGGGAAGCTTTAAACAATGCCCCGCTTTGACGGGCGTTCGTCTGCCCCAGGGGGTGGAGCTGGACGAAAACAGCTTCAGCGGCTGCTCTGCGATCCATACGGCCGGTCCCTATGGCAGCGGCAGCGATTTCGAGTTCTGGTGGACGAGCGAGATCCCGCATCACGCGTTCTTTGAGATGGACGGGCTGAAGACCGTTACGCTGCCGAAGAAGCTCAAAACCATCGGCTATAAAGCTTTTGAGGGCTGCGTGGCGCTCAATAAGCTCGTGCTGCCCGCAACGGTGAAGAGCATCGGCTTTGAATGCTTTTACAATTGCGAGTCACTGGTAACGGTGGGCCCCGTCGGCAGCGGCTGTAATCTGGAGTTCAGCTGGAAGAACAAGATCCCCGCGGAGGCCTTCACCGGAAACAACATGCTCTCCGGCCTGACAGTCCCGGAAGGCATAACGAGCATCGGCAAGCAGGCCTTTTTCGGCTGCGGCCGCCTGGTCAGCATCAAGCTCCCCGACAGCCTGAAAACCATCGGGAGTAATGCCTTCCGAGGCGCCATCATCGAGGAGCTGTGCCTCCCGGCGGGCTTGACGGACATCGCCGCGGGAGCGTTCAATGGCTGCAGCTATCTGAAAAACGTCTATTTTGCCGGCACGAAAGCGCAGTGGAAGAACATCCAGATCGGGAAAAGGAACAAGCCGCTGCTCTCGGCGGAGCTCCACTATAAGGCTGAGCCGCTCGATGCGCCGCAGCTGACGGTGGTCCAGAACGGCTCGGGAAAGCCGGTGCTGAGCTGGAGTGAGGTCCCCGGGGCGCAGAGCTATCAGGTCTATCGCTCCAAAAGCACTGTCCCGCAATTCTTCAAGCGGATCAAGACCCTCACGGAAACCAGCTTTACCAACAGCAAGGCGGAGCCCTTCGAGACCTACTATTACATGGTGCGCGCCGTGAGCGCCGAAAGCACTCCCGGCATGTTCAGCGCGATGAGTACCGTGGAAAAGCTCGACTGGCCGAATGTGACAGTTGAGCTGAACGAGGACGGCAAGCCGACGCTGACCTGGACGCCCGTCTACGGCGCGGTCAAATACCAGGTCTACCGCAGCGAAACGGAGCTCAACTATAAGCGCGTGGCCACCGTGACCGAGACGAGCTACATAAACGCCAAGGCCAAGGCCGGGAAAACCTATTACTACAAGGTGCGCGCTCTGAGCGAAAACAACAACTACGGCGCATTCTCCTATCGCGTGAGTGTGCAGGTCCCGGAGAAACCGGAGCCGGTCACGACGAGCGGTGAATGCGGCAAGGATCTGAAGTGGACGCTTTCAAACGGCACGCTGACTGTCAGCGGCAAGGGGAAGATGTTCAACTATTCGCAGACCGACCCCGCCCCCTGGGGCAAGGAAGTCAATAAGCTCAAGGTCGACAAGGGCGTGACTGCCATCGGCGACTGTGCCTTCCTGGGCTGCTCCGCGCTGAAAAGCGTGTCTCTCCCCGAGAGCCTGAAGAGCATCGGCAAAGGCGCCTTCAACGGCTGCTCCGCGCTGACCGAGATCGCGCTGCCGGCGGCTGTGACGGAGCTCGGCGCCGGCGCCTTCAACGGCTGCAAAGCGCTGACAGCCATCACGGTGCCGGAGGGTGTGACGGAGCTCAATGACGCCCTCTTCAATGAATGCAGCGCCCTGGAGAGCGTGACGCTCCCCGCCGGATTGCAGAGTATCGGCTATGACGCGTTCTGCTCATGCTGGGCGCTCAAGACCGTCGCGCTGCCGGAGGGGCTGAAGCGCCTTGGCCCCGCGGCCTTTGAGGACTGCACGGCGCTGACGGAGATCCGTCTTCCCGAGAGCCTGGAGGAGATGGGCAATGAAGTCTTTCACGATTGTGTGGCGCTGACGGATGTCAAGCTCCCGAGCAAGGTCGAAAAGGTCGGCTCCGGGCTGTTTTCCGCGTGCATAGCGCTCAAGAGCGTGGAAATCCCCTCCGGCTGGACCGAGACCCGCCCCAGCATGTTTGAAGGCTGCGCGGCCCTGGAGAACGTGAAGCTCCCGGACGGCGTCACCAAGATCGGCGCGGGCAGCTTCCTGGGCTGCTCCTCGCTCAGACAGGTGAGACTGCCGGAGAGCGTGACCTATATCGACGACGACGCCTTTTACGAATGCACCGCGCTGACGGGCGTGAACATCCCCTCCGGCGTAAGCTATCTGGGCAGCAACATCTTTTTCAAATGCCGCTCGCTGGTCAGCATCGCCATCCCGCAGGGCGTGACGACCATCAAATGGGGCAGCTTCTATGAATGCAAGGCCCTTAAATGCATTGAGATCCCGCTGAGCGTCAAGAGCGTCGCCGACTCTGCCTTTAAAGACTGCACGGCGCTGGAGGACGTCTACTACGGCGGCACGCCGGAGCAGTGGCAGGCGATCGACATCCAGGCGCTCAACACCGGTTTGACTTATTATTATCTGGTCATCCACTATGGCCAGAGGATGCCCGGCTGGCCCGGACTGACGGGAGCACTCAACAGCAAGGGCAAGCCTGCGCTGACCTGGACAGCTGTCAGCGGCGCGGCGAAGTATCAGGTTTACCGATCCAAAACGGGCGCCGTCGCCAGCTATGAGCTTCTTGGCGAGACGAAAAAGCTCAAGTATACCGATGCCAAGGCGTCCACGGGCAAGACCTTCCATTACCGCGTGCGTGCGGTGATGCAGGACGGGACTGAGAGCCCCTTCAGCTATGCCGTCGAACTCAAGGTGAAAAAAGCCTCGGCAAAACCCGCCATTACTTCCCAGCCGGAGAATGTCACCGCCGCCAAGGGCGAGACGGCGACCTTCACCGTGAAGGCCACGGGCAAGAATCTGACATACCAGTGGCAGTACCGCACGAGCGCGTCCGGCAAGTGGAAGAAGGCCACGGCCGAGGGCAACCAGACCGCGACGCTGCAGGTTCCCGCGACAGCGAAGAAAAACGGCTATCAGTATCGCTGCAAGATCAAGAACGCGGCAGGCACGGTCACGACGGAAGCGGTGACGCTGACGGTGACGACCGCCGCCAAGCCCGCGATCAAGACGCAGCCGAAGGACGTCACCGCCGCCAAGGGCGAGACCGCGACCTTCACCGTGAAGGCCACGGGCAAGGATCTCACGTACCAGTGGCAGTACCGCACCTCGCCGAGCGGTAGCTGGAAAGATTGCAGCAGCAAGACGAAGGGCTACAACACTTCGACGCTGCAGGTGGAAGCCACGGCGAAGCGAAGCGGCTACCAGTACCGCTGCATCATCACCAACAGCGCAGGCAAGGTCACGACCAAGGCCGTGACGCTGACCGTGAAATAACCGCATACACAAGGCAAAAGTCCCGGGCTCGCCCGGGACTTTTGCCTTGTGAGTCTTCAGATAGCGACAAATTGGAGTTTATCGAGGAGTTTGAAATGATGTCGTAGGGGCGGCCCTAAAGGACTAGCTTCGCGTCGCTATCAGCCGCCCGCGGACATGGTACAGAGTTGGCGGGCGGCTGGTAGCCGCCCCTACGGCGTGGACGTCAATTTCCTCGTTCTATCCCTCGTTTTCCCTGTATTCCGAATTCCGCATTCCGAATTCCGAATTCCTCGCTAAACTCCTGTTTCTCTCTGAAAACTGAGATGGCATACTCCGCTGTAAAAAATGATAAGCTTTCCTGACGCGGGTACTTGCGCAGGGAGCTGTTTTTGAGTATAATACAAGATAGTGTATTTTTGCTTCTCCGCAGACCATACCTGCAGAGGGGCGGCCTCCCGCCGGGGAGGAATGTTCAGCAAAGGAGCTGTTAATCACGAGAGTCATCATTCAGGAAAATTATGAAAAAATGTGCAAGTGGGCCGCGGACTATATCGCCGCGAAGATCCGCGCGCACAGGGAAGAGCGCCCCTTCGTGCTCGGCTTGCCGACGGGCTCGAGCCCCATCGGCGTCTACCGCGAGCTCGTGCGCCAGAACCGGGCGGGGGAGCTCTCGTTTGCCAATGTCGTCAGCTTCAACATGGACGAGTATCTCGGATTGCCGCGCGAGCATGAGCAGAGCTACTGGACCTTCATGCACGAGAATTTCTTCGATCATCTGACCGACATGAAGAGCGAGAACATCAACATCCTCAACGGCATGACGGACGACCCCGAGGGCGAGTGCGCGCGCTATGAGGAGAAGATCGCCTCCTACGGCGGCATCGACCTCTTCCTCGGCGGCATCGGCGTGGACGGCCACATCGCCTTCAACGAGCCCTATACCTCTCTCACCTCCCGCACCGGCGTTCGCGATCTGACGACGGACACCCGCATCGTCAACTCGCGCTTCTTCGGCGGCGACCCCGAGGCGGTGCCCGCGCAGGCGCTGTCCGTCGGCGTCGGCACGGTGACGGACGCGCGTGAGGTGCTCATCCTCATCAACGGCCACAACAAGGCCCGCGCCCTCGCGGCGACGGTCGAGGGCGGCGTCAGCCAGAAGTGGACCTGCTCGGCCCTGCAGCTGCACCCAAACGCGATCATCGCCTGCGACGAGGCCGCCTGCGGCGAGCTGCTGGTCGATACCTACCGGTATTTCCTCGATATCGAGAGAAAGGAGCGGCTGTAACATGGTCACGATCCCGGAGCTTTTCGATCTGGAGCATACCCTCGCAAAGGACTACCTTTCGCAGTTTACCTATCCCTGGCAGGCCCTCAAGGGCATCAAGGACTTTATCCTCGCCCTCGGCCCCATGCTGGGGGAGGACTATGAGGAGGTCTCCGAGCACGTCTGGGTGCATAAGACGGCGAAGGTCTTCCCCTCGGCCTGGCTCGGCGCGCCCTGCATCATCGGGCCGGAGACGGAGGTCCGCCACTGCGCCTTTATCCGCGGCTCTGCGCTCGTCGGCGCCAACTGCGTCGTCGGCAACTCTGTCGAGCTCAAGAACGTGATCCTCTTCGACCACGTCCAGACCCCGCACTATAATTACGTGGGCGACTCCATTCTCGGCTATTACAGCCACATGGGGGCCGGCTCCATCACCTCCAACGTCAAGAGCGACAAAAAGCTCGTCGTTGTCCATAACGGAGACGAGCAGCTCGAGACCGGCATCAAGAAATTCGGCGCCATGCTGGGCGACTATGTCGAGGTCGGCTGCAACAGCGTCCTCAACCCCGGCACGGTCGTCGGCCGCCGCTGCAACATCTATCCCACCTCCTGCGTGCGCGGCGTCATCCCGGCGGACAGTATTTTCAAAAACAACGGCGTCATCGTGGAAAAGAGGGCTGACTGATGGGCAAATATTTCGGAACGGACGGCTTCCGCGGCGAAGCCAACAAGAACCTGACCTTTGAGCATGCCGTCAAGATCGGGCGCTTCCTCGGCTGGTACTACGGCGCCCGGCTCGAGCGGAAGGCCAAGATCGTCATCGGCAAGGACACGCGCCGCTCGAGCTATATGTTCGAGTACGCGCTCTGCACGGGCCTCATGGCCAGCGGTGCGGACGCCTACATCATGCACGTCACCACCACGCCGTCGGTGGCCTACATCACCCGCGTGGACGATTTTGACTGCGGCATCATGATCTCCGCCTCGCACAATCCCTACTACGATAACGGCATCAAGCTGCTCAACGGCAATGGCGAGAAGATGGACGAGGAGACCATCCTCAAGGTCGAGGAGTATCTCGACGGCAAGGTGGAGGTCCCCATCGCCGGGCGCGACGAGATCGGCCGCACGGTGGACTACGTCGCCGGGCGCAACCGCTACATCGGCTACCTCATCTCCATGTCGAAGTTCAGCTTCAAGGGCAAGAGGGTGGGCCTGGACGCGGCCAACGGCGCGGCCTGGATGATCGCGCGCGCCGTGTTCGACGCCCTCGGCGCGAAGACTTACGTCATCAACGCCGAGCCCGACGGCTACAACATCAACACCAACTGCGGCAGCACGCACATCGAGCAGCTGCAGCGCTATGTTGTGGAAAACGGGCTGGACGTCGGCTTTGCCTTCGACGGGGACGCCGACCGCTGCCTCTGCGTGGACGAGAAGGGGAACGTCGTCACGGGCGACCACATCCTCTATATCTACGGCCTGTACATGAAAGAGCGCGGCAAGCTCATGAACAACACCGTCGTCACCACCGTCATGTCGAACTTCGGCCTCTACAAGGCGCTCGACCTTGTCGGCATCGACTATGAGAAGACCAAGGTGGGCGACAAGTACGTCTATGAAAACATGGTCACGAACGGCCACCGCATCGGCGGCGAGCAGTCGGGCCACATCATCTTTACCAAGTACGCCACCACCGGCGACGGCATCCTCACCTCCCTCAAAATGATGGAGGTTATGCTCGCCAAGGAAAAGCCGCTCAGCGAGCTGGCCGCCCCCGTCGTCTTCTACCCGCAGGTGCTGAAGAACGTGCGCGTCAAGTCGAAGCCCGAGGCGCAGAACGACCCGGACGTGCAGGCGGCCGTGAAGAAGGTGGCCGAGGAGCTCGGCGACAACGGGCGCATCCTCGTGCGCGAGTCCGGCACGGAGCCCGTCATCCGCGTCATGGTGGAGGCCGGGTCCGACGAGATCTGTGAAAAGTACGTCGACTCCGTGATCGACGTCATCCGCGCCAAGGGCCACATGGCCTGACGATATGAAAGGGTGAGACGATGAGAAAAACAAAGATCATCTGCACGATCGGTCCGGCCAGCGAAGACCCCGCCGTCTTCCGGGCCATGTGCCTGGCGGGCATGAACGTCGCCCGGCTCAACTTTTCCCACGGCACTCACGAAGAGCATCAGAAGAAGATCGACATGATCAAGGCCGTGCGGGAGGAGCTGGATCTTCCCGTGGCCATCATGCTCGACACCAAGGGCCCGGAGTACCGGATCCGCACCTTTGAAAACGGGAAGATCACGCTCGCCGACGGGGACGACTTCACCTTCACCACGCGCGACGTGATCGGCGACGAGCACCTCGTCTCCGTCAGCTACGCAGGCCTGGCCGAGGATCTCGCCCCCGGCGACCGGATCCTCGTCAACAACGGCCTCGTCATTTTCGAGGTGCGCGAGATCGAAGGGACGGAGATCCGCTGCCGCGTCGTCACCGGCGGCGTCCTCTCCGACCGCAAGAGCATGAGCTTTCCCGGCAAGGTGCTGCGCCAGAAGTTCCTCAGCGAGCAGGACAAGGCCGACCTTCTCTTCGGCATCCGCAACGGCGTGGACTTTGTGGCGGCCTCCTTCGTCTCCTGCAAGCAGGACATGCTGGACATGAAGGGCTTTCTGGCCGAGCACGGCGGCACGGATATCGACGTGATCGCCAAGATCGAGAACCAGTCCGGCGTAGACAACATCGACGAGATCTGCACGGCCTGCGAGGGCGTCATGGTCGCCCGCGGCGATCTGGGCGTGGAGGTGCCCTTCACGGAGCTTCCCGCCATCCAGAAGTATCTCATCACCAAGTGCCGCATGCTCGGCAAGCGCGTCATCACCGCCACCGAAATGCTCGAGAGCATGATCTCCAACCCCCGCCCCACCCGCGCCGAGATCAGTGACGTGGCCAACGCCGTCTATGACGGCACCAGCGCCGTCATGCTCTCTGGCGAGTCCGCCGCAGGCAAATACCCGGTAGAGGCGCTGCGCGTCATGGGTGAGATCGCCGAGGAGACCGAGCGCCACATCGACTACAAGACCCATTTCCAGACGCAGACCTTCCGCATCCACAACCGCGTGGACGCCATCTCGCACGCGGCCTGCACCATGGCCATCGACCTCGACGCGAAGGCCATCGTCGTCACCTCGCTGAGCGGGCTGACCGTGCGCATGGTCTCGCGCTTCCGCGCCCCGATCACGATCCTCGGCTTTGCCACGGGGAAGAAGGCCTGGTACAAGCTCGCTCTCTCCTGGGGCGTCGTCCCGGTGCTCACGGAGCAATTCCCGAGCATGGACGTGCTGTACTACTACGCCCTGCGCGCCGCGCGAAGCGTTCTGAAGCTCGAAAAGGGCGACACCGTCGTCATGACCGGCGGCGACACCAGCGGCGCGAGCGGCAACACCAACGTCATCCGCATCGAAACCGTATAAGACTTTTCCACCTTTCATACAAGCCGCCTTCGGGCGGCTTGTTTCATGAGCGTTGTATGTCAAAAAGATATTTGAACAATTTATGAAATGTTTCAAAAAAGAATTTAAACTATTGACACACATGGAGATTTGTGCTATCCTGTGCTCACAACAGCAAAGGGGGGAGCGCCGATGAAGGATCTCAGCATACAGGACCGGGAAGAGCTCGCAAAACAGCTCGATTCACTCGAGAAGGGCGACTGCATTCGCGTCGACAGTCTGACAGTCGCCGCAAAAAAAACCGCGGACTTGCTTGCCGTCCTCGCAAGGCTCGGAGACGTCGGCGCCGATTTCGTCTCTCTCCGCGAGGGGATCGATACCCGCGGGGGGCGGGGCGAGGCCTTTTACGCCCTTTGCCGTGCGCTGCGCGAGCTGCAGAGCAGCTCCGGGCGCGAGAAGCGGCGCGAAGGCATTGAACGCGCCAAAGAAGAGGGCCGGTATAAGGGGCGAAAGCCCATCGCCGTGGACGAGGATCTGTTCGAGTCCGTCGTCGAGCTGTGGCAGAGCGGGCAGATCAGCGCCCGGCAGGCTATGGCGCGGCTGGATCTGAAGCCGAACACCTTTTACCGCCGCATCAAAGAACGGGAGGCAAATAGAATGAAAGACTATAAGAAAGTAGAGCATGAGATCCGCGAGGAGATCAAGGAGGCCGCCAGACAGAGCCGTCACGACCTGGGCGCGCTGAGAAAGCAGGTCAAGGCCGAGGCCGAGGAAGTCAAGAAGGCCGCCGACGAAAAGCTGGAGCTGCACGACGTCGAGAAGGAGATGCGCAAGGATCGCATCCGCGCAGAGGTACAGCACCACGACGCCGTCCGCCAGATGAAAAAGGACGTCGAGGCTGAGGCCAAAGAGCTCAAGAAGCTCATGGAGGAAAGCTGAACCGCCCCTGCTAAAGCAAGGATAAAACTTGTTCAAAGGATGAAAAAGTGCGCAGGATCCGCGAATCAAGCGGATCCTGCGCACTTTTTCGTTCTTCTTCTTAAAACTAAAAACTGAAAACAAAAACTGTCCTCAGTGCCGCGGGAGCCTCCCGGAGGCCGCCTCGAAGTGACAGGCGGCGATGCCGAGATCGACCTTCGTGCAGGTCCCGAGGCCCTTTACGCGCACGCTGGCCTCCTCACCGGCGAGGGAGAAGACGAACTTCTGCTGGTTGACGGCGGTGGGCGCCTTGAGCGCGGCCTCCACGCCGCGGCGGAACCAGTCGGGCGCCGCGTCGGCGTTTTCGGTCACGTCGGCATAGCTCTTGCCGTGGTGCGCGCTGCCCTGCGTCGCGCCGTAGCCGAGCGCGATGACCATGCAGAGCGTCTCGCCCTCGCGCAGCAGCTCCCTGACCTTTTTCTTGTTGAAGGTCAGCGCCGTCCAGCAGGTGTTCAGCCCGAGCTGCTGGGCAAAGAGCACCAGCTTCTCGCCGTAGTAGCCGCAGAGGAAATCGAAGTCCGCGATCTTCGGCCCGGCGAGGATGATGAAGTTGCTCACGTTGCGAAAGCTGCCGTAGTGCGCGAGCCGGGAGTCAAAACCCTCCGGGTCGTCATAGCGGACCCGCAGGTTCAGCCCGCTTTCACGGCTGCAGTCGGCGGCGAAGGCGTCGAGCTTTTCGCGCACGTCCTGCGGAATGGGATCGGTCGTATAGGCTCGCACGGAGTGCCGCGCCTCGATGGCTTCCAGAAGGGTCATGGGGATCATCCTTTCCTGTTTTTCTCTATGATACCCCGCCGCGCCTCCGCGCGCAAGACAAATCTTCCGACAGCCTTGCCTCGCGCTCGCCCGTCATTCCCTCTGCTCCTTCGGATCGAGGAAGCGGATCACCTTCGCGGGCACGCCGCCGACGACGGCGTAGTCCGGGACGTCCTTCGTGACCACCGCGCCCGCGGCGACGACGGTGTAGGCCCCGATCGTCACGCCAGGGCAGATCGTGACGTTCATGCCGAGCCAGGCATTCTTCTTCACGAGCACCTTCCCGTAGGTATAGCGGGTGTGCCGCTCGTTCATGTCGTGGTTGATGGTGGCGATCCGCAGCCCGGGCGCGGCCATGGAGCCGTCCTCGAATTCGATCCCGCCGGAGGCGGAGAGAATGGCGGAGTGGTTGATAAAGACGCCTTTGCCGAACTTGACGCGGTTGCCGAAGTCGCAGAGGAAGGGCGTCAGGATGCGCACATCGTCGAGCCTGCGGCCGAAGAGCTCCTCAAGATAGCCCACATAGGAGGGGTCGTCCGGCAGCACGGCGTTTGCTTTGGCGCAGAGCGTCCGGGCGCGCATCATCTCCTCCACGGCCTCACGGAAGTAGGGCTCGCGCGTATCCGTCGGGCCGCCCCGATCCATCAGCTCATACACATATCCCTTTTCGTATTCCATGCCGCCCTCCTCACAGAAGGCCGTTGGCCGAAAGATAGCGGCGCAGACTGCCCTCGGCGTTTGCCGCGGCGCTGCCGGTGACGGAGAGCCCCGCCTTCACCGCCGCGCCGGGGCAGGCGCGGCGCAGGTCGCGTTCGCTGCCGCCCATGCCGCTGCCCTCGTTGGTGCAGAGGGGGAGGATGGTCTTGCCGCTGAAGTCAAAGGCCTCGAGGAAGGTGAAGACCGCCATCGGCATGGTGCCCCAGTAGTTGGGGTAGGCGAGGACGACGGTGTCGTATTCGTCGATCGACGCGGGCAGGGAGACGAGCTCCGGCCGGGCCTTGGCGCGCAGATCGCGCTTGGCCTCCTCGATGCATGTCATGTAGACGGGGGAGTAGGGCTCCTTCATCTCGATCTTGAAGCTGTCCGCCGGGATGAGCTTTTTCATGATGTCGCAGACGATCTCCGTGTTGCCGACCTTCACATAGCGCATCGCGCCGCCAAAGTAGTTCTCGTCCGCGCGGGAGAAATAAGCGATCAAAGTTTTTGCCATGGTTTTGTCCTCCGTTTCTCTGGATGCCCTGATTATATCGCAAAATCTATTGCAAAGTCCAATCGAAAAGCTGTATAATCTATTTAGAAAATCAATAATGGAGGCGCAGCATGAACACCAAGCAGATCGACTACTGCATCGAGCTTGCCCGCACGCTGAACTTCAGCCGCGCGGCGGAAAATCTCTTCGTCAGCCAGCCGACGCTGTCCTATCAGATCGGGCTTCTGGAGGAGGAGATCGGCTTTCGCCTGTTCGAGCGCAGCGGCCGCGGCGCGGCGCTGACGCCCGCGGGCGCGCAGTTCGTGTCCTTTCTCTCCGGGTTGCGCGAGGATCTCAAGCGCGCCGTCGAGCAGGGACAGAATTTCAGCGCGCAGATCCGCGACAGCATCACGATCAGCCTCATGGTGCGCCAGGCGGTGTTTTTCCTTCCGGAGGCGATGCGGCTCTTTGCCGAGCGCTTCCCGCAGATCCAGATCACACCTGTCTTTCAGTACGAGGGCGGCCTCGAGTCCTTCCTGCGCAGTGAGACGGACGTCCTTTTTGCCCTCCGGGAGCAGACGAGCCGCATCCCCGGTCTGCGCGTGCACGAGCTGTTCACGAGCCGCGTCTATCTCATCGCGCGGCGCGACGATCCGCTCGCCGGGAAAAACCTCATCACGGCGGAGGATCTCTACGGCCGCACACTGATGGTCGGCGGCGGCTCGCCCCAGGCGCTCCGGGCCGTGCAGCACCGGCTCATCGCCTCCGGGCGCATCGACTATTTCAACAGCGCCGACCACGACACCACGCTCACGAACGTGGCAGCCGGGCGCGGCGTGTGTCTCGCCCCCGGCTTTCTCAACGACCACAGCGGGCAGTTTGCCTGGATCCCCTTCGACTGCGAGGAGAGCTTTTCCTGCGTTCTCTGCACCCACCGGGAGGACGGGCGGGAGGCCCTGTCGGCCTTTCTGGACATTTTGAAAAAGCTCTACGAGGATGCCGTCGCCTTTCCGTTGTAAAAGACTTCCTGCGCCCTCTTGCAATCGGCTGCGCTTTCCGCTATGATGGGGGAGCGAAGCGAAAAACGCTTCGTGATTTGTCTGCCTTTCAAAGGCGCTTGACAGGAGGAAGCTATGGCAAGGATCGTCGTGGCCCTGGGCGGCAACGCCCTGGGGAATACGCCCGCCGAGCAGCGGGAGAAGGTGGCCGAGGCAGCCCGGACGCTCGTCGGCCTCATCAGACAGGGGCATGAGCTCGTCGTGGCGCACGGCAACGGCCCGCAGGTCGGCATGATCCAGCTCGGCCTCAGCCATGCCGCGGCCGAGGGCGTCATCAAGGCGGAGCTGCCTTTTCCCGAGTGCGGAGCCATGAGCCAGGGCTATATCGGCTATCATCTCCAGAACGCTCTGCTCCGCGGCCTGCGCGCGGAGGGCCTTTCTCAAAACGTCTGTACCCTCGTGACCCAGGTGGAGGTGGACCCGTCCGATCCCGCCTTCCAAAACCCCACCAAGCCCATCGGCGCCTTTCTCTCCGAGGCCGAAGCCGCCGCGCGCATGGCCGCGGACGAGGGCGTATTTAAAGAGGACGCGGGCCGCGGCTGGCGCAGGGTGGTGCCGTCGCCCCTCCCCGTGGATATCGTGGAGAAGGAGAGCGTGCTGGCCCTGCTGCAGGAGGGCTTTGTGGTCGTCGCCTGCGGCGGCGGCGGGATCCCCGTGGTGAAAAACGGCGAGGGCGACTATGAGGGCGTCGCCGCCGTCATCGACAAGGACTTTGCCTCCGAGCGTCTCGCGGAGGTCACGGACGCCGATTTTCTCTTCATCCTCACCGCGGTCGACCGGGTCTGTATCAACTTCAACCGGCCCGATCAGCGGGAGCTGACAGCGCTGACGGCGGACGAGGCCGAGCGCTACGCCGCCGAGGGGCAGTTTGCCCCCGGCTCGATGCTGCCGAAGGTGAAGGCCGCCGTAAAGTTTGCCCGCTCCAGGCCGGGACGCCGCGCTGTCATCTGCTCGCTCGAGAAGGCGACGCTCGCCCTGACCGGCGAGAGCGGCACGCTCGTTACCGCCTGATCGGTAAGTAAGATAAAAAGGACTCTGCATCCTCGATGCAGAGTCCTTTTTCCGTATGGACTTGAGGCTTGGCGTCAGGGCTTTTCTTCGTAAATGACGATCCGCCCGGCGCCGGTGAGCTCCTCATAGTCCGGACCGATCACACCGCCGAGGTCCTCGGTGATATAGTCGATGAGGACCTGGTTATCCAGCTTGACGCGATCCTGCAACAGCGTCGCGCCGTCGAACATCGTGTAGCCGTCGCCATGGTTGAGCAGCATGTAGTCATGGCTGGCGAGGGTATACGTCGCCTCGGGGTCAATGGGCTTGCCGTCGACAAGGACGTTCTGCACGCGGCGTTCGCCCTCGATGCCGATGAACATGCTGTTCTCGTCGCTCTTGCAGGGAGACTCGATGTAACTGTGGATCTCATAGCTCAGACCGGAGACCTGCAGGAAGCCGCCAGACTCGCCGGGAATGGCGCGCGCGCCCCATTCCAGCGCGTCGAGGATCTGCTGGCCGGTCACTTCGACCACGCACATGGCGTTGCCGAAGGGATGCACCTTGAGGATGTCGTTGAGCGTGATCTTGCCCGCGTTGATGCTCACGCGGACGCCGCCGCCATTGACGAAGGCAATGTCGGCGCCGGACTGGAAGCGATAAGCGTCGGCGCAGAGGTCGCCGAGGTTCGTTTCGGCACGGCGCACCATGCGGATGGGCTTGCCGTTATCGTCGACAGCCTCGGGATCGTTGATGGTGAGGAGCACCTGAGACTCGGCCACGACCTCCTTGAGCTTCTTCTCCAGTGTGCCGGCGGCCTGGTCGATGTAGGTCGAGGTCTTGTTCTTGATGCCGAGCAGCGCGGGTGCGCTCTCATTGTTGTTCCAGGTGTAGAGACCGGTGCTGATCTTGCCCTCGGTGTCGATGCGGCACCAGCCGATGCAGGACAGCTTCGTGCCGCAGGCCGCGCGGATGACCTCCTTGCCGTCCTTGTCCTTCATGATGACCTGATCGGTATCATGGCTGTGCCCGTCGAGGAACAAGTCGATGCCGGAGACGTTCGAGATCACGTCGGAATAGGTCCAGGGGTGGCACTCCTCCTCGTTGCCGAGGTGGCCGAGGACGACGACATAATCGGCGCCCTCTTCGCGGGCGCTGTCAACGGCGGACTGCACGGCGTTGTAGACCTTCTCGCCCGTCTCGTCCTGAAGGAAGCCGTAGACGTACTCGCCGTTCTCATCCTGGAAATAGCGCGGGGTGGAGGAGGTGAGCGTCTTGGGCGTCGTCACGCCGACGAAGGCGACCTTACAGCCGTCGAGCTCGCGGATGACGTAGGGCTCAAAAATGAGCTCGCCCTCGTGGTTGAAGTTGCAGCTGACATAGCTGAACTTGGCCTGCTTGGCCAGCGTGAGGAACTGCTCCATGCCGTAGTCGAATTCGTGGTTGCCGGGGATGGCGACGCTGTAGCCGACCTTGTTCATCAGATCGACAAGCGCCTCACCCTTGGTCATGGTGCCGATGGCCTCGCCCTGGATGCTGTCGCCGTCGTCAACAAGGATGACCTTGTTGCCCTCTGCGACAAGGTGGTTGTACACCTCGGTCAGACCGGCGTAGCCGAAGCCCTGATCGATCCCGCAGTGCACGTCGCTGGTGAAGAGGATCACGATGTCGGCGCTGCGTTCCGCTTCGGCGGCCTCGTCCGCAAAAGCCATACCGCTCATCAGAGAGCAGAGCATGAGCAGCGCAAGAAGCAGGGAAAGAACTTTCTTTGTCATAGGCTTGACCCCTTTCGTAAGATGGTTCCAGTATATCATGCTGTACGGACGCTTGCAATACGCAAACAAAAAAGGTCGGAAAGATTTCCCTCTGCTTATGCCCGGCAGATCAGCGCGGCGACGCTGAGCCACGAGCTGACGCACTTCACGCAGGACTTCGCAGAGGCCGAATACGCCGAGCTGCGCGACTTCGTGGTGCAGACCGTCATGAAAAAGAGCCCGGCGGAATTCCACAAGCTGGTGCTGCAGCAGCTCCGCTGGGAGCCGAACCTCAGCTATGACGCCGCGGTGGACGAGCTGGTCGCCAACGGCTGCATGACCATGCTGCAGAACACGCAGGCGGTGAAGCAGATCGTCCGGGAGCATCTGACCCTGGCCGAACGCTTCGGCGAGCGGCTGCACGAGATCGGCGCGAAGCTGAAGGCCGCCTACGAGGGCATCGACGTCAACGAGGACGCGGCCATCTATCACGCGGCAAAGCTCCTCAGCGAGAGTCACGACGAGATCCAGGCGCGCTGGGACAAGGCCCTGGCCGCCGCCACGCGCAACTACAACGCCGAGAAGACCGTCGAGCGCATCACCGGCAAGCCCGCCAGGCCGAGCACGAAGGTGGCCGTCAAGGCGAGGGCGGAGGCAAAAGAAAACGCCGCCCCGAAGGGCGACGTGCAGTTTATGTCCTTTGATAACACGAAAAACGGGCTCGCAAACGATGGCCTTGTTCCTTATGATGACGAGCTCACAGGGATTATTACAAAAAGAGGCGATACGATTGTCAATTCTCTGGATGTGCTCAGAGAACAGGTTGCGCTTGCATTCCGGGAAAAGGGCATAAAGAAAACGCTGTACTTCGGGAATATCCCTTATGCTACGCTGAGAAGAATTGAGAACGACGTCTCGAATTTGCCGAAAAGATTGAACGGTAGACTTTTCCGCGTCGGACGTGACTACTCGTTGATTGCTACTCTTGACAGCATAAGGCATGTAAATGACGATGGGAATCTATCAGAGGACGACGTCGTTAGTTATATGGACAGGTATGCCGACACGGTGCTGGATTACGATTCTGTGTTTTACAGTGAATACACAGATAACCGAGGGAATAAAATTGACGGCCTGCGATTTAAGAAGAGTTACCCGGACGGCACGCAGGTCGTATATGACATCATATCGAATAACAAAAAGGGGCTGGCCCTGCAGACAGAGTTTCAAGGCAAAAAAAGAAGTCTGCTTCAACCCCGCTCCTGCAAAAAGCCGGAGCATCTACACCGGCAAGCGGTGTAACTACGCCCAAAGCGCGAGGAAGTCAAACTTCTAATGACAATATAGCACAGCAAACCGCAAAAAGCAATACCCAAAATGAGCAGCACCAAAATCAGACCTGGGAGGACACCGTCGAGACCGACGGCGGCGTGATCGAGATCGACGCTGAGGACGGCACGGCGAACGTGCATTTCCAGCGCTGGGGCGAGGAGGCCGACACGGCCGCCGAGGCGAAGGGACGCGAGATCGCCTACGCCAGGCTGCAGGCCGAGAACGCCGCGCTGCACGACGCCGTGGAGGGTCTCAAGAAGCTCACCGGCCGGTACGAGACTACGATCGGCCGCCTGGAGCGGCGGCTCAGCCTCACGAAGACGCCGGGCGTGCGGGTTAACGACGCGCAGAAGCTGGCGCGGCAGCTCGTCAAGGAGTACGGCGCGCAGACCGACTGGGTGCCCATCAGCGAGCAGCTCAAGGAGATCGGCGACTACATCCTCAACACGCCCGCGGCGAAGCTGAGCGAGGAGGAGATCAAGAACCGCACGCGCGCCATAGCCGAGACGATCGTGGACACCGCAAGGGAGATCGACGACATGGGCGGCGAGCTGCAGACGCTGCGCTCGATCGCCGACGGCATCAAGGGCACGAAGCTCAGTATCGACGAGAGCTACCTGGGCGACTTCTACGGGAAGGACGGCTTCAATAGTTTCCGAACAAAAAAGACCACCCGTTGGGTGATCTTATTTTATTCAGAAGGTGGGGGTTGAATAATGGAGACGGTGTAAAATGCGGTAAATGGCGTGCCTTGAAAGCCGTATAAACACTGCCTTTTCCTGCTTTCGGGTAAAATCAGGTTAACTGTTGAAAACACGCTAAGCAGAAAACTGTTGCCATATTGAAAGCTCAATATGGCCGTGATATACTGTATACGAAGGGAGGCGCAGCAATGGCCGATAGACAGGACACTCGGAAAGCAATGGCGTTTGACCTGTGCAACATCATAGACGAGAACCCACAGCAGACCTACACCGCCGAAGAAGTCAAGAACCTCATCAAGGAGTATGTTTTCACAGAGGAATAGTGTCGAATATGGGAAAAGTAACGCCGTCCGATGTGGGCGGCGTTGTGCTTTATGAAAGGTATTTTTGCAGCTCCTCCACCCAGAGCGGGAGTTTGCTGCCCTTAACGATCAGCTCGCCGTTGACATACTCGGCCACCTCGACAAAGCCGTTGTAGTTATCGAAGAAATGCGCCTCGTCACAGTAGGGCAGCACCTTCGAAACGGCCTCCCAGCGGCCGGCAAAGCGCCGTAACACGGCCTCCTCACGGATCGCGTGCCCGCCGTGTGCCACGCGGTTTTCAATGCGCTGAAGACACTCCTCGGCGCTGTCGAGGCCCACATAGAAGAGACGGACGGTATATCCCCGCTCCCTGGCCTCCTGTGCGGTGAGCTCCGTCTTGCGGCCGGAGAGCGTTGTTTCCTGCGTGAAGCTCAGCCCCTTGCCCAGGCACTCCCGGATCCGCTCCAGGGCGATCTTGCCGCCCAGGATGGCGCTGCCGCCATTTTGCGCGGTGATCTTGTCAACGTCGATGATCTGGCCCAGGTCACTACGCTGCGCCTTCAGAACGCCGGTCAAGCTGCTCTTGCCCGTGCCGTTGACCCCGCCGATGATCGTATAGGTTTTCATACAAAGCTCCCCTGACACGATAAACAAAAGAGCGGAAAGTTTGCCTTTCCGCTCCGCTTTTTTGTTGGCGCAGAAGGAGGGATTTGAACCCTCGCGTGCTTTTTAGACACCTACTCCCTTAGCAGGGGAGCCCCTTCGGCCTCTTGGGTACTTCTGCAAACCGCCCAGTTATAGTACCACAGCGGAGGAGTCTTGTCAAGCAGAAAACGAAGAGAGGCGCGGGAAATCGGGGAGAGCGCGGCTGCGGGGACTTACTTGCCCACGCAGAAGCGGGAGAAGATGCGCTCGGTCACGTCCTCGCGCACCGTGCGTCCGCTCAGCTCGCCCAGGGCCTCCATCGCGCCCTCCAGCTCCGTCAGCACCGCGTCGGGCATCATCCCCACGCTCATGGCCTCGCGTGCGGCCTTGAGCGAGATAAGCGCGCGGCCGACGGCGTCGGCGTGGCGGGCATTCGTGAGGATCTCCCCGGCGGGTACGGCAGGCAGGGGATAGAGCGCCTCGATGGCCTCTTGCAGCGCTTCGAGGCCCTCGCCGCTCACGGCGCTCACGGAGAGCACCGGCAGGCGCGTCTCCGGCACGGCGGCGGCGCGGGGCAGATCGCTTTTCGACAGCAGCACCAGCGCCCGCGGGGCGCTTTCGGCGGCACGGAGAACGGCCTCGTCCTCTTCGGTGAGCGCCTCGCTGCCGTCGATCACGGCCAGCACGAGCTGCGCGCGCTCCGCGGCGTCGCGGCTGCGCTGCACGCCGAGCCGCTCCACCTCGTCCTCGGTCTCGCGGATGCCCGCGGTATCGACCAGGCGGAGCGTCAGCCGCCCGATGCGCAGCTTCTCCTCAATGGTGTCGCGCGTGGTGCCCGGCACGGAGGTGACGATGGCGCGGTCATAGCCCAGCAGCGCGTTCAAAAGCGAGCTCTTGCCCGCGTTGGGGCGCCCGAGGATCACAGCGGGGAGACCGGCGTTGAGCACCTTGCCGCGCTCAAAGGTGGCCAGCAGCGCCTGCAGCTGCGCCTCGGCCTTTTCAAGCGTCTCGCGGTAGTCGGCCAGACGGAAGTCCTCGATGTCTTCGTCGGGATAGTCCAGCACGGCGTGAAAGTGCGAGCTCATATCCGTGAGAGAAGCATAGATCGCCTCGATCTTCGTGAAGATCGCGCCGTTGAGCTGACCGGCGGCGTTCTTGGCGCTCTCGACGGTCTCGGCGTCGATCAGATCGACCACGGCCTCGGCGGAGCTGAGATCGAGACAGCCGTTGAGAAAGGCGCGCTTGGTAAATTCCCCGGGCCCGGCCTGCCGCGCGCCGAGGGCGAACAGCTCGTCGAGCGCCGCGCGCAGCACGGTGGGGGAGCCGTGGCACTGCAGCTCCGCCGTGTCCTCGCCCGTGTAGCTGTGCGGGGCGCGGCTGACTGTGCAGAGGCAGAGGTCGAGAAGATCCCCGCTCCGGTCGACGAGGCTGCCGTAGACAAGGCTGCGGTCGGCGCGCTCGGACATGGGCTTTCCGCGCAGCGGCACAAAGACCTTGTCGATAATGGCGACGGTCTCCGGCCCGGAGAGGCGCACGATCCCGATCGCGGAGATCTGCGCGCCGGTGGCGATGGCGGCAATGGTATCAGACATGGCTGCGGCTCCTTTTCAGGTGGTTTGAATTCGGCAATAAGAGAACAGGAAAACAAAAAGCTTCCCGACAGGAAGCTTTTTGCGGTTATCCCGGTTCGTTGACTCAGTGCTGCTTTTCGGCGCGGGCATCGCGGGCGGCCTGCTCGTCCCGGCGTTCGGAGAGGAAATAGCTCAGCGACAGCAGACTGTCGGAGAAGTGGATGTTTTCGACCAGCACGTCGCTGTCGGGGCCGGTGAGCTCGACGTTCGTGAAGTTCCAGATGGCACGGATCCCGTCGGCCGTCAGCCGCTCGGCCACGGGCACGGCCGCGTCCTTCGGCACGGACAGCACCGCGATATCGACAGGGTTTTCGGCCAGATAGCTCTCAAGCTCGTCCATGCTGCGGATCGGCACGCCCTTGAACTCCGTGCCGATCAGAGCGGGGTCGATCTCGAAGGCGGAGACGAGGCGGAAGCCCCATTCGCTGAAGCAGAAGTTATCCATCAGCGCGCGGCCGATGTTGCCCACGCCGATCAGGATGGCGCTGAAGCCGCGGTCCATGCCCAGGATCACGGCGATCTGCGAGCGGAGCGCGGCAACGTTGTAGCCGTAGCCCTGCTGCCCGAATTCCCCGAAGCAGCTGAAGTCCTGCCGGATCTGGGAGGGGGTGAGCCCGAGCTGCTGACCCAGATCAAAGGAGGAGATGCGGCTGACGCCATTGGCGCTCAGCTCGTCCAGCTTGCGCAGATACCGGGGCAGACGGCGGATAACGTTGTTGGATACTTTCACACGCTTCAAAATGATCGCTCCTTACCGAATTGTTCACTGAAAATGTATTATATCATGTTTATTCGACGGGTTCAAGAGGAAAAACCACGCTCAAAACAAACAGGGAAGAGGCCTCGGCCTCTTCCCTGTGCCGTATTCAGCTTTTGCGCCGCTTCCTCAGCAGCAGGACGACGGCGGCAAGGATCGCGATCAGCCCGGCGGTCAGAGCGATCGGCAAAACCGGAGACGTCTGCGCCGGTTCCGCCTGTGCCATCGTGTTTCCGGCGGCCTTGGCCTCCGGCGCGGGCACGGGCATTGCGGCCTCGGGCGCCTCCGCCTCTCGGGGAGCCTCCTCAGGCTCCGGCACCGGCTCCGGCGCGGCGGGGATGGAGTTGTTGGACGCGGTGAAGAGGGGGGCGTCGCCGCCGTCGGTCGCCTCGTCGAAGACCTCTTCCGCTGCGGCCGCCGAGGAATAGACCTCCGCGGGCGCGGCCGCGGGCGCCTCCGCCGTTCCCATCAGAAACGCGCTGCGCAGGCGCGGCAGATTGACCGCGGCCAGCAGGATCACGGCGGCGCAGGCCGCGGCGGCGAGATAACCGCGTCTCCGGCGCGGTGTGTTGCGGCGGCGCAGCTCCTCGCGGCGCACGTCGGCCATGATGGCTTCGTGCAGCCGGGCGGGGGGAACGGCGTCCTCTTCACCCAGCGTCTCGGACAGGGCGCTGAAGGCTTTATAGAGCGCGGCGCAGTCCGGACAGGAGGCAAGGTGCCGTTCCAGCTCGGCCTGCTTCGCCTGCGGCAGCTCGCCGTCGATGAGACGGCTGATCATTTCTTCGTATCTCGCGCAGCCCTTCACTTTTCAGCACCTCCTTCCGTATACTTTGACGCTATCGAGTCCGGAAGGTTCCCGTCCCGCAGTAAAAAAGCGCAGAGTTTTTTTCGCGCGCGGAAGATCCGGGATTTGACCGTCCCGGCCTCCAGCGAGAGCGCGGCGCCGATCTCCTCGTAGCTCAGCCCCTCCAGCTCCCGCAGCAGCAGGATCTGCCGGTAGTCGTCCGGCAGCGCCGCAAGTCCGCGCTGCACGGCCTCGCGCGTCAGCTTCTGCTCCAACAGCTTTTCGGGCGAGAGGCTTTCGTCCGGCACCTCCAGCTCGCTCTCCTCGCCCTCGTCGTCCTCCACGCTCAGCGAGCTCTCCGGACGGCGCTGCCGTCTGCGCAGCAGGTCAAGGCAGAGATTGGAGACGATCCGATAGAGCCACACGGAAAAGCTGCTGTCCAGCCGGAAGCTCTCCAGCGAGCGATAGGCCTTCAGAAAGGCCTCCTGCGTCACGTCCTCCGCGTCCTCGGCGCTGCCGAGCGTGCGCAGGGCGAGACGGTAGGCGTTCGTCTCATATTCGCTCACGAGCGCCTCAAAGGCGTTCGTGTCGCCGCTAAGGACGCGGCGGATGCACCGCGCCTCTTCTTCTCGGGTCATAAGGGCCTCCTTTCAGCGCAGGTCCCGCGAGATCTCCTTCACGAGACGGCGGATCTCGTCGAGCGTTTCCACGCGCACGAGCTGCTGCCGGTAATATCCGGCGTGGGCGACGCCGTGCAGATACCAGGGCAGATGATGCCGGGCCTCCAGACAGGCGATGCGCTCGCCCGCGCGCTCCGACAGCTCCTCGATCTGCCGCAGGCCGGCCTGCATGCGCTCGGCAAGCGGCGGGGGAGCGGGCTCGGCCTGACCGGCGACGGCGGCGTTGGCGCGCGCGAAGAGCCAGGGGTCGCCGAAGCAGCCGCGCCCGATCATCGCGAGGTCGCAGCCGGTGTAGCGCAGGATGTGCGCCGCGTCCTCGCCGGTGAAGATATCGCCGTTGGCCGTCACGGGGATGGAGACGGCCGCCTTGACTGCGCGGATGATGTCCCAATCGGCCTTGCCCGCGTACATCTGCACTCTCGTGCGCCCGTGCACGGCCAGCGCCGCGGCGCCCGCCTGCTCCAGAACCTTGGCAAACCCGACGGCGTTGACGCTGCCGCCGTCGAAGCCCTTGCGGAACTTCACGGTCACGGGCCTGTCCACGGCACGGCAGACGGCCTCGACGATCCGCCCGGCAAGCTCCGGGTCGCGCATCAGAGCCGAGCCGTCGCCGCTTTTGACGATTTTGCCCACGGGGCAGCCCATGTTGATGTCCAGGATATCCGCGCCCGAGAGCTCCAGCGCAAGTCCCGCGGCCTCGGCCATGACCGCCGGCTCGTGGCCGAAGATCTGCACGGCGCTTGGGTGCTCGTCCGGCGGGAGGTATAAAAGCGCCTTTGTCTTTTCGTCGTGATAGACGAGCGCCCGGGCCGAGACCATCTCGCTCGTCGTCAGCGCCGCGCCCTGCTCGCGGCAGAGGCGGCGGAAGGCAAAGTCCGTCACCCCGGCCATGGGGGCCAGCACCACCCGGCCCCTGAGTTCTGCGCCGCCGATGCTTAGCATACGAGCTCCAGCCCCACCGGGCAGTGGTCCGAGCCCATGATCTCCGGCAGGATGAAAGCATCTCTGACGTGTTCGCGCAGGCGGTCAGAGATCACGAAATAGTCGATGCGCCAGCCGACGTTGCGCTCGCGGGCCGCCGCGCGGTAGCTCCACCAGGAGTAGGCGTCGGTTTTGTCTGGGTAGAGGAAACGGAAGGAGTCGGTAAAGCCCGCGGCGAGAAGCTCGGTGAACTTCGCGCGCTCCTCGTCGGAGAAGCCGGGGTTGCCGACGTTCGTCTTTGGGTTTTTGAGGTCGATCTCCTCATGCGCGACGTTCATGTCGCCGCAGGCGATCACGGGCTTGACCCTGTCCAGCTCGCAGAGATAGGCGCGAAAGTCGTCCTCCCACTTCATGCGGTAGTCCAGCCGCCGCAGCCCGTCCTGCGCGTTCGGCGTGTAGACGCAGACGAGGAAGAAATCCTCGTATTCCAGCGTCACGGCGCGCCCCTCGGTGTCGTGCTCGGGCAGGCCGATGTTGTAGCGCACGGAGAGGGGCTTGTGCCGCGTAAAGATCACGGTGCCGGAATAGCCCTTCTTTTCCGCATAGCTCCAGTAGCTCTCGTAGCCGGGAAAAGCAAGCTCGATCTGCCCGGCCTGCAGCTTCGTCTCCTGCAGGCAGACAAAGTCCGCGTCGAGGCTGAGAAAGATCTCCTCAAAGCCTTTTTTCATAACGGCGCGCAGGCCGTTGACGTTCCAGGAAATGAATTTCATATCGATCCCTTTCGCAGTAATTCCGAAAACTGCTCTCTTGTTATGCGGAAATAACGAAAATGCTCGTCTTCCGCCGTCAGCTCGAAGCCGAGCTTCAGCAGAACATGCTGGCTGCGGGTGTTCGATAGCAGAGAATCCGCCAGAACGGTCTCCATCCCGAGTTCCTCGAACCCGAAGCGCAGGGCGAGCTTCTCCGCTGCCGTGCCGAGGCCGCGGTTTTTGTAGCTGTCGTTGACCAGACAGATCCCGATCTCGCAGCTTTTTCTCTCCGGGTCGATCTTTTTGTAGACGAGATCTCCGATGACCTCGTCCCCCTGAAGAATATAATAATACCGTCTGTCGGGACGATTCCTGCGCTCGGAGAAGAATTTGTTCACCTTGTCCGGGTCGTAGCGATATGGTTTCAGCTTGCTTTTGTCCTCGAAAAGATCCGGATCCTGTTGAAAGTTCCGGTAGTAGGCGTGGCAGAGCTGCCGGGTCGCGTTTTCCAGATGCAGAGAGAAGTGCGAGCCCCGCGCGTCCTCCAGCGCCGCGTCGCGCAGGCGGGGGACGGGGCCGGCCGCCGTCGTCTTGGTCTCCGCCGTGCGCACGGCGACGAGACGGTGGATGGGCACGCCCTCCTCGTAAAACTTCGCCTCATAGTCGGTCATGACGCCGACAGGGCCCTGCGCGTGCAGGTCGTCCGTCACGTCACGGAGCTCCCAGCCCTCGGCCTGAAACTGCTCCACCGACCAGGCAAAGAGCGGGGCGTTGTCGGTCTTGAAGCAGATCTCGCCGCCCAGCGGCAGCGCGTCGGCGTAGAGGCGCAGGAAGGACGGGGCCGTCAGACGGAATTTGGCGTCGCGGCTCTTCGGCCAGGGGTCGCAGAAATTGATGTACAGGCGCGAGACCTCGCCCGGGGCGAAGAGATCGCCCAGGCGCGCCGCGTCCCCGTCGATAAAGCGCACGTTCGTCAGTCCCCGCCGCAGGCAGCGCTCGGTGGCGAGCACCATCGCGTCGGGCACCTTTTCCACCGCGACGAGCAGCGTCCCGGGCGAGGCGGCGGCCGTGTCGGCGGTGAAGCGCCCCTTGCCGCAGCCGAGCTCCAGCTCGAGCCGCGTGTGGCCGGGATAGCGCGCCAGCCATTCTCCCCGGCAGGAAAACGGATCCTCCGTCACGACGGCCGCGCAGGCCGCGAGACGGGGCTCCAGGTTATGTCTTTTTCTCATTCGCATGTCTTTCTTCACACTCCGCCGAATAGTCTACCACAGCCGGGAAAAAACATCAATCGCCAAATCCGGTGCGACAAAGTTTTGCTTGTCATATGGGGCGGGATTTGGTATAGTATCAAAGTTGACAGTCCCGCACGGCAGCGGCGGGGGAGAGGAGCGTGAGCGCATATGGACGATCGGCCGATCGGCGTCTTTGATTCGGGCTTCGGCGGCCTGACGGCGGTCCGTGCCCTGCACGCTCTTCTGCCGGAGGAGGATATCCTCTTTTTTGCCGACAACGGGCGCGCGCCCTACGGCGGGCGCGAGCGGGAGCAGCTGCGCCGGATGGCGAAGCAGGACATCGACCTGCTCGTCGGCGGGGGCGTCAAGGCGATCATCGCCGCCTGCGGCACGGTCTCGTCCAACGCAGCCGATGTGCTGCACAGCGCAAGCGTCCCGGTGACGGGCATGATCGAGGCTCCGGTGGAGGCCATCCGCGCTTCCGGCGGCAGCGGACCCATCGGTCTCATCGCAACGGCCGCCACGGTGCGCTCCGGCACCTTTGCCGCCGCGCTGCGGGAGGCCTGCCCGGAGCGGGAGGTGCTGTCCGTCGCCTGCCCTGACTTCGTCCCGCTCATCGAGAGCGGGCACGTACAGCCGGGAGAGCCCGCCGTGCAGGAGGCTGCGGAGCGCTATCTGAAACCGCTGCGCGAAAAGCACCTC
This sequence comes from uncultured Clostridia bacterium, assembly GCA_946186375.1. Lineage (GTDB taxonomy): Bacteria > Bacillota > Clostridia > Oscillospirales > Oscillospiraceae > Limivicinus. Next base: position 53,238 of record CAMHMZ010000008.1, read on the forward strand.
ACGACGCTCCTGCTCGGCTGCACGCATTACGGGCTGATCGAACCGGCCCTGCGCGCCTGCTTCGGCTATGAGATCGAAGTCGTGGAGGCCTCGTCCTGTGCGGCTGCCGCCGTCGCCGCTTCTCTGCGGAAAGAGGGCCTGCGCGGCGCGGGAAGCGGACGCCTCCGCTGTCTGACGAGCGGGGATGCCGCGCTCTTTACACGCCTGGCGCCGCTGCTGCTGGGTACTTCGGCGCCGCTTGAGGTCCGCGCGATCGCGCCCATGGAGGAATAAAAATGAGTGAAAAAGATGTTGTGATAGAGCTCCACAGCGAGCACGCCTACGACCGCGACGACGGCGAGAGCTTCGACTTCAGCACGGACGGCACCTACCGCTATGAAGACGGCGTGGGCCTTTTGAGCTACTGGGAGAGCGAGGTGACCGGCCTCGCGGGCACGCACACCACGGTGGAGGTCTCGCCCGGCGGGATCGTCGTGGACCGCAGCGGCACCGTCACGAGCCGGATGGAGTTTCGCGAGGGTGTGAAAAACTTTTTCCAGTACGGCACACCCTACGGAATGGCGGACGTCTGCATGGACACGCACCGCCTGCGCTCGAGCTTCAACGAGCACGGCGGCGTCGCCGAGCTCGACTATGTGCTGGGCCTGGAGCATACCGTGGCCGTACGCAACCGTTTTACCATTAAAGTGACCGAACAGACAGGAGAAGAGAGATATGGCCAATTTCATTGAAGAGGCGAAACAGCAGATCGAGAGCCTTCTGAACACCGCCTACGCGGCTGCGGCCGAAAAGGGCGAGCTCCCCGGCGGCGCAGTGCTCACCGGCACGGTGGAGATCCCCAAGGACGTCACGAACGGCGACTATGCCGCCAACCACGCCATGACCGGCGCGCGCGCCCTGCGCATGGCGCCGCGCAAGATCGCCGACGCGCTCGCGGCGAACCTCTCTCTGGAGGGCTCGTATTTCAGCGCCGTCGAGGTGGCGGGCCCCGGCTTTATCAACTTCCGCCTGGGCGAGCGCTGGTACGGCGACGTGCTGCGCGCCGTGGCGGCTGAGGGCGAGGACTATGGCCGCGTCGACGTCGGGCACGGCGAGAAGGTGATGGTGGAGTTCGTCTCCGCCAACCCCACCGGCCCCATGCACATGGGCAACGCCCGCGGCGGCGTCCTGGGCGACGCGATCGCGAGCGTCCTCGACCGCGCGGGCTTCGACGTCTGGCGCGAGTTCTACGTCAACGACGCCGGCAACCAGATCGAGAAATTCGCCTCTTCCATCGACGCGCGCTACCGCCAGCTCATCCTGGGCGAGGACGCCGTCGCCTTCCCGGAGGATGGCTATCAGGGCGAGGACATCAGGGACCTGGCCCGCGCCTTCTATGAAGCCAACGGCGAGAGCTATCTGGACAAGAGCGAAAAGGAGCGCCACGAGGCCATGGCCGCCTTCGGCCTGGAGCGCAATATCCCCAAAATGCAGGCGGATCTGCGCCGCTACGGCATCGAATACGACAAGTGGTTTTTCGAGTCCGAGCTGCACAAGAGCGGCTATGTGTCCGAGACGGTGCAGATGCTCACCGACCGGGGCTGCACCTATGAGAAGGACGGCGCGCTCTGGCTGCGCACCTCCCAGATCCTGACCGAACGCCTCAAACGCGAGGGCAAGAGCGACAAGGAGATCGAAAAGCTCGAGCTCAAGGACGACGTGCTGCGCCGCGCCAACGGCTTTTACACCTACTTTGCCGCGGACATCGCCTATCACCGCAACAAGCTCTCCGCGCGCGGCTTCGACCGGGCGATCAACGTCTGGGGCGCTGATCACCACGGCCATGTGGCCCGGCTCAAGGGCGCGCTCGACGCGCTCGGGCTCGACGGCGACCGGCTGGAGATCGTGCTGATGCAGCTTGTCAAGCTCCTCTACGAGGGGCAGCCGGTGCGCATGTCCAAGCGCACCGGCAAGGCCATCTCGCTCACGACGCTCCTCGACGAGATCCCGGTGGACGCGGCCCGCTACTTCTTCAACTCCCGGCCCGAGTCGGCGGTGGAGTTCGACCTCGCCCTCGCCGTCCGGCAGGACAGCGAGAACCCCGTATACTACGTGCAGTACGCCCACGCGCGCATCTGCTCGATGCTCGCGGCGCTCGCCGAGGACGGGCACGCCGTGCCCGCGGCCGCGGAGGCAGATCTCTCGCTGCTGACGGCGCCGGAGGAGAGGGAGCTCATCAAGCAGCTCGCACTGCTGCCCGAGGAGATCCGCCAGGCGGCGCTCTCGCTCGACCCGAGCCGCATCAACCGCTATGTGACGGAGCTGGCCGCGCGCTTCCACAAGTTCTACACGGTCTGCCGCATCAAGGGCGCCGAGCCCGGCCTGCTCGAGGCGCGGCTGCTGCTGGCCGACTGCGTGCGCCGCGTGATCGCTCTCTCACTGGGGCTCATCGGCGTCAGCGCCCCGGAGAAAATGTGACCGCTTAAAAACAGGCGATATGAAAAACTGCGGTTTTTCATATCGCCTGTTTAGTTTTCAGTTTTCAGAATTCAGTTTTCAGCATCAGTCGTCGAGCTTGAAGCCCTCGCCGTGCACCTCGGTGGAATCGGTGACGAAGGTGAAGGCGCGGGGGTCGGCCTGCTTGATGACACGCAGTGTCTGCGAGAGGACATTGCGGCGCGTGACGGTGATGATGACCTGCTTGTTGTTCATCGTATAGCCGCCGACAGCGGGCAGCAGCGTGGTGCCGCGGTCGGTGTACTGACACAGAGCGGCGTTGACCTTCTCGCCCTCAGAGGTGACGATATAGATGACCTTCGCGTAATCGACGCCCTGTGCGAGCGCGTCGATGACCTTGGAGGAGACGTAGATCGTGATGGTGGAATAGAGCGCGACCTCGATATCGCGGAAGACGCACACGGCGAAGAGCACGACCGCCGCATCGCAGATGAGCAGCAGCACGCCGTTGGGCACGTTCGGAAACGCCTTGTGCAGCATGAGCGCCGCCAGATCCGTCCCGCCCGTGCTCAGCCCGCGCAGGAAAAGGATCCCCACGCCAAGGCCGGTCAGCACCCCGCCGAAGACCGAGGCCAGCAGCACGTTGTTCGAGTAGCCGGGGACGAAGCGCTCAAAGAGCTCGATGAACAGCGACAGCAGCGCCGTGGAGATGAGCGTAAAAACAAGCGAGTGGCGGCCGAGGAGCTTCCAGGCGCCCAGCAGCAGCGGCACGTTCATGATGAGGTTCCAGGCGCTGACGTGGATGGGCGTGATATAGGCCAGCGCCGTGGCGGCGCCGGACACGCCGCCGGGGGCGATGTCGTTGGGCACCGTGAAGATCGAAACGCCGGCGCCCACGAGCGCCGCGCCGATCACGGCAAACAGCAGATCCAGCGCAAGATCCTTGACTTTGATGGCTTTCATGGCGATCTCTCCCTTTGAGGATACCTCTATTGTAGCATGGTTTCCTCCTTTTGCCAAGGGCGTATCCCCGCCTTTTTCCGCCGCTCAGCCCCAGAGCAGGCGGCAGATCCAGGCGGAGGAGAGAAAGCAGACGAGATCGGCGCAGAGGGCGGCCGGAACAGCCCAGCGCGTGTCGCGGACGCCCGCGGCGGAAAAGTACACCGCCGTCACATAGAGTGTCGTCTCGCTTGCGCCGAGCATCACGGCGGCCGTGCGTCCGACGAGGGAGTCGGCACCGTGGGTCTTGATGAGCTCCGAGGCCGCGGAGAGCGCTCCGCTGCCGGAGAGCGGGCGCAGCAGCATCAGAAGCCCCGTCTCCTCCGGCACGCCGAGGCGGCGAAGCAGGGGAGCGGCCATACGCTCCAGCAGCTCCAGCAGCCCGGAGGCGCGCAGCAGCGCGATCACGGCAAAAAGCACCGTCAGCGCGGGCAGGAGCTCGGCCATGAGGCACAGCCCTTTTTTTGCGCCCTCGGTCAGCGCGCCGTAGAGATCCACACCGTGGAAAAACGCCCACAGGCTCAGCGCGCCCAGCAGCAGCGCGGGTGTGAGCGACAAGACCTCGCTCATCGCCAGACGCGCTGCAGCAGCTTTGCGGCGCCGAGCCCCGCCAGGACCGACAGAAGCGAGCTTAACAGAACGGCGGGGACGATATCGAAGGGGGAGGACGCGCCGAGCGAGGAGCGTACCGAGGCGATCGTCGTGGGCAGCAGCTGCAGGGAGGCGGTATTCAGAACCACCAGCAGCCGCAGCTCGTCGACGCCCGCCTCTCCCAGCCCGGCCATGCCGCGCGCCGCGCGGATCCCGGCCGGGGTGGCGGCGCTGCCCAGGCCGAGGAGATTGGCGCTGAGATTTTCGCTCAGCGCCTCCAGCAGCGGCGCTTCCCGGCTGGAGCAGGGGAAAAGCCGCCGCAGCAGCGGCCGCAGCGCTGCGGCCAGCCTTTTCGTCAGACCGCAGCGCTCGGCCAGCTCCAATATCGCGCTCCACAGGCACAGCGCGCCGCAGAGCTCGAGCGCGAAGCCCGTGGCGGAGCGTGCGCCCTCGAGCACGGCGGCCCCGGCCTCGGAAGCCCTGCCCGTCAAAAGGGCGTTCAGAAGAGAAAATAACAGCAGGATCAGCAGGACGATATTGAACAAATAAGAAGCGCCTCCCCTGAATAAATACTCAAATTCTTAATTTTTTGTTACATAGCGCAAAAAAGAATTGCGTTCGACAGATATTGTGCTATAATGCATCCATAGAGAGATGGGAGGAGTTTATTGTGAAATCTACCGGAATCGTTAGAAAGGTCGACGAGCTTGGGCGTATCGTGCTCCCCATCGAGATGCGCCGTACTCTCGACATTGCCGAAAAGGACGCGTTGGAAATCTATGTGGACGGCGAGAACATTATTCTGCGCAAGTATCAGCCGACCTGTATTTTCTGCGACAACGTCCGTGGCGTGCTGAACTTCAAGGGCAAAAACATCTGCCCTGACTGCCTGGCAAAGCTGAAGTCGACGCTTTGATCGGCCCTGACCGAAAAAGGACCTGCCCTTGGGCAGGTCCTTTTTGCGTCATGAAGAAAGTCACGAAAGCCGGTAGATCCGGCGAAAGTCCGCACTCGGCGTCCCGTCGTCCTCGCGCAGGATCAGACAGGGCTCCACGCTCAGCCCCGGCCGCGCGCCGCGGCGGCTCTCCACCAGTGCGAGGCTCGGCGCGCTCCCGGCGCGCTCGCAGACGAGGCGCAGCCGCTTCGGCTCGAGCCCATGTGCGGAGAGCCGTACAAAGAGCTCGCTCAGGCGCTCCGGCTTGTAAACGAGGCTGAAGCTGCCGCCGCTGTGCACAAGCCAGGCCGCCGCCTCGCAGAGCTCGTCGAGCGTGCAGGTCACTTCGCTGCGCGCCGCCGCGCGGCCGGCATCCGGCGAAACAAAGCCCGCGCCGACAGGATAGTAGGGGGGATTGGCGGCGGCCAGATCGAAGGAGCCGGCAGAAAAGAGCCGCCGGTGCTGCCGCAGATCGCCGCAGAGAGCGCGCCCGCGTCCTTCCAGGGCGTTGGCAGCGAGGTTCTCTCCGCACAGAGCGGCGGCCTCCGGCAGAAGCTCGAGACCGGTCATATCGAGGCGTTCATTGCCGCAAAGCAGCAGCAGCGTCAGGATCCCGGAGCCGCAGCCGAGGTCGATCCCACGTCGGGCAGAACCGACCCGGATAAAGTCGGCAAGCAGGATGCTGTCGGTGCTTAAACGGAAGTGTTCACTTTGTTGAAACAGCGGCCCGCCGGACCAGAGAGACTCGAATTCTGCCATGGTTTGGTCCTTTCAAAATCGTGAATAAATCGCGCATAAATGAATAGAACGCTATAAATAAGGACAAGAAAAAGGGGCAGCACAGGGCTGCCCCTCTCTCTTTCGAGCAATTACTCGGAGATGATCGCTTCCGCCGGGCACTGGGCAGCGCAGGCGCCGCACTCCAGGCACTTATCGGGATCGATCTCGTAGTGGAGATCGCCCATATCGATCGCTTCAGCCGGGCACTGAGCCGCGCAGGAACCGCAGGACAGGCACTCGTCGGTGATAACAAAAGCCATGATGATACCTCCCGTATGTATTTGACCCCCCCAAGGGTCTTCTCGGTGCCATTGTAGCACAAGTTTTTTAAAAATCAATCGGAAATTTCACGCAGACCGATAATTCACGAAAAAACTGGCGATAATTCCTTGCAAACGGCGGGCCGCTTCGCGTTTTTTGGCATTGGACCCGCGGGATAATAGCAGGCGGGAGGCGGAAATCGCCATGAAAAGCAATCAGAAATTTACCCAGCGCGCCGAGCAGGCCATCGAGCGGGCGCGCACAGCGGCAGGGGAACTCGGCCACGGCTTTGTCGGAACGGAGCACCTGCTGCTCGGCATTTTGCGCGAGGAGGGGGGGCTTGGCGGCCGGATCCTGCAGAGGCGCGGCGTGACGCAGGAGGCGCTGACTAAAGAGCTGCGAAAGCGCCTTGGTGCGGGCTGCCCCGGACCGGCTCCGCAGGGGCTCTCCGTGCGGGCGCGCCGGGCGGTGGAGAAGGCCGCCGCGGAGGCAGCCGCCCTGCGCCAGAGCCACATCGGCACGGAGCACCTGCTGCTGGGCATCCTGCGGCAGGACGACTGCGGGGGCGCTGCGGTGCTCACAGCCCTCGGCCAGGATCTCAACACGCTCTATACCGACGTCATGGCCGTCTTCGGCAGCCCACCGCCGCGTGAGCACAGCAGTCAGACCGGCACGGCCCGGGGCGTGCTGCGCCGCTCGGAGACGCGTGTTCTCGACCAGTACAGCCGCGACCTCACCGAGCTTGCCGCCGCCGGGCGCATCGACCCGGTGGTGGGCCGGGGCGGAGAGATCCGCCGCGCCGTGCAGATCCTCTCGCGCCGCAGCAAGAACAATCCCGTTCTGATCGGCGAGCCCGGCGTCGGCAAGACCGCCGTCGCGGAGGGGCTGGCGCTGCAGATGGCCCGGGGCGAGGCGCCGGAGGAGCTGAAAAACAAGCGCATCGTCTCGCTGGATATCCCGGCCATGCTTGCGGGCACGAAATACCGCGGCGACTTCGAGGAGCGCGTCAAGTCCGTGCTGCGCGACGTCAAGCGCGCCGGGGACGTCATCCTCTTTGTCGATGAGCTGCACACGGTCATCGGCGCGGGCAGCGCCGAGGGCGCCATCGACGCGGCCAACATCCTCAAGCCCGCGCTCGGCCGGGGAGAGGTGCAGATCATCGGCGCGACGACGCCGGAGGAATACCGGCGGCACATCGAAAAGGACCCGGCGCTCGAGCGGCGCTTCCAGCCTGTGCGCGTGGAGGAGCCGGACCGGGAGAGGACCATGGAGATGCTCGCCGCCACGCGGCGGGGCCTGGAAAAGCACCACGGCGTGCGCATCGCCGAGGAGGCGCTGGAGGCGGCCTATGAGCTCTCCGTGCGCTATATCGGCGACCGTTTTCTGCCGGACAAGGCTATCGACCTGCTGGACGAGGCGGCCGCGGCGGCGCGCGTGGACGGGGAAAAGCGCGTCGACGCGGGCAGCGTGGCGCAGGTCGTCTCCCTCTGGACGGAGATCCCCGTGGCGGGGCTGCGGGAGGACGAGAGCGAGCGGCTGAGATGCCTGGAGGAGCAGCTGCGGCGGCGCGTCGTCGGACAGGAGGAGGCCGTGAGCGCGGTCGCGCGGGCGATCCGGCGCGGGCGCGTGGGCCTGCGCGACGCGAAGCGCCCGGTGGGCTCCTTCCTCTTCCTCGGGCCGACAGGCGTGGGCAAAACAGAGCTCTGCCGCGCGCTGGCCGAGACGGTTTACGGCGACGAAAAGGCCATGATCCGCTTTGACATGTCGGAGTATATGGAGAAGCACTCTGTCAGCCGCCTCATCGGCGCGCCTCCGGGCTATGTCGGCTATGAGGACGGAGGCCAGCTTACAAGCCAGGTGCGGCGAAAGCCCTGGTCGGTGGTGCTCTTTGACGAGATCGAAAAGGCGCACGAGGACGTCTGGGGGATCCTGCTGCAGATCATGGATGACGGCCGCCTCACGGACTCCGGCGGCCGCCGCGTGGATTTTCGCAACACGGTCATCGTCATGACCTCCAATGTCGGCGCACGGCTGATCACCGAGGATCGCCCGACGCTGGGCTTCGGCAGCGCCGCCCCGGAGGGTGACCTGCGCGAGCGGGTCATGGAGGAGCTGAGACAGACCTTCAAGCCGGAGTTTCTCAACCGCGTGGATGAGACGATCGTCTTCCGCCGCCTCAGCGCGGAGGATCTGCTGGATATCACGCGCCGGATGGTGAGGCAGATCCAGCAGCGCTTTGCCGGGCAGGGACTGACGCTCCTCGTGCCGGAGGAGAGCCTGCGCCGCCTGGCCCGGGAGGGGAGCGACCGGCGCTACGGCGCGCGGCCCCTGCGCCGGGTGCTGCGGGAGCATCTGGAGGACGCGGCGGCGGAGCTGCTGCTCGACGGCGAGGCCGTGCCCGGCGACGTGCTGACGCTCCTGCCCGAGGGCGCTGGGCTGCGCCTCTGCGTCGCGCAGGAGGGGAGAGCGGGCAAAAAATGAACAGCTCCTGTTCAAAAAGTGGCAGTGTGTGGAATGAGTAACAATAATAAACTTATGTAAACCGAAACAATCTTAATAATACTGAAGCTTCGGCCGCGGCTCCTTGACAAAAGGAGTGCCGCGGCCTATGCTTTACATGATCAATGACTGTTGTGCGGAGGTGTCGCATGGAGCAGAAAACGCTGGCCCGTTGGCTGAAGCTCGTCCTCGCGGGGGTCGGGATCTGCGGGCTGCTGGTCTTTTTCCTGCTTGTGCCGGACTATGGCAAAAGCCTTGCGGAGGAATACCCGGAGTTTGCCTATCGCTATTACCCCTGGCTCTTTTTCCTCTGGGCGGCGGGGATCCCCTGCTATGCGATGCTGGTGCTTGGCTGGCGCATCGCGGGCAACATCGGGCGCGACCGCTCCTTTTCCACGGAAAACGCGGAGTATCTCAAATGGATCTCGTGGCTGGCCGCGGCGGACTCGGCCTTCTTTTTCCTGGGAAATCTCATTTTCTTTCTGACGGACCTCAGCGACCCCGGCGCGGCGCTTTTGTCGCTGCTGGTCATCTTCGCGGGCATTGCCGTCACCGTGGCGGCCGCCGCGCTCTCGCACCTCGTCAAAAAGGCTGCGGCGCAGTTGGAACGGGAGTAAGTTTTCAGTTTTTAGTTTTTAGTTTTTAGTTTATAGAAGAAGAATAGGATGTGAAAGAACTTTCACATCCTATTCTTCTATGCTGTTCGGTGCGGGGGAGGGGTGCCGAGGAAGCGCTCCATGACCTTGTAGAGCGGCCGGTAGAGGATCAGCGTCAGCACGAAATTCCCGCCGCAGTGCGCGAGATCGTAGGGGATCCCGCTCACCCACATGCTGAAGAACATCTCCCAGCCGCCGTTGATGGCAAAGTACTCCAGGTACATCAGCGGCCCGAAGCAGAACCCGAAGATCGCCGCGATCACCGCCCAGATGAGGGCGGAGTCGTTCTTGCGAAAGAGCATCGCGATCGCCACGAGCAGCGGCCAGGTGTAGAGGTAGCCGAACCACCAGATCCCGCCTCCGAAGATGAGGCCCTCCAGCGCCACATACACCGCCACGGCGTACATCGCCCGCCAGCCGAAAAAGATCGCGGCGAGGATGATGAGCACGCTGTTGACGTTGATATTCGGCAGGGAGGAGAGCGCCCACTTGGCGGTGAAGATCAGCGCGCCCATCAGCGCGAGCACACAGATCTCCCTGGCGCTGAGCTTAGCCGACGGTGTAGGTGAATTCATAATGGTCGCCGTCGGCGATCATGGTGCTGTCCACGCCCGTGTCGAGCATGACGCCGTCCTTGGTCAGGCACCACCAGGACTGATCGACGCTGTAGTCGGCTGTTTCACCGTCTACGGTCTCAACCATCAAGCCCCATTCGCTCTCGGAGCCGGCGATCAGGTCTTCCTCCTGTTCGAGCGCGGCGCGCAGCGCTTCGGCGTCTGTATGGATGGTGAAGTCCTTCGTGCTGCCGTCCTTGTGAACGACCTCCAGCACGATGGTTTTGTCGCCCTCCTGAGCGACGGGTCTGTTCTGCCCCCAGATGAGCAGAGCGCCGACGACCAGTACAAGCAAAACGGCCACGGCAATGATGATGTTTCTTGTTTTTTTGTTCATTGTCATCTCTCCTTTCTTATTCCGTCTTGCGACGATCGGACACCGCACAGAGCAAAAGAGAACTTTTGGCCGGGTACCGCGGCACCCTGTACGGTACGGCGCAAAGCTGCGCCGTTCAGGCAGGTTTTCTGACTTCGGGAGGCGCGCAGCGCCTCCGCTTCACAGTGACGGCCTCGCGAGGGATTCACACCCAGATTCCCCTGTTGACTGCCGCGGAGCATGGCTCCGGACAGATCCTGCGCCGATTGCTTGCGCAGAGAGTATAGCACGGGGAGGAAAAATCTACAAGAGGACAGCGCGCTTTTCCCGCCGCCCATACAACAAAAAAACGCCCCCTTGGGGCGCTTTTTTGCGATCTATGGATCAGACCAGAAACAGCGAAACGACGAAGATCGCGGCGCAGGCGATGGCAAAGAGGATGACGCCCGCGTTGAGGCAGGAGACCTTGAAGCCCGTGCCCTTCGGAAGCTCCTCCTCGGCCGGGAGAAGCACGAACTTCTTCCGGTGCCGGAGCAGCAGCACCAGACCCGCGATCGAAAGACCGATCAGCGCAAACGCATAGATCATGAAGCCTCCGACGCCGGACAGATCCACGTCCATCGCACCCTGGCTGAGCGCGTCGATGGCGTCGAGATCTGCCTTGGACATGATCCAGGGTGCGACGACCGAGCCGAGGAAGTTGACGCACATGTGCAAAATCACGGTGTAGCGAAGGCGGCGCGTGCGGGTGTAGATGTAGGCGAAGAGGACGCCGAGACCAAAGGCGTAGAAGAACTGGAAGAGATTGGCGTGGAAGAGACCGAAGGTCAGACCCGAGAAGAAGATGGCCGTCTTCTCGCCGTAGCGGCTGATGCGGTCGATCAGCTGCTTGCGGAACACGAATTCCTCAAACAGCGGCGCCAGCACCGCCAGTACGATGACCTGGATCCAGCTCGACTCCGCGGTCATGGCTTCGAGCGGGTTCTGTGCGGTGCCGCCGGAGAACATTGCGCTCAGCAGGGTGCCGATCAGATTGCCGCCGTACATGATGGGAAAGCACATGATCAGAAACAGGATCAGCTTTCCGAGGCCGAGCGCTTCGCCCTCGCGTTTGACGGTGGGGACGCGGCGCATCATCAGCAGCGCGGCGGGCACGCCGAGGCAGTAGACCGGTAGGATATAGCCGACGCCCCACTGAACGAGCGGGGAGGAGCTGCCCATCATCTGCAGGACTGCCGCCGCGATGCCGGCCAGGCCGTTGGCCACGACAAAGAAGACGAGCAGCGCAAAGCCGAGGCGGCTGAAGTCGCGCCGGGCCTTCTGGAGATCGGGAGCCGCCGGAACGGCTTCTTCGATCAGATCGAGATTGTTTTCATCCATTGTTTTGTCCTCTGAAACCGGCCGGGCCGGTTTTCTTTCTGTTGATTTTTGCCGCCGGGCAAGGAGCTCCGGCGGACAGCAGGACCCGGGAAAAGACCGTATAGCCTTTTCCCGGGAGTGGAAAGCGGGGAGAGAGACAGAGCCCCTACGAGGCCTCAATCTCCCTGAGCGTCATGTCGTTGCCGGAGATGGGCATGAGCTTGTCGCTCTTGCAGAAGGGGCAGCGCATGGAGTTGAGGTCGATGCGGAATTCCTCCTCGCAGTCGAGACAGCGGGCGATGCCCGGCACGGTCTCGATGACAAGCTCCGTCTCTTCATAGTCCGTCCCGTCCGTGACGGCGGTCCAGCAGTCGCTCATATAGGCGGGCACGACGCCGGAGAGCTCGCCAATCTCAAGCGTGATCTTCTGCACGCTCGTCAGCTCCTCCTTCACGGCGACGTCCTTCACCATGCGCAGCAGCGCGTCGCAAAGCCCGAGCTCGTGCATACGTCAGCCCTTGACGGCCTTGCCGATGATCTTGCCGGTCTTCTTGACCAGATGCTCGGCGACCTTGATCGGCATGGTCTCAAACTTGCCGGCCTGCCAATGGCGCACATGCTTGAGATGGATGGCGTCGAAGGCGCACTTGGTGGTGCACAGTCCGCAGCCGATGCACATGTATTCGTCGACCTTGGTCGCGCCGCAGCCGAGGCAGCGGGCGCATTCCTTCTTCACCTGCTCCTCGGTGAAGGTCATGCGGGCGTCGGAGAAGGTCCTGGCCTTGGCCTGGTTGTAGCCCGGGGTCTGGCGGTGCTCGGTGTCGAAGCCGCCGGGGGCCAGCACGACATTCTCCTTGTCGAGCGCGCGGTACTCGCGCTTGTCGCGGCCCATAGTCAGCGTCTGGCCCTCGTGCACGTAGCGGTGCAGGGAGATGGCGCCCTCCTTGCCGGCGGCGATCGCATCGATGGCGAATTTCGGGCCGGTGTAGACGTCGCCGCCCACGAAGATGTCGGGCTGAGCCGTCTGATAGGTGAGGGAATCGGCCTGAGCCAGACCCTTCTTGTCGGTCTTCAGCTCGCCGATATCCAGCTTGCCCCAGTCGACGACCTGGCCGATGGCACCGATGACGGAGTCGACCTCGATCGTCACGAACTCACCCGTGCCGACGGGCTTGCGGCGGCCCTTCTCGTCGGGCTCGCCGAGCTCCATGCGCTCGGCCTTCACGGCGCAGACCTTGCCGTCTTTGCCGAGGATCTCCACGGGATTGCAGAGGAATTTGAACTGCACGCCCTCTTCCACGGCCTCGTGGTATTCGTCTTTGTCGGCGGGCATCTCGGCCTCGCTGCGGCGGTAGAGCACATAGGTCTCCTTCGCGCCGAGACGCACAGCCGTGCGGCAGACGTCCATCGCCACGTTGCCCGCGCCGATGACGGCGCACTTTTCGCCGATGGCGGGCTTGCCGCCGAGGTTGACCTCGCGCAAAAAGTCCACGCCGCCGTAAACGCCCTCGAGCTCCTCGCCCTGCAGATGCAGCGGAGCGGACTTCTGGGCGCCGATGGCGAGATAGAAGCCCTTGTAGCCCTCCTCGCGCAGCTGCTGGATGGTCACGTCCTTGCCGACCTCCACGCCGCACTTAAACTCCACGCCCATCTCGCGCAGAATGTCGATCTCGGCGTTGAGCACGTCCTTCTCCAGACGGAAGTTGGGGATGCCGAGCGTCAGCATGCCGCCGGGGACCGGGTTGCGGTCGAACACGGTGACGGGATAGCCCTTCTCGGCCAGGTAGTAAGCGCAGCTGATACCGGCGGGGCCGGCGCCGATGACGGCGATCTTCTGCGGGTAGGGGCGGCCGATCTGGTTGAGCAGCGGCGGGATATAGCGCGTCTCCTCATTCAGATCATGGTCGGCGATGAAGCGCTTGACCTCGTCGATGGCGACCGCCTCGTCCACATCGCCGCGGGTGCACTCGGCCTCGCAGCGCTTGTTGCAGATGCGGCCGCAGACGGCGGGCAGGGGATTTTCCTTCTTGATGAGCTTGAGCGCTTCGGTATAGCGGCCCTGGGCGGCCAGCTTCAGATAGCCCTGCACGGCGATGTGCGCGGGGCAGGCGGTCTTGCAGGGGGCGGTGCCGGTGGCCATGACGTCCTCGTGGTTGGTGCGGTAGTCCACGTTCCAGGCCTTCTTGCCGATATAGGTCTCGGAGAGCTTGGTGTAGGTGGGCACCTCGAGGGGTCTGGCGGTGCAGAGCTTCTGGCCAAGCTTGAGGGCGTTGGCCGGGCAGTTCTCCACGCACTGACCGCAGGCGACGCACTTGGCCTCGTCCACCTCGGCCACGTAGTTGGAGCGGATAACGTCGCGGGCGCCGAACATGAGGCCCACGCGCAGGCCGAAGCAGGCGCAGGAGCAGCAGTTGCAGATCGCCGCGCTCTCGCCGAGCTCTTCGATGTTGGGCATGTCGTGCATGAGGCCGTTGTCCTCAGCGCGCTTGATGATCTCCAGCGCCTCCTCACGGCTGATGCGGCGGGCGCGGCCGGTCTTGATGTAGTGCTCGGCGCCCTTGCCCATCTGGATGCACATCTCCTCGTCCAGATGCCCGCAGCCGTCGCCGATCGAGGTGCGCGCGGCGCGGCAGGAGCAGGGCGAGACGGAGAAGGTGTCGTACTTTTCAAGATAATAGCTCAGCTTGTCGTACTTTTCCGCGTCGGGGATGTCCTTGATGGCGCTCTCCACCGGCACGACGCGCATCAGACCGTAGCCGTTGGGCAGGATCGGGGTCATGGTCTGCATGCGGATACGGGTGTACTCTTCGAAGGCCTTGCCGACCTCGGGGTGGGCCTTCAGCAGCTCCTGGTTGTTGACGAGCATCTCCATGATGCCGGGGGCGAAGATCTGCATGTAGTAGCGGTCCTTGCCGTCGGTGGGATCCGTGGTGCCGCGGAAGACGCCGATCCAGGCCAGGTGCTTGCAGAGCTTCTCGGTCTCCTCGAGACTCTTGCCGGTCTTCTTTGCGAGGTATTCGACGGTGCGCTCGTGGCGCAGACCGGCGGCGATGGCGACGTCCGCCTCGTCGTCGGTGAGGATGCTGGCGAGGGAGTAATATTCGGGGGCGTTTTCGTCGATCTTGTTCACCATGCCGGTCAGTCCGCCGACGACCTTGCACAGCTTCACGATCTTGCTTCTCAGTTCAGCCATTTCTATACACTCTCCACTTCAAGTTGTCTTGCGGCATGCCGCTATAACACATTCTACATTTTATAATAAAGGGGGAGAAAACGCAATAGATTTGTAAAAGAAACGCATACGCCCGCCGCGTCTTTTCCGGGGCAGAGGCGCATATAAGTATAGAGAAAGGACAGGTGATCCGAATGGCCTATGAGCACTCGCAGCTCCCGGCGCGGGAGCACAGCCTGACGCTGAGCAGCCGGGAGAGGATGGAGCTGGACGGCGTGGAGGACGTGTCCGGCTTTGACGAGAATGTGGTCGTGCTCACGACGCCGCTCGGCGAGCTGACCGTGCGCGGCGAGGGGCTGCACATCGAGAAGATCGATCTCGAGACCGGCCGTCTGGAAGTGCGCGGCAAGGTGCGCGAGCTGAGCTATGACGAACCGGCCCGAGGCGGCTCGCTCTGGTCGCGGCTCTTCGGCTGATGGGGCGCACGAACGCCCGGGAGGCGCTCGCCCTGCTGCTCGCGTCGCTCCTGGGGCTCGGTGCGGGGCTGCTGTACGATCTGCTGCGCCCGCCGCGCCGCGCCGCGCGCCCCCTCCCGGCGGCGCTGCTGGATCTGCTCTATACTCTCGGCGTCGGCGCCGGGCTCTTTTTCTACGCCATGTCCGCGGGAGACGGGCGGCTCGGTCAGTGGGAGCTGGCCGCGGCGCTGCTGGGCTTTCTGCTCTATCTGCACCTGCTCAGCTCCCATATTCTTCCGCTGATCGAGGCCGCGGCGCGTTTTGCGGCCAAAAGTCTGGAAACCCTTGGAAATCATGCAAAAATATTTGCAGAAAATCAAAAAAAGTTCTTTAAAAATCTGAAAGATTGCTATATTATGAGGAGGTAACGGCACACATGAAGACCAAGGCGCCGCTTCGGCGGCGGGAGGTGTTGCTCCGTCTGGTGCTGCTGGCTCTGCTGCTGTATTCTCTCCTGCACTATGCAGCCGCAAGACAGCAGCTTGCCAGGACAGAGGCGGCAGCCGAAATCCTGACCAAGGAGCACGCGGAGCTGGAGCGGGAGCATGAGACGCTGGAAAAGCGTCTTGCGGAAGGGGAGAGCGCTCAGGCGCTGGAGGCGCGTGCGCGTACGGAGCTCGGGCTCGTCCGGCCCGGCGAGATCATCTTTTATTTCAGTGAGGACGGCGAGGACGGCTGACCGCGACAAGAGACAGAGGGGAAAAGACCATGGGCGTGGAAATCGGCGAAATACTGGAAGGACGGGTGACCGGGATCACCAAGTTCGGCGCCTTCGTGGCGCTGCCGGGCGGCAAGAGCGGCCTGGTGCACATCTCGGAGGTGGCCAATGCCTTCGTGTCTGACGTGAACGAATACGTGCAGCTCGGGCAGACGGTGAAGGTCAAGGTGCTCAGCATCAGTCCCGAGGGGAAGATCAACCTCTCCATCAAGAAGGCGCAGCCGGCTCCGGCCCCCGCGCCCGAGAGGCCGCGCCCGCAGGCGCCGCGCCGCGAAGCCCCGCGGACGAATCCCGCTGCGCAGGAGGTGGCCCCGCCCACGGCGGATCAGGCCTTTGAGGACAGGCTGAAGAAATTCATGCAGGAGTCTGACAGCCGCATCGCGGATAACCGCTTCTATGCCGACCGGTCGCGCTCGCGCCGCCGGAAGTGATTTTTGATACAGGAAAGATTTATACAGGCTATACCATGGCGAAACGGCCGGGTCTTCAGCCGGGCTGCGCTTCGGGCCGGGCTGAAGAGCTGCGCCGTTTTGCCATCTTATATATCATATAAGTAAGGAAGGACACAGAAAGACATGACGGACTACAGCGCAGCATATCAGGGCAAGCTCAAAACGGCGGCGGAGGCCGCGGAGATCGTGCGGGATGGGTGGACGCTCGGCATGGACGCCGCGCTCTCCCAGACGCCCGGCATCATGGAGGCGCTCGCCGAGCGGGCCAGACAGGACGGGCTGCATGGCGTGAAGGTGCACACCCTGCTCGACGCCTATCCCTTCGCCTTCTACGCCGACGAGAGCCTGAACGGCAGGCTCAACGGCGTCTCCTGGTTCTCCTCCGCCGGCGCGCGCAAGGCGATCAACGCGGGCTATGCCGACTTCATCCCCGGCTATTACCGGGATTTCCCCGGCCTCATCCGGGCAAATTACGACTATGACGCGTTTTGTGTTTCCGTTTCCCCGATGGACAAGAACGGCTATTTCAGCCTCGGCTGCACGAATTCCTATGCCATGGCCATGCTGGAAAAGTCGAAGCGCGTCTTTGTCGAGGTCAACGCCAATCAGCCCCGCGCGGTCTGCGGCGGCCAGATCCACATCAGCCGGGTCGACGTCATCGTGGAGCACACGGTCGAGCTGCCCGTGCTGCCGCCCGTGACGCTCGATGAGACGAGCATCACCATCGGTAACCTCATCGCCGAGCAGATCCCGGACGGGGCCTGCATCCAGCTCGGCATCGGCGCCATCCCGGACGCGGTGGGCGCGGCGCTCAAGGCCAAGCACGACCTCGGCATCCACACCGAGATGTTCACCGACTCCATGGTCGAGCTCATCGAGTGCGGCGCGGTCAACAACAGCCGCAAGCAGCTGCACCCCGGCCAGAGCGTGACGACCTTCGCCTTCGGCTCGAAGCGCATCTATGATTACATCGACGATAACCCCGCCATCGCCGTGCTGCCAGTGGATTATGTAAACGATCCGGCGGTCATCTGCCGCAACGACAACATGATCTCCATCAACGCGGCGCTGGAGGTAGACCTCTGGGGGCAGGTCTGCGCCGAGAGCGTCGGCACGCGGCACATCTCCGGCTCCGGCGGGCAGATCGACTATGTGCGCGGCGCCTGCCAGTCGAAGGGCGGCAAGAGCTTCATCGCCTTCCCCTCCACGGCCAAGGGCGGCACCATCAGCAAGATCAAGTCCACGCTGACGCCCGGCGCCGTGGTCACCACCAGCAAGAACGACGTGGACTACATCGTCACCGAGTACGGCCTGGCGCATCTGCGCGGCCGCAGCCTCAGCGAGCGGGCGAAGGCGCTCATCGCCATCGCGCACCCGGACTTCCGGGACGAGCTGCGCTTCGAGGCCAAAAAGCGCGGCATCCTCATTTGAACGTATTGAAGAACAGAAAGCAGCACAGAGGCTGGCGGAATGATCCACCAGCCTCTGTTTTGCTTTATCACGTTTATAGTTAACATAAAAAGATCGACATAACTAATTTTGGAGCGGCAGGGTGAATTCGGCGCTGTAATGGCCGTTCTCACTGCGCGTGAGGAAGGAGCCGCCCATGCGCTCCATGATCTTTTCACAGGTGCGCACGCCGATCTTTGTGCTCTCCACGCGTGCCATCGAGCGGGAAACGGTGTTGGAAAAGCAGACGGTGATCCTGTCTTCACTCTGCTCGGTGAGCAGCAGCACGGGCTCGCCGCGCTCGGCGTATTTTTTGATGTTGGAGATGAGGTTATCCAGCACGCGCTTGAGATACATGGGGTCGGCGGTGACGGAGCCGCCCGTCGCGTCGCCCGAGCGCTGCACGTCGAAGCCCGCCTCCTGCAGGTCGAACTGCGCCTCGCCCAGCAGCTGCTCCAGGAGGAGCTGTGCGTCGTAGGGCTGCAGATCCATCTCCAGCTCCGCACGGCCGAACACGAGAAAATAGCGGAACAGCTCGTCCGTCAGATCCTTGAGCTCCATCGCCTTGGCGTAGGCGGAAGTCGTGTACTGTCCGCGCTCCGCGTCGCTCAATGCGGCAGAGTCGAGCAGCCCCAGATAGCCGATGAGGCTCGTCATGGGCGTGCGGATATCGTGGGAGATGGCCGTGATGAGCTCTGAGTTGGCCTCCCAGGCACGGCGTTCGTTGCCCATGCGCTCGATCACAGAGCGGCGCATGGTGTCCATGTCCTGTGCCAGCGCTGCGACCTCGTCGCTCCCTGCGGCGGTGATGGGCTTTTCAAGATCCCCAGCGCTGACCTCCGCGGCCTCGCGCGAGAGCGAGACGATGCGCCGCGTCAGCTGCCCGGTATAGAGGATCTGGATGACGATATAGGTGATGGCGCCCAGCAGGATCGCCAGCGTCGAATACAAAAACAGCTCGCGGTCCTCGGAGCTGTCCTCGATCGTGATGCTGTAGCGGCCGTCGGCAAAGCGCATGGGATAGAGCCTGCCGATCTGCGCGCTTGACTGTGCGCGTGCCAGGCTGTTGTCGCCGGGGGCGGAGGCGTCCGGGAACACCTGGATGTTCACGTTTTTCTGCGCCCGCACCCAGTTGGCAATGGCCGCGGTATCGCTGCCCTTGACATTGTTTTGGTTTACATAACGGTTAAACTCCGCGTAGATCGCGGCCTGGCGGGCGCCGACGTTGGCACGGCTCATGTAGATGTTTTCCACCGCGTACACACCGGCGGTGTTGACCAGCAGAAACACAAGCACCGCACAGACCGCGGCCAGGAGCTGGCTGAGCAGCATCCGGGCGTTGAGGGAGTGCAGCGAGCGCAGCTTTTTAATCAATCTGATAGCCCTTTCCCCAAACGGTGCGGACGATCTTGGGGGAGGAGGGGTTCTCCTCGATCTTGCGGCGCAGGTTCAGCACGTGCACCATGACCGTGTTGCCGGAGCCGGGGAGGAATTTCTCCTTCCACACGGCCTCGTAGAGCTCCGGCGCGGTGACGGTATTGCCGCGGTTGTGCAGCAGATGCTCCAGGATCGCGAATTCCGTGTCGGTCAGTGAGACGGGATGACCGTTGCTGACGACGCTGCGCGTGGAAAAATCCACCTCAAGGTTTTCGATGGCCAGCGCGGCCTCGGGCTTGCCGCGGTATTCCTTATAGCGGCGCAGCAGGGAGCCGACTTTGGCAAGCAGCTCCTCCTGCGAGAAGGGCTTGGAGAGGAAGTCGTCGCCGCCGCTGCGATAGGCGCTGAGCCGGTCGCGCTCGGCGGATTTGGCCGTGAGGAAGAGCACCGGCGCGTTGCAGAAGGCGCGCAGCGCGTCGCAGGTCTGATAGCCGTCCATGCCCGGCATCATCACGTCGAGAATGATGAGGTCGGTGTCGGGCTGGGCCTTGAGCGCCTCGAGCGCGGCCTGGCCGTCCGCGGCCGTTGTGAGCGTATATTGCGACTGCAGCAGCAGCTGCAGGACCTTGCGGATATCGGGATCGTCGTCAACGATCAGAATGTGAGACTGAGCAGCCATATATTCTCCCTTCCGCCGTGTATGATACGGCAGATAAAATGTTATGTAAACTAAAAAGCGCTTTATTTTTTGCTGCTCCTTATTTTATCACAATGTGACAAGTTCTCAACGGCTTTTTTGGTTCCTTAAGAAAGTTTAAGCAGTCGTCGGGAGCTGTCTCTGCATCTCCGGACGACAAGACGAAAGGCAAGCGGACAAGGGGCGTGTTCGTTTGACACAAAAGCGCGGCTGTGGCATAATGCATCACAGAAAGAAGGGGAGAGCGATGGGAAACAGACCGAGGATTCTGCTGGTCAACGACGATGGGATCGAGGCTGAGGGGCTGCGGAGGCTTGCGGTCATGGCGGCGCGGCTCGGTGAGATCTGGGTCGTCGCGCCGGACTGCCAGTGCAGCGCCATGTCGCAGCGGCTCACTCTTTATGAAGCCATGAGCGTGCGGGAGGAGACCTTTCCGGCACCGGTGGCCGGGGCATGGCGCCTCGGCGGGACGCCCGCCGACTGTGTCAAGGTCGCGCTGGGGCACCTGCTGCCCGAGCGGCCGGATTTTGTTTTCTCCGGCATCAATCGCGGCTGGAACGCGGGCTACGACGTGGCCTATTCCGGCACGGTGGCCGCCGCGCTCGAGGCGGCGATGCAGGGCGTCCCAGCGATCGCCTTTTCCACCGAGTACCCTGAGAACTACGAGACGGCGGAGGCGCTGCTTCCGTCGCTCGCGCTCGAGCTCATGGGGAAGGACCCGGGCCGCTGTGCGATCTGGAATGTGAACTTCCCGGGCTGCGCGCTCTCCGGGCTGCGGGGCGTACAGTACGACCGCAGCGTCGCGCCGCTGCAGCTCTATGCCGACGGCTTTCTCTCCGAGCCGGACGGGGAGGGCGGACGCCGCCTCTGGCAGCGCGGCACGCGCACGGACGCCTCTCTCGTGCCGGAGGGGACGGATCTGGCCGCCCTGCTGGCGGGCTTCGTCTCCGTCGGCCGCCTCCGCTCCGTCGTCGCAGGATGAGAGAAAAGAGGAAAAGAAAACGAAAAACCTGCCACATTCGTGGCAGATTTTTCGCTTTTGACAGATGGATTCGAACTCTTGGAAATGATGTAGCCGCCGATGGCGGCTGATGATGTTTCTCCGCTGCGCTCCGAAATGATACCGCGTCACTTCGTGCCGCAATGATGCGATGTCTGCCCATGTGCCCGCAGGCACGCTTCATTGCCGAAGGCAACATCATGTGCGAAGCACGCATCATTTGCCCATCAGGGCAAACATCATTGAAAAAAGCACGCTCTCGCGTGCTTTTTTCTGGTGGGGGAAGGTGGATTCGAACCACCGAAGGCATTGCCAGCAGATTTACAGTCTGTCCCCTTTGGCCACTCGGGAATTCCCCCATATTCGATTGAGCCGACGTGTTGGCTTCTTGGTGGAGCTGGTGGACGGACTCGAACCCCCGACCTGCTGATTACAAATCAGCTGCTC
>CAMHMZ010000009.1 GCA_946186375.1 uncultured Clostridia bacterium
CTCATTCCTAATTCCTCACTCCTCATTCCTAATTCCTCACTCCTCATTCCTAATTCCTCACTCCTCATTCCTAATTGAAAGAACGCCCGGGAGAGGCTTGAACCTCTCCCGGGCGTTCTTCACGTTCCGAAAAATGCTTCGCGGAAGGCGACGGCGGTGGGGCTGGCGGCGAGGCCGCCGTGGCCGGTCTCCCGCAGGGCGGGGGACATGGCCGTGCCCACGGCGCGCATGGCGTCGATCACCTCGTCGACCGGGATGCGCGACTCGACGCCCGCGAGCGCAAGCTCCGCGGCGCTGAGCGCGTTCATCGCGCCGATGACGTTCCGCTTGATGCAGGGCACCTCCACGAGACCGGCGACCGGGTCGCAGACGAGGCCCATCAGATTTTTCAGCGCGATCGCGGCTGCGTGTGCCGTCTGCGCGTCCGTGCCGCCGTGGAGCTGGACAAGGGCCGCTGCGGCCATGGCCGAGGCCGAGCCGATCTCGGCCTGGCAGCCTGCCTCCGCTCCGGAGATCGAGGCGCGCCGGGCGATCACAGCCCCGTAGCCCGCGCTGACATAGAGCGCGCGCACGAGCGCCTCGTCATTTGCGCCGAACTGCGCGGCATAGGGCAGCAGCACCGCCGGGAGCACCCCGCAGGCGCCCGCGGTCGGCGCGGCGACGATGCGGTGCATGCAGGCATTGCATTCGCCCATCCGCAGGGCCGCGGCGAGGATACTGCCGACGAAGGGCCCGGCGATCGTGGCTCCGGACGCGGCGTGTACGCGCAGCTTCTCCGCGTCGCCGCCGCTCAGCCCGCTCGGCGAGCGCTGGGCGGGATTGTAGCCCGCGTCGGCCTGCCGCATGACGGCCAGTCTCTGCTGCATGGTGCGAAGCGAGTCGTCCCGGCTCATGCCGCTCTCCTGCGCGGAGGCCTCCAGCACGAGCTCCCACAGGGGGAGGCTTCTCCGCTGCGCCGCGTCGAGCATACGGGAAACCGAATCAAAAACAGACATGGGACCCCTCCTCTCAATTGATGCACACGGCACTCAGGATATCCGGCAGCGTGCGGATCTGCGCGACAAGCTCGTCCGGAAGGGGCGAGTCGACCTCGATGACCATGACGGCCACGCCGCCGCGCTCGTCACGGTTGACCTGGAAGGTGCCGATGTTGACGCCCGCCTCGGCCAGCACACGCGACACGTCGGCCACGCTGCCGGGGTGGTCGCGGTTGGAGACGATCAGCGTGGGCTGCTCGGCCGTAAAGCGCAGGGTCATGTCGTTGAGCCGCCGGATCTCGATGCGCCCGCCGCCGACGGAGGCGGCCACGACGCGCAGCTCCTTCCCGCCGCGATGCAGGCGCAGCAGCACGCTGTTCGGGTGCGCGTCCGGCATGTTGATGACGCCGAAATGAAAGCGCAGCCCGGCTTTCTCTGCCCAGAGGAAGCTTTCGGGGACGCGCTCATCGTCCGGCTCCATGCCCAGAAGCCCCGCCACGAGCGCCCGGTCGGTGCCGTGGCCGCGTCCGGTGGCCGCAAAGGAGCCGTGCAGCAGCAGCTCCGCCTCCTCGGGCTGCCCGCCCAGGAGCTTCCGGGAAACGAGCCCGATGCGCACGGCGCCCGCCGTGTGCGAGCTCGAGGGGCCGACCATCACCGGCCCGATCAGATCGAAAACGTTCATCTCTGCCTCTCCTGTAGCCCGGTATTTTTTCTGAAACCTGTCACTCCGCGCCGGTGACGGTGACGCCCGCGAGGCGCGTCAGCGCCGGGATGCGGATGCTGTTATACTGCCTCAAGGCGGCGGAAAGACGCATGTCTTTCACAAAATCGTTCATCGAGCCGGAGAGGGAGCCGCCGGTCACGGGCGTGACGGTATCGCCGTCGTGCCAGTAGGCCAGGCGGATCTCGCCGAAGATGTCGCCGGTCAGGGCGTCCACCTGAAAATCGGAAAACTCCACGGCCTCCAGATAGGCCCCGCTTCTCAGCTCCTCCTCGCTGTGCGTGCCGCCGCTGACGGAGATGTTCGTGGGCATGAAGGAGTCCTCCAGGCCGAGATAGGACGAGAACATCCGGTTGCCGACAAAATGCACCGGCACGCTCTCCTCCAGCAGCGTCAGATCCCGGATGGGCGCGCCCTCCGGGTCATAGCGGCGGTTGCGGGAGGAATTGGGCAGCTCGCGCACGGCCTTCACCGTGACCTTGTCCCCGCGGATGTCCTCGGCAATGGGCTTAAAGAGCTCCCAGTCGCTCATGCGGCGATAGACCATCTGCGCGTTGACGCGGTCGGCAAAGTACCGGTACAGCTCCGCGGCCGCTTTACTGCCGAACAGCACGTCCGCCCGGCCCAGCGCGGGCGTGGGAACGGCGCGCAGCCGGTCGCGCCCGCAGCGCATGCTGCGCTCCAGGTCTTCCCGCAGCGCCTGCGCGTCGCAGCCGCCGGCATAGGTTGCGCGGTAGAGCTCGATCTCGCGCTCCCCGTCGCGGGCGTTGACCACGGTCTCCAGCATGCTCTCCGGCCAGCTCTCGGTGACGTCGACGCCCTCGGAATTGAGGAAGCGCCGCGTCTTGGCGGAGACGAAGAGCTCATAGCTGTTGACGTCCTCGGTCTCCGTCTCCGGCAGGCTCCGGACCGTCTCCAGGAAGCTGCGCGCGATGGCGGGCACGTCGATCGCCGGCTCCTCCGCCGCCTCCGCCGGGGCGGGGCCGCGGAGCGTATAGGGCTTGTTTTTCACGAGCGTGGCGCGGTAGGCCAGATCCGCTACGAGCTTTTCGGCCTCCGCGCGGGAGGCGGTCACCGGCAGCTGCGCCGAGGCGCTGCCCAGAGATGCGCCGTCCTCGCTGAGCTGGAAGACCTTGAGCGTGATCTCCTCAAGCTTCTTGGCGCGGTTCTGATCGAGGGCGTGGCGGATGAAATAAAACTCCCAGCCCTCCTCCTGCACAGCGCTCAGCTCCCAGGCCGTCACGCCGGATTTCTTCAAAATCTCAACAACGGTTTCCAGCATCAGCCCAGCCTCGCTTTCGTCTTCAGATAGGGGCCGCCGTCGGCCACCTTGACCCATTCCTTATAGCCCTTGCCGCAGCCGCCGGCGCCGAAGACCTCGCGGTCGGAAGAACGCATGGAGATGCTGCCCAGCAGCTCCGGCACGTAGCCCGTCATGATGATGGGCGCCACGATGCGGCCCGTGAGTCTGCCGTCTTTGATCTCGCGGCCGAGCTTGATGATGCACTGGATGCCCCAGTGCTTGGGATCCTCCATCCCGCTCTCCATGCCCTCGAGGAGATAGCCGTGGCTGATGGAGGCGATCATGTCCTCGAGCGTGTCGTCGCCGGAGTCAAAGATCGTGTTGGTCATGCGGGTGTAGGCCTTGTGCGCGAAGTTCTCGCGCTTGCCGTTGCCGGTCGGGGCCGTGCCGAGGCGCAGCGCACTCAGGGCGTCGCAGATGCCGGTCTGCAGGATGCCGTCCTTGATCTCGGTCACGTCTCCGGCGAGCGTGCCCTCGTCATCGAAGGCAAAGCTCGTCACGTCCTCGGCGCAGAGGGCGCCCTCGTGCATGGTGACAAGGTCGCTGCCCACGCGCTTGCCGAGGTAAGCCGCGCCGAGCGCGCGGTTTTTGACGAACATGTCCATCTCCACGCCGTGGCCGAAGGCCTCGTGCGCGATGAGGCCCGTCACCTCGGGCGAGGTGATGACCTCGTATTCGCCCGGCTCGATGCGCCCGGCGTCAAGCAGCTCCTCGCCGACGCGCACGACGCGCTCGAGCTTGCCCTCCAGCTGCTCGAAGAGCTCCGGGCCGCAGAGGCCGGAGACGCTGTCGTAGCTGAACTGGGTGTTCCCGTCGCGAGAGAGGATGGCAGAGAGGGAGCCCTCGCTGTAGACGTAGCTCTGCGCGAGATCGCGCTTTTCGGTCAGAAACAGCTTGCTGATGTGCGTGGACTGGGCGCGCAGCGCGCAGTCGAGCATGTGTTCCGAGAGCGTCATGCCCCGGTCGGAGAGCGCCGTGAGCTTTTCAACGAGGGCCTTCACGTCCGCCTCCTCGGGCAGCTGCCGCGTCTCCTTTTCGACAAAGAGCGTCTGCTCCTCGTCCGGCAGGGCCGGGGTGTCGTAGGGGGCGACGCCCAGCGCGTCGAGCAGAGCCTGCTGCTTTTCGAGCGCGGCGCGGATCTCCTCCGCCGCCTTCTCCGGCGCTGTTGGGTCGAAGTCGTCGAGGGCGTACTCGCGGTACTGCCCCTCCTTCCACAGGCGCAGCACGACGCCGCGCTCCGTGGTCATGGTCTCGCTCGAAACCGAGCGGGCGCGCTGTGAGATGCTCACGGTCAGGCCGCGGGAGTCCGTCGCCAGGGCACTGACATAGTCATAGTCGCGCCGCAGCAGGGCGATGAGCTGCCGCAGGCCCGGCTTGAGCGCCTGCAGATAGCTGGAAAACGGTGCTTTCATACGATCTCCTTTCAAGAAAAATCGGAATGCGGGGGATAGTCTTCAGTTTTCAGAATTCAGTTTTCAGAAAAGAGAAACGGGGATTTAGCGAGGAATTCGGAATTCGGAATGCGGAATTCGGAATACAGGGAAAACGAGGGATAGAACGAGGAAAGTGACGTCCACGCCGTAGGGGCGGCTACCAGCCGCCCGCCAACTCTGTACCATGTCCGCGGGCGGCTGATAGCCGCCCCTACGACATCATTTCAAACTCAGCGACAAACTCCAATTTGTCGCTCTCCTGAAAACTGAAAACTGACTTCTGAAAACTCACTCAACGGTGACGGATTTGGCGAGGTTGCGGGGCTTGTCGATGTCGCAGCCGCGCTGCAGCGCCACGTAGTAGGCGAACAGCTGCATCGGGATGATGCCCAGCGAGGGCTCCAGGATGGGGTGCGTGTCCGGGACGGTGAGCACGTGCTCCACCGTGCGGCGCAGATCCTGCGCCCGGCTCTCCGTCGTGAGGGCCAGCACGTCCGCCCCGCGCGACTGCACCTCCACGATGTTCGACAGCGCCTTGTCGAACAGCGGCGTATAGGTCCCCAGCGCCACGACGAGCGTGCCCGGCTCGATCAGCGAGATGGTCCCGTGCTTCAGTTCGCCCGAGGCGTAGGCCTCGGAGTGGACGTAGCTGATCTCCTTGAGCTTCAGGCTGCTCTCGAGCCCGAGGGCGTAGTCGAGGTTGCGGCCGATATAGAAGACGGAATCGTGGTTAAAGTAGCGCGAGGCGAGGTATTTGATCTTCTCTGTGTCCTCCAGCACGCTCTCCATGCGCGCGGGCAGGGCCTGCAGCTCGGACAGGAGCAGCGCGTAGTCGGCGGAGGAGACGCTGCCGCGCGTCTCGGCAAAGAAGAGGCCCAGCATGTCCAGCAGCACGAGCTGCGTGCTGTAGGCCTTCGTGGTGGCCACGGCGATCTCGGGCCCGGCCCAGGTGTACAGCACCTCGTCCGACTCGCGGGCGATGGAGCTGCCGACGACGTTCACGATCGAAAGCACCGTCGCGCCGAGGGACTTGGCCAGGCGCAGCGCCGCCATCGAGTCGAGCGTCTCGCCCGACTGGGAGATGACAATGACGAGCGAGCCGGGGCCGACGAGCGGGTCGGCATAGCGAAACTCTGAGGCGAGCGCCACCTCCACCGGCACTCGCAGCAGCCGCTCGAGGTTGTATTTGCCGACGACGCCCACATGGTAGGAGGAGCCGCAGGCGACGATGAAGATCCTCTCCAGGCTGCGGATAAAGTCCGCGCCGAGCTTCAGCTCGTCGAAGACGACGCGCCCGTCCCGGATGCGGGGGGAGATGGTCTTGCGCACGGCCTCGGGCTGCTCCATGATCTCCTTGAACATGAAGTGCTCATAGCCGCCCTTCTCCGCCGCGCTCACATCCCAGTCGACGATCCGGTGCTCCTTCTCCACACGGCGGCCCATGGCGTCGTACACGACGATCTCGTCGGCGGAGACGACGGCGACCTCGCCGTCCTCCATGTAGGAGACCTCGCGCGTGTGGCGCAGCAGCGCCGTCACGTCCGAGGCGATGAAGCTGCAGCCCTCGCCGTAGCCGAGCAGCAGCGGCGCGTCCTTGCGCGCGGCGATGAAGCGGTCGGGCGTTTCGAGGCACAGGATCCCCAGCGCATAGGCGCCCTCGAGGCGGTGCAGGGTCTTGTATACGGCGTCCATCAGATCCCCGCTGCGCAGATAATAGTAGTCCATCAGCTGCGCGACGACCTCCGTGTCCGTGTCGGAGCAGAAGACCGTCCCCTGGCTCGTCAGAAACTCCTTGAGCTCGAGGTAATTCTCGATGATGCCGTTGTGTACGACGGCGATCCGGCCGCTCTGGCTCAGATGCGGATGGGAGTTGACGTCGTTGGGCTCGCCGTGCGTGGCCCAGCGGGTGTGCCCGATGCCGACGCAGCCGTCGAGACTGCGCCCGCCGTCGGTGAGCGCCTCCAGCACCTTCAGCCGCCCCTTGGACTTTCTGACCTGCAGCCCGCGCTCCGGGGACACCACGGCGACGCCCGCCGAGTCATAGCCCCGGTATTCCAGGCGCTCCAGCCCCTCCAGCAGGATGGGCGCGGCCTGCTCGCTGCCGGCAAAGCCGACGATCCCGCACATAAGCAAAACCTCCTCACAAAAACAAGACCCGGGATCACAGCAGCGATCCCGGGCAAAGTATAACACAGCCTCCCGCCCGGCGCAAGAAAAGTCAGAGCTTCTCCTCCTCATCGATATAGCCGATGCGCTCGAGCTCCTTCTGCTTGTTGAACACAAAGCTCAATCTCAGCTCCTGCCCGTCCCGGATACGGCGAAAATTCGTCATATGCTTGCAGAGGATCGGCAAAAAGGGCACGGCGAGGATGCAGGCGCCCGGCAGGAAGCGCGTCACGAGCCAGTAATAGAGCGGGAAAATGGCGGACATGGAGACCGTGACGATGCAGACGTAGTTGGTGAGCACGCCGATCAGCAGCGCGATGCCCAGCATCAGCAGCAGCGTGCGCGGATTGTAGGCCAGCACCAGCCCGCCGAGGCAGGCCAGCCCCCGCCCGCCGTGAAAACGCAGAAAGACAGGGAACATGTGCCCCAGCAGACAGGCCACGCCCGCCAGAGGTCCGGCGACGGCCAGCTCCGGGAACAGCGCCTCACAGATCCACCAGGCGGCGGCCGCCTTGAGGATGTCCAGCAGCGCCACGGCCAGCCCCGCGAGCTTTCCGGCCATGATGACCGTGTTGGAGGCGCCGGCATTGCCCGAGCCGCTCTGCCGCACGTCGTAGCCGCGCAGCCTGCCGATGAGATACGAGGGGCTCAGACAGCCGAGCAGATAGCCGCCCAGCACGCAGACGGCAAGCTTTCCGAAGAGTGTCACGGTCATGTCTCCTTTTTATGATGTACCAAAAGTCTTTACAAAATGCTTCGAATGACCTGCGCCAGCCCCGCCTCGTTATTCGAGGGGGCGACGAGATCCGCCCCGGCCTTGACGGCGGGCGAGGCGTTTCCCATCGCCGCGCCGCAGCCGGCCGCGCGCAGCAGAGAGAGGTCGTTCGTGCCGTCGCCGAAGGCGAGTGTCTCACGGACGTCCAGCGACAAAAGCGCGCAGAGGCGGCGCAGGGCATCGCCCTTGTTGGCCGCGGCGGCGTTGATCTCGATGTTCGTGGGGACAGAGCTCGTCACCGCGAGCGCGGGGAAGCGCTCCGGCAGCTCAAGCAGCAGGCGCTGACGCAGCGCCTCGTCCTTCGTGTGCAGCTGCAGCTTCTGCACGCCCGCGCCCTTTTCGGCCAGAAGCTGCCGCAGCGAGGGCACCGGCGTGCGCACCCGCCGCAGAAGCTCCAGGATGCCGGGGTCGGCGATATAGTCGGCGGCGCTGTCGTAGAAGGCGCTGTCGATGAAGCCCCACTCGTCCTGATAGCAGTCATAGAGCACCGGAAAGCCGGACAGATAGTCGATGACCTCCAGCGCCAGCGGCGCCGGGATCTCCTCCCGGCCGACGGCGCGCCCCTCTGCAAAGTCGTACAGGAGCGCTCCGTTGACGAGGATCCCCCAGCGCAGACCGGGCAGGGCCCGCAGCACTTCGGGCAGGCCAGCGGGGATGCGCCCCGTCGCGGGCACGAGCCAGAGCCCGCGCTCGCCCGCCGCGCGCAGCGCGGAGAGGTTTTCCTCCGGCACGCGCTTGTCATCGTCCAGGAGCGTCCCGTCCAGGTCGAAGGCGATCAATTTGAAAACGGTCTTTTCCATATCCGTAAAGCGTGCAAACGCCTGCCTCTGCAGGTGCTTACGCGTTATCCTCCCGCGTTTCTCCCTCCGCCGGCGCGTCGTAGGCGGCGAAAAAGTCGCGGATCACGCCGAAGAGCTCGCGCGTCATGCCGTGAAGGCCGTTGTCGCGGTTGTAGTAGGCGCAGACTGCGTCGATCCCGGGCAGGTAGGGCAGGGGGAAGACGTAGATGTTTTTCAGATAGTTTTCGCGCATTTCCGGATCCAGCGCGTCCCAGAAGATCCTCGCGTAGATAAAGACGCCGAGCCCGCTGTTGGCCAGCTGGAAGGCGTTTTCGATGTTTGTCAGCTCGCAGATGAAGCGCGGGCTGAGGTCGTAATATTTCAGATAGCTGCGCAGCGTGCGCCCGCCCGAGGACTGCCGGGGGATGCGGATGAAGGGTGCGGAGGCGAAGAAGGGCAGCTCGGCGCTTTTTGAAAAGCGCGAGAGCAGCTCCTCGCGGCGCTCGCCGGCCAGGCTGTCGAAGATCGGCTTCGGCACGACCAGCAGCTGCTCCTTGCGGCACAGCGGCACGGCCTCGAAGCGCGCCGGGGTGCTGCCGAGCGAGCCGATGGCCAGGTCGACTCCCTCGTAGGAGATCGTCTTCTGGATCTCCTCCGGGGACTCCTCGCTCAGCTTCAGATAGACCTCCGGGTGCTCGCGCAAAAAGTCCGGCAGGACATGGGGCAGGATGGCCCGGGCCAGCGTATGCTCGATGCCGAGATGCACGAACTGCGCGCCGCTGAAGCTGCGGCTGGAGTTTTCGTCGAACTGGCGCTTGAGCCGCAGCATCTGGCGTGCCGTCTGCAGAAACTGCGCCCCGTCCGGCGTCAGGCTGAGCGGGCGGCTGCGGATCAGCAGCGTGGTCCCCAGCTCCTCCTCCAGCCGGGCGATCTGCTTGGAGAGCGCCTGCTGGCTCATCAGCAGGTTTTTGGCCGCGGAGGAGAAGCTTTTTTCCTCCGCCACGGCGATGAAGCTGTTCAGGTGAGATAGATCCATAACGGGCCTCGGTGATCAGAAAGTGTAAAAAAACATGAATTTTGTCGAAAAGCGCCTTGCTTTTTGAAGAGAAGATCCGGTTCAGCGGCGGCCTTTGGAGCTTTTCCATAAAAGGATCGCCGATTTGCCGCGCTAAACCGTCAAAACAGCAAAAATCCGGGGAGCCCCTTGCGCTTATCAACTTTTGGTTGTAGTATAACATCACATTGGGCGTAAATCAAGAGCGTCCTGTCTTTCCGAAAAAAGAAAAAAGAATGATAATGGAGGTAATCCCCATGAAGAAGATCCTTGCCATGCTGCTTGCTCTGTGCATGGTGTTCGCACTCGCCGCCTGCGGTCAGTCCGCGGCTCCCGCGGCCGGCGACGCCGGCACTGCGTCCGAGGGCCTCGGCCCGAAGGACGGCGGCTCCAGCATCACCTTCACCACCGGCGGCGAAGCCGGCACCTACTTTGCCTTCGGCGGCGTCATGGCCCAGAAGGTCAGCGAGGTCACCAGCTCCAAGGTGACCGCCATCACCTCGGGCGGCTCCAAGGCCAACATCGAGGCCCTCGAGATGGGCGACGCGCAGCTGGGCTTCACCCAGTCCGACGTCCTCTCCTATGGCTACACCGGCGCCCGCCTCTTCGAGGAGACCGGCGCGGTCAGCAACATCTCCACCGTCGCGGCTCTGTACATGGAGCAGGTGCAGATCGTCACCCTCGACCCGAACATCAAGTCCGTCTTTGATCTCAAGGGCAAGTCCGTCTCCATCGGCGCGGCCGGCTCCGGCGTGTACTTCAACGCCATCGACGTCCTCGGTGCCTACGGCCTGACCGAGAACGACATCAAGCCCACCTACCAGAGCTTCGCTGACAGCGCCGAGGCGCTGCAGGACGGCCAGATCGACGCCGCGTTCGTCGTGGCCGGCGCTCCCACCACCGCCGTCACCTCACTGGCCGCCACTCAGGACGTGTATCTGGTCAGCCTGGACGACGAGCAGATCAACGCGCTGATCTCCCTGTCCCCCTACTACACCAAGAACATCATCCCCGCCTCCGCCTACGGTCTGGATAACGACGTGGTCACCGTCGCTGTCGGCGCGGTCGTCATCGCCCGCGACGACGTCTCCGACGCGGACGTGTACAACTTCCTCTACGGCGTGTTCGAGAAC
The DNA here is from genome assembly GCA_946186375.1 of uncultured Clostridia bacterium. Classification (GTDB taxonomy): domain Bacteria; phylum Bacillota; class Clostridia; order Oscillospirales; family Oscillospiraceae; genus Limivicinus. The sequence goes on from CAMHMZ010000009.1 coordinate 10,342, forward strand.
CTCGACAGCCTGGCCCACGACAAGGCCAGCGAGCTGAGCCTCGAGTTTGCCGCCTCCGTCACCGACGTCCCGTATCACCCGGGCGCCGCCGCCTACTTTGCCGACAAGGGCATCGAGGTCCCCACGAAATAAGCTCAGGCTGTAATACCGATACGGCCCGCATCCTTCGGGATGCGGGCCGCGTCGCCATTCTTGTCAGCCCGCCGCGCCCGGCGGAGAAAGGAGAGATCAGCATATGGCCATGAAGAAAAAGACGGCCGCGGAAGCGCCCGTCAATGCCGAAGAGCTGATGAAAAAATACGACAGAGAGTCGAACGTCAGGATCTGGGAGGGCGTGCCCGGCAAGATCATCCGCTATGTCTGTGCGGCCTTCTCTGTCTACTGCATCTGGGTGACGCTGTTCAGCACCATGATGCCGGAGGAAAAGCTGAACCTCTTCCTCGGACTCATGCTCGTGATCGGCTATCTCAACTATCCCGTCAGCAAGAAGCACGTGCGCCCCAACTATCTGCCCTGGTACGATATCGTCATCATGGTCCTCGGTGCGCTCCCCTTTTTCTACTGCGCGCTCAACGCCCACTCCATCATCGCCCTGGCCACGCGCGTGACGCGCGATCCCAAGATGGTGATCATGGCCATCCTGGCGATTTTGGCCTATATGGAGCTCTGCCGCCGCTGTGTGGGCCTCCCGATCCTCTGCGTGGTCGGCGTGCTGCTGGTGTACGCCTTTGCCAACGTCCGCTTCGGCAAGGTGATCTATGACCTCTTCTACACCACCACCGGCATCATGAGCACGCCCATCAACGTCTGCGCCAAGTACATCGTCGTGTTCATCATCTTCGGCGCCTTTCTGGAGCGGACGGGTATCTCGAACTTCTTCATCAATCTCGCCAACTCCATCGCCGGCGCCTCGGCCGGCGGCCCGGCCAAGGTGGCCGTCATCTCCTCGGCCCTCTGCGGCATGGTGTCCGGCTCCTCCGTGGGCAACACCGTCACCACCGGCTCCGTGACGATCCCGATGATGAAGCGCACCGGCTACAAGCCGGAGTTTGCCGGCGCCGTGGAGGCCGCGGCCTCGACCGGCGGGCAGATCATGCCGCCCATCATGGGCGCGGCGGCCTTCCTGATGGCCGAGTACATGGGCATCCCCTACGGGCAGGTGGCGCTCAAGGCGATCCTCCCGGCGGTGCTGTACTTCGCGGGCATCTATATTGCGGTGCACCTCGAGGCGCGCAAGCTCGGGCTCAAGGGCATCCCCAAGGAGGAGCTTCCGAAATTCACGAAGCTCCTGCCGAAGGTCTATCTGCTGCTGCCGCTGGTCGTTCTCGTGTGGCTCGTGGCTACGAACCGCCATACCATGCAGTTCTCCGCGGCGGTCGCCATCGGCATCACGATCCTCGTGGGTCTCTACAACAACCTCGTCACCATCGCCACGCGCAGCCAGGACAAGAGCGACAATCTGAACTTCACCAAGTTCTTCGACGCGCTCGAGGCGGGCGCGAAGAGCACCATCACCGTGGCGGTCGCCTGCGCGATGGCCGGTCTCGTGGCCGGCTCCATCACCTCGACGGGCCTCGCCTCCAAGCTCATCACCGCCGTGGTCACCATCTCCGGCGGCCGCGTGCTGATCGCCCTGCTGCTGACGATGCTCTGCTGCATCGTGCTGGGCATGGGCGTGCCCACCACCGCCAACTACTGCATCATGGCCTCCACCTGCGCGCCCATTCTGATCACCATCGGCGTGCCCCAGGTGGCGGCGCACTTCTTCGTGTTCTATTTCGGCATCGTCGCGGATATCACGCCGCCGGTCGCACTGGCGGCCTACGCGGGCTCGGCGATCGCCAAGGCGCCGCCGATGAAGACGGCCTTCAACGCCTCGAAGCTCGCGATCGCGGCCTTCATCGTGCCCTATATCTTCGCCATGAACCCGGCCATGCTGCTCGTCGACACGACGGCCGTGCAGGTCGTGATGGTGGTCATCACCTCCATCCTCGGCATCTTCGGCGTGGCCAGCGCTCTCAACGGCCACCTTTTCCGCTCCATCGCCTGGCCCGTGCGTCTGGTGCTGGCGGCTGCCGGTCTGCTGATGCTCGATCCCACCATGCTCACCGACCTCATCGGTATCGTGCTGATGGCCGCCTGCGTCCTCTGGCAGCGCTTCGGCGGCGTGAAAAAGGCCGCCTGATTAGTTTTCAGAAGTCAGTTTTCAGTTTTCAGAAAGAGAAACGTCAATATCCGCATAAATCATTCGTTTCCTTTATTCCGAATTCCGAATTCCGAATTCCGAATTCCGAATTCCGAATTAAAAAAGCCCGCCGGTTTTTCAACCGGCGGGCTTTTTCTGTCAGAGGACCTTGTTGATCTCGGCCTCGATCTTGTCGGCCACGTCCTTGGGGAGGATCTTCTTGCTGACCACGAGATCGAAGATCTCGCCGCAGCTCTTCTTGTTGAACAGCTTGATGGGGTACTTCATCAGGCCCGGCGCCAGCTCCTTGACGATGGCGGCCGTCTTCGGGTTATCAAAGCATTCCTTGACAGACAGACTTCTGAAATCCATGGTCATTCTCCTTCGTTTTTATTCCTGTTTCCGGGGCTGTCCCGGTCTTGTCCTTAGTTTATCACAGCCGGACCTCGCCGTCAATCCTCGGCAGCGCTGCGAGCAGCGCCTCGGCGCAGCGCAGACCGTCCACGGCCGCGGAGGTGATGCCCCCGGCGTAGCCCGCGCCCTCCCCGCAGGGATAGAGCCCCTCGATCGCGGCGCAGAGATCCTCGCCGCGCGGGATGCGCACCGGTGAGGAGGAGCGCGTCTCGGGCGCGGTGAGCACCGCGTCGGGCGCGTCAAAGCCCTTCAGATGTCGCCCCAGCTCGGGCAGCGCCTTCTCGAGCACCGCCGTGATGCGCGCGGGCAGCACCTCGTGCAGATCGCACCAGACGACCCCCGGCCGATAGCTCGGAAGCACGCGCCCGGGGCCCTCGCTCGGCCGGTGCAGCAGGAAGTCCTCCGTCCGCTGGGCCGGGGCGCGGTAGTCCCCGCCGCCGCAGGCGTAGCAGGCTTGCTCGATCTGCCTCTGCCAGCGCAGGCCCGCGAACACGTCTTCTCCCGGAAAGTCCTCCGGCCGGAGCGTCACGAGCAGGGCGGCGTTGGCGTTATCGCCGCCGCGGGAAGAAAGGCTCATGCCGTTTGTGACGACGCCGCCGGGCTCCGAGGCCGCGGCGATGACCTCGCCTCCGGGGCACATGCAGAAGGTAAAAGCGCTCGTCCCGTCGGGCAGATGCACGTTCAGCGAGTAGTCCGCCGCCGGGAGGCCGTCCCGTGCCCGGCCGTACTGCGCGCGGTCCACGTCCGCCTGCCGCTGCTCGATGCGCACGCCCATGGCGAAGGGCTTGGGCTCCATCCTGAGCCCCTGCGCGTGCAGCGCTTCAAAGGTGTCGCGCGCGGAGTGGCCGATGGCGAGGATCGCGCGGCGGCAGGGCAGACTGCTTGTCCCCTCTTTCGTTGCGACCTCGAGACCTGTCAGCGCGCCGTTTTCGATCACAAGGCGCTCGAGGCGGCTGCCGAAGCGCACTTCGCCCCCGAGGGCGCAGATCGTCTCTCTCAGACTCTGCACCACGCCGACGAGCACGTCCGTCCCGACGTGGGGCTTGGCGTCCCAGACCACGCTCTCGGGCGCGCCGTGAGCGGCAAACTGCTTCAGGACAAAGCGGATGCGCCTGTCGTGCGTGCCGGTGTTGAGCTTGCCGTCGGAGAAGGTGCCCGCGCCGCCCTCGCCGAACTGGACGTTGTTCTCCGGATCGAGCGCGCCCCCGGTGCGAAAGGCCTCCACCGCCGCGCGGCGGGTGCGCGCGTCCTGTCCGCGCTCGAGGACGATCGGCCTCGCTCCGGCCAGGGCGAGCGCGAGCGCGGCAAAGATGCCCGCCGGGCCGAAGCCCACCACGACGGGGCGCTCCGCCTCCGGTGAAACGCGGGGCAGCGTGTATACAGGCTCCTCATAGAGGCTGACGCGCACGTCCTTTGCCCGCGCCACGGCCTTCGCTTCGTCCGTGCGCAGGGAGACGAGCACGGAGCAGACCCAAAAGAGCTCCGGCTTTTTGCGTGCGTCGAGCGAGCGCTTGTAGAGCCGCAGCTCCTCCAGCGCCTCCTCCGGCACGCGCAGCCGCCGCGCCGCGAGCGCGCGCAGCGCGTCCATCGGCTCTTCGGCGCCGAGCTTCAGATCGCGGATCAGGATCATGTCCCCAGCCTCCCGGCCACAAAGCCGCTGGCCCAGGCCCACTGCAGGTTGAAGCCGCCGCAGTCGCCGTCGATGTCCAAAAGCTCTCCGCAGACAAAGAGCCCCGGACAGAGGCGGCTCTCGAGCGTCCCGGGGTCAAAGTCCGCAGTGCGCAGTCCCCCGGCCGTCACCTGCGCGTGGTCAAAGCCCTCCGTGCCGCGCACGGGCAGCGCCAGGTCGAGGCAGGCGCGCGCGGCGCGGCGCAGCGCCGCCTCGTCGAGGGAAGAGAGCGGGGCCGCCGCCGGGAGAGCGGCATATTTGACGAGCATGCGCCCGAGGCGGTTGTGCACAAGGCCGGTCAGAAGCTCCGAGGCCTCGAGTTCCGGACAGCGCGCCCGCCGCGCGCGCAGGAGTTCCAGGATCTCCTCTTCCTCCAGCGGCAGCAGCCGCGCGTGCAGGCACAGAGCCCCGCCCTCGGTCGCCGCGGCGCGCGAGAGATCGAAGGCCGCCGGGCCGGAGACGCCCTTTTCGGTAAACTGCAGCTCGCCCTCGCTCTGCGCGAGGATCTCCTCCCCGCGCATGAGGCGCAGCGAGCAGGGGGCGCGCACGCCCTTGAGCGCGCGCGGATAGTCCGGCTCCGTCAAGATCTGCACCAGCGCGGGATGCAGCGCCGTACGCCGGTGGCCGAGGGGCTTTAAGAGCTCATAGCCGTCCATGACGCCGCCGAGCGAAGAGCCCGCGGCGCCGCCGCAGGCGACGATCACGCAGTCCGCGCGCGTCTGTCCGTCGTCGGTGACGAGGGAAAAGCCCCCGCCGCGGCGGGAGAGGGAACGCACAGGCTCGGCGCAGCGCAGCTCTACACCCGCGGCGTCGAGCGCCAGACGCAGCACGTCCAGCACGGAATTGGCGGAATTTGAAAGCGGATAGACGCGCCCGCCGTACTCCTCCACGGTCAGAAGCCCGAGCTGGCGGAAAAAGCGCCGCGCCTCCTCCGGTGGAAAGGTCTCCAGCACTTTGCGCGCAAAGGCCGGCTCCTGCCCGTGATAGCGCGCGAGTGAGGCGCCGGTGTTCGTGAGGTTGCAGCGGCCGTTGCCGGTGGAGAGGAGCTTGCGGCCGAGGCGCTGCTGCCGCTCGTAGAGGAGCACGCGGTTTTCGCCGCTTTTCGCCGCCGTCAGCGCCGCCATCATGCCCGAGGCGCCGCCGCCGATCACTGCAACCGTCTTCATGCTCTCTCCTCCTTCACCGGAGTCAGAATGTCATGGGCCACAGGCGTATAGAAGAGGCGGCTGACCTCTGCGGCGTCCCGGGTGGTGTCCAGGATCCACATCAGCTTGGCGAGGGCCGCCTCGCTGGTCATATCATAGGCCTCCAGCACGCGCGGATCATCCTTGAGGCGGTGGCCCACCTGGTAGACCGAGAGGTCCGAGCCCTCGTTCTGCACCTGGGTGGTCATCACGAGGAAGCGCCCGGCTTCGGTATGCCGGCGTACGGCGGCGAAGAAGTCGTCCCCCTCGTAGCTGGGCAGGCCGCCCACGCCGAAGCACTCCAAAATCAGCGCGTCCGTGCGGCCGAGCATATAGTCGAGCAGAGCGCTGTCGACGCCCGGCACCATCTTCAGCAGGCCCACGCGCCGATCCAGCCCCTCGTGAAAGACGGGCTCGGGCAGCCAGTCCGGCTCGATATAGGTCAAAAGCTGATGGTCGAGCAGGGTGCCGAGATCGGGGTAATTGATGCTCGAAAAGGCCGTGTAGCTCTTCGAGCAGGTCTTGCGCGCGCGGGTGCCGAGGATGACGCGGCCGCTGAAGACGATGCAGACCCCGTGCACCTTTTCCGAGCAGGCGCAGACAAAGGCGTCGGTCAAATTGGTGCGCGAGTCGGTCGAGTCGTAGTTGATGGGCTTCTGCGCGCCGGTGAGGACGATGGGCTTTTTCGCGCCCTGCACGAGATACGAGAGGGCCGCGGCCGTGTAGGCCATGGTGTCAGTCCCGTGACTGATGACGAAGCCGTCGTAGCGGTCGTAGTTTTCGCGCAGGGCGCGGGCCAGGATCGACCAGTGCCGCGGCGTGATGTTGGTGCTGTCGATGTTGAAGAGAGACACGCAGTCCACCTCCGCCAGGGCGGAGACCGCCGGGACGAAGCGCAGCAGCTGCGCGGGCGTGAGCTCCGGCGCGAGGCCCTCCGGCGTGAGCTCCGAGGCGATGGTGCCGCCGGTGCCGAGCATCAGGATCTTTTTCATGGCTTGTCCTCCGGTCACAGAATACTTTCTTTTCCCTATTATACCAAGAAAACGCCCGCCGCGTAAAGCTTTATTTGACAGAATGGCCGGTTTCCCTTTATAATACGTATTTGTGGTTTTTGAACCGGATCTGCGCGGGAAGGAGGCGAGTCGACATGCCGCGTAGAAAGAGAATACTGGCCGCGGTGCTGCTGGCTTCGCTTCTTCTGAGCGCCTGCGGCGCGCCCGCCGCCCCCGCCGGGGACGACAGCGGCCCGGCGCGCAAGGCCAGGAAGGTCTCGCTGGACACCGGCCCGCTCGTTTTGTCCGAGGTGATGCCGGATAACCGCGCCACGCTCTTTGACGCTGACGGCGCCGCCTCCGACTGGATCGAGCTCTGTAACCCCACGGATACGCCCGTGTCTCTCGCGGGCTGGAAGCTCACGGACAGGAGCGCAGAGAGCGCCTGGCGTCTGCCGGGCACCCGGCTCGGTGCGGGCGAACGGCTGCTGATCTTCGCCTCCGGCAAAAACCGGGAGCAGGGCGAGCTGCACACGGACTTCTCCCTCTCCGAGGGCGAGACGCTGCTGCTGCTCGACCCGCAGGATCAGACGGCGGACAGTTTGACCCTGCCCGCGCTTGAGCCGGACCGCTCGCTTGTCCGGGATGACGGCGGCGGCTTTGCCTCCTGCTCCTGGCCGACGCCGGGGCAGGAAAACAGCGCCGAGGGCTATCTGGCCTGTCAGGACGCGCAAACGGCCGAGGGCCCGCTGCTGATCAGCGAGGTGATGACGGCCAACCTTCTCGGCAGCTATGACAGGCGCGTCACGCCCGGGAGCGACTGGGTGGAGCTGCTGAACATCTCCGACGCGCCCGTGGAGCTTTCGGATTTCTTCCTCTCCGACGACGCGGACGACTATTTTGCACACCGGCTGCCCGCCGGGACGCTGGAGCCGGGGCAGTATAAGCTGCTTACCTGCCGCGAGGACGGGACGGGCGACCTGCCCTTCTCGCTCAGCGACGATCAGGCGCAGCTCTTCCTCTGCACGGAGGACCGGCTGCTCGATGCCATGGCGCTGCACGACCTCCCGCTCGACGGCAGCTGCGGGCGTCTGGACGGCGAGGCGGGCCTCTTCTACTTTGCCAAGGGCACGCCCGGGGCCGAAAACCCGATCGGCTATCGCCGCATCTCCGCGCAGCCCGTGGACGTGACCCCCGGCGGCTGCTATGACGGCGTGGACGCGCTTGACGTGACGCTCAGCGCCGCGCCGGGCGCCGAGATCCGCTACACGCTCGACGGCTCCGTCCCCGACACGGACAGCGCGCTCTACACCGGCCCCGTCCGGCTGGAGGAGACCGGCGTCCTGCGCGCCGTCGCCTATGAGCGTGACGCGCTGCCCAGCCGCGTTCTGACGCAGACCTATTTCCTCAACGAGGACTTCAGCCTGCCCGTCGTCAGCCTCGTGCTGGACGACCCCAGGCAGTTCAAGCGCACCTACGACAACAAGATCAAGCACTTTGAAATGCCCGGCAGCATCGCCTTTTACGAGGAGGGCGGCTCCTTCTCCCTTCCCTGCGGCGTCACGCTCAGCGGCGCGACCAGTCTGGATCTGCCAAAAAAGAACCTCAGTGTCCGCTTCCGCGGTGCCTACGGCAGCGAGTGGCTGGACTACGATCTCTTCGACGGCGGGGTCGACCGCTTTGCCAGTCTGACGCTGCGCGCCGGACAGGACTATTATTTCAGCGTCATCCGCAACGAGCTCTGCCAGGATCTCGCGCTGGAGTTTTCCGACCATCTGCTCGTCCAGCGCAGCCGCTTCTGCGTGCTGTATGTCAACGGCAGCTACTTCGGCCTCTACGCGCTCAAGGAAAAGGTGACGCGCCAGCTCTACGCCTCGACCTTCTCCGTCAGCAAGGACAGCGTGACCATGGAGGAGGCCTCGGTCCGGCCGCGCGACGCCTTTTTCCGCGAGGTCTATGCCTTCGTCATCGGCCGCGATATGTCCAACGACAGCAATTACGCGCAGCTCTGCCAGCGGCTGGACATCGACAGCCTTGTCGACTGGGCGGTGCTGGAGGGCTATTTTGCCAACAACGACCTGCTCAGCGGCAACCTCCGCTACGTCCGTTCGCTGGAGGACGACGGGAAATGGCGTCTCGTCTTCTTTGACCTCGACGCCGCCCTGCACCGGCGGGAGCTGTCCTTCACCAACGTCCTCGGGCCGGAGCGCACGCAGCAGCAGATCACCCAGATCCTGCGCTCGCTGCTGAACAATCCCTCCTTCCGGGAAAAGCTGATTGCCCGCACGGCCGAGGCGCTGCGCGGCACGCTCGCCCCGGAGCACGTCAGGGAGACGGCGGAGGCCATGCTCGAGGAGATCGAGCAGGAGCGCCTGCGGGACTTCAAGCACTGGAAGACCTCCGAAACGCGCTTCCAGTTTGAGACAAAGCATATGCTCTCCTTCCTCGACGGCTATGACAGCTACGCGGTCAATGCCTTCTGCCGTCTGCTGCATCTGAGCGACGAGGAGCGCAGCCAATGGTTTCCCGAGTGGGCAAGCTGAGGCTGCCAAAAAAGAAAGAACGCGCCCTTCGGCGCGCAGACCCATACGTATAAAGGAGTACCTCCCATGAAAAGATCCCATCTCTGCATCCTTCTGGCCCTGACGATGCTGTTCTCCCTCGCCGCCTGCGGTGAGAGCGGCAGCACCCCCGGCGGCGAGACCGCCGCGCCCGCGGCCGATGAAACGCCCGCGCTCTCCGGCGCGGAGATCCAGCTCAACGGCGACAGCGCCTCCTCCCGCGCCAGCGGCATCGCCATCAGCGGCAGCACCGTCACCATCGCCGCGCCGGGCGAATACGTGCTGCGCGGCACGCTCAGCGACGGCCGCATCATCGTCAACACCGCCGGAAAGGCCGGCGACGTCGTGCTGACGCTCGACGGCGTGGACATTACCTGCCTCACGGACTCGGCCATCTATGTGGCCCAGGCGGATGAGGTGGATCTGGAGCTCGCGCCGGGCAGCCATAACGTCATCACCTCCGGCACCGAGGCCGATATCGAAAAGCACAACGACCAGTCCAGCGGCGCGGCCATCTACGCCGAGGACGACCTCGACATCAAGGGCGAGGGCGCGCTGGAGATCTACGGCTACATCAACAACGGCGTCACCTGCAAGGACGACCTCTGCGTCAAGGGCGGCACGGTCAGCGTTCAGGCCACGAACAACGGTCTGCGCGGCTCCGAGTCCGTGCGCATCAGCGGCGGCACGCTGACGGTCACAGCCGGCAAAGACGGCATCAAGTCCACCTCCGCGGTCAAGGAGGGCAAGGGCTTCGTGGAGATCAGCGAGGGCTCCGTCAGCGTCGTCAGCGTGGGCGACGCCATCTCCGCCGAGACAGAGCTGACCGTCTCCGGCGGCGTCGTAAAGGTCAGCACCTCGGGCGGCGAGAGCGTCACGAGCAGCAAGGGCCTCAAGGCCAAGACCGCGCTGACCGTATCGGGCGGCGAGATCCATGTCGAGTCCTTTGACCACTGCCTGCGCAGCGCCGCGGAGCTGACCGTCTCCGGCGGCAGCATCACCGCTGTCTCCGCCGACGGCAAGGGTCTGAGCGCCGAGGGTGCGCTGCTCATCGGCGGGGGCGAAGTGACCGTCACCGCGATGACCGACGGCGTCTTCTCCGAGAGCGCCGTGACCGTGCAGGACGGCGTCGTCACCGTCTCCGCCGGGGCCGACGGCCTCAAGGCCGGCAGCAAGGGCACCGGCTTCGAGACGCCCGTGGGCGCCGTGGCGATCCTGGGCGGCGACGTGCGCGTGACCGCCGCGGAGGACCCCATCGACGCCAAGGCCTCGCTGCAGGTCAGCGGAGGCACGGTCCTCGCGATCGGCAGCTCAAAGCGGCTCAAGAGCTTTGACGAGGACAGCACGCAGCGCTTCCTCGCCTGGACCTTCTCCGGCGCGACGCAGAACACGGTCACCGTCTCCGCGGGAGGCGAGGAGCTGGCGAGCATCGTCGCAGCCTACGGCTACAACAGCGTCCTCTTCTCCGCTCCGGAGCTGAGCGCCGGGACGGAGTACACCGTCGCCAACGGCATCAACAGCGCCCGGCAGACGCTTAACTGAAAGTATTCCCGCATTTCTGATAAAGCAAGGCCCCATGCGAATGCATGAGGCCTTGCTGTTCATTTTTCGATCTCCTCGTCCGGAGTCGGCTCGCCCATATGGCTGTACAGAAACTCCAGCTCCGTGCGCAGGGCCAGCAGCTCGGCGCCGACGGGGTCGGTGACGTTGACCTGGTCCACCTCGCCCACATAGTTGACCTTGTGCCCGGCGACCTTGACGACGCGCGCAGGCACGCCGACGGCCGTGCAGTCCGGCGGGATCTCGCCCAGGACGACGGAGTTGGCCGCGATGCGGCAGTTGTCGCCCACCTTGAAGGGGCCGAGCACCTTCGCGCCCGTGCCGATGAGCACATTGTTGCCGATGGTCGGATGGCGCTTGCCGGTGTCCTTGCCGGTGCCGCCGAGCGTCACGCCGTGGTAGATGAGGCAGTCGTCCCCGATCTCGGCGGTCTCGCCGATGACGATGCCCATGCCGTGGTCGATGACGAGGCGCTTGCCGATCTTCGCGCCTGGGTGGATCTCGATGCCGGTGCGGCGGCGGCTCGCCTGTGAGATCTGCCGCGCGAGGAATTTGAGCCCGTGCTCATAGCACCAGTGGGCGCGGCGGTGGCTTCGCACGGCCTTGACGCCCGGATAGAGCAGCAGCACCTCGAGCGCGCTGCGCGCGGCGGGATCGCGCGCCTGATAGGCCGCGATCAGTTCTTTCATTTCCTGAAACAAAACGGTCCCTCCCTGTCAGTTCATTCTATTCCGAAGCTGACGCGGGGACATCGACGGACGGTCAACAGCATGTCGCTTCTCCTACAAAAGCAATAGGGATGGCGAGATTATACACTACGCGCCCGCGCCCTGTCAACCGACGCGGCTAGTCCTTTTTCTCCAGCTCGCGGCGCATGCGCAGGAGCTTGCCGCCGCAGTGGACGAACAGGTAAATATACAACGCGGCCATGAGACCGAAGAAGCACAGGAAGAAACGGCTCGCTCCGTAGAGCTCCCCGTTGATGGCGCGCACGAGCGAGGGCAGCACGCAGCAGAGGAAGATCGTCATCAGCGGCAGCAGGCGCGTCTGCAGCACCCGCTTGACCATGCCGAGGCGGCTCTCGTCGTCGGAGAAGAGCTCTTCGCCGTCCCCGGCGGTCTCCGCAGCGCTGCGGCGCCAGTAGCCCCAGCCCATGCAGTTGCCGCAGCTTTCCCAGCCGAAGTCCTCCAGCATGCGCTCATAGTCCGCGCCCTCCTGCGCGTCCCGGAAATCGAGCCGGTAGATCACATCCTCCGGTTCGACGCGCTCGAACACATAGAAGCAGGGCACGATCATGCGCACGAAGCGCAGCCCCTCCCGGGCCTTTTCACGCAGCCAGCGCTCCTCTTCCTTGAAATCCGCGATCGTGAAGACCGCGAGCTTTGTCACTCTTTCAGCCATTGACTTTCTCCCCTCTGCTGTTCAGATACAGCCTTTCGATGCGCTTCAGCTCCCGCTCCAGGACCTCCCGGCCCAGGGGCGTGATGCGGTAGAGCCTCCGCTTTTCCTCCTCATGATCGAACTCGATCAGTCCGTCCTTCTCCATCTTGGAGAGCGTGCCGTACATCGTCCCCGCGCCGATCGTGACTTCTCCGTTCGTCATCCACTCCACCTGCCGTGCGATACCGTAGCCGTGCTGCGGCGTGATGAGGCAGTAGAGGATGTAAAAGCCCGTCTCGGTCATCGGGACGTAGATCTTGGCGATCCTGTCGTCCATGTATTTCACCTCGATATATCGAACTGCGATATAAATATATCGCGCCTCGATACATTTGTCAAGTCTTTTTTTCTTTTTTTCCATTCCTTCTTGTACGGCCGCCGTGCTTTGTGGTACAATAACACCATCGAATACGCGCGGTCTCTTCGCGCGCACGGAAACGAACGATAATACAAGGAGGAACTCCCATGGGCGAAAAATATCTGAGCGGATTTGACGAGATCATCGAAAAGGCGAAGGCCGTCGAGCGGCCGATGCGCGCGGCCGTCGCCGCGGCGGACGCCGAAAATATCGTGCGCGGCGTCTTCATGGCGCAGGACGCCGGCTTTGTCGAGCCCATCCTCGTCGGCAACGAGGGCAAGATCCGCGCCGTGCTGGAGCGGATCGGCGAGGCCGGGCGCGACGTGCAGATCATCGACGCCTCCGGCGGCGACAGCTCCGTGCAGTACGCGATCGAGATGATCAACGCCGGCAGCGCCGACTGCCTGATGCGCGGCAATTCCAGCACGCGCGATTTCCTGATGCCCGTGCTGAACAAGAGCAACCACCTCATCCAACCCGACTGTCTCGTCACCCACATCAATTTCCTCAAGGTTCCCGGGCTCGAGCGGCTGCTCGCGATCTCGGACGTGACGCTGCTGATCAATCCCCCGATGGACGCGCGCAAGGAGGTCGTGAAGAACATGGTCAAGGCCTTTAAGGCCTTCGGCGTGGACAGGCCGAACATCGCCCTGCTCGCCCTGGTGGAGAAGCCCAGCTATCAGATGCGCGACACCGTCGAGGCGCAGACCATGGTGCGCGACAACGAGCGCCGTCCCTTTGCCGACTGCAACCTCGTCGGCCCCATCGCCTATGACCTCATCGTCAGCAAGGAGGCTGCGCGCCTCAAGGGCTACGACTGTCCGTACTGCGGCGAGTTCGACGGCATCGTCGTGCCGAACCTCGCCACCGGCAACGTGATGGTCAAGGTGCTGCAGCAGAGCGCCGGGGCCACCGGCTTCGGCGTGCTCGTCGGAGCGACGATCCCCATCGCGATCACCTCGCGCGCCGATCAGCCCGACCAGGCCTTCCAGTCGCTGGCCGCCTGCGCCGCGATGTGGGGCTCCGGGATCTACCGGAAGTTCCACCAGTGATCCGCGTTCTCCGCTAATTTACAAAAACGACTTGTTTTCCGGCCGGGCTCCGTCTATGATGGAGCTCGGCCGCGTGCTTCGGAGCAATCTGCGCGGCGGAGCCTTGTCATGACGAAACGCGAACAGTATATTCGAATAACGATCTTTCTGCTGATCCTGGGGCTGTTTTCGCTCCTGCTGTGGTACATCGGCCGCCCGATGCTGCGCTTTGTGTCCGAGCCGGAGCGCTTTCAGCTCTGGATGCGCGAGCGCGGCTTCTGGGGCGTGGCGGCGCTGGTCGTAATGCACATGCTGCAGGTCTTCGCCGCCGTGATCCCCAGCGGGCCGCTGTCCATGGCCGCGGGCTATGCCTTCGGGCCCTTTTTGGGCACGGTGATCTGCGTGCTGGCCGACACGGCGGCCGCGATACTGCTGGTGCTGCTGGTGCGGCGCTTCGGGCCGAAGGTGCTGCGGCTGCTGACCGGGAAGGATCCCGAGCAATACCGCCTCTTCCGGAAGCAGCGCGGGCTCGGCTGGCTGCTGCTCTTCCTCTTTCTGATCCCCGGCACGCCCAAGGACGTGATGACCTATGCTGTCGGCATGGCGGATCTCTCGCTCTGGGCCTGGCTGGGCATCAACCTCGTCGGGCGCATCCCCGGCGTCGCGCTCTCGGCCTACGGCGGCAGCTCCCTCAGCCGCGGACAGCTCGGATGGCTGATCGGCATCTGCGCCTTCTGCGCCGCGCTCTACCCCCTGGGAATGCTGCTGTATAAGCGCTATACGAAAACCCAATAAAGGATCGCCCGTCCGCCTTGCGAAAGTCGGACGGGCGATTTATAATAGCAGCGAAAAACTTTCCCTTGCCGAGAGGAGAGACAGCCGTGCGAAAAAGGATCTATGAGATCATCGAGATCTCCCGGGACGGCGACCGGCTCAGCGCCGTATACGACAGCTTCATGATCGTCATGATCGCGCTGAGCCTGCTGCCGCTGCTGTTCAAGGAGACGACGCCCTTCCTGACGGCGCTCGACCGCGTCGCGGTGGCCGTGTTCATCCTGGACTATCTGCTGCGCTGGGCCACGGCCGACTACAAGTTTGGCCGCGCCGGCGTCCTCAGCTTCGTGCGCTATCCCTTCTCGTTCATGGCGCTGATCGATCTTTTGAGCATCCTCCCCTCGCTGACGCTCCTCAACGGCGCTTTCAAGGTGCTGCGCATGCTGCGTATGGCGCGGGCGCTGCGGGTGTTTCGCGTGCTGCGCGCCGCGCGCTACTCGAAGAGCCTGCGCATCATCGCCGCGGTGCTCAAAAGCTCGAAGGAGTCGCTGCTGGCCGTGGGCTCTCTGGCGCTGGCGTACATCTTCATTTGCGCGCTCATCATCTTCAACGCCGAGCCGGACTCCTTTCAGAATTTCTTTGAGGCGCTCTACTGGTCGACCGTGCTGCTGACCACCGTCGGCTTCGGCGATATCACGCCCGTCACGGTCGTCGGGCGCGCCATCGCCATGAGCTCGTCGATCTTCGGCATCGCGATCGTGGCGCTGCCCTCCGGCATCATCACCGCCGGCTACATGAAGCAGCTGAGCGCGGAGGAGGAGACCCCGCCGCGCAGGGACGCCCCGCTCGGGCTGTGAGGAGGCGCCATGTCTGATTATATTATGGAGCTTCGGAAGACGGTCGGCCACCGGCTGCTGCTGAGCGTCGGCGTCGGCGTCCTCGTGCTCGACGGCGCGGGCCGCCTTCTGCTGCAAAAGCGCAGCGACAACGGTTGCTGGGACTACGCGGGCGGCGCGGTGGAGCCCGACGAGGACGTCGAGGCCGCCGCGCGGCGCGAGCTGGAGGAGGAGACGGGCCTGCGCGCGGGAGCGCTCGAGCTTTTCGGCGTTTTCTCCGGGCCGGACTGCCACTTCTATTATCCCAATGGGGACGAGGTCTCCTATGTGATATTGCTCTATACCTGCCGTGACTACAGCGGCGCGCTCACCCCGCAGCCGGGCGAGGTGGAGGAGCTTCGCTTCTTCGCCCCCGATGAGCTCCCCGGCGATATTTCCCCGGTCTCGCGCCGCCCGCTGCGCGCGTGGCTGGAAAAGGAGGGCTGACCATGGCCAGAAATACCGATCCCGCGCTGCAGCGGCAGGTCATCTATTCGATCTACGTGCGCAGCCACACCCCGGAGGGGACCTTCCTCTCCGTCATCCCCGATCTCGACCGCATCCGCGCCCTCGGCACGGATATCATCTGGTTCCTCCCCATCCACCCCATCGGCGTCAAGGGGAAGAAGGGCAGTCTCGGCTGCCCCTACGCCAACCGGGACTACCGCGCCGTCAACCCCGCCTACGGCACGCTCGAGGATTTCCGGCGCCTTGTCGACGAGATCCACGCGCGCGGCATGAAGGTGATGATCGACGTCGTGTACAACCACACCTCGCCCGACTCCGTGCTCTATGCCGAGCACCCGGAGTTCTTCTACCGCCGCCCGGACGGCCGCCCCGGCAACCGCGTGGGCGAGTGGACGGACGTGATCGACCTGGACTACTCCCAGCCCGGGCTCTGGGACTATCAGCTCGACTCGCTGTGCACTTGGGCCGGGATCGTGGACGGTTTCCGCTGCGACGTGGCCTCGCTCGTGCCGGAGCCCTTCTGGCGTGAGGCACGAGAGCGCGTCGCGCGCGTCAGACCCGATTTCATCTGGCTGGCCGAGACCGTGCACACGGGCTTCGGCAACCTCTGCCGCCGCGAGGGCCTGGCCGCGGCGCGGGACGTGGAGCTCTTCGAGGACTTCGATCTCGAGTACGAATATGATATCCGCGAGACCCTCGATGCCTATCTCGCCGGGCGGCTGCCGCTGTCGGCCTGGATGGACGCGCTGAATTTCCAGGAGGCCATCTATCCGGCCAACTACAACAAAATGCGCTTTCTGGAAAACCACGACCAGCCCCGCATCGCCTCGCTTGTGACGGACGAGCGCGCGCTCGAGGCTTTCACGGCGCTGCTCTTCTTCCTCAAGGGGACGACGCTGCTCTACGCGGGGCAGGAATTTTGCGACGCGCACCGCCCGAGCCTCTTCGAGCGCGAGCCCATCGACCGCACGGGCCGCGACCTGAGCCCGCTCCTGCGCCGCCTGGCGGAGGTAAAGCGCGAGGCCTTCTCGCCGGACGACTGGTTCTTCGCCGCCTCCGACGACGAAAAGCACATCGCGCTGCTGCAGCGCGGCGGGGCGCGCGGCCGCGCGCTCGGCGTCTTCCCGCTGCGCGGCACGGGAGGAGAAGTCAGCGTGGACGCGCCGGACGGCGACTACCGGGAGCTTCTCTCCGGCGGAACAGTATCTGTGAAAAATGGCAAAATATTCTGTGCCGACCGCCCCTTGATTTTTACATTGCCGCGCTGAGTTTTCTGTTGCGCTGCGGGCGCGGCACGCATTATAATAGGGGAGAAATCATCTTACGGGAGGATACAGATATGGCAGACAACAAACGCCCCGAAAGCATGGAACGGATCACGACGCCTGAGCTGGCCCAGGCCTTTATCGACGAGCAGCTGGCCGCCCTGCGCGCCCAGATCGGCGATAAGAAGGTGCTGCTGGCCCTCTCCGGCGGCGTCGACTCCTCTGTCGTCGCGGCCCTGCTGATCAAGGCCGTCGGCAAGCAGCTCACCTGCGTGCACGTCAACCACGGCCTGCTGCGCAAGGGCGAGCCCGAACAGGTCATCGAGGTCTTCCGCAACCAGATGAACGCCAACCTCATCTATGTCGACGCGGTGGACCGTTTTCTGGACAAGCTCGCGGGCGTGGCCGAGCCCGAGCAGAAGCGCCACATCATCGGCGCGGAGTTCATCCGTGTCTTTGAGGAAGAGGCCCGCAAGCTCGACGGGATCGAATTCCTCGCCCAGGGCACCATCTATCCCGACATCCTCGAGAGCGGCCCGGTCAAGGCGCACCACAACGTGGGCGGCCTGCCGGAGGATCTGCAGTTCGAGCTGGTCGAGCCGCTGAAGTTCCTCTTCAAGGATGAGGTCCGCGTGGTCGGTAAGGCCCTGGGTTTGCCCGACGGCATGGTCTACCGTCAGCCCTTCCCCGGCCCCGGTCTGGGCGTGCGCTGTGTCGGCGCCATCACCCGCGACCGTCTGGAGGCCGTGCGCGAGAGCGACGCCATTTTGCGTGAGGAGTTTGCCAAAAACGGCCTGGCCGGCAAGGTCTGGCAGTATTTCACCATCGTGCCCGACTTCAAGTCCACCGGCATCACCAACGGCCTGCGCACCTACGACTGGCCGGTCGTCATCCGTGCCGTCAACACCGTCGACGCCGTGACCGCCGAGGTCGCGGAGCTGGACTTCAAGCTCGTCGCGCACATCACCGAGCGCATTACCCACGAGGTCAAGGGCGTCAACCGCGTCCTCTGGGACGTCACGCCCAAGCCCACCGGCACCATCGAGTGGGAATAAGCAAAGTTTGTCTTCGGTTGGCTTGAATCATCTCAAAACATTTGAAACAGCAGGCATTCTACGGAGTGCCTGCTGTTTACTTTCATCTGTTATGATAGCGGAATGATAGCAAAACTGGTAAGAACTACAGCAAAACGCCGCTTTTCCCCTTGTGCTTTTGCCTTTTTGTCGTATAATAACGGTAATCAAAAGAAGGTGAGGTCTTGCGGATGACAGATCAAATTCGGCCCATCAATCAGGATATCAAGCTTGTCATTCATGAGATCGGCGATCTGCTGGCCGCTGCCCGGAGCAATGTTGCCCGGCAGGTGAATAACGAGCTGCTGAGCACCTATTGGAATATCGGGCGTATTATTGCCGAATATGAGCAGACGGTGCCGGAGCGGGCTGACTACGGTAAACAGACGCTCAAGGAGCTGTCAAAGGCGCTGACCGCTGAATTTGGAAAGGGCTTTTCTGTCTCCAACATTCAGTTCATGCGGCGGTTTTATCAGACCTACCAAATTCAACAGACAGCGTCTGTTAAATTGAGTTGGTCGCATTACTGCGAACTTCTTTCCATTTCGGACCCGGACAAGCGCAGCTTTTATGAGAAGGAAGCGGTCAATTCCAACTGGTCTGTGCGCGAGCTCAAGCGTCAGATTGAGAGCTCCCTGTTCGAGCGTCTGCTGCTATCCCGTGGGGATGCAAACAAGGAGCAGGTGCTGGCGCTGGCGGAGAAAGGAATTGAGATCGCTGAACCGTCTGATCTCATTCGCGACCCGTATGTGTTTGAATTCCTCGGCATCCCGGAGGACAAGCCCATGCTGGAGAGCGACCTGGAACGGGCGCTGGTGCAGCAGATTGAAAAGTTCCTGCTGGAGCTGGGGCGGGGCTTCATGTTTGTCGGCACACAGCAAAGGGTGACGATCAATAACACCCACTACTATGTGGACATGGTGTTCTACAACAAGATCCTCCGCGCCTATGTTCTGATCGAACTGAAGACCACAAAACTGACGCCGGAAGCCGCGGGGCAGATCAATCTATATCTGAATTACTATGCCTCTGAGGTCAACGATCCGGATGACAATCCTCCGATCGGGATCATCCTGTGCACCGAGAAGGACAGCATCACGGCGGAGTACGCTTTGGGCGGTCTGTCAAACAACGTCTTTGCCTCGCGTTATGTGCTGGTTATGCCCAACAAGGAACAGTTGATCGCCCAGGTAGAAGCGGTTTTGAAGAAGCGGAAATGAAACAGGAAAGAGGGAATACAGATGCTGAAAACAGATATCCGTCTCAATACAATTCTCTACGGTCCTCCGGGAACGGGAAAGACTTACAACACTGTTAATTACGCAGTCGCAATTTGTGAGGGGAAAACCCTCGAAGAAGTTGAAGGTGAGGATTATTCGGACGTTTTTATGCGCTATATTGACTTTAAGAAAAAGGGCAGAATTGTCTTTACCACATTTCATCAATCCTATGGGTATGAAGAATTTATTGAGGGAATTAAACCCATCACTGATAAGAGCGGCAATATCTCATATGAAATAAAGAACGGCGTCTTCAGGGATTTCTGTAAAAATGCAGAGAAATTGCTTCAAACCAGCGGCCAGTCGATATTTGACGATATATGGAAAAAGCTTGTAGCTGCTGCCAAAGAAAATGACGGTAAATATCTTTTCAAACGGAGAACTGGTACAACAATACAGGCCAAATACATTGAGCCAGACAGGTTCAGGGTAGAGTGGAATGGTAATACCAATACTCATAATGACTTGACAAAGTCGGCAATTATAAATCAGTGGATGAATCCAAATCCAAAACGTGAGCAGCTAACAGGCGGGGCCCGGTGGTTATTTGATGCAAGACGGGCAGTGTTGGACGAAATGAAAGAATACGGCTTGCCGACGTTCCAGACGGAAGATGCCTGTGTTTTTATTATTGATGAAATCAATAGAGGAAATATTTCTAAGATTTTCGGTGAATTGATTACATTGATAGAGGAAGAAAAGCGGGAAGGAAGCGTAGAAGAACTGACGGCAGTGCTTCCGTATTCCAAAACTGAATTTTCAGTTCCAAGGAATGTCTACATTCTTGGGACAATGAATACTGCTGATCGGTCTATTGCAATTATGGATACAGCTCTCCGCAGAAGATTTGACTTCGTTGAGATACAGCCTGATCCCGATGTTCTGAGCGGAGTCAAAATTGTTGCGGATGGGATTGAACTGGATGTTGCCAAAATGCTAAAAACCATCAATTCAAGAATTGAAGTTCTGTATGACAGAGATCATACTATCGGACATGCCTTTTTCATGCCTCTCAGGCAAGACAATTCTATTGATGCATTAGGGTCTGTTTTCCGTAAGAAAGTGATACCGCTTCTTCAAGAGTATTTTTATGAGGACTACGGAAAAATACAGATGATTCTGGGAGATAATGATAAATCTGATAATAAGATCAAATTCATAGTAGAAGAGCGTATAGACGGAAGCGTTTTTAGGGGAAAAGTTGATATAAGTGACTTCCCTCCACGGTATTGGATAAACGAGGAGGCGTTTAACAGCATCGAAAGTTATCAACAGATTATCGGGTAAGAGAGCATGGCCAGGAAAACGCTTACAATTCAGGAATACGAAACGATCACTTCCAACGTCCGCTTTGAAAAGGAGGAGGGCTATCGATATCTTGATCAGGAACACCTTCAGAAACTGGAACAGTTTATCCTCGAATATTCTGAAACTGAGGGTGATACTGACGTTCTACAGTTTCTAAAGCCGGGGTTCCATCGGAATGTGGGAAAAGTAATATCTGTCAGCAACTATGTTGGAGTGGTACAGCTCCAGGACGGGCTCTCTGTTGAAATTCTGCCCAAGGTTCTTATGGGTGAGGATGACAACGCGTATTCCCAAACAAAGCAGGTTTTTTTGCGTATGTTAAAGCACATGCGTGAATATGATGGCCGGACTCTGAACTTTGCCAATTTAAAAACAAGCAACACAGATTTGTATGAAATCTTTATCAGTATGTTTGTCAGGGAAGCAAGAGAGCTTGCAAAGAGAGGGTTAAAATCAGCCTATCTTGAAGAGGAAGATAATTTGTCCTTCTTCAAAGGGAAACTTTCAGTCAACGAGCATATCAAGAAAAACCTGGCACATAATGAACGCTTTTATGTTCGTTATGATGAATACAAAGTAAATCGTCCGGAAAACAGGCTGATTAAAGCAACATTGCTTAAACTGCTGTCTTTGAGTGGCACGTTCGAGATGCAGAAAGAAATACGGCAAGTTCTCGCAATGTATGACATGGTGGAGCCTTCGCACCATTATCAACGAGATTTTGCACAAGTTTCAATTGATAGAAGCACCAGACAATATGAACTGCTAATAGATTGGGCAAAGGTGTTTCTGTTTAATAAAAGCTTTTCAACATTTACTGGCACTACTACAGCAAGAGCGCTGTTGTTTCCAATGGAGAAAGTGTTTGAGGCATATGTTGCTAAAGAAATGAAAAAACATCTTACACCGGAAGGCTGTATAGTTAGTGTTCAGGAGCAAAGCTACTGGCTTTTTGACGAGCCTACAAAAAAGTTTGCCCTTCGCCCGGATATTGTAGTGACAATGGAGAATGGGCGAAAGATCATCATGGATACCAAATGGAAGCGGCTGTCACCTGACAAGAACAATTATGGAATCTCACAAGCTGATTTGTATCAGATGTATGCTTATGCTAAGAAGTATGGAACTGACAATGATACGCCGGCCGTTTGGCTTTTGTATCCATTAAGCCCAGTAACTGTAAACCTCCAGAATACTGTTTTGAAAAGCAATGATGGTGTGACTGTGCATGTGTTTTTTGTGGACTGTTCTGAATTAAAAAACGGCTTCCGAATTGTTGACCTCTGTAATAGTATTCGAGAGAACCGTTAGAATACGGCCAATTCTGTCTTCAATATGGTCTTTGCTGTGAGAAAGCTCGATAAAATCCATAACGCCGAGCTAGGCAGGCACATGCAGCCAATCGCTACGGTAGAACTATTCAACTTCAACGGTGTCGGTGTTCGATCACATTCGGTATATTTACCTCTTTATCGACCAGACCAATGCGAACTGCTTCAACAACTCACACCTGTGATAGCGTCGTTGATAGCTTTTTGATAGCAAAAGTCCGTAGACCCCATGGGTTGAGGATAATGGGAATCAAACGGAGTCACGTCGAGACAAATCCCCTAAACAAAAGCAGTTAAAACCGGGATTTACTTGGCGAGTGGGAATAAATCCACATTTGGATTCGCTTGGTTCAGATTCTCTCAAAGCACTTGAAACAGCAGGCATTCTACGGAGTGCCTGCTGTTTACTTTCATCTGTTATGATAGCAGGATGATAGCAAAACTGGTAAGAACTATAGTAAAACACCGCTTATTCCCTTGTGTTTTTGGCGTTTTATCGTATAATAATACAGCGTGGTCTGATAAGATCAATCGTGCTTGTCCCGAGGCCCGTCTCTCTGTTTTCAGGGGGACGGGCTTTTCCTTATACCTTGTCTCACCGTGAGACAAGGTTTCTTTTTATGCGCCTGTTGTCTCTTCCCGACCTTTCTTGTGCTCTCAAAGTAAAAATGATAAAATTTTGCAAACCAATGAGATATTTACCCTCCAAATCCCTACTTATAGGGTGAGGCGGAAAGGAAGTGACGCATTTGGAAGACAGCGAAATCATATCCCTGTTCTATGAGCGCTCGGAACAGGCCATTGCGGAACTGGAACGGAAATACGGCGCTGCCGTAAGGAAAACGGCGGCTAATATTCTGTGCAGTAAGCAGGATGTAGAAGAATGTGCAAACGACACCTATTTGGGCGTTTGGAACTCAATTCCGCCTCAGAAGCCAAACTCCCTGATCGCTTATGTTTGTAAAATTGCCCGCAACCTTGCGACCTGGAAATACCACAGCAACACGGCGAGCAAGCGCAATGGACAGTATGATCTTGTGCTGGATGAGCTGGAAGAGTGCATACCGTCCTCGGTCAACATAGAAACGGATTACGAGGAAAAAGAGCTTTCAGCCGCGATCATCCGTTTCCTGGATACGCTCAGCTATGAAGATCGTTTTTGTTTTCTCCGCCGGTATTGGTATGCGGACTCTGTTTCGGATATAGCCGCCATGACGCACAGCAGCAGCCACCGTATCTCCGTCCGTCTTTTCCGTGCTCGTGAAAGACTTCACCGCTATTTGATAAAGGAGGGTTTGCTCGAATGAGACGGGAACAGTTATCGCGTGTTCTCTGTAACCTCGATGAACGGCAAATTGCCGAGGCGTATCAGTTCAATCCCGATCTTTGCGGGCGCTCCCCGGAAAGGATCGTACACATGAAAAAGAAAAGAATCATTACCTTTGCATTGGCAGCGGCACTTATCTTTTCTCTGGGTATCGCAGCATACGCCACAGGCTTTGTGTCTGCCATTACAGAACTGGCAAGGAGTTTTTATAAGCCTGTTCCCGATGAAGAAATGAGAAATGAACGTCCGGAAGCTGCTGAATATCATGAAAATTGGAACAGTCAAATGGATGAATGGATCGAGATCGGTGAAAACTCTGATAAGACAACTCAAAGCGCTGAACTTGAAAATGGAACAGCAATTACACTGACCGAAAACTTTTATGATGGCGAAAGACTTGCGCTATCCTACGTGCTTAACAGAGAAAAACCGACTGTTGACTACAGCTTCGGCCCCGATCACGAATACTTTGAGCGCCTGTCGGAGAGCGAGGGCCTCTGCTGGTATCAGGATTTATCAGAGACGCAGTATCTGGAGATCATGGCAAAGCTGAAGCTGACGGGTAAAGTCGGATTTGTCATTCGCACCGCGGATGTTGGTGATCATGTTACCCTTGCGGACGGAACCGATATCGGCCCATTTGTCGGCGGAGAGCTTGACGGATACACCGTTCTCGTTCCTCAAAACGGACTGCCGGATTCGGCAAAAGGGCAGGACAAGCTGGATGTTGTATTTCACGTCAAGACTTATGAGGCATATATCTGGCTTGAAGGCGATAAGGTCTATTCCTATTATCCGATCGTTGAGGGCATACCTGTCACATTCGAGATAATCAACAACACCGCGGCTTAATTCTGACCGCCAGGATCAATGCCGCGCCCCTTTCCGGTCCCGCCGCTCACTCGGAGCGGCGGGACTGGCCCGGGGCAGGCTGAGCCTCTGCGTTCGGGATCGCCGAACAGATCCGCTTCAACATCGACGGCGACAAGGACATGCTCTTCAACCGCAAGGGCGGCAAGTGCATCGCGCTCGGCTCGCCGAAATTCTGATACTCTGCGCAGACAAGCTGAATAGGCCCGGCGAATTCCCCGTGAACTCGCCGGGCTTTTTTCGATCTCCGAGGCAGATCTTTTCAAAAAACCGCGTCGCCTCTTGCTTTTTTCGATTAGGTTTGGTACTATTATTTTGGTTTACCATAACCAATGATCCTATTTCGTCTTTTGACGGAAAACAGGAGGAGATCTTATGACAGGGAAAAAGCTTTTCGCCCTGCTGCTGGCGCTGCTGCTGTGCCTCAGTCTGGTTCCTCTCAGCGCGCTCGCGGAGGGCGAGGTGTACACCGTGACCCTGGACCCCGGCGAGGGAACGGGCGAGCCCGTCAGCTACCGCTCCGACGAGGGCACGATCGCGGACGATTGGCGCAGCTCCGGCAATTTACAGTTCTTTTACGAAGAAGACGGGGGCCTGGGCTTCCATCTGGGCAATAACTACTGCCCGGACGGCTTCACCGCCCCGGCGGGACAGGTGTTCAACGGCTGGAGCCCGACGAGCGGCGTAATCAAGCTGGGCAGAACGGAAACCACCTTCACCGCCCAGTGGAGAGACGCGGGCTCCGCCGCCATCAGCTTCAGCCCCGACTCCATCACGCTGAGCGCAAATGATTTTGACGCAAACGGCTACGCAGCACTGAGCTTCGACCTGACGATCGATTTCGGCCCGAACGCAACGTCTGACGCTAATGTTTCAGTTTCGTTTGACGGTGGCGTAGTCTTCAAGGGCAGCTCACGGATCGCCTGGAAGGTCTCCCAGGCGGATGAGGACACGCAGTCAGATTCGATTAATCAACAGTTCTTTGCCGATTCGGGTTATCGATCCTTCCCCTTCAAGCTGTATATCGACCCCGCCGCTCTCGCCGCCGCGGAGCCGGGAAGCTATACGGCAACGCCGAATTGTTATCTGTCATGGGATTTTATCGGCGGCAGCCCCGCCCCCGGGGACGTAGAAATCCCCCTGACGCTGGTGGTGCCGGAGCCCAGTTACCCCATCACGCTGACCTACGACAATGACGGCGGCGCGGTCGGCGTGGATAAGGAAGAGGCCGCAGCGGGCGAAACGGTCGCCGTCAAGGTCGATCCCTACGACGGTTATACGCTGGGCTCCGTCGCCGTGACCGACGCGGACGGCAGCCCCGTGACCGTCACGCTCACCGATGCGGACAACGGGATCTATACCTTTGTCATGCCCGCCTCGGCGGCGACCGTGGCCGTGGATTTCCAGGTGATCACGGTAGACGCGGTGGTGGACTTCGGCACGGGCCACGAGACCTTCGTCCAGAACCACTTCGGCGGGACCTACGCGGTGGACGGCGCCCGCATCACCGTCCCCATCCCAAGAGGGGAGAGCCACACGGTGCTGCTCGCCTGGGAAACCCTGGAGGGCAAGCTGCTGGAGCTTCTCTGGGACAACCCCCTCGACAACGGCGAGAGGCTCTATCAGTATCTGGGCCGCAAGAGCATGGTCGCATACGGCAGCGAGGATGCGCTGAGCGAGGACAAGCGCCTCGCCCGCGACGAGGCCTTTGTGCCCGGCACCGTGTTCACCGCGCTGTGGGAGCAGCCCGTGCGCAACGCCACCATCACGGTCACCCCGCCCGCCTGCGGCACCGAGGTGCATTATGAGTATAAGACCGGCATCTACGTCTGGGCCGTCCCACAGCCGCAGCTCAGCGTCAGCAGCCCCTGCACCTTCCAGGATTATCAGCTCTTCTACAACAGCTGGAGTCTGAGTGACGAAGAGCACCATTATGGGGTCGGCGACTCCGTCGTCATGACCGGCGGCAACTCCTATACTGCCTACGGCTACCTGGACGCCGGCTTCGGCTATCGCATCGATCCGAAGCTCCTCACGGTGGAGGTCGTCGGCGGGACGCTGCTGAGCTTCGGCAACGACTGGACCCGCTTTGAGATCTCCGTGCCCGTGGAGCATGATATCCCCGACGACGCGGTGCGCGTGGAGCCCACCTGCGCCGAGGAAGGCACGCTGTCCTACCACTGCGACGGCTGCGGCCAGGACGTGGTCGATCCCATCGAGGCCCTGGGCCACGACTGGGGCGCTCCGACCTACACCTGGGCTGACGACAACAGCACGGTAACTGCCACGCGGGTCTGCTCTCGCGATACGGTGAATCATGTGGAGACCGAGACGGTGAATGCCGTCGGCGAGGTCACCAAGGCCGCGACCTGCGAGGAGAAGGGCGAGACCACTTATACGGCGACCTTCGAGAACGAAGCCTTTTCCGCCCAGACCAAGACCGTTGAGGATGTCAAGGCCCTGGGCCACGACTGGGGCGAGTGGACCGAGACGAAAGCCCCCACGGAGACCGAGGAGGGCGAGGAGACACGTGTCTGCGCCCATGATCCGAGTCACGTGGAGACCCGCGCGATCGCCAAGCTGGAGCCCGCGGCCACGCCGACGCCCACGCCTACGGCTACCCCGGCTCCCACGGCCACGCCCAAGCCCACGGCCACGCCCGCGCCTACGGCCACGCCCGCGCCTACGGCCACGCCCGCGCCTACGGCCACGCCCGCACCCACGGCCACGCCCGCACCCACGCCGGAGCCCTCGCCCGAACCCACGCCCGTGCCCACGCCGGAGCCCTCGCCCGAACCCACGCCCGAACCCACGCCCGAACCCACGCCCGTGCCCACTCCGGAACCCACGCCCGTACCCACGCCCGTGCCCACGCCCGTGCCCACGCCCGAACCGGAGATCTATACGGTCACCGTGAAGGACGACGGGCACGGCACGGCTGAGGCGACCCCGGCCTCCGGCCCCAGCGGCACGAAGGTCGCCCTTACGGCCGAGCCCGACGAGGGCTACAGCTTCAAGGACTGGGAGGTCGTCTCCGGCGGCGTGACAGTGAAGAATGACAGCTTCACCATCGGTGACGAGGACGTTGAGCTCCTGGCGCTCTTCGAGGCGGATTACCGCGTCGTCAGCGGCGCCAACGGCAGCTGGACCAAAAACAGCGGCAAGGACTACACGCTCACTGTCAAGCGCGATGTGGACGACGAGAGCTGCTTTGCGCACTTTGTCGGCGTCGAGCTCGACGGAGCCGCCCTCTCCGCCGCGGACTACACGGCGAAGGCGGGCAGCACGGTCGTGACGCTCAAGGCCGCCGCGCTGCAGAAGCTCTCGGTCGGCGACCATCACGTGACCGTCCTCTTCGACGACGGCGAGGTCGGAACACGGCTGACCGTCAAGAGCGCCTCCGGCGCCCCGACCACCGGCGACGATGTGCCGATCTTCGCATATCTCGCGCTGACGTCGCTCTCCGCCGCCGCGCTCCTGCTGCTCGGCAAAAAGCGCAGAAAACAGCTTTCCTCCGACCGCTGAGCGCTGTTCGTTTTCAGTTTTCAGAACGCTAAACGGTTGTTTAGCGAGAAGTTTGAAATGATGTCGTAGGGGCGGCTATCAGCCGCCCGCGGACACGGTACTGGTTTGACGGGCGGCTGATAGCCGCCCCTACGGGAAACGTGACCGCCTTTTGTAGGGGCCGGCGTCCCCGACGGCCCGGCAGAAGCACCTCAAATATATACAAAAATCCCCGGCGAATTCGTAGAAAAGCACGTATTCGCCGGGGATTTATTCACCTTTTCAGTTTGTGCCGCGCGGGGCGATGAAGGCATCGCCCCCTACGACGTGGACGTCAATTTCCTCGTTCTATCCTTCGTTTTCCCTCATTCCGAATTCCGAACTCCGAATTCCGAATTCGTCGCTGAACTCGAATTTATCGCTCTTCTGAAAACTGAAAACTGTCAACGGTAGGTGTCGGCGGTGATGGCGTCGAGATCGACGTTTTTCGTCTCCTTCACCTTCGTCAGCAGCACGAGCAGCGACAGGGCCATGAAGGGCACGCAGATCAGCAAAAACAGCAGATCCATCGGCAGGAAGTTCTGGCAGACGATGAAGAGGATCTGGCCGATGAACATGCCCGCGCCGATCATGACCGAGATCGTCCCCATGACCGAGGAGCGCATGCCGGAGGGCGAGGACTCGGCGGGCATGGTGAGGATGATCGTGTCGGACATCGACCAGAGGCCGCCGATCGAGCAGCCGTAGGCGATTCCCGCGGCGAGCGGCCCCCAGCCCAGACGGCAGGCGAGCACGAAGAGCGTCAGCCCGACGAGGGCGAGGCTGCCCAGCAGCACGCAGGCCTTCTTGCGCCCGAGCTTATCGGAGAAGAAGCCGCTGGCGATGGTGACGAGGCCGTTGAAGAAGGGATAGACGATGAGCGCCGTGCCGACGAGCTCCGTGCTCATGGCGCCCTCCAGCACCGTCGCGTAATACGAGGTGTAGAAGGTCGTGGCGAAGAAGAGGAAACCCGCGATCAAAATCCAGCGCAGCTGGGGTGTGGCGAAGATGAAGCGCAGGGCGCGGAACACGCCGCCCTCCTCAGCCGCGCCGCTTTTGGCGTCGGCCTCCCGGCGCGCGCGGCGCTCCTCCGGCGTCAGTGAGAGCCAGGCGCGGCGCTGATCGACGAAGACCGGCGTCTCGCGCACGAGGAAGAAGGACAAGCCCCCGATCACGAGCGCGACGGCGACCGGGATGAGATACACGAGCCGCCAGCTGCCGGGCTCGTCCTCGCGCAGGAAGAGCCGCGAGAGAACGCCGATGAGCGAGACGCTGATGAGGGCGATCCCCTTGGCGATGAAGCTGTAGGTCGCGCGCTTGGCCTTCGGCGCCGTCTCCATGATATAGAGCACCTGCATGTCGTTCGGCGTGAAAAACAGCATGGCGAGCATGCCGAGGATGTACTGCAGCACGCTCCGGCTCGTCATGACGATCAGCATGCCGACGCCCATGCCGAGCGTGTTGATCATCAGAAAGAGCCTGCGGCCGTATTTGTCCGACAGGGCCTTGTAGAAGGGCGTGATGATCAGAAACAGGTTCGAGGCCACCTGCCAGGGCGCGACGGTGTTGATGGCGCCGGTGTATCCCGGGTCGCTGACGCTCCGGGACGTGATGTGGAAGAGATCGAAGAGCACATAGGGCTGCATGGCCGCGTTGACGTTCGAGGTGATCTCGTCCACAACGTAGATGACCGTCAGCACGATCATCACGAACAGGAGATAGCGCGCGGTTTTGGGCCGCGCCGCCTCGCGGTCGAGCCGCTCGAGCTCGCGCCGCTCCTTCGCCGGATCGACGGGTCTGTCTTTCATGGCGTGTCCCCCTTACAGGAAATATCCGGATAAAGTATACCAGCCTGGAAAGAAAATACAAGCGCCGTACTCAGAATTCCTTTTCAAAGCTCGCGATCACGGCGTTCATGACCGCGGCGCGGAAGGCGCTCTCCTCCAGCGTGCGCACGCCCTGGATCGTGCTCCCGGCGGGCGAGCAGACGCGATCCTTCAGCACGGCCGGGTGCTCCCCGGTCTGCAGCAGCAGCTCCGCCGAGCCCTTGAGCATCTGTGCGGCGCAGCGCAGCGCCTCGGCGCGCGGCAGCCCGCAGGCCACGGCCCCATCCGCGAGCGCCTCCACAAAGAGCGCCGCAAAGGCCGGGCCGCAGCCGGTAACGCCCGTCGCCGCGTCCATCAGCCTTTCATCGAGCTCGCTGACGAGGCCCGAGGCCGCCATCAGCTCGCAGAAAAACGCCTTTTCCTCCGCCGTGACCTCGCTTGACGCGGCAAACAGCGAAACGCCGCTTCCCACCGCGACGGGGATGTTCGGCATGACGCGGATCAGCGGCAGGCCGGGCAGGAGCGCTGCGAGCGAGGCCAGATCCCTGCCGGCCACCATGGACACGATGACAACGCGGTCTTTCCGGTTCAAAAGCAGCTCCCGGATCCCGTCAAGCATGCCCTCGAGCAGCTGCGGCTTGACGCCGAGGAAGAGGACGTCCGCCTCGGCGGCCGCCCTGCGGTTGTCCACGGCCTCCCCGCCGAGCTCTTCGGCCAGACGGATGGCCTTCTCCGGGCTGCGGTTAGAAAGAAGGAGCCTGTCCGCCTTCCCGCTCTTCGCCGCCGCCCGCGCCAGCGCCGAGCCCATGTTTCCCGTTCCGATAAACGCAACTGTCATATCTCTTCCTCCTTATGCGCTTTATGCCTTTTCGACAGATTTATTATAATAGAGGCCGCGCCCGCCCGTCAAGCACAGGCTGCCGCGCGTTATTTTTCGGAAAGCGCTTACATTTTTGTACAGATTGCATAAATTTTGCCGGATTTCTTTTCATTATATTTACAATTTACCCGTAGAAAAGCGCCTTTCCCTTGTAAATGACAGACCCGGGTGATAGAATTGCTTTCAGTTACTGTACAATTCTCTCCGTGTCCGCAAAGCAAACGCCCCCCGCCTTTGCGCGAGAGGCTTTTGTTCCTGTTTTTTTCTGTACGAGGGCAAGTCTGAGAAAAGAGGAGTGGGTCAACTTGTTCAAAATGCTCAACCCGCGGCGCTTCTACCATGCGGTCGGGCGAAAGAAGTTCTGGGAGTTCATCCTGCTGGCGGTGTTCATCCTGTTCTTCTACGGCCCCATGCTGAACATGGTGATGCTGGCCTTCGCCAACGAATACAGCGTGCCGCACGTGTTCCCGGAGCAGTGGGGCTTCAAATGGTGGAAATACATCTTCCAGCAGAAGAGCCTGGTGTCCTCCATGGTCCAGTCCTTCATCGTGGCCCTGGTCACGACGGGCGTGTCGATGCTGCTGTGCATCCCGGCAGCCTATTCCATCGCCCGCTTCAAGTACCCCGGCCGGAAGATCTTCATGCTCTCCTTCCTGCTCACCAACGCCTTCCCGAAGCTGGGCATCTACACCTCCATCGCCGTGCTCTTCTATAAGTATAACCTCATGGGCACCTACACCGGCGTCGTGCTGATCCACATGATCAACTCCATGATGTTCATGGTCTGGCTCCCGGCCAGCGCCTTCCGCTCGGTGCACCGGCAGCAGGAGGAGGCCGCGCGCGACGTGGGCGCCGGCCCGATCCGCACCTTCTTCAAGGTGACGCTGCCGATGGCCATGCCGGGCATCTCGGTCGCCACGCTCTACACCTTCCTCGGCTCCATGGAGGAGGCCCAGGGCACCATGCTCGTCGGCATGGCGCGCATCCAGACGATGCCTGTGGCCATGTACGGCATCGTGCTCGACTCCTCGGCCGTGCAGATCGGCGCGGTGTTCGCGATTTTGCTGATCATCCCGTCGGTCATCATGATCTTTGCCATGAGAAAGTATATCGGCCCGGAGGCCATCTCCGGCGGCTTTAAGATGAAGTAAGGAGAGAAGAGCCATGAGTGAAAATCGCAAGGTCAAGCTTGAGATAAAGGATATGACCAAGCTCTACGACAACGGCGACGGCGTAGAGCACATCAACCTCAAGGTCTATGAGGGCGAGATCGTCACCTTCCTCGGCCCCTCCGGCTGCGGCAAGACCACGATCCTGCGCACCATCGGCGGCTTTCTGGACGTGACGAGCGGCGACATCACCGTCGACGGCCAGTCCATCGTCGCGCTCCCGCCCGAGAAGCGCCCCACCGCCATGGTGTTCCAGAGCTACAACCTCTGGCCGCACATGACCATCTATGAAAACCTCGCCTTCGGTCTGAAGCTCAGGAAGATCCCCAAGGCCGAGATCGACGCCGAGATCAAAAAGCACCTGGCTCTCGTGAGCATGAGCGGCACGGAGAAAAAATACCCCGGCCAGCTCTCCGGCGGCCAGCAGCAGCGTATCGCCATCGCGCGCTCGCTGATGCTCAAGCCCTCCCTCCTTCTCCTGGACGAGCCCTTCTCCGCGCTCGACGCGAAGATCCGCCAGCAGATGCGCGAGGAGCTCAAGAAGATCCAGAGCGACCTCGGCATCACGGTCATCTTCGTCACGCACGACCAGGAGGAGGCCATGAGCCTTTCGCACCGCATCGTCGTCATGAACAAGGGCAAGTTCGAGCAGGTCGGCACCCCGGCCGAGATCTACGACAACCCGAAGACCCTGCACGTGGCCTCCTTCATCGGCGAGATGAACTTCATCAAGCGCGGCGGCAAGACCATCGCCGTGCGCCCCGAAAACGTGAGCGTGCGCCCCGGCAGCGGCGACGATCTGGACGGCACCGTGCGCACCATCATGCTGCTGGGCCACTACGTGGTGCTCAACGTCCAGTGCGGCGAGAACGTCGTCAAGTGCAACGTTGACCGCGAGCTCAGCGACAGGCTGAAGATCGGCGACCCTGTCACGCTGACGTTCAACAAGTATTCCGAGTTTGACACCGAGGCAGGCTTCACCCCCGTCGCACAGTAAGTTCGTTATGAGGGGCGCCGCCCCTCCGGCGATAAAAAATGAAAAAGGAGAACGCAAAATCATGAAAAAAGTCCTTGCACTGATCCTCGCGCTCGCCATGGTGTTCGCCCTGGCCGCCTGCGGCGGCAGCGGCAGCAACTCCGGCGCTGCTTCCGGCGGAAAGACCAAGGTCACGCTGTGGGCCACCGGCTCCGACAACGTCCGCCAGATCTTCGAGACCCTGACCGCTGACTTCAACTCCAAGAACGACCAGTATGAGGTCGAGCTGCAGTTCATGCTCTCCGGCACCGGCACCCAGACCCTCGCCGACATGCTGACTGCCGCCTCCCAGGCCGGCCAGACCAACACCGACTACGACATCGTCGACTTCTCCGGCGACGACTGGTCCAAGGTCACCTCTCTCATCGGCGCCGAGCAGTTTGTGAAGCTGGACGCGGCCAAGATGCCCAACGCCGCCAACGTCGCTGCGAAGAGCTCTGTCGCTCCCGACTACTGCCAGCCCTACCGCGGCACCACCGTTATCCTGGCTTATGACTCCGAGAAGGTCCCCACGCCTCCCGCCACGGTTGACGAGCTCGTCGAGTGGATGAAGGCCAATCCCGGCCGCTTCGCCTACAACGCCCCCGGCACCGGCGGCGCCGGCGACTCCTGCGCCCGCAGCTTCGTTTACAACTTCCTGCCCGAGGAAGCCTTCACCTCCGACGACGAGAAGTGGGTCGCCGAGTGGGACAAGGGCTTTGACTTCCTCAAGGAGATCCATCCCTACATGTACAAGTCCGGCGGCGCCGTCGTGTACCCCGCCAAGAACCAGGGCACTCTGGACCTGCTGAACCAGGGCGAGATCGACATGTGCCCCAACTGGGCCGACATGGTCCTGAGCCAGCGTGCGGCCGGCCAGATCAAGGACACCATCAAGATCACCCAGATCCAGCCCTCCTTCACCGGCTCTCTGCAGACCCTCGCCATCCCGACCTTCGGCTCTCATGAGGACGGCGCTTACGCCTTCATGAACTACATGCTCTCCGCCGACGCGCAGGAGATCATGGTCAAGCAGATGGCCGCGATCCCCCTGATCGACGTCACCGGCATGGATATGACCGGCTATGAGGACCTCAACGACCTCGACGTCTCCAGCTTCCGCATCCAGTCCATCGGCGGCCTCTCCACCCAGTTCAACGAGCGCTGGGACAACGAGATCGCTACCATCGGCTAAAGCTTTTCCCTTCCGGCGCGGCTCCGGCCGCGCCGGGAGCTGAAAGAAAAACCCCCCCTGTTTCCCCACATCACGGAATGAAGGTGGTCAAATGAGCAAAAAGGCAAAACAGATGCTGGTCGCTTACGGCCTGGTCATCCCGGCCTTCGCGGTCGTCATGCTGACCGTGGCCTACCCGATCCTGGCGGCGGTGATCAAGAGCTTCCAGGACCCCAAAACGGGCGAGTTCACCTGGGCAAACTACAGCTACTTCTTCACCGATCCCATTCAGCTGAAGAACCTGCTGTACACGCTGTACGTCGTCGTTCTGACGGTGGTGATCGCGATCGTCGTGGCCTATCTTCTGGCGCTGTATCTGCGCTTCACCAAATCGAAGATCGCCAAGACCATCGGCACGCTCTATCTGCTGCCGCGCTTTGTGCCGGCGATGTGCGCCGTCTACGCCATGATCACCATCATCCGCGACTCCGGTCTCATCAACCGCCTGGGTCTTCTGTTCGGGAAGGATATCCATCTCGGCATGATGTACCACGCCAGCGGCATCATCACGATGAATCTCTGGTTCAACATCCCCTTCGCGGCGCTGATGATCACGGCCGGTCTCGGCGCGATCCCCGATTCGATCATCGAGGGCGCGCGCGACGTCGGCGCGGGCAAGTTCAAGACCTTCACGTCCATGATCCTGCCCCTGTCCGTCAAGGACGTGGTCGTGGCCTCCACCTTCGTCTTCATGTCGAACGTCGGCTCCTTCACCACGCCTTACCTGATGGGCGGCAACTCTCCGAAGATGCTGGGCATCGCGCTGTTCGATCAGTTCAACAAGTATCTGGCCTACAACCGCTCCGCGGCCTTGTCGGTCATCATGTTCCTGATCTGTTCGGTGTCGGCCTTCGTGTACATCTATTCCAACCTGAAGGAAAAAGAGTGGGAGAAATAAGAGCTTTTCCCATAAGCGTTACCGGAGGAGGCGCCGCCTCCTCCGTTTTTTTGAAAGAGGGACTATGTATGACGATGATCACCGCTCACTCCGGCGCGGACGGCCTGCCGGACAACAGCCGCGAATATCTGCGTCACGCGCTTGCCTCCGCGGCCGACGCCTTTGAGATCGACGTCCGCCGGGACGAGAGCGGTGCGCTCCGCCTCGGGCACGATGCGGCGGACGGCGCGCTGCCGAGTCTGGAGGAGGTCTTCACCCTGCTTGCGGCCTCGCCCCGGCCCCAGCGCGTCAACTGCGACCTCAAGGAGCCCGGGCTGGAGGAGGACGTCTGCGCGCTCGCCCGCGCCCACGGTCTTGCCGGGCGCGTGATCCTCACGGGCTCGGCCGATCCCGCGCTCTATGCCGCCTCGCCCGCCCTGCGCGAGACCGCCGAGCTCTGGCTCAACGCGGAGGAGGCCGTCGCGGATCTGTACGCGCGTGCGGCGGACCCCGCGTCCCGCGCCCGCGCGGCGGAGGAGCTCGCCGCCGTGTGCCAGCGCTGCGGCGTCACGACCGTCAACATGAACTACCGCCTGGCCGCGGAGGACTTCACGGCTCCTCTCGAGAAGGCGGGGCTCGCCCTCTCCCTCTGGACCGTGAACGAGCCGGAAGATCTGCGGCGCTTTCTCGCGCGCGGCGTCAGGAGCGTCACGACCCGCGCTCTCGCCGCGGCGCTCGCCGCAGCCGGCCGATAGCGGTTCGTCATTTTGCCCGCTTTTTGGTAAAAAGCGGGCTTTGCTTTTTGCTTGTCGTTTCGGCGTGTCTGTGGTAAAATCGTTCCCGTGAAAAAAACAGAGAAGCTGGGGGGAAAGACATGAACCGGATCGGATTTGACAACGACCAGTATGTAAAGCTGCAATCCCAGAAGATCCGCGACCGCATCGCACAGTTCGGCGGCAAGCTGTATCTGGAGTTCGGCGGCAAGCTTTTTGACGATTACCACGCCTCCCGCGTGCTGCCGGGCTTTGAGCCGGACAGCAAGGTGAAGATGCTGCTGGAGATGAAGGACGAGGCGGAGATCCTGATCGCCATCTCGGCCGACGACATCGAGCGCAGCAAGCGCCGCGGGGATCTCGGCATCACCTACGACGAGGACACGCTCCGTCTGATCGACGCCTTCCGCGGCATCGGGCTGTACATTGGCAGCGTCGTCATTACGCACTACCGCGGCCAGCCCGCCGCCGACAAGTTCATCAAGCGCCTCGAGACGCTGGGCATCCGCGTCTACCGGCACTTCATCATCCCGGACTATCCCTCAAACGTCCCGCTCATCGTCTCGGACGAGGGCTTCGGCAAGAACGAATACGTCGAGACCGAGCGCAGTCTCGTCGTCGTCACCGCGCCCGGCCCCGGCAGCGGCAAGATGGCCACCTGTCTGAGCCAGCTCTACCACGAGCACAAGCGCGGCGTCCGCGCCGGCTACGCCAAGTTCGAGACCTTCCCGATCTGGAACCTGCCGCTCAAGCACCCGGTGAACCTCGCCTACGAGGCCGCCACCGCGGATCTGGACGACGTGAACATGATCGACCCCTTCCATCTGGAGGCCTACGGCGTCACGACCGTCAACTACAACCGCGACGTGGAGATCTTCCCCGTGCTGGAGGCGATGTTCCGCCGGATCTACGGCGAGAGCCCCTACAAGAGCCCCACGGACATGGGCGTCAACATGGCGGGCTTCTGCATCGTGGACGACGAGGCCTGCCGCGAGGCCTCCTGCCAGGAGATCCTGCGCCGCTACTACACGGCCGCCTGCGCCGCGCGCCAGGGGCTGACGGAACAGGCGGAGGTGCGGCGGATCGAGCTGCTGATGAATTCGCTCGGCCTGAGCGCCGCGAACCGCCCGGTGGTCGGCGCCGCACTCACGCGCGCCGAGGAGACCGGGGCCCCGGCCATGGCGCTGGAGCTGCCCGACGGCACGATCGTCACCGGCAAGACGAGCTCGCTGCTCGGCGCCGCCTCGGCCTGCCTCCTGAACTCCCTCAAGCATCTGGCCGGGATCGACCACAAGCTGCCGCTGATCGCGCCGGGCATCATCCAGCCGATCCAGCATCTGAAGGTCGAGCATCTCGGCAACCACAACCCGCGCCTGCACACCGACGAGCTGCTGATCGCCCTGTCGATCTGCGCGGTCACCAACCCCATGGCGGAGCTGGCCATCGACCAGCTCGACAAGCTGCGCGGCTGCGAGGCGCACTCCTCCGTCATTCTCTCCCACGTGGACGAGGAGCTCTTCAAAAAGCTCGGCGTCAACATCAGCTTCGAGCCGAAATACCAGGCCAAGAAGCTCTTCCATAAGTAAGTTTTCAGAAGTCAGTTTTCAGTTTTCAGAAAGGGAAGCGGCAGTTTATCGCTGCGTTTGAAAGGATGCCATAGGGGCCGGCGTCCCCGACGGCCCGGCAGAAGCACCTCAAATATATACAAAAATCCCCGGCGAATTCGTAGGTCAGTACGTTTTCACCGGGGATTTGTTCATTTTTCGGTTTATACCGCGCGGGGCGATGAGGGCATCGCCCCCTACGATGGGAACGTCAGTTTCCTCGTTTTATCCTTCGTTTCCCTTCGTCCCGAACTCCGCATTTCGAATTTGTCGTCAAACTGAAAACTGACTTCTGAAAACTATCGCAATCGGTCGCTGACCGGACTTTCGCAGTCCTCGAAGATGAAATCGTCGATGTCTTTTTCCATGTTCCGACCCTCCGTTTCTCAACATACTCCCATCCTATGCGCCGCGCAGCGGGAATATGCCGCAAATCTTCCGGGATTTTTGTATCTTTTCTCTTGAAACGGCGGACAGGCTGCGTTATAATGTTATGGCCTGTTTTTATCAGGCAAGTAACGGACAAAAGGATGAAAAAGTCATGAGCGCTTCTACCGAAAGGAAAAACCGCGCCGCAGCCCGCGAGGCCGGCACGGACAAGAAAACGCTGGCCCAGCAGGAGAGTGCGAAGAAGGAGGCCAAGGCCCGCCGTCATGTGACCGTCGCCGCCGTCTGCGTGGCGCTGCTGCTCGTGCTGGTGCTCGTGCTGCAGAGCGGTTTCTTCTACGCGCACACCACCGCCGTCAAGATCGGCGACAGGAGCTACTCTCCGGCCGAGGTCAACTATCAGTACGCCTCCGCCTTTTATGAGTTCAGCAACAACTACGGCAGCTATGCCAGCATGTTCGGCCTGGACACCAGCGTCGGCCCCTTCGGGCTGCGGCACCAGGAATGCAGCATGCTCGAAAACGGCACCTGGCGGGATTATTTCCTCCAGTCGGCCTACAGCAGCATGGCCCAGATCCAGGCGCTGCGCGACTACGCGCTGAGCGAGGGCCTCAGCCTCAGCGATGAGGAAAAGGAGCAGATCGACTCCGATCTTGCCTCTCTCGCCGAAACGGCCAGCACCTACGGCTATTCGAAGATCAACAACTATCTTTCCGCCAACTACGGCACCGGCGTCACCACGAAGACCCTGCGCGAGGCCAGCGAGGCCAGCCTTCTGGCCAATGCCGGCTATCAGCACTACAGCGACAGCCTGACCTATTCGCCCGAGGAACTCGAGAGCACCTACGCCGGGCTGGAGGGCGCCTCCGACTACTATGATTACGCCTACTATTTCGTGTCCGCCGAGGCGGAGGATGCGGAGGAGGAAGAGGCCTTTATCGAAGAGGACGAGGACCTCGCGGAGGACGAGGAGTCTGAGGAGCCCGAAGAGAGCGCCGTGAGCGAAGAGGCGCTGCAGGAGGCGAAGGCTTCCGCCGAGGCCGTCAGGACCTCTTACCTCGACGACAAGGACACCGAGGACGTCGGTGAGCGCCTCGCCGCCGCCATCGAGGGCGCCCTGGACAAGGTCGAGAGCATCCTGCCCGCCCACAGCATGGGCAGCAACCTCAACGAAGCCTATGCCGACTTCCTGAAGGACGCCGCGCGCAAGACCGGCGACATCACCGTCGTGGAAAACGGCGATGGGACGGGCTACTATGTCGTGGCTTTCATCAGCCATGACGACAACCACTACCGCACCGCCAACGTCCGCCACATCCTGATCCAGGCCGAGGCCTCCGAGGACGGCACCTGGAGCGACGAGGCTCTCGCCGCGGCCAAGGCGCGCGCCGAGGAGATCCTGGCCGAGTGGAAGAGCGGCGACAAGACCGAGGACAGCTTTGCGGAGCTCGCGAAGCAGTATTCCGAGGACGGCGGCTCCAGCGCCAACGGCGGCCTCTACGAGAACGTCGCCAAGGGCCAGATGGTCGAGGAGTTCGACGCCTTCTGCTACGGCGGCCACAAGGCGGGCGACACCGCCATCGTCTACGGCACGAACGGCCAGTACGCCGGGTATCACGTGATGTACTATGTCGGCGAGGGTGAGCTGTACAGCAACGTCATCGCCCGCGACAAGCTCACCTCCGAGGCAGTCAGCGCCTGGCTCGAGGAGATCACCCCCGAGACCAAGCCCGGCGCTTTCGAGTGGCTTGCCGGCAAGTAAACACCGATAGAGCCTGTGAAAGCCTCGTTTTCACAGGCTCTTTCCCGCTCATTAAGAAAGCTTAAACCGTCCCTGTCGAGCATGGACATTTTCCCGCTGCTGTTGTATAATCCTGATGAAAGAACACTGGGAAAGGATGATCGATATGCCCAGAGGAAGAGTCAGGGCTGTATTGTTTATAATCGTATTTCTGCTGGTCGCCGCCGTGATCGCCACGGTGCTGACCGGCCTGGACAAGGTCTCCCCGAAGCCCGCCGAGACGGCCGCGCCGCCGGTCGAGCCCGCGCCGGAGACCGAGATCCCGGTCGAGCCCACGTCCGCGCCTGCCGCGCCGACGCCCGAGCCCGCGCCGACCCCCACCCCGGCTCCGACGCCGGCGCCCACACCCGCACCGACTCCGGTCCCGACGCCGACGCCCACGCCCACCCCGGCGCCTACTCCGGCGCCTACGCCCACGCCCGTCGAGGAGACCGAGATCCCCATCGAGCCCGAACCGACCCCTACCCCGACGGCCACGCCGGAGCCCACGCCGACCCCTGAGACGACGCCCGAGCCCGTTCCGGTCGGAAGTGTGATCGCCTCCGGCAGCTTCCGCTCCGACACCGGCGTGCCGCTGAACCTGGTCGTCAGCTGGACGGCGACCTCCGCCGGCGACGGGAAGGCCACAGTCACTGTCTCCGTCAGCTGTGAGTCCGCGAGCCTCACGCTCACCGCGCTCAGCCGCAGCGTCAACATCAGCGTCGGCGATCAGTACGCCAGCATCGACCAGCCGTCCGTCAACATTGAACAGAACACCACGACGGTCACGCCCTTCGGCTCGAAGACCTTCTCAGTCGACCTGCCCGAAAGCGGCAGCGTCACCCTCCCCGTGCAGGTGGAGTGGCACTACCGCGGCAGCTACAGCGGCACGCCGCTGGAAGTGATCGAGTGCGGCGACAACATCACCCTCAGCCGCTGATACGGACCGACCCGGGGATGCAGCCATCCCCGGGTCGGTTTTCAGTTTTCAGGAGAACGACTAATTGGAGTTTATCGCTGAGTTTGAAATGATGTCGTAGGGGCGGCCCTAAAGGACTAGCTTCGCGTCGCTATCAGCCGCCCGCGGACATGGTACAGAGTTGGCGGGCGGCTGGTAGCCGCCCCTACGGCGTGGACGTCAATTTCCTCGTTCTATCCCTCGTTTTCCCTGTATTCCGAATTCCGCATTCCGGATTCCGAATTCCTCGCTAAATACCCGTTTATCTCTGAAAGCTGAAAACTGACTTCTGAAAACTAATCCACACACATACAGGAGGATCCGATATGACCGAGCTTTCCCGCGAGATTTTGCAGAGCTGGCAGGTACGCAAAACGACGGCGCAGAAGCTGCGCTTTATCGCCTTTCTGCAGGAGCGTCTGCCCGGGCTCCGGGTAGAGGAGGGGAGCCTTCCCCGCTGCCGCAACCTGATCCTGGGCGACCCGGACAGCGCCGAGCTCGTCTTCACCGCGCACTATGACACCTGTGCGCGCCTGCCCTTCCCCAACTTCATCACGCCGCGAAACCTGCTGATCTATCTGCTCTATCAGCTTCTGATCCTGCTGCCCTTCTTC
Source organism: uncultured Clostridia bacterium (assembly GCA_946186375.1). Lineage (GTDB taxonomy): Bacteria > Bacillota > Clostridia > Oscillospirales > Oscillospiraceae > Limivicinus. The sequence continues at coordinate 50,967 of CAMHMZ010000009.1, forward strand.
GCGCTGATCCCGCTGCTGTCCCTGCTGCTGATCCGCCTGGGTCTCGACGGGGCGCCGGCGATGCTGCTGTCGATGCTGCTGTCCTTCGGCGCGATGCTCTACATGTTCCTCTTCGGCCCGCCCAACCCCCACACCGTCAACGACAACACCTCCGGCGTCGTGACGCTCTGCGAGCTGATCGGCACGCTGAGCGAGGAAGAGCGCAGCCGCTGCGCCTTCGTCTTCTTCGACCATGAGGAGAGCGGCCTCTTCGGCTCGGCCTTCTTCGCCTCGAAGCACCGGAAGAGCATGAAGGACCGGCTCATCGTCAACTTCGACTGCGTCTCCGACGGAGATCATTTCCTCTTCGTGCAGAGCGGCCGGGCCAAAAAGCGCTGCGCCGGCGCGCTGGAGCGCAGCTTCCTCCCCGACGCGGAGAAGACCGTGACAGTCACGGGGCCCTTCGGCGCCTTCTATCCCTCCGACCAGACGAACTTCCCCTGCGGCGTGGGCGTGGCGGCGCTGCGGCGCTCGCCGGTGCTGGGCCTATACATGTCGCGCATCCACACCGCGAAGGACACCGTCTGCGACGAGCGCAACTTCGCCTTCCTCGTGAGAGGCGTCCGGCGCCTCCTCCGCGAGCTTTGAGCTTCGGAGAGCAAAAAAGACTGTGAGAGAATTCTCACAGTCTTTTTTTATGCCTTTGTCTTATCCGACGTACTGACCGTAGAACAGCAGCTCCGCCGTCTCGCCCTCGCCGGCGTAGATGCAGAAGCTGAAGGGCCGGTCGGCCGTGAAGACCATGAGAGGCTCCGGGGTGGGCTCGGCGGGCATGGCGCTCTCGACCATGATGATCGCCGTCGCCGCGGCGGCCTCGACGCCCTCCTCGTCCAGCTTCAGCCTCGTCTTCTGCACGATCTCGCCGATCGCCCAGCTCTCGTCGCTCATGCCGGAGAAGTCCGCCTCATCGGTGAAGGCCTTCTCAACCCCGAGCTGGCGCAGGAGTTCCACGAGCTCGTTGTCGTCGAGCGCGGTCTCCACCTCGAAGCGGGGCAGGGTGATCTCCACCTTGGCGCGCTCCGCCTTGCCGAGCTTGTCGGTCAGGCCGTCCGTGCCGCCGAGCACGAAGGCCATCCTCAGTCCGCCCTCCATCGGCAGCACGATCAGCTGCGTGCCCTCGTCCTCATAGTAGGCGCAGTGGGTCGTCCGGTGCATGAGCTCGCGCTCGACCTGCTCGCCGGTGAGCGTCGTGAAGAGGCCGGGGGCCGTGGCCTCGGGGTCAAAGCTGTCGGTCCAGGCACTCATCAGATACAGGGTGTTGACCAGGGCCGCGGTGCTGTTCGACAGATCCTCGACGATCTGGGGGATGAGCCCGTGCGTCTGCTCCTTCACCCAGTCGTTCACGGCGCCGGCCAGCTCCGCGCCGGGCAGCTCTTTGGCTTCCGCGCCAAGCCGCTCGCCGACCTTCTGCACGTATTCGGGACGGAACGCGCCCTCCTTATCGGCGTTGTGCCAGATGGAATTGGCCAGCACGAAGAGCGCCGCCTCCACGGGACACTCTTTCTCGAAGCGCGTCGTCTCCGAGAGGGCCTTCACGCCGTCGTACCAGGCCAGCAGGGCCTCCTCGTCGGCAAAGCCGAGGGCCTGCAGCAGCTCGGCGCGGGTGTCGCCCTCCGCCCCGGCCGCGGCCAGAGCCAGCGCCGCCTTGAGGGACAGGGGAGAGACCAGATAGCTCTTCTCCCGATAGCCGTTTTCCTCCAGATAGCGGATGAGCTCGCTGTCGAGCACGGTAAAGCCCGCGCGCTCTTCGCTCTCCTGCGCCGGGGTCTCCGCCGGGGCCGGGGCGGCGCCGCAGCCGGCGAGCAGCCCCGTCAGCATCGCGAGCACAAGGCTGAAAGCGCAAAGCGCGTTTTTCCTGTTTTTCATCGTTTTGTCCTCCTTCGATCGGGTCATTTCCGCTTTCTGCCTGTAAGACGCGCCGGGGCCGGAAAAGTTCCCGCTCGCTTGACGGAAAATCTTTCTGCTATTATAATGATCTTAGCCTCGCCGGTCAAGCCGGAGAGAAAACAGAGACGCGGGAGATGAGGCCGATGCGCACACAGGAACAGGTCAACGAGATCGTACGGCTGCTGCTGGAGGAGTACCCCGAGGCCAGCTGCACCCTGGACTATAACAAGGCCTATGAGCTGCTGTTTTCGGTGCGGCTTGCGGCCCAATGCACGGACGAGCGGGTCAACCAGATCACACCGGCCCTCTTTGCCCGCTTCCCGACGCTGGAGGCCTTCGCGGAGGCCGACGTCGCGGAGGTGGAGCGCTATGTGCACGCCTGCGGCTTTTTCCGGGCCAAGGCGCGCGACATCGTCGCCTGCGCGCAGGTGCTGCTGGAAAAGCACGGCGGCCGCGTGCCGGACACGATGGAGGAGCTGACGGCGCTGCCCGGCGTGGGCCGCAAGACCGCCAACCTCATCCTCGGCGACGTGTACCGCGTGCCGGGCTCCACCGTGGTGGACACGCACTGCATCCGCCTGTCCAACCGCCTCGGCCTGGTGGACGGGCTGAAGGAGCCGGAGAAGATCGAGCGCGAGCTGCGCAAAATCCTCCCGCCGGAGCGCTCCTCCGATTTCTGCCACGCGATCGTTCTGCACGGCCGCGCCGTCTGCGACGCCCGCAAGCCAAACTGCGAGGCCTGCTGCCTGCGCCATCTGTGCCAGTTCTACTCGAATTGATCGTTTCTAAAAACTAAAAACTTAAAACTTAAAACTAAATCCGCAGGAGGTAACCGATATGACGAACCAGGAAAAATGGCGGGAGCTGGCCGCCCTGCTCGACGAGATGGAGGCCTATTTCCGCGCCCTCGGCAAGCTGAGCTTCGACATGGAGTGCTGCGCGCCGCCGGAGGGCATGGCGCGCGCGGGCGAGGACATGGCAATCCTCGGCAAGCAGGTCTATACGCTGACGCACGCGCCGCGCTATGAGGAGCTCCTTCAGCAGCTCCACGCCGACGGCGAGGGCTTGACGCGCGTGCAGCAGAAGGCCGTGGAGCACCTTTACGACGACTGGAGCAGGGGCAAGAACATCTCCGCGGAGCTGAGCTTCCAGATGGACATGGCCACCAGCAGCGCCTACAGCGACTGGCTGAGGGCGAAAAAGTCGGGCGACTTCTCGCTCTTCCGCGATTCGCTCGCCGCGCTCATCAAGTATAACCGCATGGCCATCGACCTGCGCGACGAGAAAAAGGCCAGCTACTACGACACCTGTCTCGACGACCATGAGAAGGGCGGCAGCGCCGAGCAGCTCGACGTCTTCTTCGCCGCGCTCAAGGCGCGCATCGTGCCGCTGCTGCGGCGCATCCAGGCCGAGGGCAAGCCCATCCGCGAGGATTTCATGAGCCGTCCCGTGCCGATCCCGCAGCAGGAGGCCATGTCCCGGTGGCTGCTGGAGCAGGAGGGCTTGCGCGAGAGCGCCCTCGTGCTGATGACCACCGAGCACCCCTTCACCACGAACTTCGGGCCGAAGGACGTGCGCGTCACGACGCACTACCACGAGGACAGCTTCATCTCCAACGTCTTCACCACCCTGCACGAGGGCGGGCACGCCCTCTTCATGCAGAACGAGCCCGAGGAGCTCTACGCCCAGCACTGCGCCAACAACATGACCAACGCCATGCACGAGACCATCTCCCGCTTCTACGAAAACCTCATCGGCCGCAGCGAGGCCTTCCTGCACTTTGCCGCGCCGAAGATCCGGGAGCTGTCCGGCGGGACCTTCGACGATATCAGCGACCGCGAGCTCTACGAGGCTGTGAACGTCGCCCGGCCGAGCCTCATCCGCACCGAGGCCGACGAGCTGAGCTACTGCCTGCACATCCTGATCCGCTACGAGCTGGAGAAGGCCTTCATGAACGGCGAGATCGGCGTGGACGAGATCCCCGCGCTCTGGAACGAAAAATATAAGGAATACCTCGGCGTCGAGGTGCCGAACGACACGCAGGGCTGCCTGCAGGACGTGCACTGGTCGGGCTATTCCTTCGGCTACTTCCCCTCCTACGCGCTCGGAAACGCCTACGGCGTGCAGATTTTGCATCGCATGGAGCAGGACTTCGACGTCTTCGCCGCCGTCGAGGCGGGCGAGCTGACGAAGGTGCGCGACTGGCTCAAAGAACACGTCTTCTCCATCGCCTCGCTCACGACGCCCGACGAATGGATCCGCGCGATCAGCGGCGAGAGCCTGAACGTCGACTATTATCTCGACTATCTGGAAGACAAATACACGAAGCTCTATGCGCTCGACTGAGCCGCGGCGTGCAGGAGCCCCGCTCTCTTGACAGGGAATAATTCCCGCATTATACTGTATTTGACAGCTCGCGGCGCTCCGCCGCAAAAAGCCGGCTAACTATCAGGAAAGGAGAAACCCATGAATAAAACTCTCAAACGCGTTTTGACCCTGGCCCTCGCGCTCATCATGCTGCTGAGCCTGGCCGCCACCGCCTTTGCCGATGACGGCGACGTCTATCCCTTTTCTGGCGAGGTGACCGTATACCGCTCCCTTAAGGAGGGAAAAAGCTACTTTACGATCCCGCTCGCCGTCGGCGTCCAGAATTTCACGCTCAAACGCTCGACCGTCAAGCTGAGTGCCAACACCTGCGGCGCGGTGCCCTACCGCTTCAACAAGAGCCTCGGCAAAGAGACCCGCACCGATTATGACCTCTTTTTTAAGGACTGGAACATTACCACGACCGATACCAGCTGCGTCTACACCTTCACCTTTACAGCGGAGACAGCCGGCACCTGCACGATCAACTACAAGATCGGCGACGCCCGCTTTACCATCAAGGTCAAGGTGCTCGACTACGTCAATCCCTTGAAATCTCTGAGCTTCACCAACTTCAACAGCGGCAAAAACTATGCGTCCAAATTTAAAAGCGGCAACCACAGCAATGACCTCGTCTTTAAGAGCAACGTGAAGAGCTCCTCTCTGAAGCTCGCGGCCAAGGACGGCTGGAAGATCCTCTCCGCGGAGATCCTGGATTGCAACACGCTCAACAGGGTGACCTTCTCCTCGGCGCGGAAAGGCCTCGCCTCCGTCTCCGTCCGCTGGGGGACCTTCAAGATCACGCACACCTATAGTATCAAGGTCACGCTCTACAACACGAAAAACGGCGGCACGCTGAATCTGGACTTCGATTTCGCCGGGAAAAACTCGGAATTGAACTGACCTTCTTCGACCGGAGACGGTGGAAAAGCTTGCCTGCCCCTGCCTGTTTTTTCTTGACAGCTTCAGCTCTTAAGATTATAATTTAAATGCCAAAAGGTCGGCGCCGGAAGGCGCCGACCATCTTTATCCGGAAACATCATGAGGAAAAGGAGAATGAACATGAATAAAACCATGAAACGCGTTCTGACCCTGGCGCTGGCGATGCTGATGCTGCTGAGCCTGACCGTCACCGCCTTCGCCGACGACGGGGAGGTTTATCCCGCAACCGGCACCGTGACCGTCTACCGCACGGACAAGAGCGGCGAGAGCTATGTCACCGTTACGCTGGCCAGCGGCAGCAAGAACTTCACCATCAAGCGCTCCAGCGTCACCGTCAAGCCCGGCACCACGGGAGCAGCGCTTGTCGAATTCAACAAGCACCGCGACATCGTCGATGGCGAATATGACTACGGCATGGGCCAGTGGGACAAGGGCGGCTGGTACGACTGCAATTACACCGCCACGCTCCGGGTCTCGGCCGCCGGCACCGCCACCGTCAAATACAAGATCGGCACGACGAGCTACACCCTCAAGGTCAAGGTCCTCGACTACGTCAACCCCGTCAAGACCATCACGCTCACCGGCGTCAACAGCGGCAAGAGCTTCGCCGCCCGCACGAACCCCTCGACGTATGCCACCAAGTCCCTTGCGCTGAAGAAAACCACCAAGAACGCCGTGCTGAAGGTCACGGCCAAGAGCGGCTGGAAGATCAACTCCGTCGGCATTCAGGACCAGACCACCGGCGCTGTCCGCATCTTCGCCAACTACAGCGGCGTCAGCTCCGCCACGCTCAAATGGGGCACGCTGAACAAGGCTCACATCTATTCGATCGAGCTTGAGCTCGTGAACACGAAGAACGGTGCCAGCATGACCGTCAGTTACAGCGTCATCGGTTCCGCCGCCGAAGCGCTTTTCTGAGCGAAGCGGCGCGTTCCCCTCATCGTCAATGAGAGCGCCGGCTCTCTTAAAAATACAGGATGAAAGGATAGGACCTGCTCATGAACAAAACTCTGAAACGCGTTACAACCCTCGCGCTCGCGCTCGTGATGCTCCTGAGCCTGAGCGTCGCCGCCTTCGCCGACGAAGGCGAGATCTACCCTGTCTCCGGCACGATCACCCGCTATATGTCCTTCGATCCCGAAAACTCCGGCCTCACTTCCCACACCTGCTGGCTGACCATCGCCTCCGCCGACAAGAACATTACCATCAAGCGCTCCAGCGTGAAGGTCACGGCCGGCACCTGTGAGGCCAAGCTCTACGCCTTTGAAAAGTCTTTCTACGGCTACGACGAGCAGTACGACTTTTCGGGTGAGAAGACCTGGGACGAAAGCTACTCCTACCGCAGTTATGATTATACGATCGGCGTCCGCGTCAGCAAGCCCGGCACTTTCACGGTCAAGTACAAGATCGGCACCACCTCCTACAGCTTCAAGGTGAAGGTCCTCAAGTACGTCAACCCCGTCAAGACCATCACGCTCAGCGGTGTCAACGGCGGCAAGAGCTTCGCGGCCCGGACGAAGTATGCGAACAGCAACTTCGTAGATCGCCTCTCGCTCCCGGCCAAGAAGACCAACACCTCTCTGAAGGTCACCGCCAAGGACGGTTGGAAGCTCACCTCCATCACGCTCCGGGATTCCACGAAAAACACCTCCCGCAGCTACACCTGCACCAGCAGCCCCGTCAGCAGCTTCACGCTCAAGTGCGGCACGCTCTACGCCAACCGCAACTATCAGGTATCTTTGAACCTGATCAACACCAAGAACAACGCCTCGCAGACCATCTACTACTACATCGACGGCGCCAAGGCCGGCTAAGCCACTCCGCATACGGAAAACGAGCATACAAACAGAACCAGCCCTTCGGGAGAGGGGCTGGTTCTTTTTTTGACTTGTGAGCCGCGGCGGGAATGAGTTTTCAGTTTTAAGTTTTTAGTTCTTAGGAAGATAAACGGCAGTTTATCGCTGAGTTTATAATGAAGCCGTAGGGGCGGCTATCAGCCGCCCGCGGACACGGTGCAGGCTCGGCGGACGAGCAATGCTCGTCCCTACGGGGGGCGCAGCCTCTTTTCGTAGGGGCCGGCGTCCTCTGACGGCCCGGCAGAAAAAGCCAAAAACATACGGAAATCCCCGGCGAATTCGTGGAATAGTACGCTTTCGCCGGGGATTTGTTCACGTATTTAGATCGTACCGCGCGGGCCGCCGAGGGCGTCGGCCCCTACGACATGGACGACAATTCCCGCGCAAAACCTTCCTTTTCCCATCATTCCGAATTCCGAATTCCGCATTCCAAATTCGCCGCTAAACTCCAATTTGTCGCTCGCCTGAAAACTGACTTCTGAAAACTCTATTATTCCGAATTCTCCGCCAGTCTGCCCGCCTCGGCGAACAGGGCGCGCAGCTTTTCCGCATAGCCGCGGATGGGGCTGCCCGGCCGCGGCAGCGCGATCGTATAGCGCGTCTGAGACGGCTCCTCGCCGGTCAGCACGTCCCAGAGCGCGTCGAGGTTTTCGCCGTACCGGGGCCTCCAGTCCATGCCCTCCCGCAGCACGGCGTACACGTCCGCGCGCGTCCGGCATTCGCCGAGCTCGAGGACGCGGCTCTCGGTCAGCGCGCCGAGCAGGCCGCGGCAGCCCGCCGTCACGTCGGCCCAGGCGGCCTCGAAGTCGCGGGTGTACCAGGGGTCAGCCACCGCCTCGCCGGGGCGGCCCGCGTAGTCCAGCAGGAGCTTCACGCGCCCGCCCGCGCTTTCGCCGAAGAGGCGGCGCATGTTGCGGATGTTCCACTCGTCCATGCCGAGCAGGAGATCATACCGCTCACAGTCGTCCGGGCGCAGCTGCCGCGCGGTCTTGCCGGCCGTGTCGATCCCGTGCGCGGCCAGCAGCCGCCGCACCGGCGGATACACGCCGTTGCCTAGCTCCTCTGCGCTCGTTGCGGCGGAGGCGAGCTCAAAATGCCCGGCCACTCCTGCGCGCGCGCAGAGGTCCCTCATATAAAGCTCCGCCATCGGGCTGCGGCAGATATTGCCGTGGCAAACAAACAGGATTTTGGTCATGGCTTTCGTCTCCCGGTCTTTGTTATAGATCCGCTTTATTCCTTTGGGCGGGATCCTTCTGCCTTGCTGTCCGCCCGGCTTTTCACCTCAGCGATCAGACGGCCGTCAAAGTCGATCTCGTAATAATAGTCAAGGAAATCATAGAGGCAGATCCGGTCTTCCTTGATCTCAAACGCTGTTTTTCCGCTGTTCGAGAAAAATATATCATGGCCCGAAAACGACCAGACTGGTTCCAGCTCGCGATCAAGCATGGTGATGTCGATCTCGCCGTATACCAGAAAGCCGCCGTTCAGGGCGAAGATCGCAAAATTGGTGCCCCGGCTGTCAACGCTGCCGTGCTTGACGATCCGGCCCGTTTCGAGGTCGAAGCGAAACACGTCCCAGCCCTGCAAAACGGTCAGCTCCGTGCCGTCGAGGACCGCGCAGTTCGTGTCGCAGCTGTTCCCATCGCCGATCAGCGCCATGGAATATCTGTGCTTTCCCACAGAGACGGAGATCGAGAACACGTTGTAAAAATCACTCTCCGTATAGGCGTCCGGGTTATAAATACAATCGTATTTCCCTGCCGTGTCGCTTTCCTCTGCCGGGATCTCCTCCTCAGAGCAGATAGAGACCCTGCACAGTTTGTTTTCAAGCGTCATGGTTTTTTCGCTCCTCCGAGATCCCATTGACGGGCGCCTGTCAGTGTTCCTCCATCTGACTGTCCCGCTCCGGTATGATTTATGATGTGGAAAAACATTCGCCCTCCGGCGCGGCGCCGAAGGCGCTTTCGTAGACGCTGCGGTACCAGTCCCGCCCGTCGCAGCGGAGGATCTCCTCCAGTGCGGCGAGGAGCGACTCATCCGTCAGCCACGCCGTCACGAGCGGGCTGAACTGCCGTCCGCCGTCGGCGAGCAGGCGCTGCGCGAGCGCGGGCAGATCCCCCTCATACTCGTCGATCAGGAAAGACACCAGCGCCGTGAGATCCGTCATTTGCCGACAGGCCGAGTCGGTGCGGACATATTCCTCGGGATAGCCCTGCGAGCCGTCATACCAGCGGTGATGGCCCAGGGCGATGTCCGCATAGCGCTCGGTGGAGGGCCTTTTGCGCAGATCGTCATAGCCCGAGACCGTGTGCAGACGGTACATCTGAAACTCGTTTTCAAAGAGGCTGCGGGTCTGCTGCGTGCGGGCGAGGTTCATCTTGATCTGCCCGAAATCGTGGTACAATCCGCAGCCCTCGGCGTAGTCGAGCAGCGCCGCGCGCTTTTGCGCGGGATCGGCGATGGCGCACAGGAAGGGGATATCGTCAAAAAAGGCGCTCTCCCTGTCGAAGATGGCCTCGCTGAAGCAGCGCAGCAGCGCCCCGGCGCGGCGGGAGCGGATATAGAGCTCCCCGGTGAAGCGCTGCATGAGCAGGGGCATCACGTCGCTGTAAAGCAGGCCGCCCTCCATCTCGCGAAAGTCGGTGATCACAAGGTCGAGCAGATAGACGAAATAATCGTCGAGCCGCTGCGTCGGGCAACACAGAAGCGCCTTGAGCATCTTCCGGTAGGCGCCCTCGAGAAAGCGCAGGCGCAGAGGATCCGCGCGGAGCTTCTCGTCACCGGCGACGAGGCGGCCGTAGTAGATGGGCAGCTGGACGTTCCCGTAGAGCCCGGAGACGTCGTACTGGTCGTAGGGCGTCCGGGAGATGAGCGACTCCAGCCGCTCCAGCGTCGTCTTCTGATCGACATAGCCGCAGCTGTATTCCATCTCGTAATAGGGCCAGAGCCAGCGGATGCTGGGGTTGGCCGCGCTCTCCTCGGGCTTGAAGACCTCATAGCAGGAGTCGAGCACCGTGGCCAGCTCCTCGGCGCTCAGGCTGCCGCGCGAGAGCTCGCTGCGGTTGGCGCTCATCTGCTGATGTGTCCGGCGCAGGAAAGCGTCCCAGGGCAGGGACGGCGCCAGGGCGCGGTAATGCTCGTCCTGCAGGATCTGCAGCGTGCGCGCGGAGATGGCGATGCGCCGTTTGCTCTCCCGCGTGCAGAGGGAGATGTTCGCGAGGGAGCGGATGATATAGCCCTTCGTCTCCTCGTTCGGCAGCTCCTCAAAATAGCGCAGATAGGCGGCGGCCTCGGAGAAGAGCAGCTCGTTTTGAAAATAGAAGGTGCCGCTCCAGCGGAGGTCGACGCCCTCCACCGTGCGCCGGAGATAATACATCCCCATGCCCAGCAGATAGAGCTCCCGGATGACGCCGTCCCGATCCCGCCGAAAGCGGCAGAGGCTCAGCATGGCGTCGTGAACAGCGACGTACACGCCGCAGTCGAGATTGGTCTTCCAGTCCATGAGCTGCGCGGCAAAGTCCGTCAGCTCCCGCAGCGTCTCCTCCGGGGCGCTGTGCAGCTCGTCGAGCACCGGGAAGAGCTGCTCCTGCAGGAGCGCAAGGTTCTCCTCCCGCAGCCGCGCGATGCGGGCGCGGTCCTCCCGCTGCCGCTGAAACCAGGTGTCGAAGTCGGCCCCGGCGTGTCGGTAGAGATCGCTCAGGGAGCGGATCTCGGCGGTATTGGCGATATAGCGTTCCTGATAGGGCTGCATGGGCCTCCTCCTTTCCCTGTCGTGTCGCTCAGACGCTCAGCGCCGCAGCTGGCGCAGCGTCTGCAGCAGGATGTTGATATCGATAGGCTTGGCGAGGTGTCCGTCCATCCCGGCGCTGCGCGCGCGGGCGATGTCCTCGGCAAAGGTGTTGGCCGTCATGGCATAGATGGCGACGCTTTTGCTGTCGCTCCGGCCGCTGGCGCGGATCCGTCCGGCGGCGGTGTAGCCGTCCATGACGGGCATCTGGATGTCCATGAGGATCACATCGTAGGTCCCGGGCTCAGCGCTGAGGAAGCGGTCGAGCGCCTGCAGGCCGTCCTCCGCCTCGTCCACCGCGGCGTGCGCGCTGCTGAGGATCTCACGGGCGATCTCGCGGTTGATGAAATTGTCCTCCACGAGGAGGATGCGCATACCCTCCAGGTCGGCCGCGGCCGCGCCGGCGGTCTCTTCGCCGTCGGCGAAGAGGCTGTTGAGCCCCTTGAGCAGGGATTTGCGGAAAAAGGGCAGCGGGAGAAAGCCGCGCACGCCGCAGCGCTCGGCGCGGTATTCGATCTCGGCCCAGTTGTCGTCGCTGACGAGCAGGAGCCGAAGCGCGGGGAAGGAGCGGCTGAGATAGCGGGCGATGTCGAAGAGGCTGCCGCTGTCCTGCCGCGCCCGGCCGATCAGCAGCGCGTGGACCTCCTGCCCGGCGATGTCGGCGTCGGCCAGCGCGGCGAAGGCCTCGGCCGCCGAGGAGACGAGCTGATAGTCGAGCGGCTGCCCGTCCAGATACTGCCGATAGGCCGCGCGCAGCGCCTCGTCCGCCTCCAGGATCAGCAGGCGTTTGCCGCGCAGGGCCTCGGTCTGCACGGTCTCGGCCTCGACAGGCAGCGGGAAGACAAGCGTCACCTCCGTGCCCTCGCCGGGCGCGCTGACGATGTCGATCGTGCCGTGCATGGCCTCGACAAGCTTTTTCACGATGCTCATGCCGAGGCCCGTACCCTCGATTTTGGAGTTGGTGGTGCTGTTGACACGCTCGAAGGGCTCGAAAATGCGCCCGAGGAAGTCCTCGCTCATGCCGACGCCGTTATCGCGGCAGACAAAGCAGAGCCTGCAGAGCTCGCCCTCCATGCTCTCGGAGACGCGCAGGTCGATCTGCCCGCCGTCGGGGGTATATTTGACGGCGTTCGTGAGGATGTTCACGAGGATCTGGCGGATGCGCAGCGAGTCGCCGTAAAAGCTCTCCGCCGCGATGTTCTCGGTCGAGAGCGTGTACCGGTGGCCCTTCTGCTCGAGCTGCGGCCGGACGATGGCCATCGTCTCGTGCAGCAGGTCGCTCAGGGCGAAGCGCTCGCTGACGAGGCTCATGCGCCCGGAGTTGATGCGCGACATATCCAGTACGCCGTTGATGAGCTCCAGCAGGTGCGCGCCGGCCGTCTCGATCTTGTTCAGCGCGTCCGCCACGCGGGCCTTCTCGTCGATGTGCTTTTTGGCCAGCGCCGTCATGCCGATGATCGCGTTCATGGGCGTGCGGATATCATGCGACATGTTGCTCAGAAAGGTCTCCTTGGCGATGTTGGAGGCCTTGGCCTCCTCCAGCTGCTGCCGGAGCTGAAGAAGCTCCCGCTCCAGCGCTTCGATCCGGATCTGTTCTTCCGTCATGCTCATCCCTCCCCGAAGGCGCCTCCCGCTCCGCCGGGCGGAGCGTATAGTAATTGATTTTATAATTATATCATATCTCCTGCCGCAATTCTATCTTTTTCTTATCCCGGCAGAGGGCTTGACAGATCCGTGCCCGCGCGTTATAAACAGAGTAAATCAGTATGTTTTTAAGGGAGGCGGCGTCATGGAGAGCAGGAAAGAGGGCAGGATCCTGGCGGTGTGCGTCAGCGAAAGGAAGGGGCAGCAGAAGCACCCCGTGGAGGAGATCCGGCTGATCCCGGGGCACGGGATCGAGGGGGACGCCCACGCCGGGGCCTGGCACCGGCAGGTCAGTCTTCTCGGGCAGGAGAGCGTGGCGCGGCTGCAGGAGAAGGTCGCTGTGCCGCTCTTCCCGGGCGCCTTTGCGGAGAACATCCTCTGCGAGGGGCTGGAGCTTTTCTCCCTGCCGGTCGGGACGCGGCTGCGCGTGGGCGGCGCCCTGTGCGAGGTGACGCAGATCGGCAAGGAGTGCCACGCCGACTGCGCGATCCGGCGGCAGGCGGGCGACTGCGTCATGCCGCGCGAGGGGATCTTCGCTATCGTCCTGGAGGGCGGCAGCGCCCGCGCCGGCGACCGGATCACGCTCTGCCCCTGATGCGCGCCGCGATCGCCATGAGCGGCGGAGTGGACAGCTCCGTCGCGGCGCTGCTGCTGCAGCGGGCGGGCTGGGACTGCACCGGCGTCACGATGCGCCTGCTGCGCGGCTCTGAGCTCGCGCTTCCCAGCCACAAAAGCTGCTGCTCGCCGGAGGACGCGGAGGACGCGGCCTACATCTGTTATCAGCTCGGCATCCCGCATGAGCTGCTGGATCTCTCCGGTCTGTTTCAGACCGCCGTCATCCAGCCCTTTGCGGACGAATACGCACGGGGGCGGACGCCGAACCCCTGCATCGAATGCAACCGCCGCCTGAAATTCGACGCGCTGCTCGACTGGGCGCTGCGCGAGGGCTATGACGCGCTCGCGACCGGGCATTACGCCCGCGTAACACGATCCGCCTCCGGCCGCTGGCAGCTTCTCAAGGCGCTCGACGAGAGCAAGGATCAGAGTTATGTGCTCGCCATGCTCACGCAGCGGCAGCTCAGCCGGCTGTGCTTCCCGCTGGGCGAACTGCGCAAGAGCGAAGCGCGGCTTCTGGCCGAGGAGAGCGGCCTCGTGACGGCCCGCAAGCGGGACAGCCAGGACATCTGTTTCATCCCGGACGGGGATTATGCCGCTTTTCTTGAGCGTTGGCGCGGCGAGCCCTTTCCGCCCGGAGACCTCCTGGATACGGAGGGACGGTTGCTCGGGCGGCATCGCGGGGCGATCCGCTATACGCTCGGCCAGCGGCGCGGCCTCGGCCTGGCCGCGGGCGAGCGTGTGTATGTGACGGGCAAGGACATGGCAAAAAACACCGTGACTCTGGGGCCGGAGAGCGCGCTGTACAGCCGCACGCTGCTCGCCTCCCGCTTCAACTGGCTTTCGATCCCGGAGCCCGGGCGGCCGCTGCGCGTGACGGCATGCACGCGCTGCCACCAGCGGGAGCGCGCTGCGACCGTCACGCCGCTTTCGGGCAGCCGGATCCGCCTTGTCTTCGACGAGCCGCAGCGCGCCGTCACGCCGGGGCAGAGCGTCGCCCTCTATGACGGCGAGCTGCTCCTCGGCGGCGGCACGATCGAGTCGACCGAAACACAATAACCGAAACGGAGCTGTGAAGTGTTTTCACAGCTCCGTTTCGGTTTATGCTTCAATAGTATTTAAAAAGGAAAGCAGGAGCTTCTCGTAGCCCGCGGGGTCGGAGACGATCGATTGGGCGTGGTCGGCGCCGTCGAAGAGGTGCAGCTCGCTCTTTTTGTTCCGGCAGAGGGCAAAGAGCTCCTCGCTGTGCGAGCAGGGGATCAGCGTGTCCTCCCGCCCGTGCATGAGACAGACGGGCGTGAGGCTCTCGCGCAGCGCGGCGGCAGGGCTCGTCTCCCGGACGAGATAACCGTAGCGCCGTCTGGCCTCCGCCTCGAAAAGCGGCAGGACGGGGAAGGCGGGCAGATGCAGGTTTTTCCGGATCCACTGGGCGAAGAGCTCCTCGCTGTCGGCAAAGGGGCAGTCCGCGACGACGAAGGCCGGGCGGAGCCTTTTCAGCGCGAGCAGCGCCGTGGCCGCGCCCATCGACTCGCCGTGCAGGCCGATCCGGCAGCCGGGCCCGAAGCGCTCTCGCGCAAAGGCGAAGATTCGCGCCAGATCCTCCGCCTCCTTCTGGCCGAGCGTGCAGCAGTCCCCGGTCGAGCGGCCGAAATAGCGCTGGTCGTACAGCAGCAGCGACCAGCCCGCGCGGTAGAAGATGTCGGCGTATTTGAGCGCGGCATAGCGGTTGACCGTGTGGCCGTGGCAGAATATCACGGCGCGCCTGCCTTCGGCGGCCGGGTTTTCGACGATCTCGCCGGAGAGGATCGCGTCCCCGACGCCGAGGGAGAAGGGCTCGCGCTTCCACTGTCGCTCATAGGCCTCGATCGCGGCGGAAAAGCCGTTTTTGACGTCCTGCTCGCGCACCTGCGCCTCGTCATAGCGCACCGGGTGCACGACGAGCTGCAGGCATTTTTCGGCCAGCGCGAGGGGCGCGGCCGTCAGAAGGAACGCAGGCAGCGCCCAGAGCGCGCGCTTCGTCATGCGTCTTTCTCCCGTTTCTTCCGCTCCCGCGCGGCAAAGACGAGCGGGACGAAGGTCAGCAGGATCAAGAGCGTCGACACGAGGAACAGCACATGCGTCGGCAGATAGGCCGTCAGGCCGTTTGCGTCGAGGATCTCACCGTTGCGCTTGATGATGGGATTGGCGATGAAGGGGGAGACGATCCAGGGGATCAGCACGAAGAAGATGATGCGGAAGCCCTCGAACTGGCCCTTGGCCTCGTCCGGGAAGAGCTGCTTCATCCAGACGGAGAGCACCTGCATGAACATGATGTAGCCGCAGCCGAAGAAGAAGAGACCGATCAGCAGCGGCCAGTTGAGGATCGTCGACGGGTCGATGTACTGCGGGCGGCCGAAGAGGCCGAGGATCGCCACGCCCACGATGCTCAGGACTACCGAGATCGCCGCGGCGAGGACAAAGCGCTCCCTGTTCAGAAGCTTCGTGGCCGGGATCACCGAGAGCATGCCGAGGATCAGAGCGAGGCCCTGGATGATGCCGATGACGTCGGGGCTGAAGCCGAGATAGTAGATCATATAGTTGCCGACGTGCGGATAGTAGACGTTGAAGGCGATGAAATACACCGTCAGCACGAGAAAGACGCACACGAGCTCGCGGTGCTTCAAAAGCGCCTTGAGATCGAAGGCGCTGAAGAGCTGCTTAAAGAAGCCGCCCTGTTTGTTGGGCCGGAGGCCGGGCACGTCCTGCATGACGAAGAGGGAGAGGACGCCGAAGACGATGACGAGCCCGCCCATGACGACGAAGAGGCGCATGTAGTTGTCGTTCGCGCCGATCAGCAAGCCGCCGACGACCGTGCCGATGATGGTGCCGATGACCGGCTGTGTGGCCAGCGCCGCGCCGATGTGGCCGCGGTTGCGGTCGGTCATGTTGTCGTTGAGCCAGGCGTTGAAGCTCGCGTCGTTGCCCATGGAGCCGAAGAAGCTCATGAGGGCGTCGGCCAGCACGACGGCGGTGCCCGCGAGCAGGATCAGCTGCGCGCTGGGCGCGGCCTGCCCGCCGGTGATGAACTCGGTCGTGCCGAAGAGGATCGTGAACACGCCCCAGAGGATATAGCCCGCGGCGGCGAAGGGCTTGCGGCGGCCGCTGCGGTCAGAGAGCGTGCCGAAGACGAAGGTCGATACCGTGGTGGCGATGGCGGAGACGGCGACCATCCAGGAGATGATGGTCGGATCCTTGGCGATCTTGGCATAGACAAAGGTGTTGAACCACTGGTTCTCCACGTTCCAGCAGAGCTGGCCGATGATGCCGAGACCCCAGACGAGGATCCAGAAGCGCAGCCCGGAGCCGCTGTTTTGCTTTTTCATCGTGCTTCCTCCCTTCAGGCCGTCTCGCGGTCGATGAGCGCGCAGAGCTCGCGCACGGCGGCCTCCTCATCGTCGCTGCCGAGCCGCGCGTCGCAGAAGCCCGACAGGGCGCGCTGCCGCTCCGCCTCCGACAGGCGCACGGGCACCTCGAAGGCGCTGCGGGCGATGGCGCGGTAACGCTGCTCCAGCACAGCCGGGGAGGGCTCGATATACACGCAGACCGCCTCGGGGAAATTGCGCTTGAGCTGCGCGGCGCGCTCCACCTCGAGCGTGAGCAGCACGCTGTGCCCGCCGTCGAGCGCCTCCTGTACAAGGCGCCGGGAGGTGCCGTAGTCGTTGCCGGCAAACTCCGTAGCCTCCAGCAGATCGCCCGCGGCCTTCAGCTCGTTCCAGCCGTCGAGGTCATAGAAATAGTAGCCGACGCCGTTCACTTCGCCTTGTTTCATCTTCCGCGCCGTCACCGGCACGATCGCGCACACGTCCTCGCGCTGCGCGAAGACAGCCGCGGCGATGTCGCGGATGCCGGCGCCGGACGGGCCCGAGATCACAAACAGTTTCTTGCTCATGCTATCGCTCCGTTTCTATAGTAATTATTTCAAAACCACGTTTTCCTCGCCCAGCAGCTCTTTGAGCTCCTGCACGAGCGCCGGATGGATGAGGCAGCGCGCGCCGATGCGCTTTTGCTCCTTCTCCAGATAGATCACCAGCGGCTCCTGCCCGGGGAACATGGTCAGCAGCAGCTCGAGCCGGAGGAGCAGGGGATCTTCCCGCCCGGAAAGGCGCACAAAAAGCTTCTGCGGCTTCGTCTCGGGAGCGGGCTGCGGCGGGGCGCTGCGCGTCTCCTCCCGCAGATCGGAGATCGGGCGGATCGTGTCGACCATGAGCTGCGGCTCCTTCTCATCGCGCACGCTGATGCGCCCGCGCACGAGAAGCACGGCGTTTTCCGTGAGGTAGCTGCCGCCCGCGTCGAGCGCCTTCTGAAAGGCGATGAGCTCCATGCTGCCGCTGTCGTCCTCGAGCGTGATGTAGCTCATGAGCGAGCGGTTTTTCGTCGGGCGCGTCCGGGCCGAGACAACCACCCCGGCCACCGTGACGAGCTGGTTGTCCCGGAAGCGGCGCGGGCCGTCCTCGGCGGCGAAGTCGCCCATGATGGCGCCGATGGGCGTGACGCCCGCGGCGCGCACGCGCTCGCGGTATTCGTCCATCGGGTGCCCGCTCAGATAGAGGCCCGTGATCTCCTTCTCCATGATCATCTTTTCCTGGGCGGTGAATTCCTCCACCTCCGGGATGGGGATGCTCTCGGGCTCGGTCTTCTCCTCCTCGTCAAAGCCGCCGAAGAGGTCGAGCTGACCGGAGACGTTATCCTTCTCCGCGCGGCTGACGCTCTCGAGCACGAGGGGCGCCACCTGCACCAGCGCGCGGCGCTTGTAGCCCAGGCTGTCGAAGGCCCCGGCGCGGATGAGGTTGTCCACGGCGCGGCGGTTGAGCTCCTTGCCGCTCATGCGGCGGCAGAAGTCCTCGAAGCTGCGGAAGGGACCGCCCCGCTCGCGCTCGGCCACGAGCTCCCGGATGGCGCCCCAGCCGATGCCCTTGATGGCCACAAGGCCGAAGCGGATGTTCTCGCCGGAGACCGTGAAGTCGGCGTCCGACTCGTTCACGTCCGGCGGCAGGAGCCAGATGCCCAGCTCCCGGCATTCGCCGATATATTCGGCCACCTTGGCGCTCACGTCGAGCACCGAGGTCAGCAGCGCCGCCATGTATTCGCGCGGATAGTGCCGCTTCATGTAGGCCGTGCGGTAGACGACGATGGCGTAGCTCACCGCGTGCGCCTTGTTGAAGGCGTAGCTGGCGAAGTCCAGGATCTCGTCGTAGATGCTGTTGGCCGTCTCCTCCGGGATGCCGCGCCTGAGCGCGCCGTCGATGCCGCGGCTCTCGTCGCCGTAGACGAAGGCCTTGCGCTCGGCGTCGATGACGGCGTGCTTTTTCTTCGACATGGCGCGGCGGATATTGTCCGCCTGGCCGAGCGAAAAGCCCGCCAGCGACCGGAAGATCTCGATGACCTGCTCCTGGTAGACGATGCAGCCGTAGGTGACCGAGAGGATCGGCCGCAGGCTCTCGTGCTTGTAGCGGATCTTCTCCGGGTGCTGCGACCACTCGATGAATTTCGGGATCGAGTCCATCGGTCCGGGCCGGTAGAGGGCGATGATGGCGGTGATATCCTCGATGCTCTTGGCCTTGATGCCGGTGCAGACGGC
>CAMHMZ010000010.1 GCA_946186375.1 uncultured Clostridia bacterium
GTTTATAAGAGTGTCCTTGCAACAAAAAAGACGTCAAAATATTATATCGGCAATATTATTACTTTGAGCTGACGGGATAGCCTAACAAATATAAGTCATTGGGATATGTGCCTCTGGCTCGCTTCCCCTGTCCCCCCGTCTCCCTGATCGTCAACCGGCAAAAGCATCCCTCACAAACCAAACACGCCCCTTCTTTCCCACGCCGGGAAAGAAGGGGCGTTTTCTGTTTTCCTCCGCGCCCGTGCGCCGCGAAAGCGCCGGTTCCCCTCGTAGGGGGCGATGCCCTCATCGCCCCGCCTGCACAGGTCGGTTTTTCGGGCCGATCAGGGGATCGGCCCCTACAAAATGCGGCTTCATTCTCTGTGGGATGTGTGGGACAGGGGACGGTTCCCTGTGTGGGACAGGGGACGGTTCCCTGTCCCACTATCCTACCCGCGTTTTCTTGACAAAGCAGTAAACCGGCTATAGAATAAAAACCAATAGTTTGTCAGAAACACGGTGGGACACAGAACCGTCCCCTGTCCCACGCATACGAGCCTGCCCGCGCTTTCTTGACAAAGCGGTAAACCGGCTATAGAATAAAAACCTATCGTTTGTCAGAAACATGGTGGGACACAGAACCGTCCCCTGTCCCACTGTCCCATCGTTTGTCAGAAACATGGTGGGACACAGAACCGTCCCCTGTCCCATCGTTTGTCTAGAATAAAAACCGATAGTTCGTCAGAACTACGGCGGGACACAGAACATTTGAAAGGGGGAACGCCTGTGGGAGCCGCTTCGATCGTGCGCTGCTGTTTATCCTTGCTGCCTACTTCGTTCTTCTTTAGTTTTATTACTTATATGACAGCCTATGATGTGCAGTCCAGGAGTTGGGTTCCGAACAGGTTTTCAAGTGTTGAGAAAGGTGCATTAAACTTCTGGGGAAGATTTATTGCCTTCCCGCGAGGGGATTTTGGACAATACAAAAAACCGTTCTGCATTACTGTTGTCGGTGAAAAAATTGCGATCATCAATTTCCTTTCAGATATTGTCGCTCTGCCTGTACTGGTAATCGGTTTTTCTCGTTTGACAACGCAGAGGGACTCTGTTTATCTGTGGTGTTTTCTCTTCCTGTTTATTGCGCCTTTTGCGGCGACTTCATGGATCCGCTGGGTTGAACACCATATAGTTAAACTTCCGCAAAACAGCTTGATTACTGATGCGCAGCTTGACAAGCACATAAAAAACTGCATGAAACAACTCAGTTCACAGTATGCTGCACCGGAATTCCAGACAAGCCTGACCGTAAAGAAAAGCTCCTCTATGTTCGAGACGAAAGAAATATATATGGCTTCCATATCCACGTCGAACAAAAAACCAGTTTATAAGAGTGTCCTTGCAACAAAAAAGACGTCAAAATATTATATCGGCAATAATATTACTTTGAGCTGACGGGATAGCCTAACAAATATAAGTCATTAGGATATGTGCCTCTGGCTCGCTTCCCTTGTCCCACCCGTCTCCCTGATCGCCAACCGGCAAAAGCATCCCTCACAAACCAAGCGCGCCCCTTCTTTCCCGCGCCGGGAAAGAAGGGGCGTTTTCTGTTTGCCTTGCGCCCGTGCGCCGTGAAAACGCCGGTTTCTCTCGTAGGGGGCGATGCCCTCATCGCCCCGCCTGCACAGGTCGGTTTTTTGGGCCGATCAGGGGATCGGCCCCTACAAAATGCGGCTTCATTCTCTGTGGGAACGAGCATATCCGCCGTCCGCAGACGCGCAACGTCCCTCGCAGGGGTCGGCCTCCTCGACAGCCCGCTCTCGCTCGCCCGGATAACACGCAGGGCGTGCAGAATAGGAAAACCTGTTCTGCTCG
Organism: uncultured Clostridia bacterium; assembly: GCA_946186375.1. Lineage (GTDB taxonomy): Bacteria > Bacillota > Clostridia > Oscillospirales > Oscillospiraceae > Limivicinus. The sequence continues at coordinate 1,852 of CAMHMZ010000010.1, forward strand.
CCCTGCGTGTTTTTCTGTTTTTCCGTCAGCCGGTCGAATACATGTGATCCCAGTTGTAGCCCATCTGCTCGACCAGCAGCTCGTAGCGCTCGCCCTCACGCCAGCCCTCAAAGGTGGGCGTGTCGGTGGTGACGTTGATCACGGTGTCGGGCAGCCGGCGCTGGATCTCCTCGATCTGCTCCTGCGGGATGCTGTGCACGCAGCCGATCCACAGCCGCTCGAGCTGCGTCAGTCCGTAGAGCGGCGTGATGTCCCGGAGCTCATGGATCCAGCAGATGTTGAGATGCTTGAGGTTCGTCAGCTCCGCAAGCGGCGTGAGGTCGGTGCAGTTGGTGTTGAAGATCTCCAGATACTCCAGCTTCTTGCAGCTGGCCAGGGGCGTAGCGTCCGACCAGTAGTTGATGGCCAGGATCGCGACCTCGAGATCCGGCATGTACTCCACGAAGGAGATGTCGTTGATGCAGTTGTGGCCCAGGTCGAGATAGCGCACCTCGGTGCAGTATTTCAGGCAGGCCACGGTCTCGCCGGTCATGTAATAGCCCTTGATGGAGGCGAGGATGCGTGTCTCGTCGGTGCGCACGGAGTAGACCGAGAAGTTGATGCGCCAGACGACCTTGATGTTCGGGAAATCGTCGCGCAGGACGGCCATATCCTCGTTGCGGATGCCGCAGTTTTCCATTTCGAGCTGGCGGCAGCTCGTCATATACGGCAGCACCTCGCGCAGCGCGGCGGCGTTGTCATAGATCTTGACGTTGTTGAGGTCGATCATGGAGTCGGTCGTGTTGAAGCTGCGGCCATAGAGCTCGAAGGGGCGCTCCACGACGGGCTCGCCCGGCAGCGCCTGCAGCATGCCGACGTCCTCCCACTCGGCCGTGTCGGACAGGTGGATCGTCCGCACATTCGGCAGCAGACGCAGGCTCTCGCAGGCGGCGGGGAAGTCCTCATGGGCCAGCGCCGTCAGATCCAGCTCGGTCTCCGCGCTGTCGACGAGCCTGTCGCCGAGGCGCACGCGGTAGCTCAGCTCCGCCTCCGGGAAGGCCGCGCGCAGCGCGTCGAGCGTCTCTTCCTCCTCCAGCGGCTCGATGAGCACGAGCTTCTCCAGCTTTGTCAGCTGCCCGGCCTGCGCGGTCAGATCCTCCAGCTCCTCGGGGCTGACGCGCAGCGTGACGCTGTCCGCGGGCCAGGTATGCTCATAGACGGTCGGCTCCGGCGTCGGTTCCGGGGTGGGTTCCGCGGTCGGTTCCGGCGTCGGTTCTACCGGGGCAGCGGTCTTCTGCGGTGTGTCGTCTGCGGGCGCCGCGGCCGGGCGCTGCGTCAAGCCGCAGGCCGTCAAAAGCAGCGCACAGAGGGCGCAGATCAAAACAAGTCTGAACTTCTTGCTCATAGGGTCTCCTTTGTTTTCGCGGTGTAGGGGAAAGTCAGAACAGAAACTGGATCGCGTCGAAGAAGGAAGTGCTCCAGGTATCCCAGCTGTGGTTGCTGTCGATGGGCTGGCCGAAGGCGTTCTCCCCCTCTTTCAGGCGCTCCACCTGCTCGACGAGGGTGGCAAAGCCCTGCTCCTGCCGCTCGGAATACTGCGTGTCCTTCAGCCCCCAGGTCGCGTAATAGCAGCGGATGCTGAGGTCCCGGTATTCCTCGCTGCCCAGCCGTGCCGCGACGGGCTCGGCGTAGGACATGTTGCTGAAGGCGGCAAAGTTTGCAAAATACTCGAGGCACCAGCACATGCCGATGTCATAGGTCTGGATCGAGCCGCGGCTCAGCCCGCCGATGGCGAAATGCTCGCGCGCGGCCTTGAGCGATTCGGCGTCGGAGCCCTCCGCCCAGGTGGAATAGGTCTCCGCCAGATACGGCAGGATGCCCTCGCAGATCCACTTTCCGGCGACCGAGGCGTCCACGCCGAAATAGTTGCTGATGCCGACGACGATGAAGGGATCGCAGAGGTGCTGTGCGGCGATGTGGTCATAGATATAGCTCATATCATAGATGCCCTCGCCGCCGGGAGCCGTGAGATCCTGGTCGATCCAGGCGTTATAGAAGCTCTTGTCGCCGGGCATAAGCAGGATGACGTTGTATTTCTGCTCCTCGCTGTAATCCGACGGCAGCCAGATCGCCAGCGGATACTGCTGCCCCCGGTAGGGGTAGAATTCGCGGCGGTGGGTGCCCCGCTCCTCGGGTTTCGCGTAGTACTCCGCGGGCAGGGGCTCGGCATAGACCAGCGGCTCGCGCCCGCAGCCCGTGCAGACGCCGCTTTCATAATGATGATGACGCTGCGCGCCGCACTGCAGACACACGGCGTCCTCGGACGAATGCGTCTCATGCCGACAGACCTCGCCGCAGAGCTGACAGACCCCCTCGCTCCAGCTGTGGGGGCAGGGCGTGGGCGTCGGCTCCGGCGTCGGGGTCGGTTCCGGCGTGGGCGTCGGCGCCGCGGCGACTTCGGCGAACGCGGGCGCGGCGGAGTGCTCGGCAGGGGTCGGCGCGGCCGGCTCCCTGACACCGCTTCTCAGAAACAGCAGCAGCCCCGCCGCCAGCACGAGGATCAGCAGCAGCACCGCCCCCGGCAGGGAGGCCGCGCCGCGCCGCCTGCGCTTTTTGCCGCTCATAGTCTCTTATTTCGCGCCGGGCTTGCCCAGCATGCGGAACATGTTTTTCTTATAGGCCTCGACGCCCGGCTGGTCGAAGGGGTTGACACGGGACATATAGCCCGAGATGGCGCAGGCGAGCTCAAAGAAGCAGACCAGTGCGGCAAAGCCCTCCTCGCTGCGCTCCTCGACCTCCAGGACGATGTTCGGCACGCCGCCCTCGATGTGGGCCTCCTTCACGGCGTCGGCCGCCACGCGGCAGACCTCGGCCAGATCGCGCCCGGCCACATAGTTGAGCCCGTCGGCGTCGGCCTCCTCGAAGGGGATCGTGTAGGCGTCGCGGGACTTCGTGAAGCGCACAACGGTCTCCATCAGATCCCGGGGGCCGGCCTGGATGAACTGGCCCATGGAGTGCAGATCCGCGGTGTATTCCACGGAGGCGGGGAAGATGCCGATGCCGTCCTTGCCCTCGCTCTCGCCGTAGAGCTGCTTCCACCACTCGGCCATGAAGCGGAAGCTCGGCTCGTAGCAGCCGAGGATCTCCGTGCGCTTGCCGATGTGGTAGAGGTGCTGCCGCGCGGCGGCGTACTGCCAGGCGGGGTTTCCCGGAGAGCGGAGGTTCAGCGCCTCAAACTCCCGGATGGCCGCGTCGATCACGCGGCGCACGTCGATCCCGGCCACGGCCATCGGCAGCAGGCCCACGGCGGACAGGACGCTGAAGCGGCCGCCCACATCGTCGGGCACGACGAAGCAGGGCCAGCCCTTCTGATCGGCCAGGGCCTTGAGCGCGCCGCGGCGGGCGTCGGTGGTGGCGAAGATGTGCTCGTCCGCCTGCTCGCCGTACTTCTTTTCCAGAAGCTGGCGGAAGATGCGGAAGGAGACGGCGGGCTCGAGCGTGGTGCCGGACTTGGAGATGACGTTCACGTCAAAATCCCGGTCGCCGAGCTGGCGCAGCACGTCGCAGAGATAGTCGGGGCTCAGGCCGTTGCCCGCGAAGAAGACCTTCGGGTCGCCCTCGCCGGGCAGGGGCTTGAGAAGCTCGATCGCGCCGCGCGCGCCGAGGTAGGAGCCGCCGATGCCGATGACGACGAGCGCCTGCGAGCGGGAGCGGATCTTCTCCGCCGCCGCGACGATGGCGTCCAGCTCCGTCTCTTTGATGCGGCGGGGCAGCTCCTCCCAGCCGGTGAAGTCCGCGCCGAGGCCGGACTTCGATGCGAAGGTCTCGTGCGCCAGCCCTGCCAGCGCGTAGTCGGGACCGGCGCCGGTGAAGAAGCCGGCAGCGCCCGAAAGATCGACTTTGACCATGATGATGCCTCCTGTTATATGGTAATTTTATAAGGGAAACCGGCGCGGCGGCGCCGCGCGAAAGAGCAAAGATCTCACAACAGATCTATTATATCAAAAGCGGCGGAAAAAACAATGTGTTTTGCTGATAAATGCACACGGGCTCAGCGGTGGGCCAGCGTGTCGTGTGCGGCGATGAGCCCGGCGCAGAAGGCGTCGATATCCTCTTCTCTCGTCAGACGGCTCAGCCCCACGCGCAGCGCCCCGTCGATCACCGCGGCGGGCAGGCCCATAGCCTCGAGCACGTGGCTGCGCGCGCCCTTTTTGCAGGCCGAGCTCCGCGAGACGTAGACCCCACGCGCCTCGAGGAAATTCATCAGCACCTCGCTGCGCCAGCCGGGCAGGGACAGGGAGAGGATGTGCGGCGAGCCGGCGCCAATGACGACAAGCTCCGGCAGCGCCGGGCGCAGCGTCTCGAGCGCGCGATCTCGCAGCGCCTCCATGTGCGCGCGGTTTCGTTCCAGCCCCGCCGCGGCCAGCTCCGCCGCCGTGCCGAAGGCCGCGATCTGCGGCAGCGCCTCCGTGCCCGCGCGGCGGCCGTTTTCCTGCGCGCCGCCGACAAGGAAGGGCTTCAGCCGCAGGCCCTGCCGGATGTAGAGCGCGCCCACGCCCTTGGGCGCGTGGATCTTGTGGCCGCTGATGCTGATGAGATCGGCGCCGAGGCTCTTCGGCGTGAAGGCGAGCTTCCCGAAGCCCTGCACCGCGTCGGTGTGCAGGAGAGCCGGCGCGCCGGAGGCGCGGATCGCCCGCGAAACGGCAGAAATGTCGGTCACAGCGCCGGTTTCGTTATTGACCAACATCAAAGAAACGAGTATAGTATCCTCACGGAGCGCCGCGGCGACGGCCTCGGCTGGTATGGCCCCCGAGGCGTCCGGCTTCAGGCGCGTCACCTCGAAGCCGCGCGCCTCCAGCTCGTCCAGGCTCTTGCGCACGGCGTCGTGCTCCACGGCGGAGCTGATCACGTGGCGGCCCCGGCGGCGCTGGGCTTCGGCCCCGCCGAGGAGAGCCCAGTTGTCGCTCTCCGAGCCGCAGGAGGTGAACACCAGCTCCTCTGCCCGGCAGCCGAGCGCCGCGGCGACCTGTGCGCGCGATCGGTCGAGAAGCTTTTTGGCTTCGCGCCCCTTGGTATGCGTGGAGCTGGGGTTGCCGTACTGCTCGGTCATGGCCGCGAGCGCTGCCTGCGCCGCCTCGGGGCAGACCTGCGTGGTGGCGGCGTTATCCAGATAATGTTCCATAGATCCCTTTCTTCTCTCCCTTCGGCGCGTCTGCCGGGGAAAGAAAAGCAAATACAAGTGGTGAAAGCATGAACTACATTATAGCAACTTTGGGCTGCAAGGTCAATCAATATGAGACCCAGGCCATGGAGGCGCTGCTGCTTCAGCGCGGACACCGCCCGGCCGCCCCGGGCGAGCGCGCGGACGCGGTGATCGTCAACACCTGCGCCGTCACGGCCGAGAGCGGGCGCAAATCCCGCCAGACGATCCGGCGGCTGCGGGACGAGAACCCCGGCGCCGTCGTCGCCGTCTGCGGCTGCTACGCCCAGCTCGACCCGGACGAAGCCGCCGAGCTCGGCGCTGCGGTCATCTTCGGCACGAACGACCACAGTAAGACCGTCGAGGCCCTCGAGCGCGCCGTCACGGAGGGCGGGCGCTTTCGCGAGATCGACCGGCCCTTTGAACGGCGCGTCTTCGAGGCGCTGCCCGCCGGAGCCGTCGACGGGCGCACCCGCGCCATGCTGAAGATCCAGGACGGCTGCGTGAATTTCTGTACCTACTGCATCATTCCTTATACCAGAGGGCGGCTGCGCAGCCTCCCGCTCGACGCGGCGGCCGCGGAGGCCGCGCGGCTGCGGGACGAGGGCTATCGCGAGCTCGTGCTCACCGGCATCGAGATCGCCTCCTACGGCGTCGACCTGCCGGGAAAGCCGGGCCTGGCCGACGCGGTGGAGGCCATCGCCGCCGTCTCGGGCGGGATGCGGCTGCGCCTCGGCTCGCTGGAGCCGACGGTGCTGACCGAGGAGGTCTGTGCGCGCCTGGCCGCGACAGGCAAGCTTTGCCGCCACTTCCATCTCTCGCTCCAGTCCGGCTGCGACCGAACGCTGCAGGCCATGAACCGCAAGTACGATACGGAGGCCTTTTTCGCCGTGACCGAGCGGCTGCGGCGCCATTTCCCCGGCTGCGCGCTGACGACCGATCTCATCACCGGCTTTCCCGGCGAGACGGAGGACGATCAGCGCGAGACGCTCGCCTTTATCCGGCGCTGCGGCTTTGCCGACATGCACATCTTCCCCTATTCCCGCCGCCCCGGCACACCCGCGGACAAAATGCCCGGCCAGTGTGACCGCGCCACGAAGGCGCGCCGCGCCCATGAGGCGCAGGCCGCAGCCGACGAGATGCGCCGCGCCTTCCTCGCACAGAGCGTCGGCGGGACGCTGGAGGTGCTCTTCGAGACGGAGGAGGACGGTCTCTGCACCGGCCACAGCGACACCTATCTGCTCGTCAGTGTTCCGGGAAAAGCCCTGCGCGGGCAGCTGCGCCGCGTGCGCGTGACGGGCACAGACGGCGAGAAGCTCCTGGGCGAGCTTGTTTAAAGGATCAAGGAGAATTCCCATGCTCAGAGAAGAAGTCTATAATTTTGCCGCGGGCCCTTCGGTCCTGCCGGAGAGTGTGCTCAAGCGCGCGCAGGCCGAGCTTCTCAACTGCCGCGGCACCGGCATGTCCGTCATGGAGATGAGCCACCGCAGCGCCGCCTTTCAGGAGATCTTCGACGAGGCAAAGGCCGCGCTGCGCAAGGCGCTGAACGTGCCGGAGAGCCACGAGGTGCTGCTGCTGCAGGGCGGGGCGACGCTGCAGTTTGCCGCCATCCCCATGAACCTCATGGGCGGCGGGGCCGCCGACTATGCCGTGACGGGGCATTTCTCCCGCCGCGCTTCGGCCGAGGCCGCGAAATACGGTTCCGTGCGCATCGCCTGCGACAGCTCCGACACCGGCTTTGACCGCATCCCCGCACAGGCCGAGCTGCACACGAGCGCGGACGCCGCGTATTTCTATTACTGCGCCAACAATACCGTCTACGGGACGGAGTGGCAGTATGTCCCCGAGACGGACGCGCCGCTCGTGTGCGACATGTCCTCGGACATCCTCTCGCGCCCGGTCGACGTGAGCCGCTTCGGCCTCATCTACGCCGGCGCGCAGAAAAACATGGCCCCGGCCGGGCTGACCGTGCTGCTGCTCGACAAGAGCCTCGCCGGGCGCGCCCAGCCCTTCACGCCGGAGGTCATGCGCTATGACGTGCTGCTGCGGCACGACTCCATGCTCAACACCCCGCCCTGCTGGAACATCTATATGCTGCTGCTCGTGCTTGAGTGGCTCGAGGAGCAGGGCGGCGTCGCCGGGATGGAAGAGCTGCGCACGGAGCGCGCGGGGCTTGTGTACGCGCTTCTGGACGAGAGCCGCTTTTATACGGCCCACGCGCGTCCCGGCTCGCGCAGCGGCATGAACGTCGCCTTCCGCACGCCCTCGGCGGAGCTCGACGCGCTGTTCGTGCAGGAGGCGGCGGCGCAGGGGCTCATCGGCCTCAAGGGGCACAAGGCTGCGGGCGGGCTGCGCGCCTCGCTGTATAACGCCATGCCGCTCGAGGGGGCGCGGAAGCTCGCCGCCTTTATGAAAGAGTTCGAGGTGAAGCACCGTGTTTAGGATCCAAACCATGAACAGCATCTCCCCCGTCGGGACCGAGGTGCTCACAAAGCGCGGCTGCGCCGTCGGCGCGGACGTAGAGGCGCCCGACGCCCTGCTCATCCGCAGCGCCGAGCTGCACGGCGTCGAGCTGCCGCCCTCGCTGCTGGCCATCGGCCGCGCGGGCGCGGGCACCAACAACATCCCGCTCGGCGACTGTGCCGAGCGCGGCATCGTCGTCTTCAACAGCCCCGGCGCCAACGCCGAGGCCGTCAAGGAGCTGCAGCTGTGCGAGCTCGTCATGGCCTCGCGCGACGTGCTGGGCAGCATCGACTATGTCAAGAGCATCGCCGGGGAGGGCGCGCGCATCCCGGAGCTCGTCGAGAAGGGCAAGAACCGCTTCGCCGGGCCGGAGCTGCTGGGCAAGACGCTCGGCGTCGTGGGTCTCGGCGCGACGGGCGCGCTGCTGGCCAATATCGCCCTCGAGCTTGGGATGACCGTCTTCGGCTTCGATCCCTTCCTCTCGGTGGACGCCGCCTGGCGGCTGTCAAGGGAGGTGAAGCGCGCGGAGAGCCTGGAGGAGCTCTGCGCCGAGGCCGATTATCTCAGCCTCAACGTGCCCTACACCGAGAAGACCCACCACCTCATCGACGCCGCCGTCCTGCGCGCGGCAAAGCCCGGCGTACGCGTGCTGAACGAGTCGCGCGCCGAGGTCGTGGACGACGAGGCCATGTGCGCCGCGCTCGAAAGCGGACAGGTCGTGCGCTACGTGACGGACTTTCCCAATGAGAAGATCCTCGGCGCCAAAAACGTGATCGCCATGCCGCATCTCGGCGCCTGCACGCCCGAGAGCGAGGACCGCTGTGCCGTCATGGCCGCGGGCCAGCTCTGGGATTATCTGCTCAACGGCAACATCAAAAACTCCGTCAATCTCCCGGACCTCACGCTCAGCCGCATGGGCGTGTGCCGCCTGTGCGTCATCCACCGCAACGTCCCGCGCATGATCACGCGCATCCTCGATTTCATCAGCGCGCGCAACATCAACGTCGAGCACATGATGAACAAGCCCCGCGGCCCCTACGCCTACACCGTGGTGGATCTGGGCGAGGCGATCGGCGAGGATGTGGCGGAGAGCATCCGCGCCATGGACAACGTCCTGCGTGTGAGGGTCATCTGATATGGACAGAGAAAAGGATATCTTCGACCGGCTGATGGACTGGCGGCCCCTTCGCCCGCTGCAGCCCTTCTGGCAGAAGCACCGGGAGGCGCTGCTGTATCTCTTCTTCGGCGGCCTGACGACGCTCGTGAGCATTCTGAGCTTCTGGCTCTTCACCGCGGGCTTGGGTCTCAACGAGCTCATCGCGAACGTTCTCTCCTGGATCCTCGCGGTGCTCTTTGCCTATCTCACGAACGCCCGCTGGGTCTTCGAGGCAAAGCCCCGGGGCTTCGGCGAGCGCGTGCAGCTGCTGCTGCGCTTTTACGCGGGGCGGCTCGCCACGCTGGGCGTGGAGGAGGCGCTTTTGTGGATCTTCATCACGCGCCTCCATCTGCCCGCCATGCCGGTGAAGATCGCGGCCCAGGTCGTCGTGATCGTGCTCAACTATGTTATCAGCAAGCTTCTGGTGTTTAAGTAAACGCTGATCAAATCGCCTGCGGCGCCTCCCGGAAAATTTGCGCCCTGATTTCGTCACTTTTTCTTGAAATACACAAAGTATTCCTGCAAAAAAGTGCCATCATCAGAACACAAATTTTCTTGGGATCCGCTCTTGCCGATTTAATCATCGTTTACTTAAGAAAAACGGAGGGAACGCAGCATGAAAAAGATCGGTCTTCTGGTCGCCGTCGAGATGGGCGCCGTCCTGGAGCGCTACGGCACGCCGCAGGAAAAGCAGACGCTTTTCGGCTTCGAGCTTCTCCGCTACGACAACGCCGACTACAGCATCTACGCCGTCAATTCCGGCGCTGGCGAGATCGCCGCGGCCGCGGCCGCGGAGCTGCTGATCGCCGTGTGCGGGGTGGATCTCGTCGTCAATTTCGGCGTTGTGGGCGGCCTCACGCCGGAGATGAAGCTTGCACGCACCGTCGTGATCGAGCGCGTCGTCCACTATGATTTCGACACCTCCGAGGTCGACTGGGCCGAGCCCGGGCGCTATCTCGAATACCCCACGCCCTATCTGCCCGCCTCGCCGGAGCTTGTGGAGAAGGCCCTGGCCGTCGCGCCGGAGCTCAAAAAGGTCACCTGCGCCTCCGCCGACAAATTCGTCGGCCGCGCCGAGGCCAAGCGCGCGCTGCACGAGCGCTGGGGTGCGGACATCTGCGAGATGGAGAGCGCGGGGATCGTGCTCACCTGCAACCGCGCGGGCGTGCCCTGCCTGCTGATCAAAACCGTCTCCGACGCCATCGAGGGCGGCGGAGAGGAATTTACGCGCGAGGTCGCGCGCTCGGCCGGGCTCTGTCTCGAGGTCGCCGACCGTATCATCAAAGAATTATAAGCAAAGCTTGGGCGGCCGGTTCGGGCCGCCCAAGGCATAGAGGAGGATGTTCCATGACCGAGAGGCTTTATAACGCCGACAGTCATCTCTTTTCGTTCCGCGCCGCCGTCACCGGCTGTGAGGAGACGGCCGGGGGCTGGCTTGTCACGCTCGACCGCACGGCCTTCTTCCCCGAGGGCGGCGGCCAGCGCGCCGACACCGGTACGCTCTCAAGCGCCCGCGTCCTGGACGTGCAGGAGCGCGGGGACGAGATCGTTCACCTCGTGAGCGCTCCCCTGCCGGTCGGCGAAACGGTCGAGGGGCGGCTCGACGCCGGGCAGCGCCTGCGCCGCATGCAGAACCACTCCGGCGAGCACATCGTCTCGGGACTTGCGCACCGGCTCTTCGGGCTGGAAAACGTCGGCTTTCACATGGGCGAGCGCGACATGACCGTCGATCTGAGCGGCGAGCTCACGGCGGCAGAGCTCGAAGAGCTCGAGACCCGGGCCAACGAGGCCGTGCGGGCAAACCTGCCCGTGCGGGCCTGGTTCCCCGCTCCGGAGGAGCTGGCCGTCCTCGACTACCGCAGCAAAAAGGAGCTGACAGGCCGGGTGCGCCTCGTTGAGATCAAGGGCGTGGACCTCTGCGCCTGCTGCGCCCCGCACGTCTCGCGCACGGGGGAGATCGGCCTCATCAAGCTCCTCTCGGCCGAGCGGCACCGCGGCGGCCTGCGCCTGACGCTGCTGTGCGGCATGAACGCCCTCGAGGACTACCGGCTGCGGCTCGAGAGCGCGGGCGCGGTCTCGCGGGCGCTGAGCGTGCCGCGCGAGGCGATCGCCGGGGGCGTGGAACGGCTTCTGGGCGAGCGCGACGCTCTCAAGGAGCGCGTGGCGGCGCTGAGCATGGAGCTGGCGCGGCTGCGGGCAGATAATACCCCGGCGACAGAGGGGAATATCTGCCTCTTCGACCGGGTGCTGGACGAGATCGCCCTGCGGGAGCTCGTCAATCTTCTCGCGGAAAAATGCGGGGGCTTCGCCGCGGCCTTCTCCGGCGGCGACGAGACGGGCTGGCGCTATATCATCGGCAGCCGGCACGCGGATCTGCGCGCCCTCTGCCCGCGCATCAACGCCGCCGTCAAGGGCAAGGGCGGCGGCTCGCGGGAGATGCTGCAAGGCCGCGCGGGCGCCTCGGAGGAAGAAATACGCCGCGCACTTTCGGACTTGGTTTAGACAGTTTCCGGCAAATTGTATAAAGAAAAATGACGATTTTTTAACGCGCGGCGGCTTGCCAGAATTGACAAGGTTTTGCGCTTTTGGTATACTGTATTTCGTGAAGTTGGCACAATTCCGTGCCGCACAACAGGGAAGAAACTAATAAATTGGGGGGTTATCTGTTGAAAGATCTCAAGCATCTGATCTACTTTGAGAATCTGCTTCAGGAAGCCAACAACGATCTTGTCAAGCAGGCGAAAGCCGAGGGCAAGAGAGCGATCGGCTACACCTGCTACTTCATGCCTGAAGTGCTTCTCGACCTGCCCGGCTGCTTCTCGGCGCGTCTGCGCGCGCCGCGCTGCACCTCGCCGGACATCGCGACCTACTATCTCTCCGGCCGTGTCTGCCACTACGCCCGCTCTCTGATGGAGCGCGCGCTCGAGGGCGGATACAACTTCCTCGACGCCCAGATGGCGACCGAGACCTGCACCGCCACCTGCCGCTTCCAGGAGCACCTGCAGCAGAAGCACCTCGATTCCGTCGAGGATATGCGCATCATCGACAACGACGACTTCTTCTGCGAATTCACCGACATCCCGTTCAAAAACAACGAGAACAGCTATCAGCACTTCGAGACCCAGCTGCGCGCCCACGTGCTCGAGCCGCTGCACGAGCACTTCGGCATCGACATTTCCGACGATGCGATCCGCCAGGCCGTGGAGGAGCACAACGAGGTCTGCCGCCTCATCAACGAGATCGGCGACTACCGCAAGCTCGACAATCCCACCATCACCGGCTATGAGTTCCACGTGATCCAGCTCGTCTCCCTCGTCTGCCCGAAGTACCTCATCCTCCCCTATCTGCGCGAGACCGCCGAGGAGATGAAGACCCGCGAGCCCGACACCCGCAAGAACTTCCGCTGCAAGGTCGTGCTGGCCGGCTCCGAGAATGACGACCCCGATTTCACCAAGCTCATCGAGGGCTGCGGCGCGCTCGTCGTGTGCGACCGCTTCTGCTACGGCGCCGTCGAGAGCCGCGTGCCCATCGTGCTCGAGGAGGGCAAGAGCCCGCTCAGATGCATCGCCGAGCACTACCTCAAGACCTCCAACTGCCCGCGCTTCATGCCGCAGGACGAGATGCGCGCCCGCAAGAAGAGACTGGCGGACCTCGCGAAGGAGTACAACGCCGACGGCGTGATCATCGCCTCCAACAAGTTCTGCGAGTACTGGAGCTATGAGCGCGTGATCGACACCTTCATCCTCCAGCGCGACTTCGGCCTCCCCGTCTGCTCCATCGAGAAGGAATACATCAACTCCGCCTCCGGCCAGCTGCGCACCCGTTTCCAGGCCTTCGTCGAGAGCGTGGAGATCAAGCACATCCAGGAGGGCAAGTAAGATGGCGAAAGACATTAAAAAAGCACTCAGAGATTTCTGGTACGGCAAGCCCCACACCGCCGAAGAGGGCGGCCGCCGTCTGGGCGAGCTGTACGAGGACAAGACCGGCCTTCTCAAGCACAGAGAATGGCGCGGCGTCAAGGACACCTTCTACTACATGTACATGATCTGGGGCTACAACTACGTCCACATGGTCACCGATATCCTCAAGTTCTCCAACAACCCCATCGACTTCGTCAAGGGCACCTGGCGCTACCGCTGGATGGGCCAGACCTATCTGCCCGTCATGCACTGGTTCGAGCGCGGCCTGCAGGGCATGCGCGGCGAGGCCCTGGCTGCCTCCGCCTGGCACTACCGCGCCATGGTCAGCGCCTCCATTCACCAGATCTGCAACTTCTTCAACGCCGATACCCGTCTGCACGGCGGCAAGCAGAACGACGCCTACAAGCACACCATCTACGCCAACGAGACGACCTGCGGCACCCTGTTCTACCCCTTCATGGACGACGGCTATCAGTACCTGCCGATCGAAATGATCCCGTACTTCGTCACCTGCCACGTCAACTCCCACACCGTTCTCAACTACATCGACGCGGTCCAGTCCATCGGCCTGCCCGGCGACCCCTGCCCCATGTGCCAGGCCGAGTCCGGCATCTTCGTCCTGGACGACGTGCCCGACTACGCCCCCGCCGTCATCACCTGCAACGAGGCCTGCGACGCTTCCGTCTCCACCTCCACCCTGCAGGACTGGTTCGCCGACAAGCCGCTGTTCGCCCTGCCCATCCCCATGCAGTTCGACGATCCCCTGGTCAAAAAGTACTGCATGAACGAAATCGAAGAGATGTGGAAGTTCATCGAGGAGCAGACCGGCGCCAAGTTCAGCTGGGAATCCATGGTCAAGCGCCTCGAGCGTCAGAACAAGCTGCAGCGTGACGAGTGGGAGAAGTGGGAAGTCGCCGCCAAGACCAACTACTACCCCATCAACGGCGTCGCCCAGGCTCTGTTCCGCATCTTCTCCACCCAGTACGGCATCCAGACCAGCTGCTGGGAAGAGGCCAGCGAGAAGGTCAAGAAGATCATGTACAAGTGCGTCGAGAAGAAGATCAATCCCTTCCCGCAGACGCGCCACCGCGTGATCGCCTGGTCCTGCGCGCCGCTGTACTTCTCCAACTGGTGCACCTGGGCCTACAACTGCTGGGGCCTGAACACCATCATCAACATGGACTCCCTGATGTTCGACATGGAGATCCGCACCGACTCCTACGAGAACATGCTCGAGGACGTCGTCCAGTACCACATGTGGGCTCCGATGCGCCGCATGGCCGTCGGCGGCATGCACCACATCTTCGAGCTGTGGGATTACATGGAGCGCTTCAACTGCGACATGGTCGCCATGTACGACCAGCTGCAGTGCAAGGGCATGCAGGGCGTGCACGGTCTGTTCGAGGACGAGTTCCGCAAGAGAAACATCAAGGCCTTCTGGATGCCGCACGCGCTGCCTGACTGCCGCACCGTTTCCCGTGCCGAGATCCGTCGCCAGATCAACGACTACATGACCACCGTCATGCACGAAGAGCCGCTCGATCCCTCGCTGCTGGACTTCGACGATTCCATGACCTGGTAATAGGAGGATAAGAGAATGTGCAAAAAGCTTGGTAAGTTTCTGCTGAAGTTCCTGGCCATCTTCGTCGCGGCCAACGCCGTGCTCTTCGTCGTCTTCTTCTTCGACCTTGACGGCAAGCTGCTGTTCAACGTGGTGGAGCCCTTCCTGAAGGATCACTACGACAAGATGGAGCGCAAGGACACGCTGAAGAGCCCCTACGACATCGACAAGTTCCCCAAGTACAAGTACGACTGAAAATAAAGAGTTTGGAGGCACACACATCATGAAATACTTTGGCGGCTGCGACGTTGGTTCCACCTACACCAAGGCAGTCATCCTCGACGAGAACGGCAACATGGTTGCCGACACCACCATCAAGAGCAAGATCAATTCCGAGCAGAGCGCCATCGCGGCGATGGACGACGTGCTGGCGAAGGTCGGCCTGAAGAGCAGCAAGGATCTGGAGTACCTCATCGGCACCGGCTACGGCCGCAACAAGGTCCCCTTCGCCGACGAGAACATCTCTGAGATCTCCTGCCATGCCATGGGCGTGCATGTCACGAACCCGAACGTCAAGGCCATCATCGACATCGGCGGCCAGGACGTCAAGGGCATCAGCATCGACACGGACGGCACGGTGAAGAACTTCGCGATGAACGACAAGTGCGCCGCCGGTACGGGCCGCTTCTTCGAGGCCATGGCCCGTTCCTTCGAGCTGAGCCTGCCGGAATTCTCCAAGCTCTCTCTGACTGCGAAGAACGTGATCCCCATCACGGCGCAGTGCACGGTGTTTGCCGAGTCTGAGGTCATCACCCTGGTGGGCGAGGGCAAGCCGATGGACGAGATCGCAGCCGGTATCGAGATGGCCGTTGCGAAGCGCTGCTTCGTCATGGCGAAGAAGGCCGGCGCCACCGACAGCATCACGCTGACGGGCGGCTGCGCGAAGAACGACGGTCTGAAGGAAGCCATCGAGCACGTGCTGAAGCTGAAGGTCGTCAACCTCAAGACCGACCCCCAGCTCATGGGCGCTCTCGGCGCTGCCGAATATGCCCGTCAGAAGGGCCTCGCCAAGAAGTAAGTCTTCGGCGAAAAGCAGCGTAAACAGATCGACCGCCGCTCTCCTCTCGGGGAGCGGCGGTTTCGTTTTCCAACGGCCCCCTGTCGTCCGACGTCTTCCAAACTTTGCGCGGCTCTTCCACAAATTAGGGCTTGACACGCGCGATGCGCTGTGCTATTATAACTAAGCCTCTGAGAGAGGAAACAAAATATCGCGGGGTAGAGCAGCTGGTAGCTCGTCGGGCTCATAACCCGGAGGTCGTTGGTTCAAATCCTTCCCCCGCAACCACATTGGGTGGATGTAACGGACTTCAGTTACATCCACCTGTTTTTTTGTTGCTTTTCCTTGAATTTGACTGAAGTAGTTGCTATCATTCAAACATCCCCCCGACGCAGGAGGTTTCTTATGCAGGATCGATACGCCGGCGATATCGGTGATTACGGAAAGTTTGCATTGCTCCGCGCAATGGAAGCGCAGGGTTTAACGGTAGGTGTGAATTGGTATCTATCGAAAACCTTGCCCTCGGAGATCCATGACGACGGCAAATACAGAATCCCCACTCAATATGAGAACTTGGATCCGGAGCTCTCTGCGGCTTTGAACAGGATTTTCGACCTTCGCGAGGCTCGTTCCGTACAAGCTCTGGAACAGGCTCGCCTGCTTGCCAGCAATCTTTTTGTGAACGACGCGGTTCCCAGGGAAGTCGACCAACGAACAGCCTGGCATCGGGCAGCCCTTGCAAGACTTGCGGATTGCGACATTGTATTTTTGGACCCTGATAACGGCTTGAACGTGAAGAGCGTCAAGCCGGGCTCGCAGAAGAGTCCAAAGTACGTTTGGCTCCACGAGGTCTCTGACTGCGTTGCATCCGGTAAAAGTGTGATCGTTTACAATCACAGACCGAGAAAGAAGGCAGTTGTCTACCTCGCAGAATATGCCGCACGTTTTTCCGTCGATCCTGTGCTAAGCGGGAAGCATTTTTCCGTGATGACATTTCCTCGCCGTTCCATACGGGACTATTTCATCATTCCCGCATCCCAGGCACACGAGGAAAGAATACGCCGGGCGATTCAAAGCCTGTTGGATGGACCGTTTGGAAGTTCAGGCTTTTGCTTTTTGCAGCCGTCTTTTCAAGGGTTTACCGAGTAGCATCGATATACCCGGAGCAATGCAGCCTGCTCCGGGTTTTTTTGCTCTTCTTCGACCGGCTCGTTCTCCCTGTCGGATCGCTCTCGCGGCGGGATGCCCTGAACTCCCTTGACAAAACGCCCCCTGAGCCCTTATCATGGAAAGGAAAGCCGGCGCAGGAAAGGATGTGCTGAACAGATGAACGAGAACACCGGGCGTCTGATCGGGCTCGGATTGATGGTTCTGATCGTCATTGTCTATTACGCGGTCCGCGCCGTGAGGGAGAAGCGCAGTACCGGCAGTACGCTCGGGACCGTGATCGAGACCGGGTATAAGCCCCACAGCCACTACATCCGCTTTGCCTATACGGTGGACGGCCGCCGGTATGAGGGGCGGGCCGGCATCTCCGGGCTGCAGGTCAGCCGGTTTGAGCCGGGTCTCCAGATCCGCGTCTCCTACGACCCCTCTGATCCTGCCAAGTACTACGTGCCCGACCCTTATTATCTGTGATCTTCGTGCCTCCCCGGCGCCCTTGCCGCGGGGGCAAAGGCTTTTCCGTCAGACGTCTTTATTCGGGAGACGGGAAAGGAGCTGGCTATAATGCATCTTCGCTATGAAAGTGCGCTCAGCCCGGAGCAGATCCGGACTCGTATCTCGGTCCACGCCCGCCCCGCGGTCTTCTTCGGCTGGCGGATGAGCGACAGTACATATTTTTACAAATTCTATAACAGGCGCTGGTTTTTCCTGGTCAAAACAGGCCCCGGCGCGGCGCTCAGGCCATCGGCCGCGCAGCCGGTCTTTCTGGGAAGGCTGACGGAGAAGGACGGCGGGACCGTGATCGAGGGCCGCTTCGGCTGGGAGCCCGGGCTGACGACCCTGTTTTGCCTTCTGCTCGCGCTTGTGTTTATCTGCATAAGGCCCGGCGTTTCCATGCTGCTCCTCGCGGGGCTTCTGCTTCTGCTCGGCGCGTTCTTCGCCCGGGCACTCCTCTCCTCCCTGTTCGCGGAGGAGGAGCGGGCCGTACTGGAGCTCATAGAAAAGCATTTGCTGTCTTAAGCTCGTTTTTGGCTTGAAGACGCGGCGGCCGGGCTGCCGCGTCTTTTCTTTCTGCAAAGTTTTCCACTTTTGAGTTGCCGAACGGAGAAATTGCTGGTAAAATAGAGATGATTTTGATCCGCACTCCGGACGGACCGGGGAGTAAGGAGGAAGCTATGAACGAGAAAATCAGCGGCAGAAAGCCAAACTACGGCTTTTTCAGCAGACTGACCTACGGCGTGGGCGAGATCTTCGGCGGCGGCTGCTTTGTCATCATCAACGCGTTCTTCATCGTTTTCCTGACGGACGCGCTCGGCATGAACCCGGCCCTGGCCGGCACGATCCCCATGATCGGCAAGATCTGGGACGCCATCACCGACCCCATCATGGGCAACATCTGTGAGAGGACCCGGTCGAAATACGGCGCGAAGCGCTTCTACATCCTGGTGGGCAGCATCGCCTCGGCCATCACCTTCATCACCATGTGGATCAACATCCACTCCCCGTCGACGACGGCAAACTACATCTTCTATCTCGTGATGTACTGCCTGTTCAACACGGGCTTCACCGTGCTCAGCGTGCCATACAACGGCCTGCTGCCGGACATGATGGACGACTACGCGATGCGCGCTAAGTTCTCCAACATGCGCATGGTGTTCTCCACGCTCGGCGCCGCCGTCTGCGGCCTCGTCCCGGGCATGATCATCAAGCAGACGAACGATCCTTCCCAGTACATGAAATGCATGCTCCTGTTCGGCGTGCTCTTCTTCGTCTGCTCCATCACCGTGTTCTTCGGCACCTGGGAAAAGCAGAAGGAGCCCGTGAAGACCACGCTCGGAGAGAGCTTCACGCAGGCGGCGAGCGTCTTCCGCAGCCGCTCCTTCCTCATCTTCCTCGGTCTCTATCTCTTCGGCCAGGGCGGCATGGACTTCATCTCCGGCATGGCCGTCTACTACGTGCAGCACACGCTCGGCGCCTATCCCAGCTACTACATCCCCATCCTCGCGGTGCTGATGGTGGCCCAGCTCATCGGCATGCTCATCTTCGGGCCGGTCATGAGCAAGACCTCCAAGAAGCTCGCGATCGTGATCGCGGCGCCTTTGAGACTCGTGGGCGTCCTCGGGCTCCTCTTCTTCTCGCACCACGGCGCGCCGCTCGTCCCGATCCTGGCGCTGGCCGCACTGATCGGCCTCGGCAACGCCGGTTCTCTGACCGGCATCTTCGCCGTCATGGCCGATATGACGGATATCGACGAGCTCATCACCTCGATCCGCAGACCGGGCATCGTCTCCAGCATGGCCACCTTCATCCGGAAGATCGCGTCCGGCCTCTCGGTGGCGATCATCGGCTTCATGCTCACAGCGGTGCACTATGACGAGGCGCTGGCCAGCGCGGGCCTTGAGCAGGCCGCCGCGACGCAGCACGGCATCGGCATCTGCTACGTGCTGGCCCCGGCCATCATGTCTGCCCTGCTGCTCATCTGCGCGGTGCTCTTCCCCGTGACCGACAAGGAGTTCAAGATGGTCCAGAAGGACATCGCCCGCCGCAAGGGCGAGGACAGCAGCACGGCGACCGAAGAGGAAAAGGCGGCGCTCAGGAAGGTGACCGGCTTTGCCTACGACGCGCTCTGGAAGACGGGGAACGCCGGACTGAAAAGATAAACCCATTATTCTGCGCCCGCGCAGGGAGGAGATCCGCATGGCTCTGGATCAGGCATATTTTGACGCGATCCAAATCGAGGTCGTGAAAAAGAAATATTATAACGCCAACAAGGTGGAGGCGGTGTTTGACGATATCCGCCGACAGGCACAGGCGCTCAGCGAAGAAAACGCGCGGCTGCGCGAGGAGCTTTCCCGCGTCGCCGGGCAGAAGGCGGAGATCAGCGATACGCTGCTCTCGGCCAAGTCCATCGCCCAGGAGATCCTTCTCGAGGCGCAGAAGCAGGCCGACGAGATCGTCTCCACCGCGCAGGAGCGCGGCCGCGCACTCGAGGCCGACGCCGCGCAGGAGGAGGTCATGCGCCGGGTGGAGCTC
This sequence comes from uncultured Clostridia bacterium, assembly GCA_946186375.1. Lineage (GTDB taxonomy): Bacteria > Bacillota > Clostridia > Oscillospirales > Oscillospiraceae > Limivicinus. The sequence continues at coordinate 21,385 of CAMHMZ010000010.1, forward strand.
TGCTACGACCGCGTGCGCGAGCGGCTTCTCGCCTGCGTGGAGGAGCTCAACGCCGACCGGCAGGACTATCTGGCCGCCCGGGAGAAGGCGCCCGCGGCGGAGCCTCCGGCCGATCTGACGCAGAAGGTGGACGCCATCGCCCGCGAGCTCTTCGCCATCGGCGGCGAGCAGGCCATTGAGACCGAGAGCATCCGGGCCTGAGGCATCCGTCTCGCTCTCTCTTCTAAAAACTAAAAACTCAAAACTGAAAACTCAAAAAACAGAGTCGTGAAAAATCTTTTTCACGGCTCTGTTTTTTGCACCCCCGCGCTTGACTTTTCCGTTTCGCGTGCTACAATAGGCAGCACGCGACTTATCCGGAAAGAAGGCATGACCATGGATGGCACGATGCCCGTAGGCCTGCGCTTTTCGATCCTGCACCGCTCCTTTATGAAGCAGCTCGACACGCTGCTGCAGACGGAGGGGCTGACAGGAGTCCAGTTCGGGGTGCTCGGCCAGCTGTGCAAGCTGGAGGAGGGCGGCACGCGGGAGGTCAACCAGAGGGATCTGGAGACGGCCACGCGCGTGACGCATCCGACCATGACCGAGATCGTCAAGCGTCTGGAAAAACAGGGCTTTGTCGACTGCGCGCCCTCCGCGCGCGACCGGCGCTACAAAAGCATCCGCTCCACGCCGAAGGCCGCCGCGCTCCACGGGCGCATGGCCGCGCTGGACGGGGACATCTTTGCCCGGCTCTGCCGGGGACTGACGGAGGAGGAGATCGCCGCGCTCCTCTCCATTACGGACAAAATGCTGGCAAACGCCTGCTGCGGCAAGAAAGGAAGGGATCCCGACCGTGATCAAGACCCTTGTTAAATGCATCCGGGAATTCAAGCTCCCCACGATCCTCACGCTGCTGTTCATCATCGGCGAAGTGTTCATCGAGGTGCTGATCCCCTTTTACACGGCCGACCTTGTCAACGACATCAAGGCCGGCGCCCCCATGGCTGAGGTCGTGCGGCTGGGCCTCATCCTCGTGGTGATGGCGATCGTGTCGCTGTCCTTCGGCGGCGGCGCGGGCTTCATGGGTGCGAAGGCCTCGGCCGGCTTTGCGCGCAACGTCCGGCGCGACGTCTTCGCGCGCATCCAGCGCTTCAGCTTCGAGAACATCGACAAGTTCTCCACCGCCTCGCTCGTCACCCGTCTGACGACCGATATCAGCAGCGTGCAGATGGCCTTCATGATGACCATCCGCGCCGCCGTGCGCGCGCCGCTGATGTTCGTCTTCTCCATCGTGATGGCCTGGCGCATGGGCGGCACGCTCGCCATGACCTTCGTGATCGTGATCCCGGTGCTGCTCGCGGGGCTGCTGCTGATCGCCCGCAAGGCCATGCCCGCCTTCCGCGCGGTCTTCCACAAGTACGACCGGCTCAACGAGTCGATCGAGGAGAACGTGCGCGGCATGCGCGTGGTGAAGGGCTTTGCGCGCGAGAGCTATGAAAAGCAGAAGTTCGGCGCCGCCAGCGGCAACATCGCCAAGGACTTCACCTATGCCGAGCGCGTCGTCGCGCTCAACAGCCCCCTCATGACCCTCTGCATGAACTTCAACATGGTCTTCATCCTCTGGGTCGGCGCCAAGACGATCATCACCAACCGCGCCGCGACCATCGACGTCGGCCAGATCTCCGCCATGCTGACCTACGGCATGCAGATCCTCATGAGCCTCATGATGATCTCCATGATCTACGTGATGATGACCATGTCCTGGGAGGCCATGAAGCGCATCACGGAGGTTTTGAACGAGGAGCCCACGCTCCACAGCCCGGCCGAGCCCGTCACCGAGGTGGCCGACGGCTCGGTGGACTTCGAAAACGTCAGCTTCAAATACGCGCAGACCGCGCACAACGACTCGCTCTCCGGGGTCGACCTGCACATCAAAAGCGGCATGACCGTCGGCATCCTCGGCGGCACCGGCAGCGGCAAGACCACGCTCGTGCAGCTCATCCCCCGTCTCTACGACGTGTCGGGCGGCTGTGTGAAGGTCGGCGGGCGCGACGTGCGCGACTACGATATCGAAGCGCTTCGCGAGGCCGTGTCGATGGTGCTGCAGAAGAACCTCCTGTTCTCCGGCACGATCCGCGACAACCTGCGCTGGGGCAACGAAAACGCCACGGACGAGGAGATCGCCGAGGCCTGCCGTCTGGCGCAGGCGGACGATTTCATCCGCTCCTTCCCCGAGGGCTATGACACCTATATCGAGCAGGGCGGCACCAACGTCTCCGGCGGGCAGAAGCAGCGCCTGTGCATCGCGCGCGCTCTGTTGAAAAAGCCGAAGATCCTCATTCTCGACGACTCCACGAGCGCCGTGGACACCCGCACCGACGCCGCCATCCGCGCCGGCTTCAAGGCCTATATCCCCGAGACCACCAAGATCATCATCGCACAGCGCGTGGCCTCGGTGCAGGACGCCGACCTCATCCTCGTGATGGACGGCGGGCGCATCGCCGCGCAGGGCACGCACGAGCAGCTGCTGCGCACGAGCCCCATCTACCGCGAGGTATATGAGCAGCAGACCAACGGAGGTGACAGCGATGAATAAGAAACGGCCGCAGGGCAACCTTCGCGACAACTTCGCCGCCATCGGCTGGACGCTGAAGAAATTCTTCGGCTTCTACCCCGTGCTCGCGCCGCTGTCCGCCTTCTGCATCCTCTTCTCCGCCGTCGTGGCGGCCATCCCCAGCATCTTCATCCAGAACGTTCTCGCCGGCATCCAGAACTGGGTCGCCAGCGGCGACTGGGTCTCCGCGAAGGCCGAGATCCTGCCCTACATCTATCTGCTGATCGGGCTCTACGCCCTCTCCATCGCCTCGCTCACGCTGGAGACGCAGCTCATGGCCGTCATGACCCAGGGCTTTCTGGACAAGATGCGCCGGGAGATCTTCAACGGCATGCAGGATCTGCCGATCCGCTTCTTCGACAGCAACAAGACCGGCGATATCATGAGCTATTTCACGAACGACATCGACACCCTGCGCATGCTCGTCAGCCAGACCCTGCCCTCGCTGATCCGCTCCGGCGCGATCGTGCTGGCGGTGCTGGCCATCATGCTCTACTACAGCGTGTGGATGACGCTCGTGCTGCTGCTGGGCGTGCTGGCCATGTTCTACGTGGCCAAGACCGTCGGCGGCGGCTCGGCCAAATACTTCATGCGCCAGCAGAAGGCCGTCGGCGCCATGGAGGGCTTCGCGCAGGAGATGATGAACGGCCAGAAGGTCATCAAGGTCTTCTGCCATGAGGAGCAGAGCGTCGAGGACTTCGACAAGGTCAACGACGAGCTCTTCGCTGTCAGCTACCGCGCCAACGCCTACGCCAGCACGCTTGGCCCCATCATCTCCAACATCGGCAACATCCTCTATGTGGGCCTCGCCCTGGCCGGCGGCGTCTTCATCCTCACTGGCATCCCGAGCCTCAGCCTCTCCGGCAAGCTCTTCGATATCACGGTGCTGATCCCCTTCCTGAACATGTCCCGCCAGTTTACCGGCAACGTCAACCAGCTCAGCCAGCAGATCAACTCCATCGTCATGGCCGGCGCCGGCGCACAGCGCATCCTGTCGCTCGTCAACCAGCAGCCCGAGGCCGACGAGGGCTACGTGACGCTCGTCAACGTCATCGAGAAGCCCGACGGCACGCTGGAGGAGACCGCGGAGCGGACGGGCCACTGGGCCTGGCGGCACCCGCACCAGGCCGACGGCAGCGTGACCTATACGCCGCTGCGCGGCGACGTGCGGCTCGTGGACGTGGACTTTGCCTACGTCGAGGGCAAGGACGTCCTGCACGACGTGTCCGTCTACGCCGAGCCCGGCCAGAAGGTCGCCTTTGTCGGCGCCACCGGCGCGGGCAAGACCACCATCACGAACCTCATCAACCGCTTCTACGACATCGCCGACGGCAAGATCCGCTACGACGGCATCAACATCAACAAGATCAAAAAGCCCGATCTGCGCCGCTCGCTGGGCCTCGTGCTGCAGGAGACAAACCTCTTCACCGGCACCGTCATGGACAACATCCGCTACGGCCGTCTCGAGGCCACGGACGAGGAGTGCCGCGCCGCGGCGAAGCTCGCCGGGGCGGACAGCTTCATCTGCCGCCTGCCCGAGGGCTATGACACGATGCTCCTCAATAACGGCTCTAACCTCTCGCAGGGCCAGCGGCAGCTGCTGGCGATCGCCCGCGCGGCGGTGGCCGATCCCCCGGTGATGATCCTGGACGAGGCTACCTCCTCCATCGACACGCGCACCGAGGCCATCGTGCAGCGCGGCATGGATAAGCTCATGGAGGGGCGCACCGTCTTTGTGATCGCGCACCGGCTCTCGACCGTCATGAATTCCGACGTCATCATGGTGCTCGACCACGGCCGCATCATCGAGCGCGGCAGCCACGAGTCCCTGCTGGCCGAAAAGGGCACCTATTACCAGCTCTACACCGGTGCCTTCGAGCTCGAATAGTATTCCGTTTTCAGAAAACAGAACGGGGATCTGGCGAGGGCTTTGCCATATTGTCGCAGGGGGCGATGCCCTCGTCGCCCCGCTTCCCGTAGGGACGAGCATCGCTCGTCCGCCGATCTTGCATCGCGTCCGCGGACGAGCAGAATAAAGGAACAGAGATCCCCGGCGAATTCGTACCATGGTACGAATTCGCCGGGGCTCTCTGTTTTCTCTCGCATTTTCTCTGTCGGGCCGCCGCCCCGGCGGCCCGTCTCCCCGTAGGGACGAGCATCGCTCGTCCGCCCGCGCTTCCCCCGCCGGAGGAAGTGGCCGCAGGCCGATAGGGGGCGGTCGGCCTGTGTGTATGTATGAAAAGCGGGGAGCCGCCGTCTATGCAGCCTGCGATTTCTTGACAAAGCGGTAAACCGGCTATAGAATAAAAACCAATAGTTCGTCAGAAACACAGTGGGACACAGAACCGTCTCCTGTCCCATTGCCCCTTATTCTGATTAGCAAGGCCTGTTCGCTAAATACCATTATCGGATACATGTTTCAATCTATTAATGATGGAGGCGGTTATGGATTATATGGACTTGGCGGAGGAACTTGCTTAGACATCGCTAATACACTTAAGCAACTAAACATTGACTACTCATGGGCAGATTATGATACCCTATGCAACGTTAGCGAATCTAGCGTAATGATTGTAGGTTTTTGGGGGAAAATATACCCTTTCGAGAATAGCGATTTTCATATCCCATCAATTCATACTGTTGCTGTTCAGTACACAGGTAGTCAGTATGTTGCTTACAATATGTATAGCGAATATCCCAACGACTATGCCAAAGATACATTAGGTGCTCTATTGGGGGGAAAGGAGAAGTTTATATATGGGTTCATCCTCAGCAATTAAGAAGATATCCATCATTGCTGCAACACTTCTTGTAATCATTCTCCTGCTTTGCTGTACTTCATTTGCATGGGGGCGCGGTCTTCTTATGCTTGGCCTTGGGCCGAAACCGCTATATGAAGAATATCCGAATACGGTATGGGTCAGCAGTGATCCTCAAATATACATGACGGTTTCATCTTCCCCATATGACTGCTCCGGATCATATCTTGTTGTTAACGGTGAGAAGATAGAGGTAGTACTCTATATTTCACAACGGGAAGGCCACGCGCACATCAGCCTCTTATCCTCAGATGGGAAGTCGGGAAGAACGGTATTGGAGGGGGATCATGTGCGTGTCAGTGATTCCGAGATCAGCTGGAACGTGACGAATGATGAATTGTTCGACGGGGCGTATTCAACTATCATATTAGAGAGACAAAGATAAACACCGTCTGGGACAGGGGACGGTCCCTTGTCCCACCCGTCTCCCTGATCGCCAACCGACAAAAGCATCCCTCGCAAACCATGCGCGGGACAGGGCGGGACAGGGGACGGTTCCCTGTCCCACCCCTCAAAGGCAAGGAAACGCAGCTTTGGGATGGGACATGGGACAGGGGACGGTTCCCCGGCCCACCCCTCTCCCTGATCGTCAACCGGCAAAAGCATCCCTCACAAACCAAGCGCGCCCCTTCTTTCCCGTCTCGGGAAAGAAGGGGCGTTTTCTGTTTTCCTTGCGCCCGTGCGCCGCGAAAGCGCCGGTTCCCCTCGTAGGGGGCGATGCCCTCATCGCCCCGCCTGCACAGGTCGGATTTGCGGGCCGATCAGGGGATCGGCCCCTACATCGTTCTCGTTCCCTTTATTCCTCATTCCTCATTAAAAAACTCCCGTACCGGGCGGTACGGGAGTTTTCGCGTGTGGGACAGGGGACGGTCCCTTGTCCCCCCCGTCTCCCTGATCGTCAACCGGCAAAAGCATCCCTCACAAACCAAGCGCGCCCCTTCTTTTCCATCCCGGAAAAGAAGGGGCGTTTTCAGTTTTCCTCCGCGTCCGCGCAAAAAAGGCTTCCCCTCGCAAGGGGAAGCTGTCGGCCTCAAGGCCGACTGATGAGGTCTTATTCCGCGTTCATCGAGCAGGGCGGCTCGTTTCAGTGGCACATGGAGACCTCATCCGGCGCTTCGCGCCACCTTCCCCGTGCGCGGGGAAGGCTTTCACGGCGCAGGAACGTCCTTTCGTAGGAGCTGGCGCCCTGTCCCCGCCTGCGCACGTCGGTTTTGCGGGCCGCCCGGAGGATCGACCGCATCCTCCTCGTTCCCTTTATTCCTCACTCCTCATACAAAAAACTCCCGTACCGGGCGGTACGGGAGTTTTCGTGATGCGATCAATCCAGCACGTAGGGCAGGAGAGCGATCTGGCGGGAGCGCTTGATCGCCTCGGTCAGCTCGCGCTGATGCATGGCGCAGGTGCCGGTGGTGCGGCGGGGCAGAATCTTGCCGCGCTCGGACAGGAAGCGGCGGAGCTTCGCGGTGTCCTTGTAATCGATAAACGTGGCCTTGTCCACGCAGAACTGGCAAACCTTGCGGCGCTTGCGGTTCTTGGGGTTGTTCTTATCGAAAGCCAAAGCGGTTTCCTCCTTTAATTATTTTCAGAACGGCAGCTCGCCGTCGTCGTCGCTCAGCTCGGTGAAGGCCGAGGGCGCGGGGCTCACGCTCCGGGGAGCGTCGTAGCCCGTGCTGCGCGGGGCTTCATAGCTGCTGCGGCTCTCGTAGCTGCCTTCGCCGCTGTCGCGGCGGCTCTCGCCGAAATACACGTTGTCGGCGACGATTTCCCAGCTGGTGCGGTTGTTGCCCTCGCGGTCCTGCCATTTGCGGCTCTGCAGACGGCCGGAGACCACGATCATGCTTCCCTTGTGGAAGTACTTGGACACAAACTCGCCGGTCTGACGCCAGGCGACGCAGTCGATAAAATCGGTCTGACGCTCGCCGCCGTCACGCCCGCCGAAGTCGCGGTCGACCGCGACGGTGAAGGACGTAACGCTGACGCCGGACTGGGTGGTACGGAGCTCGGGATCGCGGGTCAGGCGACCCATGATGACGATATGGTTCAGCATATCTGTGCTCCTTACTCCGGCTGCCGGGTGATGAGACGGCGCAGGATGCCGTCGGTGATGCCGAGGATACGGTCGAGCTCAGCGGGGAACTCGGGCCCGCTCTGGAACTTCATCAGCACATAGTAGCCCTCGGAAATGTAGTTGATCTCGTAAGCGAGCTTGCGCTTGCCGATCTCCTCCAGCTCCTCCAGCGTACCATTTGCTTCCACAAGCCCCTTGAACTTCTCAACGACAGCGGCGGTCTCTTCCTCGCTGTAGTTGGGGTTGATGATGTACATCACTTCGTACTTTTCGCTTGCTTTTGCCATGGTTGCACCTCCTTCTGGTCTTTTGGCCCCCGCTCTCGGGCGGGAGCAAGGATAACTCTGTCCATACGGACAGGCCATATCATTATACCGATTTCCCCGGGATTGTCAAGCTTTTTTTACGCTTCCGCCTTCTTTTCCGGCGCGGCCGGGGGCTGGCGCTTGATATGGTTGCCGACGATCTCCGAAACGTCGCTGATCGTGACGAAGGCCGAGCCGTCCGCCTCCGAGACGATGCGCCGCATGGTCGAAAGCTCCACGCGCGTCACCACGCAGTACAAGACGCTCTTGCTGCCGGAGATGCGCCCCGCGCCCTCCATCATCGTGCAGGTGCGGCCGAGGCGCTGGTAGATCGTGTCGGCCATGGCCCTGCCGTCGTCGGTGATGATCATCACGCTCTTGGCCTGCTCCAGGCCCTGCTCCACCATGTCGATCACCTTGAAGGAGAGGAAGTAGGTCAGCAGGGAGAACATGGCGCGGTCCCAGCCGAAGAGGAGGCCCGCCGTGCCATAGATGAGGATGTTGAAGCCGAAGACCACCTGTCCGACCGACAGGCGCGTCCTGCGGCTGATGAGCAGGGCGATGATCTCCGTGCCGTCGAGACAGCCGCCGCCGCGCAGCACGAGCCCCACGCCGAAGCCCAGCAGCACGCCGCCGAACACGCAGGCGAGGATGGCCGTCTCCGTGGCCTGGCCGAAGGTCTCGAACACGCGCAGCATCACGGAAAACAGCGCCATCGAATAGATCCCCGTGACGAGGAAGCGCTTGCCGAGCGACTTGAGCCCGATCAGCAGGAAGGGCACGTTCAGCACAAAGGTCAGCGCGCCCAGCGGGAGCTTCGTCAGCGTGCTGATGATGATGCTCACGCCCACGATGCCGCCGTCGAGGATCGTGACCGGCACCAGAAAGACCGCCACCGCGAAGGCCGCGGCCACCGCGCCCACCGTCGTCATCAAAAACGAGGGGCCGAATTTTTTCAGCTTTTCCGTCAGATTGTCCATGGTCCTGCCTCCATTTTTTGCTGCCCCTATTGTATCACGTCCGCCCGCCTTGGGCAAGTCTCCGCGCCGGACGCAGCTCGAGCGTGCCGGTGGCCACTCTTTCGCAGAAGCGCCGGTCGTGCTCCACGAAGAGGAGCGTCGGCCGATAGCTCAGCAGCAGCTCCTCCAGCTGCATGCGCGAGAGCACGTCCACGTAGTTCATCGGCTCGTCCCAGACGTGCAGGTGCGCCTGCTCGCAGAGCGAGGCGGCCAGCAGCACCTTTTTCTTCTGCCCGGCGCTGTAGTCGGCCATGTCCTTTTCAAACTGCGTGCGTGAAAAATCCAGCTTGCGCAAAATCGCCTTGAAGAGGCTCTCGTCGATCTCCCTTTCGCGCGCGAAGGTCTTGAGCGAGCCGCGGAGAAAGCCCGTATCCTGCGGCACACAGGAGATGCGCAGGCGGGGGCCAAGCTCCAAAAGTCCGCCGTGCGGGATCTCCTCACCGCAGAGGAGCTTGAGAAGGCTGCTCTTTCCGCAGCCGTTGGGGCCGACGAGCGCGAGCCGGTCGCCCCGGTGCAGCTCGAAGCTCAGGTCCTCGAACACCGGCCCCGCGCCGTAGTCGATGCTCAGGCCCTTCGCCCAGAGAAGCCGGTCGCTGTGGTAGCGCAGCTGCGTGAGCTTGAGAGGCTCTGCCTCCTCCAGATTCTTGAGCAGTTTGGATTTTTCCTCAATGGCCGCAGCCTGCCGCGCCTCGATGGCCTTGGCGCGCGCCATCTGCTTTTTCGATTTCGCGCCCTGCAGCGGCCGCCAGCCCTTGACGTTATCCACGCCGACCGGATCGATGCCGGTCTTCCGGCGCTCGGCCGCATCCGACCACTGCGCCTTTTCCCGCGCCGTCTCCTTCAGACGGCGGATCTCCTTTTTGAGCTTTTCGTTCTCGGCCAGCTCAAAGCGATCCTGCCGCTCCCTGTTCTCCCACCAGCTGGAGAAATTGCCGCGCTGCACCTCGATCGTCGCGCGGTTGATGGACAGGATGTGATCCACGCAGCCGTCCAGAAAGGCCCGGTCGTGGCTGACGAGGATGAAGCCGCGCTTGCCGTTCAGATAGCGGCTGACCTGCTCGCGCCCGCGCAGATCGAGGTGGTTGGTCGGCTCGTCGATCAGCAGAAAGCGGTTCTCCCCGGCGAAGAGTAGCGCGAGCAGGAGCTTGGTCCGCTCGCCGTTGGAAAGCGTGTCGAAGGGCCGCTCGAGCAGCGCCTCGTCCAGCGAAAGGGCCGCCATCTCGCGCTCGAGCCGCCAGCGCGGCGCCTCCGGGCGCGCCTCCGCCGCGGCCTGGCCGGCCGGGAGCGCCGGGTGCGGCACCCGGAAGGGGAAATAATCGAAGGCGACACTCGAGACGATGCTGCCCTGATAGGGGTACTCCCCCATCAGAAGCTTCAAAAAGGTCGTTTTTCCGCGGCCGTTGCGGCCGGTGAAGCCCAGCTTCCAGTCGGTGTTGAGCTGGAAGGAGGCGTTTTCGAAGACGCTGTCATAGCTGCCCGGATAGGCGAAGCTGAGATTTGTAACTTTGATCTGAGACATGCTGTGCCCTCCCCAAAAAACAGATTTGGCCGCAGAAAGCTCCTGCGGCCAAAAGAGGGCATGAGAAGGCATGCTCCTTATGATCGGTCAAAAAGATGCTTCCTGCGTGTTGACGCAGGCACAACAAAGCGCGCGGTCACTCCGGCCGCGTCTGCTCTATCATACCTGTTCTTCAGCAGGAAATGCGCATCTTCCCAACTCCCATCTGTCGTTTGATGGGTCCAGTATACTTGAAAAGCTGCCGGAATGCAAGCCGTTTTTCCGGCTTTCTCCCGTCTCAGCTCTCCATCTGCTTGCCGAGGAAGGCCGCGACGGTCTGCGCCAGCTTGAGCTCCACCTCGCCGGCGGGAGAGGCGCCGCGCGGCGCGATAAAGAGCACCGCTCCCATCACGTCGCCCTCTGCGAGGATCGGAGCCGCCACGGACAGGCAGTAGCGGTCGTCGGCGGCCGAGACGGGCAGCTCGCTGCTCCCGCTCTCGCGGCGGTAGATCCCGCGCTTTTCCATGATCTCGCTCAGAACGGGACTGACGGCCTTCTCCAGCAGCTCGCGTCTGGCCCCGCCCGCGATCGCGATGACGGCGTCCCGGTCGCAGATGGCGGCGATGCCGTCGGTCGAGCGGCGCAGGCTGTCGCACAGCTGCGCGGCGAAGTCCGTCAGCTCGCCGATCGGCGAGTATTTCTTAAAGATCAGCTCCCCGTCCTTATCCGTGAAGATCTCCAGCGGGTCACCGTCACAGATAACATTGGCACGAAAAACCTTGTCCGGACGCTTTTCCGTTTCCTGGACAATTGTGACATTTAAGCTATCTTTCGTGCCAGAATTAAAAGTTTCGGCGCTCTTTTCTAACGTTTCTGGCTCTTTTGCCTCTTCCGGCAGCATACCGCAGCGCAAAATGCTGTCGATATCGTCCTTGAGCTTGATATCGACGTGATCTTCATAGACGTAGATCTTGTCGATGATCAAGTGCAGATCCTTCGGATCGAGCTTGTCCTTCTCCAAAATCTCATCAAAGACCTCAATGGCGGTCTTGGCGGCTCTATTGACCCGAATGATCGTATTTTCGCGATTTTTGGTCAATTCTATCTGTTTTTCCAGGCTGGAAATTCGATTTTCGATATCCGCCTCCATCTCGTCATAGGTTCGGTTGATGATGGCTTCGTTCTGCGGGCGCTTGAGAAGATCGCGTACGCGTTGCCGTTTTGCGATCTGAAGCTCCTCCCGGAGCTCTTCGAGAACCGCTTCCATGTTGTCAGCAGCGGTCTCTTTCTCGGCCAGGTCTTCATCCTGCTTTTGAATGTCATTTTGTAGGATTTCGATCATATCTGCCGAGGTTTCCCGCACTTTTCGGAGATATTCCTTCAGCAGCTTGTCCAGAACGTCCACCCGGATGTAATGGCTGGTGCAGCCCTTCAAGCCCTGCCGATGATAGGTGCCGCAGCGGTAGGCGTCCCGCAGATCGGGCCGACTCATGGAGAACATGGGACTGCCGCAGTCCCCGCATACGAGAAAACCGGTATAGGTGTTCTCGTATTTTTTTACGCCCCGGTAGTCGCTCTTGGAGCGGGACTTCCTCAGCTCCTGTGCGATCCGAAAGTCTCGATAGCTAATGATCGCCTGGTGGTGGTTTTCGATGACGATCTGATCATCGACGTCTTTCTTGACGTCCTTGCCGTTAATCTTCTTTCGGGTGTACTTGCTTTGGCGCATGGTGCCGATGTAAAAGTCGTTGTCCAGGATCCCCTGCACGGTGACGATAGCCCAAACCTGCTTGACCGGACGCTTGTACTCCTTGCCCTCGGCCTCCTTGCGCTCCCGCTCGGACATGCGGGGCGTGGGGATACCCTCGTCGGTCAGATAGTTTGCGATCCGCTTATAGCCCCAGCCGTCGATGTACAGCTCAAAAATCTTGCGGACGACCTCGGCCTCGGTGGGCACAACTTCGAATTCCTGCCGGGCATTGACCTTGTAGCCGTAGGGCGCGGCGGTGATCCACTTGCCGTCCTTTTGCCGACGGTTCACGACAGCCCGCACCTTCTTTGAAGTGTCGGTGACCGGCATCTCGTTCATGAGAAAGCGCAGTTGGATGTTGAGCCATTGGTCATCGTTGGGAAAGTCGATCCCATCCCCGATGGAGATGATGCGTATCCCGGCGTCGCGCAGATCTTCCAGCTCTCCCAGCCCCTTGCTGTTGCGGCGGGAGAAACGGGAGAAATCCTTGACCACCAGAATGTCGTATGTGTGATTGAGCAGTCCCCTGCGCAGCTTCTGATATCCTTCCCGCTGCTCAAAGGTGTAGCCGGAGCGGTCGCGGTCTTCAAAGAATGTCAGGCTGCTGCCGGGAAATTTTTCTTTGACAAAGTCCTCGATGATCGCCTTCTGGTTTTCGATCGAGGTGTTGTCCCGGTCCAGTTCTTCATCGACGGAGATCCGGCAGTATCCCGCAATATCGAAGGTTTCTATCACAATAATCACCAGCTTTCTATTTTGCTTGTTGATAGTATTGTAACATGTTTTTTCGGGATTGCAAGAGATATTTTTTGAAAATGGGAAATGATGCCCGTTTTTATACTCTTCTTCAATAAAACGATTGAAAATCGTATTATTGCCGGTGAGCTTTCTGCTCACCGGCAAGGGCGCATTGCGCCCTTGAAGAAACCGTGTAATACCAATCTCGAGCAAAGCCTGTGCTTTGCTCGGCGCAGCAGTGGCTGCGCATAAACCGCTTGATTATCAAGCGGTTTATTGAAGATTGGTATTATAGCGCCATTTCTCGCTTGACCGCCCGCTGTTTTTGCTCAACGGCCTGCTTCTCCTTCTCCATTTCCAACTCCCGGATCCGTGTTTTGTTGTAGAGCAGAAGATCCCGGATCGATTCCTTCATGTTTCCGTTCCCGGAATGAAAGACCGCGACCAGATACTTCTTGGCCTTGTACTCCTTGTAGAGCGGCTTTAAGGAATCCAGCAGCTCCTGATCTTGGCTCTCCGCACGGGTGAGCCAGATGTTCACACGTTTTTCCTTGTCTTTGACTTCAATTTCCATTTGCTCACCTCACTTTTAATTCTTCCAAATCTTTCCGTTGTCTATGCACGGTTTCTCAAATTGTGTTTGTGATAACTTAACGCTCTTGTTCATGGGTTCTCTCTCTTCTCGGTTTCAGATAGCTTTCCAAGGTTCCTTGGATGCCGCGCAGCTTGAGCATCTCGTCGCGGGCGACTTTCACCTGGGGCGCTTCCTTTTCCAAGCTCGCTTTCAATTCGGCGACTTCCTTTTTCCAGTCAGCCACCGTGGTGTCTGTCCACTGTTTGCCGGGGCTGAACTCATTGAGAACTCTCCGCGCCCGTTCGAACAGGATCAGTTCGGAGTCGTGTTCTGCCCGGTATTTCTCCTTTGCCTTTTTGAATCGATGCCCATTCAGAGCTTCTTTGATCGGTAGATACTTTTTGTAAATCGCAGCCTGCTTGATTGCTTCGTTCAGTTTTTTGACCCGAGCCTCGTTGTTTTTCACACGCTCTGTCAGCTCATCGTAGAATTTGCTGGTCTCTGTAACTTTGGCATCGAGCTCGTCCGCATTGGTGATCCCCATCTCCTGCAGATCGATCAGCGCCTGCGATGCTTCCTGAATATGGCGGAGAGATTTGCTGCGGGACGGAAGATTGTTCAACTGCTCCTGCACGACCCAGGCCAGCGATGGCTCTTCCGGCGTAGGGAGTTGATTCAGTTCCTCCCGTGCGGTTTGCAGCCATTCCCTCAGATCTTTAAGCTTGCGTTCCGTCTCGCGGATCACGGCGTTGAGCTGCCGGACGAAGCGGTTGTAATCGCCGATCTCGGTGCGGATACCCTTCTTTTCCATCGCATGTACTGCGGGACCTTCGTGGATCTGCGCGAGCATTTCCACGCCCTGCCGCTCATAGGAGCGATTGTCCAGGTGAATGTCCAGGCCCTTTTCCGCAAACTTTTCGTTGCAGAGCCTTGCCCAGCTCGCGCGCAATTCTTCCAGCGCGCCGCGTTTGTCGAGACCGTTGCAGCTGCGGCTTTCGGTTTTGTATCTTCTGCGTTTTTCATCCCAGATGCGATCACCGTTTTCATCCAGAACGAAAACCTGCTCCTGCTTTTTGCCGAAAAGACCGTTGGGTTCGATGGCCCGCATGGGGATCAGAACGTGCATGTGCGGGTTGGGTGTGCCGCCCGGCTCGCGCTCGGGATCGTGCACCGCATAATCGCAGATCAATCCTTTCGAGACGAAATTCTCCTGCAGGAATCGCAGTGCCAGCTCCATGTTTTCTTCGTATGTGAATTCGTTCTGGAAAGAAAACTCGTCGCTGTAGGCCAGCTGCGCGTCGCGCCTTCGCTCGTTTTTCTCCACGGCATTCCATAAGGTTTGCCGATCTGCGTATTCGGGCGGCGCGTGTGCGGGAAGAAGAATCCCGCTGCACACAACGCCGCGCTTTCGTGTGTAGTCGCTGGTCTCACCGTAGCGTTCACTGTGTAGTTTTTCGCCGGCGCGGTAGGCAGCTGATGCCATTACGCTTGCTCCTTTGGCGCGGGAGATGACATCGCGGTGATAATGATAGAGGGCGATCAGGGATCACCTTCTTCCAAAAGAAAGTCGAGCGCGTCGTTTACCTCCGGCATGTCGAGCAGGAAGTCGATCGTGTCGTAGATTTTCGGAATGCTCAGCCGCTTCATTTCCGGCCTGCGGCTTTCAAAGGCCGCGCCGTATTGGATCAGCCGATGCGTGCGTGCACGGTCACATTTCTTTCGCAGGTACCTTTCTTTTTGCCGATCCCGTTCCAGATTGTTCGTCAGGATCTCGAGCTCGTTTTCCCGCTTTTCGATCTGATCGCGTTTTTCATCCAGCTGGTCGCTGAGCCATTCTTGATATTGCTTTTCTGTCATTCGTGTATCCTCCTAAAATTTTATGATGAGTTAATGCCCTCACTTACTAGGCAGTGGGATAGTCGTTTTTACACCCCTTACGGATATTTTTTTCACTCTTCTGCTTGTACAGAGAGGAAATCTTCCCTCACTAAACGAGGCAGTGAGAAAGGCGTTTTTACAACCTGCCGGGGGAAATTTTTTTTGCAAACGAACAATAGTCCCTTCACTATACGAGGCAGTGAGAACGGCGATTTTATGGCATTGAGCAGAAAATTTATGAAAAATCTCCTCACTTCCCTATTCCACAACTTTTTCGGATTTGACCCACTTTTTCTGAAAAAATATTGTGTGCTTTTCAAAAGCAAAAGCCGGGCAGTGTCAGCAGAACGTGGATATCCTGTGACGCCGCCCGGCTTGTCCGGTGCTTGCATTTAAAAAGCTTGCGCTGTTCAATTATTCATTCGTTTTTGTGCGGGATAGCTGCATTTGCAGCGAAAGGGCGGAGCCCTTTCCGGAACAAAGTTCCGCAGTTTTTTCAAAAAAGTATTTGAAAAAACTGTGATTGACGCACGTATCACAGGAGTGATACATAAGTGCGCCCTTAGATTCCTAAGGGATTTTTTGAAAAGAAAAGTGAACGCATCTTGCGCGATTCTGTTTGATATAACAGCGTAAGCATGGTAAAATATCTTTGGAAATGCACAATGGGAAGGAGTTGAAGTTCATGCCGGAGCAGGACAGATGGCAGCTTGAATTGAGTGAATACATCCGCCAGGGCGAGCCGGAGCGCGCCGAAAAAAGTGCTGCCTGGCAAACGGCCATCGGACTCCAGGCCGTGGATGGGCTGAAAACTTCGACCTATTTGTTGGAGACCGCGAAGGCGCACATCGAAGGCGACATTGACATTGCCGGGGCGCAGCGCCGCATCCAAAGCTACTACAAAGAGCAGGCCAACCGCAAAGCGGTGGAAGACGGCACCATGGAGGCGGATATCGTTTCCGCGCGGATCACCGAGTTGCTGGGAGAGAAAACATTTCAGTTTTCTCCGGCTGAGCTGCAGAGTATTCACCGTCGTTTGTTTACCGGTGTGTTCGATCATGCGGGAGAATTCCGCACCTACAACATCACAAAAAATGAGTGGGTGCTCGGCGGCGATACGGTCGTGTATTCGTCCTGGGAGAGCATCCGCGACACGCTGGATTATGATTTTTCGCAGGAAAAACAGTTCTCCTATGATGCACTTTCTGTTCCGGAATCGATCAAGCACATGGCAAAGTTTGCGTCCGGCATCTGGCAGATCCATCCCTTCTGCGAGGGCAACACGCGCGCGACCGCGGTCTTCATCGTGAAGTATTTGAAGACCTTCGGCTTCTCGGTGAACAACGATGTGTTTGCCGCCAACTCCTGGTATTTTCGCAACGCGCTTGTCCGCGCCAACTACAACAATCTGCAAAAAGGCATTCACGCCACGAGCGAGTATCTCGAAATGTTTTTTGAAAACCTGCTCCTCGGCACGCAGCATGAATTGAAGAATCGCTACCTCCATGTGGAGTATAAGAGTGAAGTCCCGGTTCAAAGTGCCAACGCTGAAATTTCAAAGTGCCAAAATGGCACTTTGGATTGCACGTTGGAAGAGCTGGCCGTGCTGAAGGCAGTGAAAGCAAATCCTGCGATCACGCAAAAGGAGCTTGCTGTTGCTGTTGGCAAATCGGAACGGACAATCAAACGCAGAATGACAGATCTGCAGGAAAAGGGATACCTCCGCCGTGCCAACGGAAAACGCAGCGGCCATTGGGAAGTGCTGGTCGATCTCTCATAATCGCGAAAGCGATCAGGAGAACGGATACGAAAAAATGAGATTAACTTTTGCAAGCGCAGAAGTTAATCTCATTTTTCTTTTGTATATGGGAACGTAGGCGCCTAAGACCGTACTTCTTAGGGCGGTATCTCGTCTTTTTTATTCGATTCGGTCGGATTCGGTCTGTTCTTGCCGCAAGCTTTGTGCTATACTGTCATTTTGTAGGATTGTATCCTTTTCCTTGTTTGTATTGCTTTACAGAAAGCTGGTGCCTGCTTTGAGAGATATGGATATGCCCCCGTTCGCTCCTGTCCTTATGGAATCAACGCGCGCAATTGGTTATAGCTTGGAAGCAGCCATCGCAGATGTTATCGATAACAGCATTGCTGCCAAAGCAGGGAAAGTATACATTTCTTTTTTCCCTGTTGGAGATGCGTATGTTTCCATTCTTGATAACGGCAAAGGAATGGACGAAACTGAAATCAATCGCGCAATGCAGTATGGGAGCAAGAGCCCTTCTGAAGAACGGGATGCTGCAGATCTGGGAAGATACGGCCTTGGACTGAAAACGGCTTCATTATCTCAATGCAGGGTATTGACAGTTGTCAGCAAACAAGGAGACAAGCTGATTGGAAGACGATGGGACTTAGATCACGTAATAGATGTACAATCCTGGTCCCTTCTTGTGCTTGACGATGACGACTTTTGCTCTGTCCCGCATATTGAAGATCTGAAGGCATTGGAGAGCGGCACACTTGTTGTTTGGCAAAACCTTGATCGCCTTCTTATGGGAGAAGTGGACTTTGAAAAATCGCTCGGCCGGAAAATGGATGAGGTTCGTGCGCATTTGGAACTTGTCTTTCATAGATACATTTCCGGCGAACCAGGAATAAAGCGTCTCGAGATTTACTTCAATGAGGTTAAAATCAAAGCTGCAGATCCGTTCCTGATAAAGAAAAGCACTCAGGCAATGGACACTGAAGTCTTGGTTGTGCGGGGGAAGAAGATTTTGGTCAAGCCGTTTATCCTTCCGCACATCTCAAAAATGACCTTAGAGGAAAGGGAAACGCTCGGAGGAAAAGAAGGAATCCGAAAGCAGCAGGGCTTCTATGTATATCGCAATAAGCGGCTTGTTGTTTGGGGAACATGGTTCCGGATGATGCGGCAAGGTGACATGTCAAAGCTTGCCCGCGTTATGGTTGACATTCCGAATGATCTGGATGATCTTTGGACTCTGGATATAAAGAAATCACATGCAATTCCTCCTGCTGAGGTAAGAAACAATCTCCAGATTGTTATTGACCGCATTGCGGACAAGAGTAAACGGACATGGACATTCCGCGGCAAAAAAGAAACCACGGATAAAGTGGAACATGTGTGGACTCGTCTCAAAGCAACTGAGGGCGGGGTTACATACGAAATCAACAGAAAGCACCCGCTTGTTGAACAGATTAATTCTGAGTTCCCCGAGGCGAAAAGAGCCGTGGAATCTCTCCTGAAGAACATTGAACGAGGCATACCGCTGAACCAGCTTTATGTTGATTTGAACAATGACGAAAAAATAGATAACGATACCGAGCTGGATGAAACAGAGGTTAGAAACACACTTGAGCAGATGCTTGCCTCTATGCCGAGCGGTATCGTACGAAAGGAATTCTTGGAGAAAATCGAACATACGGAGCCGTTCTGTGAATTCCCTGAAATGATTCAGGCACTAATTGACAAGGAGAAAAACGGATGAATTCTGTTGCTATGCTTGAAAGCGTCATTTCTGCAGCGGTTAATTCCCAGTATAAAGATGTTCCGCCAACGGAAGAAGAGTTTGTCACTCTGGCTAACACCATGAGGCAGAATATGGCAGGAAGTTTCCCCGTCAGTGATGATGAGTTTGAGGATATTCTGTTCCGCCTGAGATCCTCGCTGGTCATTCAGATGGATGTTGGTATTTTCATTAATGACCGAACAAGGCCTCATAAGTCTTGGTTGCCGGCAAGGCGGGCTGATTTAGACTTTTTCTTTTGGAATCGATATAAGAAGTACCTGGAAGAAGCAAAGCACTGGAATCCGCGCGTCACTGCAACATTAGACAAAGTATCGGACGAAATAGTTGACTTGCTTGGAGATCCGGAAAGCAAAGAGCCGTTTCAGCGCAGAGGATTGGTTCTTGGCGATGTTCAGTCCGGCAAAACGGCAAACTACACAGCAATCAGCAATAAGGCTGCAGATACAGGATATCGAATCATTATTGTGCTCGCTGGAATGATGGAAAACCTGCGCCAGCAGACACAGTCCCGATTGGATTCTGAGTTTTCGGGACGGAAAAGTGAGTACTATCTGGATCCGAAAGCAGAGCAAACAATTAAAAATCAGCCCGTTGGTGTTGGCCGATATGGGGCGGGGAAAAGGATCGCATCGTTCACATCGGTCACGAAAGACTTTGATATCAACGTTCTGAAAAGCAATGATCTCAACCTGGAGAGCGTTTCAGATCCGATAGTTCTTGTAGTAAAAAAGAATAAGCGGATTCTGACAAACCTTATAAAGTGGCTTTCAAAAAGCAAAGATCCGGCGACCGATAAGGTCATGCTTCCGATGCTTCTGATAGATGACGAAGCGGACAACGCCTCAGTTAACACAAAAAGTGAGGATGAGTCGCCCGCAGCAATAAACGCTTGCATCCGCATGCTGCTGAACGGTTTTTATCAAGCGTCGTATCTTGGAATAACAGCCACACCCTTTGCCAATATCTTTATCAATCCTGAGACTGAGGACGAGATGCGCGGCGATGATCTGTTTCCGCGTGATTTTATCTATTCTCTGTCGCCTCCCACAAACTACATCGGCGCGGATAGAGTATTCGGAGAAAACCCTGACTTTTCAAATGCGCTTATTCCGCTTCGAAAAGAAGAAATGGATCTCTTCTTCCCGTTTTCACATAAAAAAGATATGGATGTCGATGCTCTTCCGCCCAGCATGTACGAAGCCATGTCGTATTTCCTGCTTTTTAATGCAATTCGGGATGTGCGCGGTGATTATACAGAACATCGTTCCATGATGATTCATGTGAGCAGATTCACAGATGTTCAGAATAGGATCGCCGAAGCCGTGAATGAATGGCTTGTCCAGTCAAAATCTGATATACAGAACTATGCTGCGCTTTCAGAAGCGAAAAGAGAAAAAATTGGAACGCTCCGATACCTGCATAAAGTATGGGAAAAGCATGGACTTGAAGAGATTGGGCATATCAGCTGGGATGAGCTGTGCAGAACCTATCTTTACCGGGCTGTTGCACCGATCGCAGTTCGGGCGGTAAACCAGAAAACTGGAGCGACAAGCCTCGATTATTTTGCACACAAAGACGATGGCCTTCGTGTAATTGCGGTTGGAGGAAACAGCCTCTCCCGAGGGTTAACACTGGAAGGGCTTGGTGTCAGTTACTTCTACCGCAAATCTCAGATGTACGATACACTCCTGCAGATGGGGCGCTGGTTTGGATACCGTCCGAACTATGAAGATCTTTTCAGGATTTGGATGGCAGAAGAAGCTGTTGACTGGTATGGCTACATCACAAGAGCAGCAAACGAGCTGAAGGACGAGATCGCAAAAATGAAGCTGGCAAACCAGACTCCTTTGGAATTTGGTCTCAAGGTTCGCCAGGATCCGAACTCGCTTATTGCTACCGCTCGCAACAAGATGCGCAGCGCAACAGCTGTGAGCAGACCGGTAACAGTATCTGGCAGACTCCTTGAAACACCGCGGCTTAAGTCCTCGCTTGAGGTACTGAAAAACAATGAGGCTGCTTTCAAGGCTTTTATCGATCATCTTTCAGCTGACGGGACACTCGACGAGAAAGAAAAAAAGTATTACTGGCGTGGTGTTTCAAAGGACGCTATCGTGCAGCTTCTTTTTGATTTTGAGACGCATCCCTGGCATCTTGCTTTTCAGGGCAGAGCGCTTGCTGAGTACATTGAAGAGGCAATGGAAGATGAGAAATGGGATGTTGCTCTTGTAACTGATGGTGAGGGAGACCCTTATCCTGGAGGACTAAAGTACGGAAATACTATTCTCCCTATCAATTCCACCGAGCGGCGGACTGTTATAGCCGATGACAAAATGGTGCGGATCAGCGGGACAAAAGTAAAGGTGGGTTCCGGCGGATGCACCCGTGTCGGCTTGTCTGAGGAGCAGATTAAGACAGCAAAAGAACGCTTCAGCCAAGCGCAACCGAACAAGAAACATATGTCCGACAGCGCATATCTGATCAAAGAGAGACAGCCGCTTCTGATGCTGCACATAATTCAAACTGATCTTGATACCAAAGAATCTACGTGGAAAGAAAAGGTCCCTGATTATCTCTTCGCGCTGGGGGTTGGTTTCCCTGACTCCGGAAAAGGATTGAAAACAGCTAACTATATGGTCAACATGGTTGAGCTGAAAAACTGGATGGATCCTGAAGAGGAAGATGACGAATGATTATCACACCAGACCAGATACACAGCAAGTGGAGATCCGTCGACTTTTCACACGGCGGGTATATTCAGCTTGAAATAACACATCCGCTTGAATGGTATATCGGCTATAAAGGAATTGACGAGAAGACTCTGCTTGTCATCTCAGCAAATGAGCCGGAACGCATACCGTCATCAAAGTCTCTTCTTGTATCTAAGGGGCTTCGTACAGATGGCAGGTGGACCTTAACGTTCACGCTTATGCGCAAAGACCAAGACAGCGTTTTTGAAACACTGTGCGCGGATATCATTTGCTACTCAGAAACTGCTGCAGACGAAGCGGCTGCTTTGCTGCAAGTTGCAAAACGCTATAAGCAGTGGGATAAACTGCTGGAGCACCAGAGAAAATCCTTGATGGACGAAAGCAGCCGAAAAGGTCTGTTCGGAGAGCTGGTTTTCTTAAACCAGGTAATGGATAACGGCAGACCAGCTCTTCCGGCTGTACAAGGTTGGGTTGGCCCAGATGGCGCAGACCAAGATTTTGCATATGACAGCTTCTGGCACGAAATAAAAACAGTCGGGATTTCTGCTGATTCTATTACGATCTCTTCATTGGAACAATTGAACACGGAAAGCTCAGGAGAAATCGTTGTTATGCGCGTTGATAAATGCGCGCCGCAGCATGCTGATGCCAGATCACTTGCAGAGGAAGTCGATTTAACCGTAGAGAGGATCTCTTCGGATTCAGATGCATTAACTCTGCTGGAAAACAAATTGTCAAAATACGGGTACATAGACCTTCCTGAGTATCGTGAACAAAAATACCACTATTCCGGACGGGAGCGTTTCTTTGTAGGTGACGGGTTCCCCAGACTGACATCTGCTAATGTACCTACTCAAATTACCGCGGCTCAGTATTCTATAAGCCTTGCGGGAATAGCGGCCTGGAAAATGGAGGAGTAAACAATGGACGTGCAGGAATTTCGCAAAGACTTCCTTGAAAATGTTAAAGCTGAAGCTGCAGCTACCGGAGAGGGTTCCTGCGCGGCATTTGTAGACTCCATGGCTCAGTATTTAGTTGAAGCCGAAGTCATTCCGGATTTTACGCCTGCTTTTTATACGAACACTACCAAGACGCGGAAAAGATACCGCGTTGACGGTTATATATTTGATGAATTTGATTTCACAATGAATCTGGTTATCGCAGATTATGACGGAAACGAAGAGAGAGTGTTCGGAAAAGTAGCGGCCAGGGATAGTATTCAACGCTTGTCTGTATTTGTGGATCAGGCACTGAATACAAGACTCTACAAGGAGATTGAGATGAGCACGCCCTGCGCAGACCTGGTAGATCTGCTTCGTGCGGAAAAGGATAAAATCCGGAAGTATCGATTCCTGGTTTTCACCGATGCAGATGTTTCTGATACAATTCGAACTTTGGAAGGCGCTGATATCGACGGCATTCCAGTAGAAGCACAGATTTGGGATATTGACCGCCTGTTTCGTGTCTGCTGCTCAGATTTGGGAAGACAAAGCATCGAAATTGATTTCCGCAACTATACTCCGGATGGCATTCCTTGCCTCGAGGCGAGCAATGCAGCAACTGCAGATTACAACAGCTATCTTTGCATAATCCCGGGAGAAACCCTGGCGGATATCTATGATCAATATGGAAGCCAGCTTCTTGAGGGCAATGTGCGCTCCTTCCTTTCAACAAAAGTTGCAGTAAACAAGAAGATACGGGAAACCATTTTAAAATGCCCATCCATGTTTTTTGCCTATAATAATGGTGTCTCTGCGACTGCAATGGACGTTCAGGTTGAGGACACCCCATCTGGAAGAAGAATTGTATCTGCGAGAGACTTTCAGATTATCAATGGCGGACAAACAACAGCATCTCTTTCGAACACACGGCACAAAGACAAGGCGGATCTTCGCGGAATCTATGTGCAGATGAAACTGACAGAGATTGATGAGAGCGATGTTGACCGCTCAACAGAGCTGATCAGAAACATTTCCCGTTCATCCAACAGCCAAAATAAAGTAACAGATGCGGACTTCTTCTCTACCCATCCGTTCCATGTGCGCATGGAGCAGCACTCCAGACGCATTTTTGCGCCTGCAGAAGCTGGCGCACAGTACGAAACCAAGTGGTTTTATGAGCGGGCTAAGGGACAGTTCTTCCAAGCTCAGATGCGGCTCACTCCTGCCAAGAAAAAGCAGTTCCTTCTCCAAAATCCCAAGAACAAGGTAATTACAAAAACGGATTTGGCTAAGGTGAGAAACACTTGGGCTGAGATGCCGCAGACCGTCAGCAAAGGCGCTCAAACGAACTTCATGAAGTTCGCTGAGATTATTGATCAGGAATGGTCAGAGAACGATACCCGCTTCAACGAAAGGTACTATACTGAAACGGTTGCACTGGTAATCCTGTTTAAGCATCTGGAAGCGCTGATTCCGAAACAATCGTGGTATGAACAAGGCTATCGAGCCAATATTGTTACGTATTCTCTGGCACTGCTCCATAGGCTGATTAAGAAACAGTTTAAGAATATGGATCTTGACCTCCAAAGCATTTGGCTTCACCAAAGTGTTCCGCTGGTTGTTACTAAAGCGCTGGAAACCATTTCTGAGCAGGTCTTTTATAAGATTACTGATGAAGATAGGCAAACTATCAACGTTACCCAGTGGTGTAAACGTGATGCCTGTTGGAAGAGTGTACAGGAGATAGAAGTAGTATTGCCGCCGGAATTTGAGAGCGTTCTGATCAGCAAAGCAGAGGCCAAAGCAGCAGAACGGGAAGCAAAAAGCGATCAAAAGTTAATCTCCGGAGCTGAGGCGCAGGCAAAAGTCATAGAGCATACTGCAGGCCAGTGGAAAGCTTTGTACAGCTTTTGTGTTCAAAAGAAACTGATGTCTCCGGACGAGTTGGCAGCTGTAAAAATAGCTTGTCAGCTTCCGGCAAAGCTTCCAAATCCGTACCAGAGTCAGCGATTGCTCGCCTTATTAGAACGTGCGGAATCCGAAGGGTTCAGAATGTAAGAATTAGAGAAGAGAGGACGCTCTTTGTGTATAAAGTAGTTGATCTGTTCGCAGGGGCCGGAGGATTAAGCTTGGGCTTTGCGCAAACAAAGAAATTTGATATAAAAGTTGCCTTTGAGAACAGCCCTTATATGCAGGAGACATATAAGCTGAATCATCCGAGGGTAGAAGTTCTGGGCGATGTCTGCGCGGCGAATTATGCAGAAATTAAAAAGAAGTATGGCAGCATAGACGTCGTAATCGGAGGCCCTCCCTGCCAAGGCTTTTCAAATGCAAACAGGCAGAGGAACCACGCTATCAGCCAAAATAACATGCTGGTGAAACAGTATATCCGTGCAATTCTTGAGTTGCAGCCGAAAGCATTTGTCATGGAGAATGTCAGCATGCTCAAGTCGGATGTTCACAGGTTTTTCTTGAGCAAAAGCGACAGATCTATTCTTAGACAGTATGAAATACCATCTAAGAACACTCCTGTTCGGCTCATCGAAAAACAGTATTCTTTCCGCGGAGCAGAGGCAATTATCAGAAAAAAAGAAAAAGTTAAGCAGTATCTTTGGCCTGAATCGCATTACTTGGAGATGAATGTTGTTCTTAAGTACTCCAAAAATTCAAAGAAGCTTAAGAACACACTGGAAAAGCACCAGAAAAAACTGCAGGAAATAGCCCAACAGCATATTACGGAGAACATAAAAGACCACATTCTTCAAAAAGACTCTGAGGCATTCAGCGCAGTAAATCAGTATTACTCCGGCGAAATAAATGCAGAGGCGCTCGTCGAGAAAATACTGCCGGCTTTGATGATTCAAAGAATGCTGAGTACAGCGAATGAAATATATGAAAACAAAATCGTTGTGGACAGCTTTTCAGCAAAAGACGGAGTTGTGGCAAATATTCGTTCTTTTGCAGTATTTGACTACTTAAAGGCAATTTTGGAATCTGAAAAGAATGGGTACGTCATAAAAAATGACGTGTTGTGTGCAGCAGACTACGGTGCGCCCCAAAAACGGATGCGATTTGTGGCCATAGGGATAAAAAAAGAAATCTCACCAGAGATATCACTGCCAAAAGGCACTTTCGAGGAGGAACACTATAGGAAAGTCCGTGAGGCAATTGAAGATATTGAAGACGTGGAACCGGTGACCGAAGTTGAATCGGATCACGGAATTAAACTGGAGCCCAAAGAAAACCTAAGCGATCTTGCAAGAACTCTTAGAGATTCGAAAATTCTGAAAAACCACATGATTACGAACACTACGGAAACAGCAATGGACAGGTTTAAGGCGCTCAAACAAGGCGAGAATTTCCATGCACTGAATGATTCATTAAAAACCAATACATATACGGACGCATCAAGAACCCAGAGGACTATTTATCTACGCCTGAATTATGATGAGCCGAGCGGGACGGTCGTGAATGTCCGAAAGTCTATGTGGATCCACCCCACGCTGGACCGGGCGATCAGTGTCCGAGAAGCCGCAAGGCTCCAGACATTCCCGGACAGTTTCGTTTTCTGCGGCACAAAGGATAAGCAGTACCAGCAAGTCGGCAATGCTGTCCCTCCTATCATGGCCAAAGCAATTGCTGACCATCTTGCCAAAGCACTGGAAAACGGCACAGAGGGTGAGGACATTGGCAGATAATCACAGCAAAGAAGTCCGCAGCATGAATATGTCTCACATCCGCAGCAAGAACACAAAGCCGGAGGAGATGGTTAGGAAGTACCTTTTTTCTAAAGGCTTTCGTTATCGCAAAAACGTGCGAAAACTGCCGGGATGTCCGGACATTGTTCTGCCCAAGTATAAAACGGTTATCTTTGTAAATGGATGCTTTTGGCACAAGCATGACTGCCCGAGATTTGTGTGGCCTTCTTCAAATCAGGAGTATTGGATACCTAAAATAAGTGCAAATGTTGAGAGAGATAAACGGAACCAATCAGCACTTCGAGACGCGGGGTGGAATGTAATTATTCTTTGGGAGTGCCAACTAAAAAAGTTACATGCAAATCAAACCTTAGATGAGCTTCAGGCGAAAATAAAGGGAAATGAGAGATGACAATGAAAAGGTCAAAAATTGATTCGAGAGTTCCGCGGTATACCCAATTAATTGTACCAACATTTGAGGCCTTAAAAGCTTTAGGCGGATCAGGGAAGAATGATGAGATATTAGATCAAATAATAACCGCCTTGGAAATCCCTGACGAGGTTGCAGATATTCAACATAAGGGAAGAACAAATAAATCAGAATTATCATATCAAGCAGATTGGGCTAGAACCTACTTGCGGATATACGGTATTATTGAAAACAGCGCAAGGAGCGTTTGGTCAATTATGCCCGATTATGTTTCGGTCCCAGAGATTGACGCCAAAATGATTGTAGACACTGTTACAAAAGAAACCAAAAAAAGACGGTCGGAAAAGAAGCAGACTGTTGGTTCAGGAGAGAACGATAAGCCGGAAGATGATGATCCTACTAATGACTATTCTGAGTATCCAGATGAATTAAAACCATGGCGAGAACAACTCGCTGATATCCTGCAGAACATGGACCCATACGGTTTTGAAAGACTGGCTCAGCGTGTTTTAAGAGAGTGTGGCTTTTCGCAAGTTGAAGTCACCAAAAAATCTGGGGATGGCGGTATCGATGGAACTGGAAAACTTAAGATTAATGGTATTTTCAGCTTTAATGTTGCATTTCAATGTAAACGATACAGTGGCTTGGTAGGCGCACCGGCGATTCGAGATTTCAGAGGATCATTAACCACAAATATTGAAAAAGGTGTTCTAATTACGACGGGTTCTTTTTCAAAGGCAGCAAGAGAAGAAGCCGCTAGCCCCGGGAAGCAACAGATTGATCTTGTTGATGGAGAGGACTTCATCAATATGATTGCAGAATATGGTATTGGCGTTAAAGAAGTGAAAACATACGAGATAGACGAGAATTTCTTTAAAAAAATATAGTTAAAGGGTGCTCGCATACCAACTAAACCTGAACTGGCCCGTGCATGATTATATAGCCTTTATCAAACTTGCACTGTCAGACGCAATCAAAAACTACGCCAACAAATTGCGCTGGTAAGTATAAAGCTGAATGGAACTCAAAGATATCAATATCACAGCAAAGAATAATCTGCTTTCCTGAATTCATTTTTTCCTTTATTATGGCAGGTTGCCTTTTGTAGCTGAAGCCAATTATGGATAGCATTTTTTGTGCTTCAATGTCAAAATAATCAATAATCATTTCATTTGTTGCATTCTGCAGAAAACTACTGAACCGATGGCTGTAGAATAGAACTTTCACCATTTTATCCTCCTGAAAGGGGCTGTAATAATGAACTCGCGTACTATCGAGATTCCCATGAAATTTCATCCACGTGCTTTTTCTGCTTTCGGTGCGGATCTAGTAACCAATGATTGTGTTGCAATCGCTGAGCTTGTAAAAAACAGTTACGATGCTTTTGCGGAAAACGTTATAGTTACAGTCTCATCAGATTATCTTGAAATAAGAGATGATGGGCTTGGAATGACAGCGGAAATCATTCGTGATGCATGGGCAGTTATTGCAACCCCATACAAAAAAAGAACTCCTGTTGTCCATAAGGACGGAAAAGTCCGCCGGGTTTCTGGAAACAAAGGATTAGGGCGGTTTTCTGCTGCACGACTTGGCAGATACCTTAAGATTATTACAAAAAATGACTCAGATCAGTTGATAACTGCTGTTATTGACTGGGAAAGCTTTGCTAATTCTAACAACATGTCAGATTGTAGAATTGAGATGACTGTTGGCGGAGAAACTGACCTTAATAGGCTTTCCAATAGTGGAACAATAATCCAGATAACTGGATTATATGAGCAGTGGAATGCACAGAAAGTTACGGAATTAGAAAATGCTCTCTCAAGACTGATTTCGCCCTTTGACAGTAAGCATGATTTTAGTATTGTTCTTAACTACGAGTCATATGCAGCGCCTGTTTACATTAAACCGCAAGAGTTTATTCAACATCCCACATATAGTATTGAGGGAACTGTTGACGACTCTGGGGCTATTTCGTGGAGTTATCGCTATGCCCCAAAGAAACGCCTTTTGACGGAAAAGTCCGGGAAGATTCTTTGGAAAGATGCACACAATGGTTTTGATGCTGTTCACACTATTGATTCTGATATAATTGAGTCATATGTTGCTGGGAACTTTACCTTTGAAATCCGTGCATGGGATCTCGATAGTGACAGCATCGCCGATGTTTCTGCCGCGTTCAATATAGGGAGGAGAGAAATCAGAGGGAATATTGCCCAATACAAAGGGTTATCCGTTTACAGAGATAATATTCTGGTCCTTCCAAAGTCGGACGCTTCTAAAGATTGGCTTGGCATTGACGTAAGACGTGTTAGTTCTATTGGTAAACGAATGAGTACAAGCCAGATTATTGGCATGGTCAACATCTCATCTGAAAACAATCCAGGCATCAAAGATACTACTGACAGAGAAAAACTGGTTGACACTGTAGAGTATCATCAGTTCTGCAAATTAGTAGAAACGATTATTTCTACACTCGAAGATTTGAGATATTCTGATAAAAAACCTGCAGAGAAAACTCCACGTGGATTAAGTGATTTAATTACCCCGCTGTCTGCCATGCCGTTAGTATCTAAACTTGAAAATGAACTGAGTAAAGGAAGCAATTCAGAACAATTGATCGAGGAGGTTCGAAATTACGCGGCAGAGAACGAAAAAACACTAAGCGAATTAAACGAAAGGCTAACATATTATGCTCAGACAGCCTCTCTCGGATCCGTTGCTGTTGTCATTTTACACGAAATCCTTACAGGAATGACAGTAATAAAACGTTTCCTTAGGAGAATCCGCAAAGTGTTTGTTAATGCAGACCCAAAGACCATAGAGTATCTGGAAGACTCAGAAACTTGGCATTCCAGACTAGTAGATGTAGCAAATAGCTTTGCCCCGCTGTATAGGAAGTCGCTCAAAAATGAACACAATACATGTAATATATATGAAGAAATACGAAAAAGCATTCGCTTGATTTCCAGCAAAAAAGAAGCAGCCGATATTTCTTTTGAAGTTGACGCCGAAAAAACGCTTAATGCTTCCGTTTTTTCTGGCGAGTTGCAGACTATCCTGGTTAATTTGTTCGATAATGCTGTATTTTGGATTAACTATTCCCAGAAAAAGAGTAAAACAATCTCTGTAAAGGCACGTCAAATTAATGATGCCAAAGCAAGAATTACTGTTAGCGATTCTGGAACAGGTATTGCCAGAGAAGATGCCAGCAAGATATTTCAGCCGGGAATAACATCAAAGCCGCACGGAATAGGAATGGGACTAGTAATTGTTACAGAGCTTCTAAATAATTACGATTGTAGAATTGCAACAATTATCCCTGGTGAACTGAATGGGGCGACATTTGAATTTGATGTACCATTAGAAAGGATTGCGGAAAAATGAGAGTATTAGTGATTGATGATATTGAGGATTCCGTAAAAGAGATACTTGACAGCTGTGATGAAAAAGGTTGGGATAAGCGATTATCCAGTTTTGATCAAGCCTATTCATCAATTATTGAATTTGATCCAGACGTAATAGTTCTTGATTGGCGTGAGGATGCGGAGAGCATTGATACAGGAGAAGTCATTCTTGAAAAAATATGGAATATTACATTCAGACCCGTTGTTGTTTTTACGGCAAATGCAGGAATCATTAATATTGATTCAAAGCTTGCAAAAAGCAAATTGGTAAAAATAATCTCCAAAGGTGACGAGTCTCCAGTTATTGATTTTTTAGCAGAAATGGAGAAGTTTGCTTCTGACTTGTCGTCTTTCCGGGCAAAAATGAGTTCCGCACTAATTGAGTCATCGAATTCAATCTATTATCTGAGCTCTGAAGGTGAAGTAGAGTCTTCTGCGGTTGAATATCTATTATCAAAGCGAACATCCGCATTCTTTGATGATCAGTTTATTTCAGAGCTCTCTCCCTCATGGGTTCAATATTTGTGTCCGCCCATAAGTGAATGCCTTAATGTCTGTGATGTTATTCGGGTTAGAAGTTTAGATACAGACATTAATTCTGCTGGGAATCCAGAAGAGTACTTGCTGGTTTTGACTCCTTCGTGCGATATGTATCATAATGCTGGTCGAACTCCTAAGGTTTCACATGCACTATGCGCCAGATGCTATCCTAAAGAAAGCTTTCACAAGCTGGGGTTGTTTGATACTCCATCTTCAAAGAATGTAGATAAGGTAAAAAGCGAACTTAATCGAGGATACAATGAATGCTTTGTTCCCCTTCCATGTTTCTCTAATATTATCCCATATATGACCGCCGATCTGAAAAAAATAGAATTAATACTATTAGATAAGATAGCAGTTAATAGCGCTCAAATCACAGAAGACACAACGCATTTTAGAGTTGCATCCATATGTAGTCCATTCAGAGAGCAGATCGTTTGGGCGCATTTACAGAATTCGTGTCGGCCAGGGGTACCGGATCGCAACACGGAATTATGGGCAAAGGAAATATTACAGAAATGAACGCTGTCGATTTTTTTTGTGGCGGCGGAGGCATGACACGCGGCTTGTTGAATGCCGGAATACATGTGCAATTTGGCCTTGATATTAATCCCGCTTGTCAACATACTTACGAGTATAATAACGGAATTCCATATTTATGCAGGGATATATCTTCTATAACGCCAGAAGAATTGACCCGAGACTATCCTGTGTTGCTTAATAACGGTGATCTGTTGTTGGTGGGATGTGCTCCGTGCCAGCCTTTTAGCAAACAACGTCGATCCGACCACGAACACATTTCAACTAATCTGCTTGATGATTTTGGACGCTTTGTTAGAGCACTCGAGCCGGTTTGCGTTTTAATCGAAAATGTTCCTGGAATACAAAACCGAGGACATGTTGTTTTCGAAAGGTTTCTAACACTTCTTGATGAAATGCATTATCACACGTTCTACACTGTGGTTAATGCTCAAAACTATGGTGTTCCTCAAAAGCGGAAACGTTTAGTGCTTATAGCTGCTCAAGACTTTTTCCCGGATGAGCCTCCAGTCACTCATGGTGGGGGCTTGTTGCCTTATATGACGGTGCGCGATGCTATTGAACGTTTTCCCGCTATTGAAGCCGGAGGAACAAATGAAGCTTTTCTGAATCATAGCGCTTCATCTCTTAGTGACATAAACCTCAGAAGAATTGAAGCGACGCCGCATGATGGCGGAGGCCGACTTGATTGGCCCCCAGAACTAGTTCTTGCTTGTCACAATCACGGACACAACGGACATACTGATGTTTATGGAAGAATGTCATGGGATAGCGTTTCGCCGACATTGACATCCAAATGCTTTAGCCTATCTAATGGGCGGTTTGGTCATCCAGAGCAGAATAGAGCTATTTCATTACGGGAGGCGGCTGCACTTCAGAGCTTTGATGATGATTATCAATTTTTTGGAAGTACGCAAGAAATCGGAAGACAAATTGGAAATGCAGTACCCGTACTTCTTGCACAGCGTATTGGAGAATACATTCTGGCACATCACCAACAGAATTAGAAGGTATTCATTATGGATGTCCATTCAAAAGCAGTCCGCAGCTATAATATGTCCAAAGTCAAGAGTAGAGATACAAAACTAGAGGTAAAGGTTAGAAAATATCTGTTTGCACATGGCTTTCGATACAGAAAAAACGACTCTCGCTATCCTGGCCGACCAGATATCGTTTTGCCGAAGTATAAAACAGCTATATTTGTAAACGGATGCTTTTGGCATATGCATGCCGGATGTAAGTACTCTTGCGTGCCAAAAACAAACTCTGACTTCTGGAAACAAAAACTAGAACAGAATAAGCAAAGAGATGAGAGAAACATCACACAGATGGAAGATCTTGGCTGGAATGTAATGATAATTTGGCAATGCGAGCTTAAAGGATCTGCGTTTGAATCCAGAATGGACGCTTTGATCAAGCAGATTACAGATAATCACTGTATGGTCTGAAAGGCGACACATAAAAAGCATCTGCGAGTCATTTTTGGCAGCATATACGTATTTACGTATGAGAAGCGGATTCCTAAAACAGAGGACACAAGAGACGAATCAGTCTTTTGTGTCCTCTGTCGGTAATTCGATATTGTACTTTGTCAGTAGGTCCTCGATCGCTTCATCCAGCAGCCGGCTTTTCGGGATTCTTGTCTTCTTCGCAAGCTGATCGAAAAGCGGAACGAGCTCATTTTTCAAGGATGAAGTGAAGCGTGTGCGATATTTCAAGAAGGGCTCAGCCATAATAATTATGCCTCCCGTTTGGAACTGTCCATATTCTATATGAGCTGCAAGTTTCAAACAATTGGTTGCAGATAGTGTCTATATAGTGTATAGTATCTGCAGAAACGAGAGAGATATGAGGCTGAGACATGACCAAGACCTGTGCCATTATTGGCTGTTCCCCAATGTGGTTTCCGTGGGGATTTGATGAGGAAGACGAAGGCTGTGCGGCGCTGAAACTGATCCTGATAAATCAGATCACCAGGCTGAGAAGTGAGGGCTGCACGCGCTTTTCGGTCAGCATGGACTGCGGCGCGGGGCTGTATGCGGCTGAGATCCTTCACGGGCTGAAAGAAACAGACGGAGAACTTGAGGCAATTTGCTATGTCCCGTACGAGGAGCAGGCGACCAAGTGGACGCCGGAGCTGCGGGATCGGTATTTCAATGCTCTGGCGGCCTGCTCGGAAGTCGTAAATGTGGCCTATGAGAAAACAGTGGGCTGCGAGTTCAAAGCCCACCTTGAGGCCATAAAAGAAGCCGACACAGTGATTGCGGTCTACGATCCCGATAATCCACGCTGTGAGCAGGAGGCTGCGGCCGTGGCCGTTGCGGGAATGCTGAACAAGCAAATCCTCACGCTTGATCCCAAAGCTATCCGCTTAAAATAAAACATGGATGGACAATTTGGGCTATTCCGTTATCTTTTGCTGATAAATGCCGAAAAGTGTGAGCGATTCACATTTTTCGGCATTTAAAATTGCAATAGCATTGACTTTTTCGGCGGATACGGTTATGATGGTCTCACACGACACTGCGATTGAAAGGGCTGATGCGTCATATGAAACGGGATATCACGCAGGAGCTGCTTGCCTGGAAGGAGCAGCCGAACCGCAAGCCGCTGGTATTGAAGGGCGTGCGCCAATGCGGGAAGACTTATATCCTCAAAGAATTCGGGCAGGAGTATTATAAGGACGTCGCTTATTTCAACTTTGAAGAAACCAGATCCCTGAGCTCGCTCTTCGAGCAGGACTATGACGTGAAGCGGATCCTGTTCGAGCTGGGGCTGTTCCTCGGCAGGACGATCGCGCCCGGCAACACGCTGATCATCCTGGACGAGATCCAGGAGTGCCCGCGGGCGATCACGGCGCTGAAGTATTTCTGCGAGAACGCGCCGGAGTACCATGTGGCCTGCGCCGGTTCCCTGCTCGGTCTCGCCATCCATGAGAACCAGTCCTTTCCGGTGGGCAAGGTGGATATCCGTACGCTGTACCCCATGTCCTTCTATGAGTTCCTTTCCGCAACGGGGAATGAGGCCCTGGCAGACTATCTGACCAGCTTTCAGCAGGGCTCATCTGTTTCGGAATTGATCGGGGGGAGGCTCCGCACGACACTGAAGCAGTACTATGTGGTCGGCGGGATGCCGGAGGCGGTCTCTGTTTGGTGCGAGACAGGGGATCTGGAAAAGGTCGAGGCTGTCCAACAGGATATTCTCGCAAGCTATGAGCTGGACTTCGCTAAGCATGCCCCGCCCAGCGAGTTCCCCAAGCTCTCGGCGATTTGGGCGTCCGTGCCGCAGCAGTTGGCCAAACCCAATAGCAAGTTCATTTTCAGCCATGTGAAAAAGGGCTGGCGCTCCAAGGACCTGGAGGACGCGCTGCAATGGCTGATCCGGGCCGGGCTGGTGTATCAGGTCTGCAAGGTGGAGAAGCCGTTTATGCCGCTGTCCTCCTATGCGGACGCCACCAGCTTCAAGCTCTATCTCTGCGACGTAGGTCTGCTGCGTCGGCTGGCTCGTCTGCCTGCCCAGGTAGTGCTGGAGTCCTCCGGGATCTACACGGAGTTCAAAGGCGTCATGACCGAGAACTATGTGCTCGGCGAGCTGGTCAAGCACGTGGACGCCACACCGTATTATTGGGTTTCGGGCAACAGCGCCGAGGTCGACTTCATTGTTCAGTGCGGCGCCCATATCGTCCCCATCGAGGTGAAGGCGGAGAGCAACGTGAAGGCGCGCTCTTTGGCCGAGTACCGCAAAAAGTACACGCCGCCTGTTTCAGTCAAAACCTCCATGCTCGACGAGGTCAGTGGAAGCGAGGTGCGCCTAATCCCGCTGTATCTGATTGGGTCCATGGGGACGATGATTTAGAGAACAGGCAAATTATGGCGCGGATACGCAAGTGTTCAAAGGAGTTTTTATGTTCATTACCAAATATACTGACAATCCCGGCTCAGATGAAGAACTCATACCCTGTTCTGGTACATATGATGATGGATTCGAGGAAGAGTATGAAACACACGTTCGCAGTTTAGACCGCTTCATATTTCTTGTTGATATGTTCAGAATTGTAAAGTCGTGTACGAGTGATCTGCTCAATCTCAAAGGGGGGGGAGATGTTCCTTTCTGGCTAATCAACAAAACACTTATAAACTATCTTAATGCTGTGTACAGCTATAAAGAGTACATCAATAGTTACGAACCACCCCTGAAGAAAATCACGGATGGATATTACTACAACCGAAAATGGTATAGATTTGTTTGTGACTATCGGAATCGCGTCATACATCAATCCACAATTATAAAAGATAGATCAACTAAAACGGGCGACATTTATATTGATTTGGACGAGATGGTTCTTGCACAAAATGAAATAATTGCAGAATTGCTCTCAGACCCCAATTCATCAGAATCTTCGATAAAGAATGCAAAACGCTTCTTAAAAGAGATACAGTCTTTGCTGCCGGAACAACCAGTGGGAACCTATAATAGGAAAAAACTTCAAAGCATGAAAAGAATAGCACAAGACGCAGATTCTGAAATAACGTTAATGAATAACGAGATTCTGTTGCATGCTTACAGAAACAGTGTCCTACCGCATCTGCGCTGGCTTCTTTCAATTTCCCACAAAGAAAATGATCGTTACTGGTACACATTTATCGTCAACGAAGATTGGGGGCATCTTCCTGAGAAAAGTGATGTTGCTTGTTTTGAGCCAAACTACTCGGTGGAATTGTTTTATCAGTATTTGTTACGAGCCCTTGGAAATGAAAGCCCTGTTTGTAAGGCAATAAAAAATATCCTCGAAGCAGATGGATATACATATGTTTATGAACAGGCCTGCTCCCTTAACGAATTCTTCGAAAGAGAAGGGAATTAAACAATTGTTCATTTGACTTGGCGAGATTCACATGATAGTATTTGATAGGATTTGTAGCACTGCGAGGCACCGCTTTATTAAGGTTTGGTTACGATGAGGTCCAAGCTCATTCCACGCACAAGCTTGGGCCAAATCTTAAGAAAGGCGGCCATTATTATGCCGAACGAAGAAATTGTTGTTGTAAACGAGGGGAGAATCAGTCTTAAAGAGGAAACTCGCATGGCGTGCAAGCGTTATGCGACTGATTGTCTGCAGCATGCAAAAGCGCCCCTCAAGCAGTTAGCAGCTTCTTGGATTGAAGAGGGTGTTAACCGTCTAATCATTTACATTCAACAAAAGCTAGCTGCATAACCTGAAGAGGCAGAGTACCTTCTGCCTCTTTACTATTTCCTCCAAATGAAATGTAAAACATCATTCATTCAATTCATCGAATACAGAGACATGATTGATGAAGCTTATCTGGAAGAAGACAGGATGTACTTCCATGAAATTTACAACAAGGAAGACAAACCAAGTTTTGTCAGCACTGATGCTCAGCAGAACTAAGCTGCTCTTTACGGTTCGTTGTAAATAGTTTATTCTATTTACAACGAAGGGTTTATTGAGCTTGCGTCAAACATTTTCTCGTCAAAAAACGATGCACTTTTTCTGACAGATCTGCAAACAACAAAAAACGATCCGGGATCGCGGTACGGCAGTACAGGCGATCCCGGATCAGTGTTAGTCTCCGGCCAAGCTAAA
Organism: uncultured Clostridia bacterium; assembly: GCA_946186375.1. Taxonomy (GTDB): domain Bacteria; phylum Bacillota; class Clostridia; order Oscillospirales; family Oscillospiraceae; genus Limivicinus. The sequence goes on from CAMHMZ010000010.1 coordinate 58,041, forward strand.
ATCACGAAATCTGAGCGACATTTTGGTGTTTATATCACGAAATCATAGCGAGATTGCGTGATGATCATCACGTTTTCCGAAAATATACAAAGTTAAACGTCCACAAACTGGTTTGAGATCCGCATGGCAACGGCTTCCCATATCTTTAAGATAAATTAAAAGCAATATCTTGCTTCTTAAATTTGATAAGAGAATTAAAAGCGTAAAATATTACGTTTTAAAATACTGCCTCGTTCTCGTTTGACATCCCGGCAACAGTGAACCTGCTGGATCGGCTGCTCAGGGGCATCCTCTCATTCCGGGTCCACAGGGCGAAGGCCGGGCCCTCCGGAATTACGAAGGACAATGAAAGAATGTCAAACGCAAACGAAAAAATATCAAAGCGGATTGACTTTTTTCGTTTGCGAAAAGATAGAGTTTGACTAATGAGGGTTTGCAGCACCCGAATCGGCTGTTTTGGGACTGTTTTTCGGCTAAAATGCACATATTTATCGGGGCCTGATTTACCGCTGCTGAAAACATTGAAAAGAGTATAACGGCAAAAATCCAGTCATCCCAAGGCCTTAGGACCTTTGTGCAACTTTTTTGACCCATTGCGAATGTGCATGGTAGAACACCCGTTGTCCGTCGATATGTACTATTCCCAGCCCTGCCTCTTAGCCAAATCCAACATAGAAAAGCTGAATTTTTGCCAGGTTTCCAATGTCGTCTGTGACGGGTCACCCTCGCGGATGCGCATGGTGCGGCGGATCTCCTTGGGGATGACCACCCGCCCGAGGTCGTCGATGCGCCGCACGATCCCTGTTGCTTTCATATGCAATAATCCTCCTGTTTTTCTATCGGTTCTCTCCGATAGTATTTGCAGGAGGATTTTTGTTATGCAAGACGCGCAGCCGATCAAAAATGACGCGGCGGGAGAAGCAAAAAGCGAACAAAACCACCTTGCGGCGGAGGTGCTGACTGAGCCTTTTGTCCGAGTATGACAAACGGACCCGCCGAAGCCGATCCGTTTGCCATATTTCATCGAGGAGCTTTTTCTCTTCTCCCAAAGCACCGATCCACCAGCTTTTTCAGCGTCCCGTTCTTGGACGCTTCCGCGGCGTCGGCCTGGACGAAGTGGTGCGTCTCGGCCTTCAATTCCTCGTCGAAGCCGAGGATGTAATTGGTGGCGATAAGATAGATGATCCGCGTGGGCGCCATGCCGTAGACCTGGTGCTGCAGAATGTGCCGGATACGCGCCTTGTCGTCCGGGAAGGCTGCCTTGATGGCCTCGCTGCGGTAGAGGCGCTTGACGATCTCCGTGATATACAGCCCGGACTTCATGTACAGATCCGCGAAGGTCTTGTTCGGATCATCGAAGCAGCCGGGGTTCTCCTCCTCCAGCTTGTCCACCATCATCTTTACGATCCGCTTGGGTGTGTAAATCTGATTGGTCTTCTGCGGCGGGATGTAGTCGAAAATATCCTCGGTCTTGCTCTCGTCAAAGTAATCCGCCAGCTCCGCACGCTTGCGCAGGAACTCCCGGATGGAGTCGTTGAATACGCCCTCGTCAAATAGGTGCCCGTCGAAATGCTCAACGAGCCCGGTTTCCGGATTGAGCTTGTTGCCGCCATCCCGCAGGAAGCGGAACTCCTCCTCGCTGATCCCGGTGACCTCCAGGAAAACCGCGTCCTCGGTATAATCGTCGAAATTGGCAAGGGTCAGATTCTCGTCGCCGTAGGCCATGATGAAGGACGGGATCGTCCGGGCAAAGCCGCGCAGATGGGCGCGGATCTCATCCTCCACGGACTTTTTCTTGTCCTCCTCCTTCTTCTTCTCCAGCCGCTCCACGAGCTCCTTCGGCTTCTCCTGCAGGGTTTTCTGCACCGTTTCCGTGACTGTCTGCGTGAGGGCTTTCAGCGCGTCCTGCATGTCGGCGGCAAACTCGCTCTCCGCCTTTTTCACTTCCTGCTCGGTCTCGGCGCTCTTGCGCTTGGCGTCCAGCGCGGCCTGGGCGATCCGCTTCTGCTGATCGAAATCGTCCCTGGCGCGGGACATGGCAACTTCGATTTCCTTGCCGGCCTGCTCCTCCATGCGCTTCTTCGCCTTTTGGGTCATGCCGTAGCTGTCCGCGATGGGCGCGATGATCTCCTGTGCGACCTTTCCCTTGACCGAATCCGTCAGCGCTTTGACATGGCGTTCCACCTCGTCCGGCTTACTCTCGGCCACGGTGGAAACGGCCTTTTCCACATCGGCGGGGATCGTCTCATAGATCTTATCCCCGAAAAGCTCCTGGGTCTTGCCGATCACGATGCCTTCATCCGGGACGGCGTTGCCCTCGCCATCGACCTTGACGGTGCTGATGGCGTCCAGCTTGTCCTTGTCGGACTTGCCGCCCTCCTCGTGGGCGGGCGTGAGCTTTTCGATGATCTCCCGCACAAAGCCGGCCGCGCCGAAAATGCCGCTGATATTGGCAAACAGGAAATTGGACATGAAGCCGTGGCGCACGACCTCCGCGCTTTTCAGCTTGCGCGGGATGGTCAGCACCTGGGCGGCGTCCAGCTCCACCATGCGGCCTTCGTCGTCTTCACCCAGCACGGGGAAGAAATTCAGCAGCCGCTTGATGTTCTTTTCCCGATCCTCCGTCGTGCCGCCGGTGGCCGTCTCACGGATCAAGTTATTGGCAAACTGATCGTAGATAATCAGCGTCCGGGCCGGGTCGAAGTCAAAGAGATAGGCCCGCTCCTTGCGATACCGGCGCCCGTCCGCGCCTTGGAAGCGATAGGGATTCTGTGCCCGGAACGCCGCCTGCATATAGGACGAGGGGCTCTGCATGTTGCAGAGCATGAACACGCCGCTCCACTCCGGGATCGTGACGCCGACCGTCAGCTGCCCGACCGTGAGCGTGATGGTTTTCTCATGGGCGGCGATGGCCTCCTTCACCTTGTCATAGGAGCGCTTGGTCTCCTCTTCCTCGGTGAGCCGTCCGTCGCCCGCCGCCAGCACGATCTCATACTCATCAAACAGCGGCTTTAAGTCCTCGTCCTCCCGCATCAGCTTGTGCAGTGCCTTGGCAGAGGCCACGCGGTTCAAGTACCACATGGTATGGCTCAGTTCCTTGCGCAGCTCCGGCGTGGAGAAGGGATACTTCTCGCCCTTGAACAGCATCAGCAGGAACTTTTTGATATCGTCCCGGTGCAGGAACTTCCCGTTGTCGTCGGTCAGGAAAAACTCATTCAGGTCAAAGGCCGGATCAACGGCCTCGTCCTCATCCTCCAGCACGATCCCGCGGCTGAGCGTGTCGTAGATCATGGGGCCCAGCTGATAGGTGTACATCAAGAGCTGAGGCAGACTTTCGTAGGGGTTGTATTCTTCGCCCTCCCAGCGGCTCTTGGCGTCCTGCTCGTCGGCATAGGACCAGTTGAAGATCTCCCGGTCGGAGAACTGATCCCCGGCCAGCTGCTTGAAGGGCGTACCGGACAGATACAGCGTGTGGGCGCGCTGTATGTTGTCGAAGGCTTTTTCGGTCTTGTAGGTCTCCACGCCCTCCTGCGCCTCGTCCACCACCAGCAGATCGAAGGCCAGGCCCTTTTTCTTCTCACCTGTGGCGCGGTCCACATACTCTTTGGCCATCCAGCCCAGCTTTTCGTGGTTGCCGCCGAAGTAGATGGAACCCTTCAGATCCTGCAGGGAGACGAAAGCCACCATGCCCTTGTCAAAGCGGCCCTGGATGTACTCGTCCCGGGTCAGAACGCCGGGCTTGCCGCGCAGGGAGTCCGTGTCGCTGACAAAGCATAGATCATGCTGCCAGCCGATGAACTTGTTGAAATCCTCCGCCCAGGAGTTGGCGATGCTGGGGCGGTTGGTGACGATCAGTACCCGCTGAAAACCCATCCGCACGATCAGATCGTAGGTGCTCAGCGTCTTGCCGAAGCGGGGCTTGGCGTTCCACAGGAACTGCTTTCCGCCGTGAGAAAACCAGTCCGCTGTCTGGGAGACGGCGCGCTCCTGCTCTTCGCGCAGCGTATAGCTCAGGCCGCTTTCCTCCGCAGAGGGCCGCCGTGCGGCAAACTCGTCGAAGTACGCCCGCGCTTCCGGACCGTCCACTTGGAACCACTCGGTTTTTGGCTTGCGCTTTACATGAGCGACGGTGCTGAGATAATGGTGGAACTCATGGTCGGTAAAGGGCAGGCCGCTGCCATCCTTATAGATGGCATTGTCCCGCCAGAGGATCTTGTAGGCGATGTCCGAGGTATGGTGCTGCTGTTTGACCCGCTCCTCCACGCTCTGCTTTTCGGTGTAGCCGATCTTCGTCCATCCCAGGTGCGGCGTGTAATCCGGGTGGGAATAGGCGTAGATCATCGGGACGACGGGCTCAAAGGAGCGAATGTTGGGTGCGCTCATTTCAGCTCATCTCCTTTACATGGGTTTCGATGAATTCGATCTCGGATGCGTCCAGACCGTACTTGGCATAGAGCTGCCGGTCGATCTCTGGGATGGACTTGGACCAATCAATGTCGGAAGCGGGGGTGAAGTCCTGGAGGGGGACGTATTTCCATTTTGGGCCAGGGCAATCTTGGGTGATTTTAAGAACTCCTAACATCGCCCTTGCAAATTTAGTCTTGATGTATTTACTAAGATTTTCAGCAGAGACGCGATCATTGAAGGAACCAACGCCAATAAAGGTCTGTGTGTAGCCAACACCGGGTTCTGCTATTTCAGGAGACGACAACACCTCACCAAATTGTCCAGCTCCATTTGCCTTGGCAATAAGCAAAGAATAACTATCCAGTGTCGAAGATGAATCAACAATGTAATCTCTTCGAACAAAACGCCGAACTCTTCTCCCTCCAAGAAGACCTACCATTTCAATATAAGAATGATTATCATCGGGTTCTTTTTCATGGAATATCTCATTAAGATTTGTAAAAGCGCTGCTTCGCAGTCTACCTACCGTATCAGGGTGTTCTTGTAGCATGCGTTCAGACAGTTTATAACTGAGCGGTGAAGAAATAATACTCTCCAATGAAGATGGATGATAGGACCGCACCTTTTTCAGAATTTGATTCAGCTGAGGATATTTCGTAAAAGTACCTATTGCGCCGTAGTCTTTGCATCTGTCTCGAAAGGAGATTATTATACCGCCTTTTATATCAGTGTTTGGGAAAATGAGCGAACTATTTGTCTCATAATATAAAACCTTAAAATGAGTATCGGCCAGCATTTTTTCATTCCATGCTTTTGGTGTGTATCCGGCATTAAAAAGAAATCTTGCAGGCGTTATGAGTTCGACCTTATCTGAGAGGCAATATGACTGGTCCATGAAATGGTTATAGATAGGGGGCATTCTTGTGCTATCGCTCTCTGTTTCTTCCTGATACGGCGGATTGCCGATGATGAAATCAAACTTCATGGCCTTTGTTCCTTTCTCTCGCAGCTTTGTATAACTGATGCTCCGATCCCCGCGCCAATCGAACAGGCGGCAGGGAATGCCATGCTTTTCTATTTCCCCGAAGAGATTTGCCTGCTCCTCCACGGGCGGGAACAGGGAAAGCTGCTCTTCCGTGGGCATCGGCGGGACGGGGACGCAGCCGTGAATCCCGTCCATCTGCCACAGGTTCCAGGCGATCACAGTGCACAGCTTTTCCAACCACGCTCTGTCCGCCTTCTGCCGCCAGCGGTGGAACAGATGCTCCTCCACGGTGCAGAGGATATTCACACGGGCGATCAGCAGGTTGTCCCCCTGCAGCTCATAGCCGTAAGTGGCCTGCACCGCCCGCAGCGCCCAGCGTTTCCATTCCTCTACATCCTGTGTGTTTTCCGATACCGCCCGCAGTTTCCGGTCCAGAAGGCCGATCCGATCTTCCACCGGGATGGCCTCGCCGGTCTCCACGTCATAGCGCGTCGCCAAAAACGGCGCCTCGCCGCAGGTGATCTCCAGCCGCCTCGCATCCACATACAGTTTCCAGTGCTTCTGCTTGGAAAAGTAGATCTTGCCGTCGTCAGTGTTTTTGTAAATGCCGCCTTTGCGGCCGAACCACTGCTCATCTGCAAAGTCGTTCATCTTTTTCACGACCCACAGCGGAGTGAAGACCTCGGCGTGCTGCCGGGTGCGCTCCGTGCGCTGCTCCATGGCCCGACGGGCGCGGGTCTTGATCAGGTCAGAATTGTCGCCCGTGATCCTCTGCGGGCGGATCTCATTCCCCGGACTGTACCACTCGCCAAGCTGGGCATAGGCGTCGGTCGCCCACAGGATATTGCCGCGGGTGGCCTTGTCGGCCAGCAGCCGATCCAGCAGGCCCATGGCGTGGAGCCGGAGAAGTTCGTCTTGGATGTTGATGACCAACGCGCCGCTCCTTTCCAAGCTGCTATGCATCAAGCAAAGCCTCCAAGAAACGAAAAAGGGAGGCATTTGCCCGAAAAACGGAGCAAATGCCTCCCTTGCAGCGCCTTGTCAGCGCGTAAATGGGTATACCTGTGTCCCCAGACCTTACTTGTCAATTAACTAAGAATTTGGTATAGTAAAATAAGTAATATAAGGGAAAATGCGTTATGTATCAAGGTTTCCGGGGCTTGGTGCCAAAGGTATACTTTTTTCCAAATCCTCGCGAATCCACTTCAAAAAGGTCTTGTGTGCC
>CAMHMZ010000011.1 GCA_946186375.1 uncultured Clostridia bacterium
TGGGTTAATTCGCAAAAATGGGTTAATTTAGGGGTTAAATGAGGGAGCCAAAGAAGTCGATTTCGACTACTTTTGAAGCCCGCCCGTCAAGGCTCATTTTCACCGTCCAAAAGGCAGGTTGAGACACCCTTTCAAGCATTGTGGTTTGTCCTGATTTGTCTGAATTTGACCAAATGTAATTCGGGTTATACCGGCGCTCAGCACCAGTCCGTGCTGGGCGTTTTTTGCGTCAAAGGAGGATATGGATATGACCACTAAAAAAGAAACCGTGATGAACATCGCATTAGAAAAGCTTGTCCCATTCCGGGATCATCCTTTCCAGGTGCGAGACGATGAGCAGATGCAAATGATAACCGAGAGCATCAGAAGTGTCGGTGTCCTTGTACCAGCCATCGCGCGACCGCTGGAGGACGGATCATTCGAGCTGATTTCAGGCCATAGGCGTAAGCACGCCTGCGAGGTGGCCGGACTATCAACCCTTCCCGTTATCGTCCGTGATGTAGACCAGGACACAGCTACCGTCATGATGGTTGATAGCAACTTTCAAAGGGAGGAGATTCTCCCCAGCGAGAGAGCAAAGGCCTACAAAATGAAGTTGGAGGCAATCAAGCGGCAGGGCGCGCGTACCGATCTAACTTCTGACCAAGTTGGACAGAAGTCGGAACGCAAGTCTTCCCGCGACCTTATCGCAGAGAATAGTCCCGACAGCTCTTCTCAAATCCAGCGCTATCTCCGGCTGAATGAACTGAATCCGGAATTGCTTCAAATGGTCGACAATGGCAAGATCGCCCTAACGCCGGCAGCAGAACTCTCCTTCCTTTCAAAAGAGGAACAGTCGCTTTTGCTTCTTACGATTGAAAGTGAGCAAGCCACGCCGTCCCTTTCCCAGGCTCAACGAATGAAGAAGCTTTCCCGGCAGGGCGAACTTACGGAAGACGAAATCCTGGATATCATGTTGGAGCAGAAGAAGCCGGAATGCTGGAACCTATCACTCCCTATGAACAAGATCACGAAATACTTCCCGGAGTCATATACCCCGCAGAAGATGGAAGAGACCATCATCAAGCTGTTGGAAGCATGGATGCGGCATCGGGTGAATCAGAAAGGACGGTGAACACAATGAAACGTATAGGCATTTTTCTCCGAAAGGTCATCCTCCCGCTTCTCTTGGCTGGGTTGCTTCTCCTTCTTTTCAAGCCGGTCTATATGGAGAATGGCACGATTAACTATCTGTTACTCTGGATCTGCGTCGGCGTTCCATTCGGAATCCATAAGATGTTTCTCTGGCTTGTACCGCATAAGTTAGATCTTGCTGGCACCATAGGCATCTTTACGCTTGATGTAATAGTCGGCGGTCTCATTGGTGGCTTTGCCCTGGTCTGGCAAGTCATAACCGGCCTCATTGCCACAATTAAGGGATAACCCAACAATTGAATCACAAAGAAAGAAGAGCGTTCATTTCTTTCCCCTTCCGGGGATTGAAGTGGACGCTCTTTTTTTGCGTTTAGGAGGTTTTTGGAATGATCGGAATCATACTTGGCCTTGTCGTCATGCTGGTTGATGCGGTAGTCCTCTGGAGTTGCTGCCATGTAGCTAGCATGGCTGACCGTGCCGAGGAGGAATCACTTGAGAGCGGAAAGGAGGAAAGAGAACATGAGTGATATCCAGTACTCGCCGGATAAACCCAAAGACTGCAAATACTGCTTCTGGTATTACAAGCGCAAGGGCTGCACCTACGGAGACCACTGTTATTACGAGATCAAGCCCAAAGAAAAGGAAAGTCCCTGCGATGGCTGTCCCTACGGCGTTTCCAGCCCCTGCATTGGCTACTGCATGAAGGAGTTGCTTGGCCATGCAAAAGTGTGAAGAACATATGGCAAAACCCTCAGTAAACGAGCAGTAATTCAATATCAAAAAACAAAAAAGGAGTGTTATTATGAACAAAAAACTTATTCCCCTGATTGGAATCGGTGCGCTTGCCGGTTCTGCTGCCTGCCTTCTGGCCAAGAAGCTGCGTATGAAAAAGAAAGCGTCATGGGATATCGACTTTGAGGATGACGAGATCCTCGCAGACGAGTTCTGCATCGACGATGAACCGGTTCGCCCCGGATATATCTTCGAGTCCGATCTGCATGACGCGTTGATGAGCCTTTTCCGTGCATACAGCGACTGGGAGATTATGGGGTGCGGTGTCTTCCACAACTGCACCGCTGATGATCTCAGAGAGTACTGGGCAGACTTGATGACCGCTCTGCTTCTGCCCGTTCTCAATGATGGGTGGGAGACGAGTCCGCGGCTGGAGGCATACGGAGATAAAACCAAGGCACTTGTGGAGCACCACGGCGACCTGTTCACCGAGCCCGCATTTATCCTGGTAAATGACCTGGTTGATTATATCGATGACCCTTCCTGGTCGGTCGAGCATAACGTACAGCTCTGGATCACCGATTCCGGTTATCTTGCATTCGTTCACATGTTCGGTGTCTTGAATGGATCGGAATATGTCGGCTACTACGATTTCGACTATAGTGTCAATGAGTTCAGTAGAATCCCTTGGCGCTTCGAGAAACTGCTTTCCAAGCTCTTCCGGCTGGTCGAGAACCGTCATGCATGGTGAACTATGAAAAGAATATGGTTGCCGCAGCGGGTGATCCCACCTTAGCTGCATTTTTTATGCCCATTTTTCAACGGAAGGAGGAACACTATGCAGGATGAAGTCAACAGTAAAGTCGTTGCGCTCTCGATTCGTCTAGGCACGGCAACAGCAAAGATGACCGCACATGTGCTGAGACAGGCGATGCAGAAATATCTTGCCGAGAAGCAGAAGCCGAAAACAAAGATGGTCGATCATACCAAGCACGGGAAACAGACGGTTGGTCAGCTCATGGAGAAAAATACCGAGCTTACCAATATTGAAATTACTGATCAGAACATCAAGTCCTTTGAGCGCGTGGCGAAGAAGTACAACATCGACTTTGCTCTGAAGAAAGATAAGGCGGCTGATCCACCTCGATATGTGGTCTTTTTCAAAGCGCGCGATGCCAATGTAATGGATGTAGCCTTCAAAGAATTCATGAACCAATCACTCGTGAAATTCAAAAAGCCTTCAATCCGGCAGAAGCTTACCCGTAATCAAGCGGTCGTTCAAAACCATGAGAAGGAGCGCGTTAAGGAGAAGTCAAAGGATCGGGGGCAGCAGCTTTGAGGGACAGCATCAAAAGGCATTTGATCCTCAGCATTCCGTATCTCATTGTTTGGTATCTCGTCGATAAAATTGGCTGGCTGTACCGGGTGGCAGAGGGAACCATGGCCGGGGAAAAGCTGCTGTTTGTATTCTCCAACTTCCAGGCTGCATTTCAAAACCATTTTCCGAGTTTCCATCCCCAAGATTTTCTTGTGGGTGTAGCTGGTGCACTTGTTGCCCGTGGCCTTATCTACATGAAGCAACAGGATGCCAAGAAATTCCGTCAAGGCGTAGAATACGGCTCTGCACGGTGGGGAACGGCAGCGGATATCAAGCCATACGTCGATGAGGACCCGGATAACAACATCATTTTATCTCAGACGGAGCGGCTGACTATGAGCAGCCGCCCAAAGAATCCCAAGTATGCCCGGAATAAAAATATCCTTGTTATCGGTGGCAGCGGCAGCGGTAAAACCCGGTTTTTCATAAAGCCGTCCCTGCTCCAACGGCATAGCTCATATGTCGTAACTGATCCGAAAGGGACGCTTCTTGTCGAATGCGGTCGAATGTTGGAGCGCGGAGGATATGCCATACGCTCTCTAAATACGATCAATTTCAAAAAGAGTATGCACTACAACCCTTTCGTGTACATCAGATCGGAGAAGGATATTCTGAAGCTGGCCAACACGATTATTGCCAATACCAAGGGCGAAGGTGAAAAATCCGGCGAAGACTTTTGGGTGAAAGCGGAACGCCTGTACTATCAGGCCTTGATAGGCTTGATATGGTATGAAGCTCCTGACGAGGAAATGAACTTCGGAACGCTCCTGGAGCTTATCAATGCTTCCGAGGCGCGGGAGGACGATGAGAACTTCAAGAATGCTGTGGACTATCTCTTTGAAGAGCTGGAAGCGAAAGATCCAGACCATTTTGCCGTGCGTCAATACAAAAAATACAAGCTGGCGGCCGGAAAGACAGCCAAATCTATCTTGATTTCCTGCGGCGCGCGGCTCGCCCCATTCGATATCCGAGAATTGCGAGAGCTGATGAGCTATGACGAGCTGGAACTGGACACCCTTGGTGACCGGAAGACAGCTCTATTTGTTATCATCAGTGACACGGATGACACCTTCAATTTCGTCGTTAGCATCATGTACACTCAGCTTTTCAACCTGCTGTGTGACAAGGCAGACGATGAGTATGGCGGGCATTTGCCCGTTCATGTCCGGTGTCTTCTGGACGAATTTGCGAACATTGGCCAAATCCCCAAGTTCGACAAACTGATTGCCACAATCCGTTCTCGTGAGATCTCGGCATCCATAGTCTTGCAGTCCCAAAGTCAGCTCAAGGCGCTCTACAAAGACAGCGCCGATACCATCGTGGGCAACTGCGATACTACGATCTTTTTGGGCGGGAAAGAAAGCTCGACCCTTAAAGAAATGTCTGAAATGCTTGGCAAAGAGACCATTGATCTGTTCAACACATCCGACACGCGAGGTACAAGCCGTAGTTACGGCATTAACTATCAGAAGACGGGAAAAGACCTAATGACGAAGGATGAATTGGCGGTCATGGACGGAGGTAAGTGCATTGTGCAGGTGCGCGGTGTGAGGCCTTTCCTCAGTGACAAGTATGATATCACCAAGCACAAGCGCTACCACCTGCTTTCAGACTACAATCCCAAATTGGCTTTCGATATCGAAAGATACATGAGCCATCGGCTTGTTTTGAAGAAAGACGAGCCAGTAGAAGTCCATGAGATCACTCTCACGGCAGAAGAAACAATCGAATAAGGAAAGACGATAGCGGGGAGTTCAGCATAAAAAGCTGAACTCCCCGCTTTTTTTGTTTTTCCGGAAATTTTGAAGGAGGAATTGAATTATGGAATTTTTTGCATCTGCAGTTGGTGTGCTCCAGACGCTCGTTGTTGCGCTCGGAGCTGGCCTGGGTATCTGGGGTGTAATCAACCTCATGGAGGGCTATGGCAATGACAATCCGGGCGCAAAGAGCCAGGGCATGAAGCAGCTCATGGCCGGTGGCGGTGTTGCGCTCATCGGCACGACCCTCGTTCCCCTGCTGGCCAATCTGTTTGGCTAAGCGGAAACTTTGGCGGCGGCCTCCCTTTGAGGCCGTCTGCCGAACCTAAGACAAAGGAGGAAGTTGTGATTGTTTGATCTCTTCGAGAAGATCGATGAGGCGATCCGTGAGCTACTCACGAATTTCATATCGAGCAATCTCACGACCATGTTCACCGATGTCAACACAAAGACCGGCACGATTGCTTCGGAAGTCGGACAGACACCGCAAGGCTGGAACGGCAGTATCTTCTCAATGATCGAAAGCCTTTCCAGCACAGTGATTGTACCGATTGCCGGTCTGATTATCACCTTCGTTCTCTGCTACGAGTTAATCACGATGATCACAGAGAGAAACAACATGCACGATATGGGCACTTGGATGTTCTTCAAGTGGTTTTTCAAGTCGTTTGTTGCGGTTTTTCTTGTGACTCATACCTTCGATATCGTCATGGCGATCTTCGATGTTGGTCAGCACCTTGTAGCAGCGGCAGCGGGTGTCATCGGCGCAAACACATCTATCGACATAGCCTCTACAATCGCGGACTTCGATACCGCAATGGAATCTATGGAGCTGGGTGAGCTTTTGCAGTTGGCATTGGAAACGATGCTTATCAGCATGGGCATGAAGATCATCTCGATCCTCATCACAGTCGTCCTCTACGGACGCATGATCGAAATCTACCTTTATACCTCCGTCGCCCCGGTTCCGTTTGCGACAATGGCAAACCGTGAATGGGGCCAGATCGGAAACAACTATGCGAGAGGGCTCTTGGCCTTGGGCTTTCAGGGCTTCTTCATCATGGTGATCGTCGGCATTTACTGTGTTCTTGTCAATTCAATGACCATAGCAAATGACATTCATTCGGCGCTGTTTTCCATTGCCGCCTATACGGTCATCCTGTGCTTTGCCCTCTTCAAAACCAGCTCAGTCAGCAAGTCAATCTTCAATGCTCACTGATGCTGCGGCCATCACGAGTAGAAAGGAGTGGTACGAATGGCCTACGTTCAGGTTCCAAAAGACCTGACGAGAGTAAAAACGAAGGTGATGTTCAATCTGACAAAGCGCCAGTTGATCTGTTTCAGCTTGGCCGGGCTTGTGGGGATTCCGTTCTATCTCCTCACACGCCATGCGCTCGGATCTACCTTGTCCGCGTGCATGATGATCGTCCTCGTCCTCCCGTTCTTCTTGTTTGCTATGTACGAGAAGGACGGAATGCCTCTGGAAAAGGTGCTTATGAACATCATCCGAATGAAGTTCCAGCGTCCTGGTATCCGGCCTTACAAAACGGAGAACTTCTACGCTGCAATCCAAAAAGAAATCTATGAAAAGGAGGGACGCGGCTTTGAACAGACAGAAAGCAAGAACGCCGGCAAAAAGAAAGCCGGTAATCACAAACGTAAAAACCGAAAGAAAGGACGGTCGTGAAATCGGCGTCATCCTTTCCGGTAGGCAAAAAAAGATGCTGTACAGGCAGAAGATGCGAGAGAAGCGGCATGAGCTTATCCCCCGTACTGCACAGCAGACGATCACCTATCAGAACATGTACAAGGACGGCATCTGCCGTGTGACGGACCACTTCTTCACAAAAACGGTCGTGTTCGGGGATATCAACTATCAGCTTGCGCTGAACGAGGACAAAACGGCGGCTTTTGAGTTTTGGTGTGACTTCTACAACTATTTCGACTCCAGTATTTCGCTGCAGGTCAGTTGCATGAGTCAGTACGCCAATCTCGCAGAAATGGAGACGGTTATCGACATCCCGCCTCATCTTGATGAGTTCGACGGTATCCGTGAAGAATATGATGGCATTCTGAAAGCTCAGATGGCCAAGGGCAACAATGGCCGCATTCGGAGCAAATATGTGACCTTCGGCATTGAGGCGGAGAATCTCCGGGTAGCCAAGCCCAAGCTTGAGAGAATCGAAACGGATATCATCAATAATCTCCGAGCAATGGGAGCGTCGGCCAGATCGCTTTCCGGTTATGAGCGGCTGAAAATCCTCTATCAGACCATGAACGAAGAGACACAGGAACCGTTCATCTTCAACTACGATATGGTGACCCGTACCGGCCTTTCCACGAAAGATTTCATTGCTCCGACGAGCTTTGATTTCAGGAACAGCCGGTATTTTCGTATGGGGCAGACTATTGGCGCGGTTTCTTATCTCCAGATTCTTGCGCCGGAGCTTTCGGACAAGATGCTGACCGACTTCCTCGACATGGATAATTCCATTGTCGTGAACCTGCATGTCCAGAGCATCGACCAGGCCAAAGCAATCCGCCAGATCAAGGGGAAGATCACCGACCTCGACAAAATGAAGATCGAAGAACAGAAAAAGGCCGTCAGATCCGGCTACGACATGGATGTTCTTCCCTCAGATCTTGTCACCTATGGCAGCGAAGCAAAAAAGCTTCTCGAAGATCTGCAGAGCAGAAACGAGCGCATGTTCTTGGTGACGGTGCTCGTTATGAACACAGCCAAAACGAAGAAAGAGCTGGACAACATCATCTTCCAAGCTGCCGGTATTGCTCAGAAGTACAACTGTTCTCTCAAGAGGCTGGACTTTCAGCAGGAGCAGGGGCTTATGAGCAGCCTCCCCATCGGGCTCAACCAGATCGACATTCAGAGAGGACTTACTACTTCTTCAACGGCGATTTTCGTCCCGTTTACCACGGAAGAACTGTTCCAGTCCGGCGAGGCCTTGTATTATGGCATCAATGCAATCAGCAATAACATGATCATGGCTGACCGGAAGCAGCTCAAAAACCCGAATGGTCTGATTCTGGGCACACCCGGTTCCGGCAAATCTTTCAGCGCCAAGCGAGAAATGACCAATGCTTTTCTGATCACCAATGATGACATTATCATTTGCGATCCCGAAGGCGAATACACACCCCTGGTCGAACTCCTTCACGGGCAGGTAATCCATATCTCCCCCAACAGCCGCCAATATGTCAATCCTCTGGATATCAACCTCAACTACTCAGAGGACGAAAGCCCTATCAGTTTGAAAGCAGACTTTGTGCTCTCCCTTTGCGAGCTCATTGTCGGCTCAAAAACAGGGCTTGAACCGGTCGAGAAAACGATCATTGACCGTTGTGTCCGGCTCGTCTACCGGAACTATCTGGAGAACCCGTCACCTGTGAACATGCCTATCATGCAGGATCTGTACGACTGCATTTTGGCTCAGGAGGAACCGGAAGCAAAAAGGATCGCCACGGCGCTTGAAATCTATGTCCACGGTTCGCTCAATGTCTTCAATCATCGAACCAATGTCGATATCAACAACCGCCTTGTCTGCTTCGACATTAAGGAGCTTGGCAAGCAGTTGAAGAAAATCGGTATGCTGGTTGTTCAGGACCAAGTTTGGAACCGCGTGACTATCAACCGCGCCGAGCACAAGTCCACGCGATACTACATGGACGAGTTTCATCTTCTGCTGAAGGATGAGCAGACAGCGGCGTACAGCGTTGAGATCTGGAAACGCTTCAGGAAATGGGGTGGAATTCCGACCGGCATCACACAAAATGTTAAAGACCTGCTGGCATCCCGCGAAATTGAGAACATCTTTGAGAACTCTGATTTCGTGTATATGCTGAATCAGGCCGGCGGGGACAGGCAGATTCTCGCCAAGCAACTCAATATCAGCCCTCACCAGCTTAGCTTCGTCACGAACAGCAATGAAGGTGAAGGGCTGCTTTTTTATGGGAACACCATCATCCCCTTCAAAGATCAGTTCCCGAAAGACACTCAGCTCTATCGCATCATGACAACCAAACCTAATGAAATCGAAGAAAATGGAGGAAATGAAAATGAATAAGAACATCAACAACAACAGCACCAACGAGGCTATTCTCGTTCCCAAATCCGAAATGATCAACATCCTGCTCGGAACTGTCCAGCTTGCCCGGATGCATCTCCGGCTCATTGATCTGCACGAAGAGGAAAGCCGCCTCAAGAAGCGCCATCAGGCCTATCTTCATGTCCGCGATTACGCAGATCAGATCTGCGAGGAGGACAAAGAGCAGGTCGCTTCGATCATCGACAGCATCTTTCCTGATGTGAATCTGCGTGATCCCAGAAGCGTGATTCCCGTTGAGACCGCTGCCTACTTCAATCCCGCTCTTTGTGAGGGCTGCCCCGGCTTTGACGGCTGCAAGGAGTATATGGATTCTGCCGCTCATGTGAAGACGGCAGATGAACATGTGGATGATGACGATGATGAGCGTCTGATCCTCGTGTCTACTGACACGATGGACGACATGCTGGAGGATATGTGCAGCCTCGGTATGGCAGTCGATGATCTTCTGGATATCTTCTACACGCTCATGGACGGCGGGGATATTTCCAGCGATGATCTGATGGAACGCATGTACCATGCAGAGGATACCTCGGAGGAAGTATACGCGAAGTGGGGCGACATTGTTCCGAGCCTGAACGAATGATCTGTCCGCTGACGGGAGGAGGTGATGTCCATGCATGATGATCTCCAGTTAGGGGCAAGGGAAAAAGTTGTTCAACAGATGACCCGGGAAGGCCTTGTAGAGACTAACCTGGCGAAGAAAAAGAAGCACAGGTTAAGCTCTCGCTCAGCGGATGATGGCTTTGAGCTTAAAGGTGATTCCGCAGGTCATGCGGAGCCAGATATGACTCTTTCCCCCGTAAGCCGTCAGAAAAAGCGATATGTTCAAAAACTCAGGAGCACAGAGCTTGGAGCGGAGCGGAAAGAAGTACCTAATGCGGAGCAAACGCCATTAGAGCAAAACTATGCACCCTCACAACCCGCAGATGAAGCGCTTTTGCCAGAGTCATCTGAGGCACAGGACTTTGAGGAATTCACCGAAAATGGCATTGAAAGCCCCACAGACAGTTCCCCTCCGCACGTTGTAAGGCGGCGATTATCAGACAAATCAATCCGCGCGGATAGTCGTGGATCACTTGCCTCTACGGAAAGCGATGCTCCTACACCGGAAGGCCTAACCAGGAAGCAGAAGAAAAACCGCGTCTATCAAGAGGAAGCGAAGAAAAAGCCCTCGCGGTTGCGTTTTGATGATGAAGGCAAATCAAAGAAGAATGGAACATCATCGAAACTCTTGAACGCAGAGGCCGCTGCAAAAGATGTAACTGTAGCGGCAACCACATCTCTTGAAAGCGCTGCCCACAAGAGAGTTTCAGAAACAGAGCAAGATAATGTAGGTGTCCAAGCGGCACACCAAACAGAGCTTGCCGTAGAAAACACCGCTAGAGCAGCCAACAGTAAACTACACAGCACTAAGACACAGCCAAGCAATGCGACACCTCACGAAAAGAGTTCAAAGCTGGAGCATGAGACCGAGAAACCCATTTCCAAACTTCACTTTGAATCTACGTCCTCTGAGACTGCGGCAGTTCAGAAACCGAATCTTCCAAATAACCAGCAGAAAAGACGAATCAAGCGCCAGTATGCAGAAGGCTACAAAGCAGCTATGGCCAGTGGTGAGGTTGCTGTTGCCAGTACTGCGCCACGCCAGTCTATTGTTACGCGACTCAGTAATGGTGTAAAACGATTCGCTAAAGACAACAAAGGCTTGGTCGCTGTTCTCGGAATAGCGGCTGTTTTTGTTCTCCTCTTCATTGGTGCTTTTGGGACATTCGGCTCTATGTTCTCACAACTGGAGGGAGCTGTCATCGAATCGACCTATCTTGCTGATGACCACGATATTCGGAAAGCAGAAAATGCGTATGTGGCGATGGAGAATGAACTCCAGCAGCAGATTGAACGGATCAAGCGGGAAAACCCCGACTACGATGAGTACCGTTTTCAGATTGATGAGATCTCCCACAATCCTTATCAGCTCATATCGTACTTGACCGTGAAATATGGGGATTTCTCCTACTCTCAAGTAAAAAGAGAGTTAGAGGAAATCTTCAGAGAGCAGTATCACCTGTCCACATCGAGCGACACATATACAGAGACAACCACCCACACCGTGCGCGTAGGTGAATCTCTCGGTATGGTCGTAACAAGCGGATACTGCAACTGTCCTATCTGTTGTGGGGTGTGGTCTGGTGGCCCGACTGCAAGTGGTGTCTATCCGACCTCTGATCACACTATTGCTGTGGATGCCTACAATCCTTTTGTCCCGCTTGGTACACACATCGTTATGAACGGGACGGAGTATGTCGTTGAAGATACCGGCAACTTTGACCGGTTCGGTGTTCAATTCGATGTGTACTACGACAGTCATGCAGCGGCATCAGCTCACGGTCATCAATCCTGGGAAGCGTTTGTTGCAGACAGCAATGGCAGCAACACCGTTCAAGTTACTCAAACCACAACTGTCAAGCGACTAAGCGTAACGGTAACTAACGCAAATCTTGACCTTGTTCTGCGAAATCGCATGAACGAGGATGAAATCAAGCGTTACATGATCTATAACGCAACCTATGGCAACCGCGATTATCTCTTCTCTGTAGAAACGCTGCCCGCCTATGGTGGTATGTCTTACGAGATTCCGCCAGAAGCGTTAAGCGACAGTCGTTTTGCAGCGATGATCCATGAAGCCGAAAAGTATCTGGGCTATCCTTATGTTTGGGGTGGTGCAAGCCCCGAAACCAGCTTCGATTGCTCCGGCTACGTCTCATGGGTCGTAAATCACTGTGGTAATGGCTGGGACTATGGCCGTTTGACAGCTGAGGGATTGAGAAATGTATGTACTTATGTTTCTCCGGCGGAAGCCAAGCCCGGTGATTTGGTTTTCTTCCAAGGCACCTACGATACTTCGGGCGCGTCGCATTGTGCAATCTATGTCGGGAACGGCATGATGATTCATTGCGGAAACCCGATCCAATACACATCTATGCAGTCATCCTATTGGCAGCAACACTTTTACTGCTTTGGGCGGCTGCCCTAAAAAGGAGGAATATGAATGAAGGACAAACTTACCAGCATTAAGGAAAAAATCAAAAAATGTGAGGCTCGCCAACGTGAGATCGATGCAGAGCTGAAATCGCTCCGCCAGCAAAAACGCCAGATAGAAGACGAGAATATCCTTTCCATGGTGCGTGAGTTGGCTGGTGAGAATGAAGATTTCCTGGAGGCGCTTCGGCTCGTCAATCAGTCAAACGATATGGAAGCCGCAAAGAAGAAGGAGGCTGAAGAGCGTGAAAACTAAATGGCTGAGGCGATCCTTTGTGTTGCTTCTCTGCATGGTGCTGATGCTTGGCAGCAGTACCTCGGCGTTTGCCTATTACAATGATGAAGAGGGCAATGACGGCGTGACCGTAGAAGAAGTCACAACGACACCAGAACCGTCTCCGGTGGTACAGGAGCCGGAGCCCGTCCAGGAACCGCAGGGGCAAATTACTCCGGACGGAAACCTCTCACTTATGGACGATCTCGACTACAGTGCTCGCGGGGGATTGCAGTTTATGACCGTGACCACACGCAGCGGTCATGTGTACTACATCGTGATTGACCGCACCGCAAATTCTCAGAACGTGTATTTTCTCAACCAGGTCGATGAATACGACCTAATGAGCATCATGAGTGATGCGGAAAAGGCGCAGTACGAGCAGGATCAGAAAACGCAGGAGCAGCAAAGGCCTCAGAACGTGGTTCCGGTTCAACCGGTTGATGATCCGCAGCAGAGTCAGACACCCACGCAGAAACCGACGCAGCAGTTCAGTATTGGGAACAATCTGACCATGCTTGCTTTCTTTGGTGGGATTGGTCTTCTGGTTGTTCTCGGTTTCTATTTCCTCAAGATCAAGCCGAAAAAGAACGACGGTAATTTCTTCGAAGATCCCGATTTTGATGATGATGAAGGATATGAAAACGAAGATGAGCCGCCTTTCGAAGACCCTAATGACCCGGCCGCAAATGGTCAACAGTAACCCGTGAGACCTCCATATCCTGTGCGCAGAGTACCGCCTTAGTGTGCGGTGCTTTCTTTTTTCCAAAACAACACAAATACTAAGAAAGAAGGTACAACATGAGTAAAAAAATCTATTCGCAGACAAAGCGCATCTTTGCTCTGCTCCTGTGCTGCCTTATGCTTGTGGGATTGATGCCCACCAAGGCACACGCTTTTACCGCCCAGCGCGGCGTCCCGTATTTTGACTTCTCGTATGAATCGGATGGCACCGAAATCATGTACCACGACCACTTCGAGCTTGGCGGCTATGAGGCGGGCGATGCTTCCGGAACATCCCATCGTGTCCGTATTTGGATTAACGAGGAAGAAGCATGGTGCATTGAGCCTGGTCATCATCTTGTCCTTGGAGACGAGCTTCAGCTTGGCGCTTCGGACTGCTGGAACAGGCTGAGCGCCGATGTGAAGAATGGCATTCTTACCGTGCTCGCATTTGGTCGCCCTGGTAACGGCGCACGAATCGGCGGTTCTGACGGTTCTCAGACGGTTGCAACACAGCTCCTTATTTGGGAGATGGTTTGCGGCGCTCGAAATCCGGTGACATTTGAGCTGTATGATGACTGTATTCTGAACTGTATTTGCGCTGGTGGGCATCACCCCGAAGTTCGTGCGGTGTATAACAACATCGTGAATTACATGATGATGTATAAGAAAATGCCCAGCTTTGCTAACGGTTCCACACAGTCGATGACCTATGAAAACGGCAAGTACAGCGTTACGCTTACGGATAACAACGGCGTTTTGAACGACTGTACCGTTACCGCTTCTAACAGCGCCATCAAGGTCACGAAGTCCGGCAATACGCTGACGCTCACCAGCTCGGACTATATCGACGGTGAGGCCACGATCACGCTGACCAAGAGTTCCGGCATTAGTGCTTCGGCTCAGCTGGTAACTTACGGTGATCCCTCGCTGCAGGACGTGATTGTTGGCATCGCGAAGCCGGATGATGTGGTCGCCACGTTCAAAGTCAAAACTCCCGGCGGCAATCTCAATATCATCAAGACCAGTGAAGACGGCAAGGTCGATAATATTACCATGACCGTTTCCGGTAATGGGCTGAATCAGACAGTGAAGACCGGAGCTGACGGCACGATCCTTTTGAAGGGCCTTGTCCCCGGCACCTACACGGTCGCAGAGCAGGTGGCAGATTACTACATTCCCCAGCCCGCTCAGAAAGTGACGGTCGTAGCCGGTCAGACTGTGAATGTGTCTTTTGACAACATTCTGAAGAAAGGCAGCCTGAGCGTCGTTAAAAACTCCGAAGATCAGTTCAACGCCGGAATGAAGTTCCATTTGTTCGGCACGAGCGCAAGCGGCCTTCCGGTCGATGCCTACGCAATCACTGATGAAAACGGTGTCGCAACTTTCAACGACGTTCTGATTGGCACCAACGCTGGTTATACGCTGGAAGAGGTTGACACTGCTGTTCGGTATGTGACGCCGGACACGCAGAACGTGAAGGTCTTTTGGGATGAAACCTCAAACACAGTCGTCCCCAACATTCTGAAAAAGTTCAATGTCAGCATCAGTAAAAGTGACGCTGAGAGCGGAACGAGTCAGGGAGATGGCACTCTCGCGGGCGCTGTCTATGGCCTTTACAACGGTGATGAGCTGATTGAACAGCTTGTGACGGATGCAAACGGCAATGCTACATCCGGCTACTATATCTGTGGTGAGAGCTGGACAATCCGTGAAATCAGTCCGTCCGAGGGTTATCTGCTCGACGAAACGGTTTATCCCGTTGGTGCGTCCCCTTCCCTGTACAGCGTCGAATACAATTCTGCCCCTTCCATCAGCTCCCCGGAGCAGGTGGTCAAGGGGCAGATTGCTATTATCAAACATCACGACGACGGTGAAACACAGATCGAAACCCCGGAGGAAGGAGCCTCCTTTCAGGTTTTTCTCTCCCGCGCCGGTTCTTACGATAATGCACGGGAAACCGAGCGCGATACTCTGATCTGTGATGCCGATGGCTTTGCTATTTCAAAGGAATTGCCTTACGGCCAGTATACCGTGCATCAGACCGCTGGATATCCTGAAACTGAAATGATGCCCGATTTTACGGTCTTCATCGCAAAGAACGGAGAGGTTTATAAGTTCCTCATTAACAACGCCAACTTCACGGCATTTCTGAAGGTCGTCAAAGCTGATGCTGAGACGGGTCAGGCGATTCCGCTGAGTGGTGCTGGGTTCCAGATCTACGATGCAGCCGGCAGCAAAGTTGTCATGCAGTACACCTATCCTACTTTGACCGAGATCGACACGTTCTATGTCTCTGATGACGGCAGTCTGCTGACCCCTGAAGACCTCCCGGCTGGCGACTATACGCTGGTCGAAGTCCAGGCGCCTTACGGTTATGTCCTGGATAATACGCCGGTGCCCTTTACTGTGACCAACAGGAGCTACGAGGCTGAAGGCGATCTGAATGTGATCACGGTGACTGTATACGACATGCCGCAGAAAGGTAAGATCAACATTTCCAAGAGTGGTGAAGTATTCGCGTCGGTCAATGTGACCGGTGATACGGTTCCTGGCGACAAGGACGGGACTTCGACAGTTCTTATCAATCAGGTCTATACCCCGATCTATGAGGTCAAGCCTCTGGCGGGTGCATCCTATCGAGTGATTGCTGCGGAAGATATCTACACGGGTGATGGCACTCTGCGAAGCGCGGCCGGGGATGCTGTCGCTGAAATCACGACCGGTGAGGACGGAACTGCTTCTACGGATGAACTCTATCTTGGCAAATACCTGATTGTCGAGACGGCTGCCCCGTTTGGGTATGCGATCAACGCCGAAGTGATGGAGGTCGCTCTCTCTTATGCTGGTCAGGAGATTTCAGTCACGGCTACAGACGCTTCCTTTGTGAATGACCGTCAGAAGGCCGCAATTGATGCCTATAAAGCGATGGAGGCAAGCAACAGCTTCGGTATTGGCCTCAATGGAGAAGTAACCGCTGTTTCGTTTGGCCTTTACGCGGCTGAGGATATTATCGCTCAGGACGGCAGCAAGATTCCCGCCGATGGGCTGATTGAGATTGCATTCGCAGACGAGGAAGGCCATATCGTATTCACTTCGGATCTCCCCTTTGGCGAGTACTACGCGAAGGAGCTGTCTACTGCGCCGCATTACGAGAAGGACGAGAATGTGTATGCCCTGTCTTTCCAGTACACCGATCAGATGACGAAAGAGCAGAGTATTCGCCTCAATGGTGGCGAGTGGATCGTCAATGAACTGCTGCTTGGCCGTGTGGAAGGGGTCAAAGTCGATGAGAATGACAATCCCCTTGAGAACGCCATTTTTGGCCTGTTCCCGAAAGAAACGGAAGATTTCAGCTATGAAACGGCAATTCTGACCACAGTATCGGATGACAAGGGCCAGTTTGCCTTTGAGGAGATTCCTCTCGGTGATTACGTGATTGTAGAGATCGCAGCCCCGGAGTCCTATGTGCTGTCTGATGCCCGCCACTACATTTCTCTCACATATGATGGACAGGTTATCGGTCTGAAGGTCATCAACTATCCGATCATGGGAAGCATTGAGCTTACTAAGGTCGATGCAGATTACCCCGAAAATCATATGACCGGTGCTGAGTTCTATCTGTATGCAGATTCTGACAGAGACGGCGCGTTTGATGAGGCGCACGACAAATTCGTCGGCTTCATCCCGGAGGTTAATACCGGCATTTACCGCGTGGATGATGTTCCCTATGGCAACTATTTCGTCACGGAGCACAAAGCACCTGTCGGGTTCCTCCGCGATGAAAACGTGTACCCCGTATCCATTCGCAATCATGACGAGGTTGTGCAGGTTGAAAATGAGCCGGGCGTCGGCTTTATGAATGTACCGATGAAGGGTTCTGTCACAGTCTACAAGACGGATAAGGCGACCAGTGAAAAGCTGGTGGGCGCTGGGTTCCAGCTCTTCGATGCTGATGGCAACAAACTCCTTGAAGGTCAGACTGGCAAGGACGGTACGATGACCTTTGGTGCTCTGCGGGTCGGTAAGTACAGCATTCGAGAGTATATTGCCCCTGAAGGCTATGTGCTCGATGATACTCCGCTGACCTTTGAAATCACAGAGAATGGGCAGGAGCTTTCTTTCGATATGGAGAACCTTCGGATTAAGGGCAAGTTTGTAATCTCCAAAGCGGACGCTGACGATGAGCATCTGCTGCCCAATGCCGGTTTCCGGATCTACGACATTAATGGCAATGTTGTTAAAGAAGGCCGCACGAACTCTAAGGGCATTTGCGAGTTTACGCTTGACTTTGGCAAGTATTTCTACCAGGAGTTTGACGCACCCAAGGGCTATGAAATTGACGATACCATGTACGAGTTCAGCATCCGTGAGGATGGCAAAGTTGTGTCTGTCGTCATGCTCAACAAAAAGACGCCTACTCCCACTCCTACGCCTACTGTGACACCTACGCCTACTCCTACCCCCAAGCCCACAACTACCCCCACACCGACTCCAAAGCCTACTACTGACCCGAAGGGACCCACTGTAAAAACCGACGCCCCCAAGACCGGTGATCATGCCAATGTCGGGCTCTGGACTACGGTTGCTGCTGTGGCTGCTGTTGGCGGTTTGACTGTCCTTGGGCTTTCTTTCCGCAAAAAGAACAGCAAGCCGAAGAACGGCAAGTAAAATGAAAGACTTTCTTTTGAAGCTGCTTGCCGTAATTGTCGCTGGCATTTGTACCGGGATAGCGGTGTTCTTCGGCTGGAAAGTTTATCAGCAAGAAATGATGTACAAGAAAGGAGACGACACCTATGAGATGATAGAACATCTCGCGCAAGCAACCCCGATAACAGAGGAGGTTCCGGCCAACAGGCCGGAACCTCCCACTTTTGAGCCTGAAACAACGCCTGTTTCTATTATCGAAGATCCGGAAGAGCCCCAAAACCAGGAAGAGCCGATCCCTGTTGCGGAGATCGACTTTGCCGCACTCACGGCAGTGAATAGCGACGTAGTGGCATGGATTTGCTGCCCGGATACTGTAATTAACTACCCTGTGGTGCATGGTGGGGACAACGAATACTACCTCACGCACCTGGTTGATGGAACGGAAAACGGAAACGGCACTTTGTTCATTGACTGGAAAAACTCACGCGATTTCTCTGACGAAAACACAGTTGTTTACGGCCATCACATGCAATCGGGAAAAATGTTCGCTTGCCTGGTTGAATACGCGGATCAAGCTTTCTTTGACGCGCATCCCAACATCTATCTTGTTACGCCGGAAGCCAAATACAAGATCGAACTGTTTTCCGGCTATACCACAACGTTTGATTCATCTGCATATACGCTGCGCTTCAGTTCCTCTCACGAATATGCCGAATGGCTGCGAGAGATCGCTAGAAAGTCAGATTTCAAGGCGAATATGCACCTGAGCACAGACGATCATATCATTACACTTTCGACTTGCGCGTACTCGTTCTATGATGCGCGGTACGTGGTTCATGGGCGGCTCACGCAGGTCGATGGAAGGAGCAATTCATGAAACTTGTAATAACGGAAAAACCCAGCGTTGCCCAGACCATCGCAAAAGTGATCGGGGCATATAAGAGAGAGGACGGTTATCTGGAGGGCGGTGGATACATCGTTTCGTGGTGTATCGGCCATTTGGTTGGACTTGCTCAACCTGACAACTACGATGGCCGTTTCCGTAAATGGAACACCGAAGACCTCCCTATCATTCCTGATGAGTGGCTTTGGCTCACACTTCCGGACAAGGAGCGGCAGTTCAACATTCTTAAAGGGCTGATGTCTCGAAAGGATGTTGATGAGCTGATCTGCGCAACGGACGCTGGCCGCGAAGGTGAGCTCATTTTTCGGCTTGTTTACCAGAAAGCCGGCTGTGACAAGCCATTCAAACGCCTGTGGATCAGTTCTATGGAGGACAGCGCAATCAAGGACGGGTTTGAAAACCTGAGAGACGGCGCGGCCTATGATCATCTTTACCAGGCTGCTCTTTGCCGCTCTAAGGCGGACTGGCTCGTTGGCATCAATGCTACGCGCCTCTTTACCACCCTGTATAACAAACGGCTGACGGTCGGAAGAGTGCAGACACCCACACTGGCAATGCTCGTCGAGAGGCAGCAGCAGATTACTGACTTTAAGAAGGAGAAATACTTCAATATCCATCTGCGCAGCGGAGATCTTCATGTTGTAAAAGAAAAAGTCTTCTCTGAAGAGGAAGCAGACTCCATACGCAAGGCCTGTGACGGTTCCGAAGCAGTCGTAACCAACGTAAAACAGGAAAAGAAAACTGTGAATCCTCCGGCTCTCTATGATCTGACTACCCTCCAGAGGGAAAGCAACCGCAACTTCGGCATGACAGCGAAAGTTACTCTCGATGTGCTTCAGCGGCTTTATGAGAAGAAGCTCGTCACCTATCCGAGAACAGATAGCCAGTTCATTACGGAGGATATGGGCGAGACGATGCGTCGCCTTGTGCAGATGGCAGAGCGAGTATTCAACTTTGCTTCCAGCGGTGAATCCAAGCCGGATATCAAGCGCGTTACCAATAATGCCAAGGTCAGCGATCACCACGCGATCCTGCTGACGATAGAGGTTGAAAAAGCAATCGGACTGAGCGAAGACGAGCAGAAAATCCTCGCCCTGATTGCTCAGCGAATGATCTGTGCAGCAAGTCAGCCTCACGAATATGTCGAGACAGAAATCACGATGGACTGTTCCGGGCATGAGTTCCGAGCAAAAGGGAAAACTGTGACCACCATTGGCTGGAAAGCAATCAACGACTCCTTTAAGAAGAGATACTGCAAATCGGAGAAGAAAAAGGAGCCGGCCCCTGCACTGCCTGCGGTCTCAAAAGGGCAGTCGTTTTCCGTGGCCGCTACCACAAGTGAGCACTTCACTACGCCTCCCAAAGCTTTCACGGAAGATACTCTCCTGTCAGCGATGGAGACAGCCGGAAATGAGGACTTCGCTGATGATACGGAGAAGAAGGGTCTGGGAACGCCTGCCACACGCGCGGCCATGATCGAGAAGCTGATTTCCTCGCAATACGTTCAGCGCAACGGCAAGCAGCTCATTCCTACTGACGACGGTATCAAGCTTGCCTCGCTCATGCCGGAGGAAATCAAGTCCCCGAAACTGACGGCTGATTGGGAAAATTCTCTGATGCAGATTGAGCGCGGCGACCAAGAATCAGCTGCATTCATGTCTGCTATCGCGGAAATGGTTTCTCTTCTTGTCGAGAAGTATAAAGCGCTTCCAGCTTCTGAACGGCAACTGTTTGGGGTAAATCGTACTGGCAGGGAAATCATTGGCAAATGTCCCCTCTGTGGTTCGCTCGTCTATGAAGGAAAGAGCAGCTTTTATTGCTCAAATCATGACTGCGACTTCAAGCTTTGGAAAGAAAGCAACTGGCTTTCCGGAATGGGTAAGAAGCTCACCAAGAAAATGGCTCAGGATCTCTTGGAGAACGGTAGAATTCATGTCTCCGGTCTGTACTCGCGCAAGACCGGGAAATTCTTTGATGCGGATTTTGTTCTCGATAACAGTGGAGAGCACGGGAGCATCAAGCTTGACTTCTCCAATTCCAAGAAAGGGTCTGCCAAAAAGAGCGGGGTCAAGCAGACTCCCGTAAAGGCAAAGAACAAGTCAAAGTAAAACACAGCGAGAGGGGTAAGCGTTTTTCTGCTTATCCCTCTTATTCAACAGAAAACAGTTTAGAAAGGAGATGGAGAATCGTTGTCTCGCTATAATTCAATCCAGGCCTTAGCGTCAGTTCACGCAGAGCATATCAGCAATGATCCCAAAGAATGGCTTGATTACCTTGATACAGCTGCTCAGTTATACCGATACGACTTTGCCGATACTCTATTGATCCATGCACAGCGTCCGAAGGCGACCGCTTGTGCAGAGTTGGAGACTTGGAACAGTAAAATGGGGCGTTGGGTAAACAAGGGTGCTAAAGGCATTGCACTTATTGATGATTCCGGCCCGCGGAAAAGGCTGCGCTATGTCTTCGATATTTCTGATACCCACCTTGTTCCGGGTGGTCGTACTCCCTGGCTCTGGCGAATCCCAAAAGAAGACCATGAAAGGATAGCTGAGCATTTGGCTGACACCTATGACCTTGAACTGTCCGGTTTATACCCTCTTGCATCTGCATTGCGGCAGATTGCAAAGGAATATGCCGCAGATAATCTGGAAGAGGCTATGGATGGCCTCAACTATGAAATCAAGGACACCTTCCTCGAAGGGCTGGGTGACGATGCTGTTCGCTACAGATTCCGCACTCTGCTTGAAAACTCTGCTTTCTATATCATGGCAAAGCGCTGTGGCCTTAACCCGATGGAGGAACTGGCGGCGGACGATTTCTCTGCAATTCTGGATTTCAACCGGCTCTCTGTACTCTCTTTCGTTGGAAATGCAGTACATGACATAGCAGAACCTGTCCTTCGGGATATTGGCCGTGAGATGGCCGTTATCACGAGAGAGAAGGAGCGCAAAAAAGCCCAGGAGAATGTTGCAAAACTCGAGAGACCTGGTTATAATGAATTTACCACATTAAAGCGCGAAAGCGCAGAAGGAGAACTTGAAGATGGAAATGACGTATCATCGGAAGGGAGATTATCTGTTTCCGAATCTGAAGATCGAGGACACCCCGGTGAACTACGGGAAGTACGGGATGCTGCGCCGGACATTTCTGAAGGAGAACAAGAAGAACTGGTATCAGAGCATGATGCTGACCGGGAAACTGGAGAAGCATTTAGCGGAGATCAACGAAGCAGCGACCTCGCGGATGGAACTGATCACGGCGCAGATGGCACAGTCGGAAGGCGTGACCGAGCAGATGAAGGCGACAGATCCCTTGACTTGGGTAGCCAGGATGAACAGCATCCAGAGCAGAGCGGAAGAGATCGTTCTGACGGAATTGGTCTACAGCTAACAGAAGAAGCAACTGAACAAGATTTAACCGAAGCGGAGGC
Organism: uncultured Clostridia bacterium; assembly: GCA_946186375.1. Taxonomy (GTDB): domain Bacteria; phylum Bacillota; class Clostridia; order Oscillospirales; family Oscillospiraceae; genus Limivicinus. The sequence goes on from CAMHMZ010000011.1 coordinate 22,146, forward strand.
AGAAGATGCCTCTGCTTTGTCTTTGCCCGATTTCCCTACTGTGAACCAGCAGAGGCGTTTGATTGAACAGCCTATTGCAGCAGTGTACTCAGGCGAAATCTCTATTCCGTCCGAGGTTGTAGATGAGATCCTCCGCACTGGCAGCAATCATAGAGGGAGCCAACTTCGGCTCATCTACAATTTCATGATTGACCAGTCCAGTGAAGACTACATTGATTTTGTGCGCCGTGAATACGGAGTAGGCGGCAAAGGCCTCAAAATTGGAGACCATGATTACTCTGTTTGGTTCGATGAGCTTGGTATGCAAATAGCAGTAGGTCATACTGTTGAAGACCGCATACTCAACAAGGCTTTTCTGTCTTGGGAAGATGTTAGTGGTCGGATTCACCAGCTTTTGAAACAAGGAGAATACGCTCCGCAGATGGCTCTTGACGCAGCACGGAACAACGCACTCCGAGAGCACGCTGAAGCGCTTGCTTTCATGGAGCGCGACTTGGCTGAGGGCGTTTCAGAGCTCGTCTTCGACGATCCTTCTCTTTTCAAGGGCGGATTTCCAGAAGAGATTGAACGGTTATCCGATTATCTCTCAAGGCCAGAGAATGTAGACGACCTTGTGGAGAGGCTGCGTGGGCTTGCGGAAGTGTATGTCGAAGACAAGTCCGTAATGCGGCTGCGATTCTACAGTCCGGATCGGACTCTTGCTCAGTTCGAGAAGTTTGCCAAACCCGCGATTCCTTTCGAGGCCAGAGACGGTTTCGCTTGGCAAGAGCATCCCATCTTCATTACCGAGGATGAAATAGATACTTACCTAACTCGCGGTGGAGCATATGCGAACAGTCGTCTGGCAACTTATTCTTTCTTCCTGGCTCACGAAGACAGCAAAGAAAGAGCAGACTTCATAAAAGATCAGTTTGGAACCGGAGGAAGCAGCCACGCGCTGTCTGGAGCTGATGACTCATGGGCTGATTATAGCTCAAAGGGGCTTTCTCTCCGTAGAGACAGCGAGAACGGCGCGCGTGTTGACCTCAAATGGCCGAAAGTAGCCCAGAGGATTGGCGAGCTGATCAAGAGTGATAGATTTCTGACCGCAAAGGACTTTGCTGAAATGCCGGCTTACGAAAGAGGCCAGATGGCGCGGAAAGTCGTGTGGTTCTATGATCGGCTTCCAACGGAAATAGAGAGGCCGTTCAAGGGCAGCTCATTCGACTACAACACCTTTGAAAAAGAAATCCCGGCGTTACTCGAAGATCCGGCTGAAGCATCCAAACTAATCCAGCAAATGGACGATGTTCTCGCCGCTCTTCCGTTGGACACAGACGGCTATCAGGAACGGGTACAGCACCTTTCCGATCTGCACGGCTACATTGATGGAACCTATACCATCTTTCCCACCCCCGAAAAATCGGTTGAAACACTCGTTGAAGGGAATGGTCAAGTAAGCCTGTTTGATTTCTATACGGGTCTGGAGGACATTGAAGAAATCGTTCAAGCGGAAGAGCCACTCACAGTGTCTGATGCCGCCAATAAAGACAATGCAGAGCAGCCTCTGCAGCCGCTGACAAGTGAAGAGGCAGCAGAATACAACGCTTTGAAAGAGCGGTATCCCACGGCTTTGGTCGGCTTTGAGCAGGGTGGGCACTATGAGTTCTACGGAGAAGACGCCCGAAGAGTTTCTCAAATTCTCGGCTCACATCTTCTTGAGAAAGAGATACCCGGCGGTACAGTCGAAGTCACCGGCTTCATTTCCGGGCAATGGGTGGCAAAAGCCAAACAGCTCTGGGGTCATGGTGAGGATGTTTACCTCGCAGGTGAAAGCGAAGAGGGTCAGCATGTACAGACGAAATACCTCCAAGCCAAAGATTACCTCCCCAAAGGTGCATCGGTGCATATTGACGGGCACGAGTTCAGGATTGACAGCGTAAACTTTGAAAGCGGTCGGGTCACCCTCCAAGATATGACCATGCTGCGGGAAGCCCGTTATCCCCTCTTTCGGGATGAAGATATTGAGTTTGTCCGGTCTTATTATGAGGACGAGCAGCCCAGCTTAGCACAGATTACAGCGGAGATGGCCGCAGAGCTACGGCAAGAAACATCGTCTATTGATGAGAGAGCCGAAGCGGAAGAAAACTCCCGTACTGTGTCCGACACGAAGGTGGAAGGAAGAGTTTTTGCGGCTCTCGAAGAATCCAAAACCGCCTATGAGGACTATTCCCCGGAGCAGATGGATGTGATCTACGCCGCTGCTGAAAAGGGCTTTGACCTTGTGCCGCTTTGCAATCCTGCCTTTACACCAGAGCAGATGCAACTCATTTCAGATATCCAAGGACGTATGCAGGCTCACACGCGGGCCGTCTATCATGAGATCTATGATTTCATCACCCAAAACCAGGTCAGTATTGGTGTCATCAATGAGCTGCGGCAAGAAAACAATCTGCCATTAGAGACTGTCGAACAGCCAGCCGTGGAGGAGGAACCGCCCAAGTTTAGGGAAATTGTCATTGACCTTACCCCCAAAAATAAAGAGCCTGTGCATGAGCCGGTAAACTTCCGGATTACAGATGATGACCTCGGTGCTGGTGGGCCTAAAGCAAAATTCCGAGCGAATATGGACGCAATCAACCTTTTGCACGAGTTAGAGTTTGCCGGACGTGATGCTACTCCTGAAGAGCAGGAAGTGCTTTCCCGGTACGTCGGTTGGGGTGGTATTCCAGAAGCCTTTGACGAAAGCAAGGAGGCCTGGGCAGACGAGTTCAAGGAGCTCTATGCCACACTTTCTCCGGAAGAGTACAGAGAGGCCAGAGCTTCCACTCTGAACGCATTTTATACGTCTCCCACCGTTATCAAGGCCATGTACGAAGCCCTTGAAAATATGGGCTTGGCCTCTGGCAATGTGCTTGAACCGTCTTGCGGCATCGGTAATTTCATGGGGCTTGTTCCCGAAAGCATGAGTGACCTTCGCATGTACGGCGTGGAGCTTGATAGTATTTCGGGCAGAATCGCAAAGCAGTTGTACCAGAAAAACCAGATTTCCGTCCAAGGCTTTGAAACGACGCAGTTCCCCGATAGTTTCTTCGACTGCGTGATTGGTAATGTCCCCTTCGGCCAGTACAAAGTCAATGACCGCAAATATGATCGTTTCAATTTCCTGATTCACGATTATTTCATCGCAAAATCGCTTGATTTGACGAGACCGGGTGGCGTGGTAGCGGTTATAACCTCAGCAGGCACCATGGACAAGCAGAGTGAATCGGTCAGACAGTACATAGCTAATCGGGCTGATCTGATTGGCGCGATTCGGCTTCCCAACAATGCGTTTCAGCGCAATGCGAATACGGGAGTCGTTGCCGATATTCTTTTCTTCCAGAAGAGAGACCGCGTAGCTATCCATGAGCCGGAATGGGTGCATCTTGGAACAACGCCTGAGGGCTACAGCATCAACGAGTATTTCGTACAGCACCCGGAGATGGTGCTTGGTGAGTTCTCAACGGAAAGCACTCAGTACGGCAAACAGGAAGTGACCGTCAAGCCGATTGAAGGCGCAAACCTGGCCGATCAGCTTCACGAAGCAGTTAGTCATATTCAAGGCAGCATCACAGAGGTTGAGCTTTCTGATTCGGAGCTTGATGAAGAAGTGGATACCTCAATCCCAGCAGATCCGACAGTAAAGAATTTCAGCTACACAAAGGTCGATGGCAGAGTCTACTATCGGGAAAACTCGCGGATGAATTTGGTTGAGCTGCCCGCAGTAACCGCTGAGCGAGTGCTCGGCATGATCGAATTGAGGAATACGACACAGAAGCTGCTGGACGCTCAAATGAACGACAGCAGCGACGCCGAGATTGAACTCATTCAGAGAAAGCTCAACGAACAGTATGACCTTTTCACGGCTCAGTACGGACTGATCAGCAATAGTGCCAATAAACGCGCCTTTCAGCAGGATTCCAGCTATTGTCTGCTTTCCTCTCTTGAGATCCTTGATGAAGAAGGCAATCTGGAGAGAAAAGCGGACATTTTCTCCAAGCGGACAATTCGCAAGCCGGAGCCGATTACCTCAGTCGATACAGCAAGTGAAGCTTTGGCACTATCCATTGGTGAACGGGCAGGGGTTGATTTGCCCTACATGGCGGAGCTTTGCGGCAAGACTGAACAAGAAATCATCGAGGAGCTGACAGGGGTGATTTTCAAAAATCCCTTGACGGATCGCTATGAAACTTCGGATGCCTATTTATCCGGCAATGTCAGGGACAAGCTGCGGGTTGCGAGGCAATTTGCAGAGGCCGATGATTCGTATTCGGTCAATGTCGCGTATCTTGAAAAAGTGCAACCGAAAGACCTTGACGCTTCGGAGATCGAGGTGCGGCTCGGTGCCACTTGGGTTAAGCCCAGCTATATTCAGCAGTTCATGGGAGAACTGTTTCAAACACCCTGGTATCTGCTCGGCAGAGACATTCAAGTGAAGTACGCTGAGGTTAGCGGCCAGTGGAACATTTCAGGGAAGACCCGTGATTCCTATGGCAACTCTCTTGTTACCTCCACTTATGGCACAAGCCGAGCAAACGCCTATCGTTTGCTCGAAGATGCTCTCAACTTAAAGGACACGAAGATCTACGATAACGTGGAGGATGCTGATGGGAAGACACATCGAGTACTGAACAAGAAGGAAACAATGCTCGCCCAGCAGAAACAGGAGATGATCAGGGACGCCTTCAAGGAATGGTTTTTCCGTGATATGGATCGGAGGGAAGATTTATGTAAGACTTACAATGAGCTTTTCAACAGCATCAGGCCTCGTGAGTACGACGGCTCTCATATCCGTTTTGTCGGTATGACGCCGGAGATAACCCTGATGCCGCATCAAAAGAACGCCGTCGCTCACATCCTGTATGGCGACAACACTTTGCTCGCTCATTGCGTGGGTGCGGGTAAGACCTTTCAAATGATTGCTGCCGGCATGGAAAGCAAGCGGTTGGGACTGGCACAGAAATGCCTCTATGTCGTTCCTAATCACCTAACTGAACAATGGGGCAGCGACTTTTTGCGGCTTTACCCCGGGGCAAATGTGCTTGTTGCTACGAAGAAAGACTTTGAACCTGCAAACCGGAAGAAGTTCTGCTCTCGCATCGCTACCGGTGATTATGATGCGATCATCATTGGCCACTCGCAGTTTGAAAAGATTCCGCTTTCGAGAGAACGGCAAATTGCATCTATCGAGCAGCAGATTGATGATCTTGAAATCGCTATCGCAGCAGCAGCGGAAGAAGAGGGCTCCCGTTATACTGTCAAGCAGATGGAAAAAACCCGTAAGACCCTTGAAACCAAGCTGGCCAAGCTAAACGATCAGAGCCGTAAGGATGATGTAGTCACGTTTGAACAGTTGGGCGTTGACCGTCTTTTTGTGGATGAGAGCCACAACTACAAGAACTTGTTCCTCTACACGAAAATGAGGAATGTTGCTGGAATTGCGCAGACTGATGCCCAGAAGTCCTCGGACATGTTTATGAAATGCCGATACATGGACGAGCTTACCGGGGGCAAGGGAGTCACGTTTGCGACTGGTACTCCCGTCAGCAACAGCATGGTAGAGCTGTATACGATCATGCGATATCTCCAATACGACACACTCCAGCGAATGGGGCTTGGACATTTCGATTCCTGGGCGGCTTCTTTTGGCGAGACGGTTACGGCTATCGAGCTATCCCCCGAAGGAACGGGCTACCGTGCCAAGACACGGTTTGCTCGTTTTTTTAATTTGCCGGAATTGATCTCTCTTTTCAAAGAGTCGGCTGACGTTCAAACTGCCGATATGCTTAATCTGCCTGTTCCCAAAGCCGAGTTTGTAAACGAAGTCCTCCATCCCAGCGAAGAGCAGCAAGACCTTGTAGCCTCTTTTGCTGATCGAGCTGAAAAAGTTCGCAAGGGCGGCTTGAATCCGAGAATCGACAACATGTTGAAGATCACAAATGATGGCCGCAAGTGCGCGCTCGATCAAAGGCTTATCAATGACATGCTTCCCGACGCGGACGAAAGCAAGGTTAATCTCTGTGTCAACAACGCTTTTCAGGTATGGCAAGAATCCATGTCAGACCGATCCGCACAGCTTATCTTCTGTGATTTGTCCACGCCAAAAGCTGATGGCACCTTCAATGTCTATGATGACCTGAGAACAAAGCTCGTTGCAAAAGGAATCCCCCAAGAGGAAATCGCATTCATTCATGAGGCAACGACTGAGACGCAGAAAGCAGAAATGTTCGCTAAGGTTAGGGCTGGCCAGATACGCATTCTGATCGGCTCGACCCCAAAGCTCGGAGCGGGAACCAACGTCCAGGATCGGCTCATTGCCTTGCACCACTTGGACTGTCCCTGGAAGCCTTCTGACCTTGAACAGCAAGAAGGGCGTATTCTGCGGCAAGGAAACCACAACGACAAAGTGAAGATCTTCCGGTATGTGACCGAGGGAACCTTTGATGCCTACATGTGGCAGATCCTTGAAAACAAGCAGAAGTTTATCAGCCAAATCATGACCTCAAAATCCCCTGTGCGCGCCTGTGAAGATGTTGATGACACCGCCCTTTCTTACGCCGAAATCAAAGCTCTGGCAACCGGGAATCCGTACATCAAGGAAAAGATGGATCTGGATATTCAGGTGAGCAAACTGAAGCTGCTGAAAGCGAACCACACCAGCAACAGATACCGGCTCGAAACTGATATTGCCCGGACATATCCTGTTCAGATTACTGCAATCAAGGAGCGAATTGCTGGCCTTAAAGCAGACCTCGCAGCGGCGAAGCCTGTCTTGGCTGCTGACAAAGATCATTTTCTGATGACGGTCGGCAGTAAGGAGTACACCGACAAAAAGCTTGCCGGTACAGCTCTCATTGAGGCTTGTGCTGTGATGAAAACCCTGGGTGCAAACGGCCAAATCAGCGGAGATTATCACGGCTTTGCTTTGACAGTCAGTTTCGACAGCTTTCGACAGAGTTACCTTCTGACGATTAAGCGCCAGTGCAGCTATACGGTTGAGATCAGCAAAGATGCTCTTGGTAATGTTCAGAGAATCAACAATGCGCTGTCAGGTATAGAAAAGAAGCTGGTTGAAGCCGAGCAGAAGCTGGAAAATCTTCAAAAGCAGCTCGCCGTTGCGCAGGAAGAAGTGAAAAAGCCCTTTGCGCAAGAGGCTGAATTGGCCGAGAAGAGTGCCCGTCTCGCAGAACTCAATGCCATGCTTAACATGGACGAGCATAACAGTTCAGATGTGTTGGGTGTAGATGAGGAAACAGATGTGGATGCCATTGAGCCTGTCGACACAGAACGTGCCTCTGAAGCACGGCCATGCAGCATAAGTTACGGAGAACGCGCTTCACAAAGCGCAGGTAAGCCTTCCTTGCTGGGACGACTGCACAGCAAGCAGGCTATTGTCAACGAAGCCAAGGGCAACAACACCCCTGAGAAGAAACATGAGCAGTCGCTATAAAACACAGCCCCGCCAACTACTGGCGGGGCTGAATCTATGAAGGAGGAAAAATCAATGCCAGAAACCCGTATTGATCGCATGAAGGAAATCACCGACAAGCTGGAAGCTGGGCTTGCGGAGCTTTTCAATTCCGAGAAGTACAAGGAATACCTTCGTGTCATGTCCCAATTCCATCATTACAGCTTCAATAACACGCTGCTCATCGCAATGCAGCGACCGGACGCCACTCTTGTTGCCGGTTATCAGGCGTGGGAAAAGAAATTCAACCGCCATGTCATGAAAGGAGAGAAGGGAATCCAGATCATTGCTCCTGCACCTGTTCGTGAAACTCATGAGCAGGAAAAAACCGACCCAAAAACCGGTGAAGTTGTTCTTGACGAGAGCGGCCAGCCTGTAACGGAAGAAGTCACCATTACGATTCCTCGCTTCAAGGTTTCGACAGTATTCGACCTTTCGCAGACGGACGGCGAGCCTCTTCCTGAGCTTGGTGTAGATGAACTCTCTGCAAGCGTTGAGAACTTCGACAGCTTCATGGAGGGTATTCGCAACGTTTCTCCTGTTCCGATTCGATTTGATGCGATCGCCAGCGGTGCGAAGGGCTACTTTGATAACCTCGCAAAAGAGATTGTCATTCAGAACGGTATGAGTGAAAGCCAGATCATGAAGACTGCGATTCATGAAACCGCCCATGCGAAGCTGCATGACCGTGATGTGATGCAGGAGCAAGGGATTCAGAAGGATCAAATGACTCGTGAAGTAGAGGCTGAAAGCATCGCCTATACGGTTTGCCAGCATTTCGGTCTGGACACGTCGGAATACTCCTTTCCTTATATCGCAGGGTGGAGCAGTAGTAAGGATGCCAAAGAGCTGAAATCTTCTCTCGATACCATTCGCAAAACTGCCTCAGAGCTCATTGATGGGATCGAAGGCAGTCTGAAAGAAAAGCTCAGATCTATGGAAGCTGAGAAAGACAAGCCTTTCATTGACCACTTCTATGTGATTGATGATCTGAGCACACGAGGTACTTTCAAGCTTCAAAGACACCAAACGCTTGAACCCGCTCTTGCTGCTTATTTTGCTCTGCCCGCAAGTGGCATGAAAGCTCTTGGTATCTGCAATTCCAATGATTTGCCCGGAAGCCTTGATTTCATCCATTGCATCTCTGGCAAGGATACCATGATTCAGGATTACACGAAAGTGGAGGGCTGGAATCGCCCTGAAGTATCCGAGGTAGTTGAGCAGATTTCCAAAGCTCTTGAAGAGCAGAGCCGCGTCAAGGAAAAAGAAGCCGAGATCAAGCCCAAAGAAGCACCTGTGAAAGCGGCACCTGAAGCGAAACAGACGCCTGTTGCTGTACAAACGTCTGGCCGTCAGCCTGGGCCGAAGGAGTCTGTCCTGAAAGCTCTCCGGGAAAGACAGGCAGCGATTAAAAAGCACGACGCAGAAAAAGCTGACATTAACATGCAGAAGAAGGGAGAACATGCACTATGAAGAAACCGACCTTTGATGAGAACGAGCTGCGGATCATAGCGATGTATGACACTCGCAACCGGAAAACTGCAATTCGAGATCTCCGCCCGGTAAACAAGTACACGAAGGGCGATGAAGAGATCAACGCGCTTGTTGAGAGTTGCCTCTACAAGCTGTGGCGCATCAGTGATGAGGACTTCACGGCTCTTAATCTTTCGGCCTATCTCTATGACGAGGAGGCAGAAGAATGAACGATTTCAATTTAAGTGCCTTTGTAGCTAACCTCGGCAAGTACAACGAGGGGGAACTTGTTGGTGAATGGGTCAAATTCCCGATTTCCCAGGAAGCGATGGAGGATGTGCTGAACAAGATAGGAGTTTGGGATTCCGACCCCTTTGGAAATGTCTACGATGAGATCTTCATCACGGACTTAACTGCAAGCATTCCCCAGCTCAATGACCGACTGACCGCCTATGAAAACATTGAAAAGCTCAACTACTTTGCAGCTTGTGTACAGGCGCTGGACGAATCTGAGTATGCGAAGTATCGCGCTGTCCTGGATGCTGGAGAAACAATCCCCGAAATGGGCATAGATGGGCTTATCAACTTGACATTCAACCTTGACCGATACGATGTAATCCCCGTTGTCAGAAATGACGTGGGGATTACTCTCCGGCCAATGACTGAAACGGAGCGTTTGTACTCCTATTCTCAGAGCAGTCAGATTGAAGCGCAAACTGGCTTGATCGGGCACCTTCGCGGCGACATGGACTTTGACGGAAACAGCTTTCTCACGAGCTGGACAGATCATCGTGTAGATTTGAAAACAGATGAATTCAAGGCAGAGTTCGACACGGTAATCCATGCACTGCGCAGCGATCCGGTTTTTGGAGGGATCTTGAAAAACAGATCCTCTTTGAACCGATACGGCCATGCCCATCCGGAGAGCGCCTTTACTTCCGACTATTTCACGGACTTCGGATTTCGTGCAGACACAGAGAAGTACAGTTACTTACTTCGGCTTAATGGGCGGCAGGGAGATTACAATCTCTACTGTTATGCCTACTATCGGCCCTGGCTTGAGCAGCACCTGGAGAAAGCAAAGGCCGGCATCCGATTCATTACGCCGGACTACGAAGAAAAATTCCGCCTGCCTGATGGTGGACGAATCCGCGTCACGCAGAAAGACGGCAGCTCAAGAGAAATGAGTTGCCGCTTCATTGATGAGTATCACATGGAATCTTCCAGCGGAAGTATCTATCACATCTGTGAGTTTGCGGAAAGGCTCGCGGCGTCAGGCAGTACAGTCGTAGCGTTGTCTCCAACCATTGAGAAAAATGCTGTAAAGAAAGCTCCTAAGTGGAACCGAGTTTACGATGCTGAGCTGGACAGTATTCCCGAAGAATATCGGCTTCCGACTGCGAAGCTGGAGGATCTGAAGGAACGAGTTGTCCGAGCTATGAAAGTGGCCGGCTATGAATTCAACACTCTCGAAACAGATTATGGCTGCCTCCGTTTCAATGGCGATAGTCAGGTAATCTTCGGCGGGTGGAAAGAAGCAGAACAGTGGCTCGAAAATGCGTTCGTCGATGACCCTGAGCTCTGTGAGCGTATTGAGAAAGCGCTTCAGGGAAAGGATGCTACCGAGATGACTGTTTTGGTGGTTGAGCCCAAAAAAGAACCGTTTGTGAAGACTATTCCTTCCGGCCTTGAATCGCTGCAGCATGAAGTGGGCGGATATATCGAAGCTGTATATCCGTTTGAAGATCCCGTTGCTGTCATTGTAAACGAGGAAGGAAAGCTTGAGGGTTTACAACTCAATCGTGGAATCTATGACCCTGATGGACGGCTGTATGATATCTTTTCTGGCACTATGCTTGTCGTTGGCTTGGGCGAAGAAAACTTTGCTTCACTCTCCCCTGAGCTGGTGACGAAGTTTGCCAAGATGTATGAGCTGCCGGAAATGTTTATCCGCATCAACGGTGAAATGCGGGCTTTTCCCATTATTCGGGAAGGTGCAGAAGAAGCAGATCGAATTGCAGCCGGCATCGTTGAGCTCTTTTCTGCAAGCGGATTTGAAGGTTATGCGGATGCTACACCTGAACAGCTGAAGCAGACGACTGAGGCGCTTTCTGTCATTGTTCGGTCTGGCGAAGACTTTCCGCTTCGAAGGAATCTCTTGGAGATTGCTGAAAGCAAATCAGACTGTTCCAGGCAAGCACTTGACCAACTCAAGCAGCTCGATACTTTCTATGAGCAGCAGAGGACCCCGCGGTACATGATTTACCAGGTTCCGTTCGAGGGGGAGAAAATCCGGAGCCTCTGCTATCGTTCCTACGAGGATCTCAAGGCAGATAACATCTCGGTGGACTCAAGGAACTATTCCTGCCAGTATAGCGGACGACTGAGAGCCGGTACAACGCTCGATGGTCTTTACGAGACATTCAATCTTCATCGCCCGACTGATTTCCTCGGTCATTCCATGAGCGTAAGCGATGTGGTTGTTCTGAACCAGTATGGCAGCCCACAGGCATTCTATGTGGATTCCTTCGGCTTTACGCCGGTTCCAGAGTTCTTTGATCATAATCCCTTAGCTAAGGTTGAGGAATTGCTTGAAGATGACTACGGGATGATTGACGGGATTATCAATAATGGCGAGAAGAGCAAGGAACAACAGCCCACGAAAGCATCTCTCCTTGATAAGCTGCACGAGAAGAAGCAAGAAGCAGAAAAAACAAATCAGGACAGGCCAAAGCCTGAACGGAACCATTCACAGGATCGCGACCTGAGCTAAGAAATTGCCCCGGCGTGGGATGCCTGCCATTGGCTGGTATCCTGCGCCGGGGCTTTTCTTTTTTTATTTGTTTTTCATTGCTCGCTTTTTTTGCTCAATGACCGCTATCATCTGATCTATGGTTTCTTTGCTTACATCCTCTTGTGAGACAACATACTCAACGAACTTGATAGGATCAGGCCATCCGTAGGTGTTGAAAAAATCTACATAGTAATCATGGGCGCTTACTTTCGGTTCATATGTTCGTGCCCACACTTTACCAGAGCGCACAAAATCAGCCGATTGAATTGTGCCTTTATCCAACATCCCGTTGAGGAGTATATGAATTGAGTTGTCTTTCCAAGTTTTCCCTGTAGATAACTTTAATATTTCTGCTCTGGACAGCGGTCGCCCAGCCTTCCACATAACCTGTAGTATCTCATGCTCACTATTTGTAACATCGAATTTCATTTCTCATACTCCGTAATTCTTCTTGAAGTATAAGAAATCTATCATAAAGAAGGATCATTATCAACTGATAAAATCATCACTCTTTGCTTAACCTAATGCGATTCTATGGCTTATTCTTCAGATTGATAATCAACCGCCCCGTACTGCTTAAAAAGCGCGTCTAATCTTTCATCAATATAGACTTTTGCATTCCCCGAAAGCCGTATGTGGGCCTTTTGATAATGTTTTTTTGCAACAGAGGAAATATCTTCGTTTCGCCCAAAGGAGGCCATGTAGGTGTCGGATCCAAGAGCCTGCCAAATTGTGTCCATAGGTATTCCATTATTTACACTTGTATCTATAACTTTGCAATCTTTAATGACTGCATACCAGGGGTACCGATCCATCCACGGATAGTCAATCATCCATTTTGGCAAAACGAAATTTGAATCTTTGAAAGCTCGAAGATGGCCTCGTCCGACTATCACTGGCTGATTCCGGCCTTTTAAATCTGTTGTGAGTGCTGCCATATAGATTTCATCGTCATCTTTAATCGACTGCACTTTGAAAGGATAGTTTGAAACATATACCTTCTTGCCTTCCAAATCTACACATGACATCGGCAACGGTTCCCCAGGTTGAAGCCTATCATCGGCTACTCCACTTAATTTCATCCAAATAGTATGTGAAAAGAGAATTTGTTCCTGCTTTTCTGTCTCCCTAAATAGTGAGAAGATTAGGTCGTTATCTTTTCTCGCATTATCAAGTTCTTTCGTTAGTTCAGTCGTTGAAACAAATGCTGATTTCTTATCTAGCGCAGCACCGTACATCTTGCCACTTCGACTTACCCCGGTTCCTTTCTTCTCTCTCCAATGAGCCATATATCTTTTATGAGCATCTGCAATAATCGCTTCTGTAATGTGAGCTTCGGGAAAAGAGGTAATTGTTCTCTCAAATGAGCCGTAGTATTCAAGTATTTCATGGAGAAGTACCGGTTCATCTTGGATCAGTAAAGACAGTTCAATATTGCTTTTGAACCCACTAGAAGTAAAATTTGCTGAACCAATAACTGCACTACTATCGTCAAAAATGTAAAGCTTAGAGTGGAGACCTTTAACGGCTAAGACTTCTATTCCAGCTGATATCATATCAGCTATAGCTTCAAGACTATTAGCTTTTGCAATAAGATCTTCAATATACAAACGGGTAATAAAGCGGCATGAAATATTCTGCTCTAATACCGCTTTGCATAGTCTATCAGTCATGGATTTCGTCAAGAAAGGGCTAATGATCCTTATACTATGTTTTGCCCCGTCGAAAAGATCCATGATCCTTTCAAAATGATTATTTGATAGTATTTCAATCACTACGTCCACCTCGATTCTTTATTAATATAGCATATGAACAGGATAATAGTAAATTAAGCATTAATTAAATTATTTCAGAGATGATTAATTACCGATATGTAGACGCAATGGCATTTATGGCATATAATCAAAGCGCAAGCACGAAGAACCAACTGAGGTGACAAGAATGATCGGAAAATCAATTCAAGAAAAAAGAAAAGCACTAGGCCTTACGCAATCTCAGCTTGCTGAGCTTCTGGGAGTAACCGCACCTGCAGTAAACCGGTGGGAGAAAGATCTCAGCTATCCGGATGCTAACCTATTAGCGCCACTTGCAAGGGCATTAAAGACCGATTTGAACGCACTTTTTTCTTTTTATGACTCTCTATCAGATAAGGAGAGAGAGCTCGTTGTCGATCATGCAAGAAACATGCTTCTTACAAGTACTGATGCTGAAGCACTTTCATACATTGAAGAAACACTTAAAAGCAATTTGTCTGATGGCCTCTTATTCAAAGACATGGCTGGAATGCTGCATGGGATGCACTTTTTTCGGGAAGCTGCAGATCCTTATATTTACCTGGACAAAATTGCGGCCTATTATGAGCGGGCGCTGATCCTTCTTCCAGAGCAAAGCGATAGCATTGCTTATTCATTGATGAGTGTATATGCTGAACTAGGGAAAATTGAAAAAGCCGAAGAAGCTTTTTCTTTGATATCTGATGCAAAGATCAATAAGGCATGGGCTTATATTGAGCTTCTATATAGCGTCCAGAGATATGATGAAGCAATACCGGCAATCAAACAGTCAATTCTGAGGTGTGCAGTCGATCTCTCCTCTAAACTCGATTTACTTCGTGACGCGTACAAAAAAATCAACGACAATAAGCTCTCTGACATGGCAGGAGAAAAGAGCGAGCAGCTACGTTCTTTATTCGGGTTTTGGACAGGCTTTAGTCTGATGAGTGATTTGACAAATTCGATTGCTTCTCAGGATATTGATTTGGAAACCGCAAAGCTAAAAGAATTTGTAAATCTTGATACGCGCGGAAAAGGGTTGTCAGATGATCCTTTGTTTAAGGAAGTATCCTTGGGCGGCATTTTAAAAGAGTCCGCGTCAACAGCAGACTTAATGGCAGACATAATGGTCGCGTTGAAGAAAAAACAAGAAAAGTAGTACTACGGGGCTGTGAAATCACAGCCCCGTATCTAATCAATTCATGTCTCCATTCACGACGAGAGGTTTATCGCGAAGTTCCTGCAGGATGCGTAGCATCTCTATTGGTCCTCTCTTGCTTGTAGTCGCTGCGCCGTAGAGTGCCTCTGCAAGAATATGATACTCGTTTTCGAGAATACTCATGATGCGGACGAAAAGCTCAAAACAGCACTCGCCAACACACTCATCGTCAGTTCTGACCGGCAAATCTGCCTCAACATTCACATTGGAGTTTGAATCCAGGTAGAATTTGAAAAAGCGAATCTTTGCCGAAAGCGTGTTGCAGGCCTCCATCACGTCCACACGTTTTGCCGAGGGAATTTTGTGCATGAGACCAAAGATGCGGACTGCTACATCATTATCCTCATCATTGGAAATGTAGCGAACAATCACTTCTGGGCCTGCTTCAACTTCAAATCCAGCCTCCACCATGGATGCGTCACCAACCTCTGTGACACGGTATTTCACACTGTGTTCATCAAAAGTATTGATAATAAGTTCCGTTGCTTTGTGGATCATAATAATTTCCTCCTGTAGTTCTTTTTCTTGAGCAATTACTTGCTCCGCTTTTCATAGTCCTCTTCGACGTCTTGTTTCCATTCAGAGGAGAACGGCATACTGCATCGTGCTGATGAAACCGCGCGCGCCATTGAACGAAAGCTCAGTTTGACACCCGCTCCATCAGGCATGAAGTTTGTAGCATGGTCTGCTTGAATTCCCAGATGGCCTGCTGCCTCAATAGCATCAATGTTTGCGCCGAGAAAAAGGAATTCCCATCCATACTTGTTCTTTTCATGTTCGATCATTTGTTTAACGGCATCATAAGAATAATGGCGGCTGGCATTTTCAAGACCATCTGTTGTGATAACAAAGATGGTTTTGGCGGGAACATCTTCTTCTCTGGCATAGTGGTGAATGTTCACGATATGCTTAATGGTAGATCCAATGGAATCCAGCAGCGCTGTACAGCCACCTGGAATATAGTCTTTTGTGGTCATAAGCGGAACCTCCTGGATGTTCACTCGATCATGAATTCGCTCTATGCTTGTGTCAAAGAGCACCGTTGTTACAAAAGCGCATCCATCTTCGTTTTTCTGCTTCTCAATGAGGCTGTTGAATCCTCCTATGGTGTCTTCTTCCAGTCCGTGCATAGATCCGCTCCGGTCAAGAATGAAGACGAGCTCCGTGATGTCGTTCATAATAAAAACCTCCTATCTGTTGCTTACAGCTACAGTATAGGAGGTCCTTAATTGTATTTGGTCGTTTCAAAAGCGACATTGATTATTTAGGTTACTTGACTTCGGCTTTCTTCTCTTCTTCACTGTTTTCGGCATACATTTGCGCTACTTCATCTTTAATCGGCTGTGAAAACTTATGTTTGTTCAACCAGGGTATATAAAGTTTGCCAATCCCAGCCGAAACAAGAAAGGCAACAGCAAATGCTACTAACATCTTGATAGACATATTACTTCTCTCTTTCTTCATTCTTTATCAGAACCGTAATCATGCCCTTGTGCTTGTGGATGCTTACCGTAATACTTTTCCATAAATACATAACCGGCATCATTGGAGTTTTGCACTAATTCCATAGTGCCACTTATAATTTCAGAAAACCATTCCTTTTCCTCCTGGGCTGTTTGAAACCCACTTTGAGGGTACTGCCCGCCAGGTTGCCAACTCTCATTATGATCTTTCATTCCTTGAAGGAACGACAACATGTATCCTCGGGTTGTCGGCGTAAATTCGTTTTCTTCAACAAATCGCCAATCAATTTTGGTTGTGTCAAGCCCTTCGATATAACTAAACATGACAACTGTGAGCTTTCCTTCGTCCAACAGTTGAATCGTGCGTCGTACCACTTCATCAGAGTCATCAAAATCGCACTCAAACTTTTCCTCGAGCTCTCTTTCTTGTGAAGTAGATACTCCCCTATACGCCACGCCATATTTTATAACCATCGGTCCCACAGTTAATCCCACCTTTATCAATTACATCTCATAGATCTACAAAGTATGCTCCTATTAAGCCTCACGGTTACTCTTGTTAAGTGAAAACAGCTTTTTGAGCTGAGACAAAAAGATCTTTCCAAATGATTCTCGTTCTTCTAAGGAATCTTCCTTAAAATAGTCCTGGATAGCTGTCAGCTTTTCAAATGCTTCTTCATCAAGCTCCCACTGCTTCATAGCTTGATCTCTTATTACCACGCCCTTGGGCCTATCTTTTTTTACGCCAGTTCCAAACAGATAGCATGTGCCAAGCTTCCACAGGGCATGAGAGTCGCCTTCGTCCGCAAGTTTTTGGCAGCATTGAAAATATAGTTTTTCCTGACGCTTTTGCCTTTTCCATGCGTCCTTCGTAATGGTCTTCGATTTGAATTCGTCATACTTATAGACATAATCATGGATTGCCTGTTTATGACCATATTTGGCAGCTCGTTCAAGATGCAACGCATATATGAATTCTCCAACCCCGAAAAAGGATTCTGCCCGTTGCGCACATCTATACGCAGCATCTGCATGGCCTCTGAATTCAGCATAGTTATAGTACGGTTCGGCTGCTTCCCAAGCTTTATCCTCGTCTTTTGTCAAGGCAAACGTAAGGGCTTCTATGTCCAAACCTCTTTCATACACATGATCCAAACTCACGAACCAATGCGCATAGCCTTCGAGGCCGGCACATAAGACGGCTTTCCACGTGACACCTTCCGTTGGCTGGTATCCAATGTATGAAAGAAACCTCTCTTCTCTTTTTGAGTAAATCTTCATAGCAATTAGAAGGGCGTGATTGCCCTGAATCCTTTCGCTTAATAATATATCCTGCTGCCCTGCGCTCTGGCCGTCTAGCTTCTCAACTCATAGCATAAGAGAAACCTTAAAATAATGGTCGTTTTACAAGAGACAATTAACCGCCGAGAAGAGGTTGGTCATACTGGAATAACAATTCATTGATCTCAAAAATGTCGTAATTTTGCTGGAGAATGCAGTACTCAACAATCACATCAAAGAGGATACTGTGGGACAAGCTATATCCGGCTTTTAATAGCAACTCATTTGTCTCGTTGAGCGGCAACTCAAGTGCAATTGCGAGAG
Organism: uncultured Clostridia bacterium; assembly: GCA_946186375.1. Lineage (GTDB taxonomy): Bacteria > Bacillota > Clostridia > Oscillospirales > Oscillospiraceae > Limivicinus. The sequence goes on from CAMHMZ010000011.1 coordinate 39,961, forward strand.
CGACGGCAGTCGTCTTCTTTGGATGGTAGTTCTCATCGCAGCGTAGCCTTGAAAAAAGACGCCGATCAATGTTCGCTCTGCCGTAGCAGTCTGAATCTCTTTCAAACCCTTTCTCATCAATTTTTCTTAGCACCATCTGTGAAAAACTCTCATCAAGGATTGCGCCTCGCTCCGGCTGAAAAGATCCAAACGGAAGAACCAATCCCGGTTTACTTGCTTTTGGCTTGCCCTCCTTTTGCGAAGGTACAGCCTCGTCGCGGCGTTTTCGATGCCATGAGAAACCGCTATGGCGTTTCTCAGAGGAGAAGGTTGGTTCAGATGCCTGGGGTAGGGACGCTTGAGATTGCTGTTTTTTCCTCTCCTCGTTGATATCCTCTAATGTTATAGCAGGAAAGGCCCCAGTGCTGGCATTGTCCAGCATCATCTCCTCTTCTTTTTTTCTTTTCTCCTGCTTATCAATATATCGTATGTAATCCTCTAAGCCAGACAGCAAGGACGGGGAGGGGCGGAAATCTCTCTTGTCGGGTATCACGAGGATTATATTTGTATCTTCATGTGTGTAGAGAAAGCTCCTGATCTCTTCAGCGGCAATTTCCAACGCAAGCTCTTTCGGACAGTCACCCGATTTGATTCCAAGCAGCGGGAAAGCAACGCTTGATAAATTAAAATCTGATACAATCTGCAGTGCACGGCGGTAGCAATAACGAATGATTTCCGGATCTGTATACGATTCTATTCCATCCGGGAGAGGCGTGTTTATAGTATAGTGGCAGTTCTGCCTGTTGGGTCGTCTCAGTTCATATTCACCAATACCGATTGTACCAATTGTGTCGTATTCTTCTTTGGCACCATCTGTCGTTTGAAGAGAATCGGCGTTCAGTAGCTGGGAATACTGTTTTAAGAATACCCGCATAGAGGTGTCAACTACTGCATCGCACCATACCTCATCCAATTTGTCTCTTACTATTTGAAAGGGCATCGTCTTTTCTCCTGTTCCGTCAATTCACGCAGAATTGTCTTTCCTATTATCTGCTCTGGGGGTTCACCCCAAAAGCTTCACAGCAGATTTCATAAACCAACGAGTTGGGATGATATTCCTTGCTGTTCCATATTTCACTGTCAGATTGACTTTGATATTTTCTCAGAGAGGCAGCAATAGCGGCACTTCGAGATTCTCCGCTGTCGCAGCAGATAAAGATGTCTGCATCCCTTGGGGTTGAAAGAAAAAACTCCAGGATAATCGAGGCATGGCTGGGCGTAAATGCGAACGGATTGGTTTTATCCGTTGTATCAAGAAAATGTAGTTCGACCGCATTTGGCGCTCTATTATCCCATGCATGGGATGAGCACAGGATATAAAACGCTGTTGAAGACTCTATTTCGCTGACTACTGCCCTAATTGGGCTAATCAATATATTTCGCATTGGTTTTTCCGACTTGGCAGAAGGTATCACCAGAGGCCAAGTTCAATCCGTTTAAGTAAGGCTTTCCGTTTTTCCTCTTTATCCATGCAGCCGTTAACAAACTCACGGTATTTTACGAATTCTTCATTATTCGGAGTCACCTGTAAAACATAAGCAATTCTTCCCAGCAGGGAAGAGAAATACGAATCGGCATTCGGCGTACCATTATCATCCATGAATTCAGAGTTGTTCATATGGATCAGGTGGTCGACTACGCCGAATTTCTTAAGATAATATATCTCCTGGCGAACTTGTTTTCGATAATCAACCGGAGTGCTGATCTTCTCGTTACAAACGATGCCGGTAACCCTGTGCTGCCTTCCTTTCCCATCAACGTGGATCTTCTTATAGTTCAGGCGAAAACCGTACTTCTTCAGCGTTTGCTGGACAAAAGAAATCAGGTCCTTAACAGCAATACGATTCCCGGAAAAGGTCATATCATCGCTATATCGGGAATAGGAAAGATTATGCTCCTTGCAGTACTCTGCAATCTCATTATCTGCTTTGATAATGCACAAGTTTGAAAGGTAAGGGCTTGTACAGGCGCCCTGCGGCAGTCTTCCGTTCAGGCAGCAGAGATTTGTTAACAGAGTGGCCCCCTCGGTGGGAAAACGCATTTGATTGGCAAAAACGTCATAGACCATGCCAAAAGTGATAGAGTCGAAGAAGTGGGAGATATCAAGTTTTACGAGAACCTGGTTCCCTAAATGGACTCTAGCATTATCTATGAGCGAGGTGCCCTTCTTATAGGCGTATGTGTACTCTGTAGTTGGGGTCTTCTCCAGGATGTTTTTAAGGATCCAGCGCTGATAAGCCTCCAGCGGATACATAGGCTGAGATATCTGTCTGGTCTTGCCATGTACCGTAATAGTGTGCTGGTGGTAGTATTTTTCGGGGTTATTTGACACTTCAAGAAGACGCCTATATTGCATCCAAAGCATCTTGGGATTTGTTTCTTTTGGATTAGATAGAAGCGCGAAAAAAACCGCCGACGGAATCGGCGGATAGTTATTCTCTGTGTGTACCCATGAACTGACGTTTGCCCAAGCTTTTCCTCTAAATGTAGGATTACTGAGGAGAGCGAGATCCGCCGCCTTGATCTTCAATTTTCCTTTTTCAGTCCACCGCATTGTCCTCGCCTCCTTGCCCCCAAAGGGGCGGTGAAGATACCTTTATTCTTTAGCTCCGAATTGCGAAGCAGATTCGGGGTCCGGGTCAAATAAACAGAGCAACGACTCGCTGCTCTCCCCACAGCTATGTAGGAATTTCGCTATCTTCACCGCTTTATTGAGAAACACTTCCAAAGTTTCTATTGTAGCAAATAATCTCAATGCTTAATGAATGCATATTACCCAAGTAGAGATTGTTCCCAATTAGTTGAGGATGGAAGAATATTTTATTCTAAAAACTTCACTGTTAAGACTAAAGAAGTCACGGAATACGCTGTCAAATTTGTAGTTGTAGAATAAAGCAACAAACGCAGCCGCCCCGCCGAGTTCACTCCCACTAATCATTCCAAAGGTTGAGAGTGGATCGTTTTTGAGGCTGATGCTACCTGATTCTGAATACCAAGCTAGGCATTCTCCACTGGTTAGAACCATTCCGGCATCAGCATCTTTGCTTTCTTTATAAAAATGAATCAGTTCTCCCCCAACAAGACCAATCACACGTTTGGATGGATAGTCGAAGACCCTAGAACCATACGAGCCAGGTGTTGTCTCATAACTCCCAATAATACTCTTTTCATCACCATTAGATATGTAAATCTCGCCATCTGCATAATCGACATAAAAGTTTTCTTCGTCAGGATTCTTCATAAAGCCTAATTCACATAGGCTATAAGATCCTTCTTTTTCTTTAAGTCTTACTGTTAAGTATCCTTTATCGGTAGTATTATCAATCATCGTGCTATCCTCCCGGTTTCTTACTAAACTATATTCTTTGAAGGTCATATGTGTATTGCTTGTATTTTGTAAACGCCTCGTTGTATTTTCCTTTTTCAATAAGACCTACACAAGGAAGAATAAGTTCCATATAGATTTGTTCAAATATCTCTTTTGCATTTGCCTGTTTTTTAATTCTGTCTACGATGGTCGGTGCACAGCAATAATATTCGGTTACCTCGTCAACACCATTAGGAAGCGAAAGAATATACCCATCTCTAAACGATCTCAAAACCTCTAGCTCGTGGCAATTATCAGTTAGTCCCATAGCTTCAACACATGCTGATGTCAGGTAACAAGGTCTAGAAGATGTCACGCGATTTTTATATCTGGGGCAATCTTCGTAATGATAACCCCAGCAATATCTATGAACCGTATCACTATCAATTGTGGAGTTACCTTCTTTTTCTCTTTTCAGAGCGCAACTATAGCCGTTATCATAGTAATAGTAGCTGCATTCCTCAGCCATAGTAAATCCTCCTATACACTTAAAATGTTCATTTCATCTGTTTGTGCTTTTTGCAACCGCATAATCGTAATATCATTCAACATTCTGCTTAGAATTATATCAAGTGTCCTTAATGTGTAGTGACAATACGGAATATCAATTTCTCGCCCCAATTCGGTTGTATTAATTCCATAACAGCCACCTCCACAAAGCGATATCCCAGGACATGTATAGCAGGCCTCTCTTTCAATTGGCGCAAACATAAACCACGGATTTATTTGGTTCATTGGTATAGCCGACTCAAATGATTTTATGTTGTGTACATTTCCGGCAGACGTGCCTGTTCTTGAGCAGTGACAATAGTATATGTCCCCGCTAGGATCAATTGAAAGTTGATTTATGCCTATGGCAGCACAGTCAGAGAAGATAAAGTCGGACGTAGTGAATGCTTGTTTTCGTCTCAAAAATCGGCCTTCCGACACACTTGTCTCTTGTTCAATTCGAGCGCAGAATATGGCGCTCTTCTCGTATAAGGATATCATCTCATTAAGCGGCATAGTTGATGAATGTAATAGGTTGCAATAAACACCTGAAACTGGAAGGCTTCTTATCCACTCTAGCACAATTTCTTCATTCTCTATTATGTTGCTTGTTATTGTCAGGGAAAGACCAACAGAACACCCATTAGATGAGAGTAGTTTAAGTCCTGCTAATGCTGATTTGTAGCTTCCTTTTTGTGTGCCGCGATACTTTCTGTTTATATCATTTATTTGTTGAGGGCCATCAAGTGATATTGAAATACTAATATGATTCTCTTTAATGAATGAAGCATATTCTTCATTTACCATTGTACCATTAGAAACGACGGAGAACCCTGACTGGAATCCGATTTCTTTACAATATGAAACTGCGAATTGTAATTTGTTAAAAGCGGCAAGAGGTTCCCCTCCATAAAAGCATATCTGTGCATACTCAACATCATGGTCGTTGCAGTATTGAGAGAATAGATCAACAGCCCTCTTTATCGTTTCTTCGCTCATTACACAGAATTTGTGCTCATCTGATATATGTTTAACTGCGCAATAATCGCAAGCCAAATTGCAGTTTGTTGTAAGGATGATGTAGAGTGTATCTATTCTTCCTTTTGTCTTGTGATTGAAACTAACATATCTCGATAATAATTCATCATCGCAGCTTGAAAGGCAATAGTGTTCTAACAACAGATGATATTCCTCATCTGTTACACTGCCCTCTATGATTCTTCTTGAATCCGAAGCCGGTAAGAAAACAGGCTTCGGGTATAATGAATTAAACATTGCAACGGTATCAGATGAAACCTCTCTGGTGACTAGGAATCTACTGAGTTGCATAATTAATCACTCCAAAATCAGGGCAGTCAGCACCATTGCGCTGACTGCCCTAGAACTTGAGCACTTATTTGCCGGCACAGTACATCATGCACTTCGTTCCGCAAGGGGTGCATCCGCCAGGGACAGAATAAGGCTGGCAAATCGTCGAGCAGGGAGCCATCGACGCAGTACCTGCAGACTGCATTTTCTGCATGGCGCTGAAAGATCCTTTGCTGTTTCTCAGAACGGTCATTACTCTTCGCTCCTTTCTAATAAGTAATTCGCTGCTTCGATAATGGCGTCATGAACAAAAGCTATGTATGAACACCGGCCAAAGCCGAAACCGCGCGTTTCTGCCGCTGTGCACCCTGCTTGGCACACAGGAAGGTAAGAACATGTTTTGCATTGTTCTGGAATATTAGCGTCGCTCCATTTTGCCATAGCGGAATTAAATACTATCCCGCTTGAAACATGTCCAATCACTTCTTCGGGAACATTAAGCAAATGCTCACATTTTGAAATATCTCCTTCTGGCGAGATAACAAAATTGTTTAGCATTTTTGCGCAACAAGTTGCATTTGAGAAATTCATTGGTAAGCCATTAACCGTCTGAATGAACCCGGTATCAATCATCTTCTTGTAGACTTTTGTGAAGACGTCCGATAATTCGTCCTTACCAAAGCAATCCTGATTTGGCTTACTTCTATCAGAATAAAGTGGGGCTACATATGGCCATAGATTATCTTTATCAGCATCCAACACAGCAAGGTCGTCAAATATTGCAAGACAGTCTTCCAAGTTTTCTCTATCCACGTTGATTCGAACCATGACATGGACGTTATGTCTTGTGAGGAGGGCAATATTGTTTAATATCAATTGATAGCTAACAGATTTGTCAAGAAAGCCTTTGCGCGCCAGATGCTTTTCACCGCGCCCATCAAGTGTGATTTGAACACTGCTTATACGATAGTCCTTAACAATAGCGTCTATGTTCTTTTCTGAAATTAGCGCTCCATTTGTAATGACATTTGCGAAATACCTAGTTCCTCGTCTATCGAATTCGGCCGTTAATCTCTTTGAAATCTCGGCAATATAGTTTTCGCAGGTAAATGGCTCGCCACCAAACCACGCGATTGTGACTTCCTCCATATTCTCACAGTAATTAAGAATGAACTCTACCGTAGAATCAATAGTCTCTCGCGTCATTGTGCTGGCCTTAAAGCCTTGTTCATAGCAGTAGAAGCATCTTGCATTGCAACCTGTTGTTGGCAAAATCTGAAAACCCGCTCGTTTGTCGCTATAGTTGTTCGAGTTTCTGAGGGCTAAGACCTTTGACAACTCGTCTTCCTCGGCGGGAACGACAAATCCCATTTCTGATGCCGCGCTAAATAGGTCTGCTTCCGCATCTAAGGGGACCGCTTTGTGAATTGAAGAAAATTCCTCTTGGGACATAATTGCTACTGCCGAGGAAAGCACATTATAGATTAAGACAGAGCCATCCCGTAGAGTCCCATAATGGTTGTACATTGAAAACTTATGCTGCATTGCGCTCTTACCTCGTGTTCGGTCATATAGTTAAACGCTATTCAGTAACTTGACACTATCTGCACCTTCTGAGGGTGTATCGGCTGCAGTATTTCAGCAGTCGATACGCCCTCAACTTTTGATTGTGATTATAAGAGCTTTAAAAATACAAAGCTCCCATCTTTATTAGATAACATACTTAATGAGATTACTTCCTCATTAAGTTTGTTTGTCCTTTTGCTATAGTTCAGTTTTCGTAAGCCACGATCTCGTCAAAAGCTTCCGTTACGAACTGATACCAGTCCTGTTCCTCTCGCAGTTTCTTCTGATCGACACCGCCCTTGAGGAGTCTTCTCGCACCAGCACCGATAAGCATTCCAACTTTCTCCGAAGTAGCTACACCGCTACCGAATTTGAAAGCTTCCTTGAGCATTTCTTTGGATCCCTGATTGCCAAGTTGTGTGCTAGAGCCAAAATCATTGACAGTTACGAGCGCAAATCTACCCTGATACTGAACCGTAATGGCAATCTTAAAATAGTCGTTTTCATGCTGGGGATGATAGAGGACAATGCAGTCTTCGGTTGAGCCGCCAATCAATCCACCATATTTGATCTGGTCTGCATAAAACGCGACAGGGATTGCTGCATCGTTGAAATAGTCCTGGAGTGCGTTCTGAATGGTTTTCAGCGTAATACTTGAACCGTTCTGGTAGCGCACACGGGGGCGCATCTCTCTGAGATCTTTTTCTTTAATCATGGTTTTTACCTCCACTTATATTTTTATATGCAGAGCATATAAATTACTTATCCTTTGTAATACCAATCTCCATAGATATCTCTACGGTAGTTCTTTATTAGCCTCTGTGCATTCTGTTGTCCATTGTCAGCAGCTAACTTAACAAATCTGTATGCTTGGTTCTGATCTCTGGCAACCCCAAGACCATCGTTGTACATAATACCAAGGTAAAAATGCGCATCAACATTGCCGGCTTCAACAGCTCTACTAAAAAGTGAGAACGCCTCGTTGTACATATCAGCATCCGGCTCAAATGCATAGTCATCATCAACTGCCGCCAAAATACATGCAGCTGAAACCATGGCGTCGGTGTTCCCTAATTCAGCTGCCTGACGAAACAAGTTGACGGCCTCACCAAGATCGGCTTTTACTCCACGCCCGCTCTTATAGCAATGACCAAGGAAATACATTGCTCCAGCGTGACCTTGTTTCGCTGCTTGGGTGTACAGTTGAACCGCTTCGTGAATATTCTCGGGAATGCCTTCTCCAAATTCATAGCGCATTCCCATCTCGAACTGCGCAGGTGCATGCCCTCGCCTTGCGGCTTCCATGTAATACCTGATTGCTGCACTTATGTCCTGCTCTACCCCACAGTCGCCATCGGCACAGCACACCGCGTACTCAAACATTGCCGGAGCAGAGCCAGCGTCAGCAGCTCTCTTGTACCATATTGCGGCTGATTCTTTGTCTTCAACAACACCTGCGCCATGATAATACATCTGTCCAAGCACATACATAGCCTCGGCATTACCGGCCTGGGCTCTCGTTGATGCGTAGTTAATTGCTTCGCTGTACTGCCCCGATTGCAATAGTTCTACAACTTTATTCTCTATACTTTGACCGAACTCCATCCCCATTGCAGGTTTCCTCCTATCTCAAATCTTCTTCCATCCAAAGAATCCTTTCTTAAAATGAGAAAGAGCATCCTTTGCCTCAGCATAACCAGCCTCTGCTGCCGCAGAATAGTGTTTTACTGCTTGATCATAATCCTGCGGGTAACCCCATCCGTTCTCGTACATTTCTCCATAGTGGAATTCTACTTCCCCTTTGTAAAATGCACCTGCGCTATCCATAACTGCTTTTGAAAAATACTCAACTGCTGCTTTGTAGTCTGGTTTGCATCCTCTGCCATATAAGTACATCCTAGCAATAGGCATGTAGCAACTCGTGTACTCTTCCTTAGCAGCAATAAGATAGTACTTAAGAGCAAGATCCAGTTTCCCATCTCTTTCATATTGACTGGCAGCCTTGCTTGCGCACCCAGACTCACCAGCATCAGCTGCGGCGCTCCACCAATGAAGAGCCAATTCTTTCGCGTCGCTATAAGGTATTTCATAGAAGTCATGGTCATACAGGTCATCATACAAGTCTCCAAGTGTAGACATTGCGTATGCTTGACCATGTTCTGCTGCATAAGTCAGATATTCTAGTGCATTTTTGATGTTTTTTTCAAATCCATCAAATCCATATAAATAGGAACTTCCTAATCTAAATGCTGCGTGTGCATTTCCGTTTTTTACAGCCAATCTGTACCACAACTCTGCTTGGGCAACATCGTGTGGTAAAGATTTTCCTTTTGCATAAGCGTATCCGACGTCGCTTTGTAAATCTGCATCGCCATATTGGGCTCTTCTTATTGCTTCCTCTACGACAGAATTAACATCCTCTTTGGTACCAACTTCGCAGCACTCACTGGTCAACAAGAGACTGAGCGCATCACTGTAATGCCGACCTTTCATCAGTAGATTGAATGCTAAGCTATTACTTTTCTGCGCCCCATAATCGCCATTAAAATATATGCTCCCTAATTGATAGCAGCCTTTGGGGTCTCCCATGTCTGATGCGCGCTGGAACCATTTAATTGCGGTAACAACGTTTTCTACTGTACGTTCAAGATTATATAGATATGTGCAACCGATTTCAGTAGCAGCCCTAGAGTGACCTGCTTTCCAAGCTCTATTGAGAACTTCAAGTCCTTTCGTGATATCTCTGGGCACGCCCCAAGCATGTACATACATTCTGCCAATTTGGCACAAAGCATGAAGCATCTCAGGATGGTCATTATAAACTTGGGAAAACATCTTGAACGCTCTAGCTTCGTCTTCCGGTCGACCGTTGCCTGTGAAATAGCAATCAGCCAATCCTAACAAAGCAGTATAATTACCTTTTTGTGCCGCATACTCCCAGAGATCTGCTGCAATTGTGTAATCCCGGCTAGCATCTTCGCCCTCGTAAACGAGATGGGCTAACTCGCATATAGCAGATAGATCATCATTCTTGGCAGATGAAACTAAGGATTGAATAGACGGGTTATTCGAATACTGAGAAGACTGAAAAACAGTTAAGTCAAAACTCATCATGAACACCCCCAATATTATTAACTTCTTTGTTTCATCTCTTCGATCTCTGCTCGGAGTTTATCCCTCGCTTCAATATGCGCAGATTGCTCTTTCTTTTTCATTACGATAATCACAACTCCTACTGCTGTGCCAATGAAAAAGACTGGAGAACTAAACAAGATAGCAACTAATGTGCAGATAACAGCAACAAGAATTCCAGTACGAGGGGAACTTGACCGTATTTTCCCCTCCTCGACCATTGCCGCATACTCCAAATCACCTAAAGAATCACTTGTATTGTTTTGACTTGAAGTGATAGTTCTGTCAGAAGCACTTGTGTTACTTTCCGAAGATTCTACGTTTTCTAGCGGAGACACAGGAGCTGGCCCTGATATCACGTTTGTAGTGCGACTCGACAGATTTAATCCATTACTATGATTTCCTGAAGTAGTTAATCTTTGCTGATTTCCAGAAATCTCAATCGTTCCATCTTCCAAGATTGTTGGTTCTGAACTCTGACTTTCACTTGTAATAATAGTCCCGTCCGGCCCTATTCTAACAGCCACTGGATAATCCCTCCTGACAGTATCTTTCGCATCACCATGCGGTCGAATGAATACTTTTTTAATCGTTGAGATCTACCTGAATTGCAGACTTAAGCTTTGCCCGATTTGCGGGAGGAAAGAATGCGCTAATATTTCCATCGTTCTTGGAAATTGCTATTGGTGCCATATCCAACTCAAGTCCAGTTTCTTTATCAACAGCAGAAAAAACCCACTCATCTTGAGTTTCTATTGCACCAACTATTTTATTCTCAGGGAACTGTTGCTCATATATTCTTTTTGCTTCTGCAAAACATATCATCTTGTCATTCCTCCGTTCTCTTCCACAACGCAACAATCATGAATTCGCTCAGTAAAGGGTAAGTTATCTATCCTCATACAAAACACATCGGACCCTTTTGCATCTTCAAAATAGTAGCGTGCATCAGTTTCAGAATTCTGTGGATCAATGAATCGTGTTACTCCATTGATTCTTTCTGCGATAAAAACATGCCCACCACCGCCGCATTCCGGTTTCCATCGGACGCGAACTATTGCCCGTGCATTAGCGCCCCATTGTTCCATCTGTCCTTCAATGTTGATTGCCGCAGCAGTTCCTGAATTTGCGGAGCAATTAACTAGATCAAAACCTGAGTATACTGTTGGCCAACCTCTTGGGTGCATCATGATCGGAAGCGTGTCACTTCCCACTGGTACCGGCAAGGCCTGGACATTATAACCACGTCGGCGAGCTTCATAGGCTGACACACACCGCTGACAATTGTTATTGTATGGGGAGTTGGGGTCGTCATGAGAATAGTTCGGATTTGTGTTAATTAAGTCATCTTCAATAGAATGATTTCCCGTGATCTTTGGGTATGAGGTCATTACTCCATTCAGAGCTTCTTCTTGATCAGCTGTAGAATCAGTTGGACTAGAAGGAACCTCGGAACCCTCTGCATTGTTTTTGTCATTTCCCGCATTCGTTGGCACTAAGTTGTATGATAGATATGCATCAAGAGCGGTTATGAGGCGATCTGTGGCAACTATTCCTTTTTGATGACCAGATGCCGAATCATCTAGTAAGTTTCTGAAATATGAGATCAACAGGTCTTTCGTTTCCCCATATTTCCTCGCATGATACTGGTATTCATCTAGTTTCTGACGTTTTTTTGCTATTCTATCTTGTATAGATCCCTCGGCCAGAATTACTCGATGCATAGTGCCATCGCAATCTTGGCATCGACATCTCGTGGTGTTCCCGCGAATCAACAGCATCATTCGATTCCCGCATTTCCCGCACAGGAAAGAGTCGGTCCGTCTGCCTTCAGCTTTTTCTATCTCTTGCTGAAGCTCCTCCTGACATTTTCCGATTTCTCTGTGTATCAAGGAATCATACTCGTCAAATAATACAAATAGTCTCTGCTTTACCGACTCCAGATCCTGCTTGTATTCAACTAATGAACGTCTTATTTCCCGGAGTGGTTCAGTCGAAGAGTTCACTGATTGTGACATGAGGTCTTATGCGATATGATGCTCAAGGTAATCCATGAGCTTCTGCTTTAGTATCTGCAATTTCGAGATGCTCTCACTGAGAGATGCATAGTTTGAAGACAAATCACGAACCGCCGATTCAATGACAACGCCAAGATTCTCGTACTGCTTGTCATTCCATTCTTCTCCAACAGTCCTATAGTCATTTTTCAGTGCTGCAGCTACACTTTGCTGTGCTTGAATACACTTTGTCAGATTAGAGATCATACGATCCATTGCTTCGGGAGATGCTTGTCCGGCCATGATAAAATTCTCCTTTTTTATTAAGATATAGATGCACTGCTGAATGGTTTGAATTGGATTGCAGGGTTTATGCCGTCGGAATAGATAACTATATTGTCCTTTAACCCTTCTGTTTTTGAGTCTTGAATGAGTCGATCAGAGTCATTATTGCTTAATGAGAAAACAATTCTATTCTGGAATTTTGGTACGACATCGTACATTCTCTCTTTTATTGAAAGAAAATCAGTACAGCTAAGAACAACATTGATTCCATAAGTGTAGCCTGATTCCAAAAGATTCATGACTTTCTTATTCGGAGAGATTTTTGTTGTTGGTTGGTTTGTTGTATCGGCAATCAATTCGTCGAGAAGCGTGGAACAATCATTAGGGTTCGATGCCGAGCCTTGGGATAGGAATGAAAACAAATCAGAACTACTCTGAGGATTGGTTTTCTGCTCTATCCTGTATTCATCTACACTCTTGTTGTCGAAAATTAGGCATATTGGCTCGATCCACTGGAAATCATTTATCACAAGATGAACTGTGTTATGTTTTCTTTGTATTCCAGAAAGTCTTTCCTGTCTCCTTTGTTCATAAATCTCATAGACTTCATCTATTATTGGGAGAACATCAAAATTTGATCGTGCACTTTTGATGTCGATCCCATTTTTAGCAATTACCTTGCCCATCAGCTCACTCGCTGGTTCGCCCATAATAGTTAATCCATCAAGGAGAAACACGCTTGTATCCGTTGAAGCAATCATCTTGTGTGGCATTGTTTTAAGAGCATTTAAGATATATAGCGCAACTAATTTGTCTATCATTTCGTGACGGCTACCAACTATAAGCAAATTTGACCTGCGCATACGTGAAACCTTAATACAGACGTGCGGAGCTACTTTAATTGGTTCACCAAGATATATTGCTACAGAGGTGAAGACCTCATCTTGTTGAGGACTCATAAAACCTTCGCAGTCGGAAATAGAGGGTTCTGAGGCACCACGAAATACTCTCATGCTTGTGTCAGGAGACATGGAATACCTCCTGTCAACCAAGCTCAATATTTCGCGCTGATGCTCTTCATCGCAATAAGCCCCCTTAAATGAGATCAACTTTGGGCGGGCGTCATTCTCAACGTAGACACCTGTCCCTTTGGCATTACCCATTTTGTTAAAGGCAAGTTTTCCAAAAGCATCCCCAAAAAGATATCTTGCCTCATCTTCGGTGCTTTGCAGTCCAATTCTGACATGCATTTCACTCAATGTAGATTTTCTGATAGAAAACCCACTTGAAAGGCGAGCCATAGTCTGTGTAGATAGGATAAAATGTATACCGTAAACTCTAGCCAAGGAAACGAAATCGGCCATTTTTGCCCCTACCTCATATGCTATCCGGCGATTGTTTTCTTCGTTGAATAGCATTTGAAACTCGTCCATAATTACAAGAATACGCGGCAGTGGTTTTCCTGTTACTTGTCTATACTGAGTTATGTTTTTTATATCCTTGTCCTGAACATCAGCAAAGAGTTTCACACGTTCCTGCATAATGTTCCAGAGTTCTTCAAGTATGCTTTGGCCAAATTCTTGCATGGCATCCAATGCCAGTAGTTTTATATGGGGAACCCGATATTCTTCATAGATCTTAAACTCGGTGCCGCTCTTGAAGTCCAAGAGATAGAGGTTTAATTCACTAGGGTCATAGTAAGTAATCGCATTCAGAATCAAGGTGTGAAGTAACGATGATTTGCCGGAGCCTGTCGCGCCAGTGAGCAATGCATAATGTGAAGTTCCCAAACCCACAGCGTCGCCAAATTCAAGGTTTTGAATACCCCCATCTTCGTTTTTGCCAAAAGGAATTGAGAGCCTTTTTGTAGTATTGCCTGTATACCATTGATCCTTGGGAAGAACTTTTTCCAATGTCAGAATTGCACTTCTTATTTTTGTAAGTTGTTCCGAAAAAGACTCATCAAAGGAGCTTAGTTCTTCGCTACTCAATCCGGTCTGTAAATCTAGAAAAATGCCCGATTGTGTCCATGTTTCATTATGAAATGTAAATGTTGTACATTCCCCTAGAACCTCGTTAAGTAGTCTTTTGGCCTGTTCCCCCATACTTCCATCTACGTTTTTCTCAGAGAACTGGAGCAGCACATTGACTCCATAACTGCTACCATTACGAATGATGCTTAATAGGGATTCCAGCATTGTTGCGTCAAAGTACTTCGGAAAATCAAGAATGCACAGTGTTTTTAGCTTTTCTGGTTTATCGGGGACTCTCTCGTTGTATTCGAAAATATCAGCGTAATTGACGAACTGATTTTGGCCGGCTTCATTAATGTATGCAAGGGTGGATTCAAGCTGCTCACGAATTTGCGCCTGCGTTGTATATACCTTACCGCCCATGATCTCAGGATGTTTTTTCGAAAAGCTTAGATATATATCGAATCCTTTTCCGCTTCCTCCAGGATTAAAAAGCGCAAATGTTTGTAAGGAGGCTGGAGAAATAGCAAGCTCGCAGTATAGTAGCCTATGTATTGCGTCTCTCCCTGGAGAACTCGATGATTCGCTATCATCAAAACATATATTTGCGCCTATTCTTCGGTCAAATAATGCGGGAAAGATAAGGTATCCGTCAGTTAACGCTTCCTTGAAATAGCGCTTAAGCATCCTTTCAATTTCAGGATGATTAGTGCCCCCTCCGACAGGCAAAGCATAGGAACCTAGATTCAGATACTCACAGCAGGATGTTGGCCGGATAATTAAACTTGGTTGGGTAAGGCTTGACAGTTCTTCAAGAAGTGCTATTTCATCTGGAGACACAGAGGCTTGTATGATATGTGCAATTGACGTTAATACCTGCTGCTGTTCACGTAGCTGTCTCTCATTAATTGACTCAATCAATTCAGCTGTTTCTAAAGCTGCGTTGTCTATTTCTTTCTCAGCTTTTTCTTTACTATCATTCGCAACCGTGATTGACAGTTGATCTGAAGCTTTCTCTGCTTGAACGCTGATCATCATTGCCTCTTGCACAAGGTCAAAAAAGCGTTCATACAATTGAAGCCTTTTACCGGAAAACAGCATACCAAGCTCTTGAATAGGGGGAATATGCGCTGTTACTGAGCACTCTGTGGCAATTTGTTTGGCTTCCCGAAATATTTCATCTATTTTAGAAATATACTGATTCAGAGGAATCCTCGAGATATCTGGAAGTGGTCTTGTTGTAAACTCTGTATTCGCGCGCCGTTCATAGCTTTTATCGACAGTTTTTAGCTGGTTTTCTAAGGATAATAGTCCGGATACTCTCTGACTAATATGTGCTAACGCAGCCTCTCTCCCAGAAGCGTGGTCATAAACGTTCTTTCGCTCCCATGTAATCCAAAACTGTTGACTCTCACTAAATGATGCCTGAGCCTCTCTTCGAAGACTATCGTATAATGCAGACTGATTGTAGAGTACTGTATTGTATGCACTAACCCTAGAAAAGACGCTTCTCATTTGAGTCCCTAACTTGTTGACTTCTAGTATAGGCATATTATTATCCCTCTATCTCTGGTGATTATCGGTGATTATCAAAGAAGCTTGTTTCTTTCTCCAGTTGTTCTAAGAGCGAAAGAATAACTTGCGCACTTTGCGAGATTGGTTCAAGAATCTTTTTCCCTATCTCTAGAACTTTCACATCGTTACATGAATTTGATTGGTCTTTCCAAACCTGAGCAACCTTTGAAATAGCTGATCTATAGTCAGAGTAAACATGGCCTATAGGAACCATATCACACATCTCCTTGGAGGCCTTCTAAGCTTCACAGCAAGAATAAGGACACAAATGAAAAAAGACACTATGAATAATCCTAATAAAGCGGAAAATAACACGATTGTCGCAAAGACTTCTACCATGGTAAGGATACCGTTAAACACAGAAGCATAATAGAAGTCTGCTCTATAATCCCACGGGTACGCAATCCAATGCCTTCGGTTATACATACAGGTTCCATAGACCCCTGCAAGGATAAAATAAAAAACAGCCGGCGAAACGGATCCGATTAAAATGAAGGAAAATAGGCATGCAACTATTGAACAGACTACAAGACTTAGAAGAATGGTAAAAAGCCAGAAATCCCTTATTTGTCTCTGGGGGTTAGTTGGCAAAATATAATCGTCCTGATTATTCTCTTGATTATTCATTACGTTATCGTTCAAATTCACACGGCGGACAGCCTTCTCTATGACCAACTATTAATGAAGTCGTAACTTGTAAAGGATAAGAAAACAGTTCCGCTAGTTCTCCGCCAATAGCTGTTTTATTAGTATTACATACTAGGGTATATTGGGTTAAGCTGTCGATCAACCGTGGTGTAAACATGTTGTTGTCAATATTAAAAATGTCAATCGCTAGTTTTATTCCTATAGTGGTTACAAAGTTAATATCTACGGATATACCAGGTTCAAAGTGAACTGCCGTCAGGTCTTCTTCGGTCGTATATACTCTTCGATTAGCAGATGATCTTGCGGATAAACCGGAGCCATCTCCAAGTGCACACTTATAGCATGGCATGTCTTTTCCTGGCAAATAATAGAATATTTCTCCTGCGAATGCACGTTCCCAGAAGCCTATGCTTATGAACGCTGTTTTGTAGTATACGGCCAGGCTGTTCCCATATACGTCAGCCTGCCGGTTATCTGCACAGCCGATAAAAATGGTGTTGTTTTCTACGCAAAACGAGTCAAATATTTCCTTGCTGACATATTCCGCAACACTTATTACTGCAAGAACTTCTGCTGAAGGATTAATCTCCTTTATCCGTTTCTTAACTGCATTAACTTTATAGTCGCCAACATCAGAAATTGAGCATTGATGGCGGCACAAATTATGATACTCAACAATATCATTATCGATTAAAAGGAAATGACCAACACCCGCACGAGCTAATTCGAGTGCAATCAGGCTTCCGACCGAACCGCAACCAAGTATAACAGCTCGCTTTTCTTGCATAATGTCTGACTCTAAGATACCAGTGTTTCTTGAAAAGACATTTTGGTGTAAATCGTAGTATTGAATAGAATAGTCTACTCCTTGGTTGATCAAGTGTACCTGATCGTTTTCCCAGAAGGCCATCATACTCTGATTGTCACATTGCTCTTTGCTTTGTTGTAAGTCGCAAATAAAATCAGACGCGATCTTTGCTTCCTGAATAGCGGCCGAAAAAACGTTGACTACTCCTGATTGCTCATGAATTGTTCCATATAGAGGGCCACAGTAATGATTATTCTTGATTTCTATTGGGAAAAAAGCGACGTTTCGTTTTCGTGGTGTTGAATTGATCATTACTGTCAGCTTCCTTTGTGACGTATTCGGACAAACCGGTTTTTATTAATCCTGCTTGATATACATATGCTTTATCGTTGAATACAAAAACTGGTATTGTATTTACAATAGAGAACGTCAAATGAAATGCTTTTTCGTTTGCGCTATTTGTGACCAATGCTAATTGCTGGTTCTCGTTGATTGACAGTTGTACCACAATTCCATTCTTTTCAAAGTAATCTAGATCCTCTTGAAGCGTGGCCAGAACAGCATCAAGACCATCGGTTTTATCTAGATCTAGCCCACCGATTTTGTGATTGAGTACTGGTACATTGTGCGTTTCAAGATAACTTGTGAGTGCCTCTGTTAAATGAGCCGTTAAAAACCTAGCATAGTGGTCCTTCTTTGATAATTGATATACTGTCTGAGTATTACGATGGTTACTCTCAAATACGTCATTTATCCGTTCTGTGATTTTTTCCCTTGACTTCAACTTGAGAAGGTTATCGGGAATCAAGTGATCTCCGACTTCATACGAAATCTTGTCGTATCGAAGCGGTAAAGATACATGATATGCAGTTATTCTGAATGTGGGGTCGATATTCACTAAGAGTGACACGGCTCCGTATTCAGACAATTCAGCATACTGTGTATTTGTAATGTCATCGGTTCCTGAAAACCTATCAAATGATCCCGGATGTCGATGCCATAGCCCAATAAGATCAAGTTGCTCCTCATAAAGTCTAGATATTTTGTTTATTAAATGGTTTATATATGCTTGATCGTATTCAAAATACGCTCTTTGAAATACCGCATTTGGCCCGGGATCAATTGTTTCTATTACATACCATGTTTTTCCCCGCCTATAGCCCAAAAAAACGCCGCCGGTTTCCGTTTGGAATTTCTCAAGAGTTTCAACAGTTAAGGCAATCATAGCTCTATCAGAAAAAACTAGCCGTATCGCCATTAGGTTCTCCTTGTTATGTCAGAAAGTGTGCTCAAATATTTCATCGCCAATTTCTCCAGCAAGCCATTCCTCGACGACAAAGATCCACTTTGACGCCCACCCAAGAGCCTTCACGGCGGATGTTGTTCTGTTTCCGGAATCAATGTCCTCTTTTCGCGCTGTGCACATATAAAGATCCCCGTTTCCGTCTCTTAAGACATGAGGAAGCGAGCCCGCAGCGCGATACAATTCATTCAAATCCGGTTTGACAGAATAAACTCTTAAAGAACCACCATATGTATTATTGTGAGGATGGTTGTGGTCATAAACGACCATAAGCGTCCACGTGCCACCATCTTTACCGCGGGGGTTAAGTGTGCCAATCCAACACAAGCGACCGTCATCTAGTCTATCGAGAACAAAATTTGGGAAGAACTGGTTCATTGCTTGCTTTTCAGCTTCGAAAAGCTGGGGATTTCTTTCGTACCAATAAAAACCTGGCATAGTTATCTCTCCCTAAAAATTGTTATGCAAGTTTCCCTTCCGGAGCCTTAAGCGTTCTTCCTGTTAGCGCTTCAGGGTCGGTGGGCGTGACGACTTGCCCAGAAGGAGTAACGTTGACATCCTCGCCCCGCTTAAGCCTTTCAGCTATCTCACGACGTTTTGCTGCAGCAGCATCTTCTTCTGCAGCAAGGAAACCAGTGGGTACGTATAAAGTCTGATTCATTTTATAATCCTCCCTTTAGATGGTTTTTGGTGTTATTATTCTTCGGTGGGCGGTAACTGTAATGCTATAAAGCAGAATATAGCAGCCAATCCAACAATCTTGAGAAATTCCCCTACTGCATCTATAGCAATAGCAAGACCTACTTGGAATTTTTCTGAAGTGAAAAGCTTTTTCATGTTTGCCCTCCCGTGTCTCTGTTCATCTTGATATATCTGGAGATAAAAATGTACACCTTAGTAACCGGCGAAGCTGGAAGTCCTAAAGGCGTTGAAATGGCATAAAATACCGAATTTAAATGTATCATATTTGAGACGATATTGCAATAAACGCATGGTCAATTAAGTGTACTTTTTTTCGTGGATCTTTCTCCGACCCACTTAAGAAAAGTTGCATGTGA